>NZ_JBIRXZ010000004.1:0-451562 GCF_044389385.1 Isoptericola sp. NPDC019571
ACCTCTCCCCCCCCCCGCCTTTTTCCGCCCCCCGGGGGGGGCCCCCCCCCGGCGCGGGGGGGGGGGGGGGGGGGGCCCCCCCCCCCCCCCCCACCACGGCGGTCGCGCTCGCGCTCGCCCTGTCCGCCTGTGCCCCGGGCCCCAGCGCGTACCGGCCGGCCGCAACGCCGGACGCACCCCCGCAGGCGGCCGACACGACGGCGGCGGTGCCCGAGGCCCCGCCCACCCCGGCCGTCGCCCTCGCGCCCGTCCGGCCGGCGCGCGACGTCCCCCCGCCGGCCCCGCCGGCGCCGACCCGTGTCGAGGTTCCCGCGCTGGGCATCGACGTCCGCGTCCGCGCCGTCGGCGTGGACGACCGGGGCCGGATGGACCTACCGGGCTCCGCCGACGTCGCCGGCTGGTACCGGTTCGGGGCGGCGCCCGCCAGCGACGGTGGCGCGACGGTCGTCGCCGCGCACGTCGACGACGCCGAGAAGGTGGGCCCCTTCGCCCGCCTCGCGGCCGCCGAACCCGGTGCCACCGCCCGCGTACGCACGGCGGACGGCAGCACCTACACCTACACAGTGGAACGGACCGAGGCCACGGCGAAGACCACGCTCGTCCCGGACGACGTCTTCGACCGGGGGGGTCCACCCCGCCTCGTCCTGGTGACGTGCGGCGGCGCGTGGGACGCCCGCGCCCGGTCGTACACGGAGAACGTCGTGGTGACCGCGGTCCTCCGGGGATGAGGGCGCCTCGCAGCGCTCCCCGACCCGGTGGCCCGCCCACCCCGGCGGCCGTACGATCGGCCGTGCCCCACCGCGGTCGACCGTCTGCCGCGGCCGCTGACCCACTTCGAGGACACGCCCTGAAGCGCGACGACGCCGAGCTCGACGACGCGGGTCTCGACGACGCGGGTCTCGACGTGCAGCGCCTGGGGCGACGGTTCGCCGACGGCGACGAGGCCGCGCTCGCGGAGGCCTTCCGGCAGTGGTCGGCGCTGGTGCACACGATCGCGCTCCGGTCGCTGGGCTCGCGCGCCGACGCGGAGGACGTCACGCAGCAGGTCTTCGTCTCGGCGTGGCGCGGACGGCACCGCTACGACCCCGAGCGGTCCAGGCTCCCGGCGTGGCTGGTCGGGATCACCCGGCACGCCGTCGCGGACGCCCACGAGGCCCGTGCCCGGGCGCGGCGGTCCCAGGACGCCGTCCGCCAGGCCGCGCCGGGCGGACCGCCCGCCGAGTCACCGGTCGACGAGGTGGCCGACAGGATCGTCCTCGACGACGAGCTCCGGATGCTCGGCGACCCCGCCGGGACCATCCTGCGCCTCGCGTTCTTCCGGGGCCTGACCCACGTCCAGATCGCCCAGGAGCTCGACCTGCCGCTCGGTACCGTCAAGAGTCACGTCCGACGAAGCCTGATCCGGCTGCGCGACCGATTGGAGGTGGACGGTGCCGCACATCGATGACGAGACGCTCGCGCTCTGCGCGCTCGGCGAGGACGTGCTCGACCCGGCGCAGCGCGACCACCTCGCCGGCTGCCCTGCCTGCGCCGCGACGGTGCGGGACCTGGAGCGGGTGTCCGCCCGCATGCGCGCTCCGGGCACCGCGCCCGAGCTGGTCCCCCCGGGCCCGGAGGTCTGGGCGCGCGTCCACGCGGAGCTGGGGCTCGGGGACGTGCCCGCGAGCCAGCCCCCGGACCAGGCCCCCGCCCCGGTGACCGACCAGCTCGCGACCCGGCGGGCGCGACGCTCCTGGGTGCCCGCTCTCGTCGCGGCGTGCACGGCCCTGGTCCTCGGGCTCGTCGGCGGCGTCCTGTGGGAACGGCGCACCCTCGAGCCGGCGGAGACGACGGTCGCCAGCGCGACGCTCGACCCGCTGCCCGACTGGGCGGGGTCCTCGGGCGAGGCGGTGCTGCGCACCACGGCGGACGGGCGCCGCGAGATCGTCGTCTCGGTCGACGCCCCCGCGCCCGAGGGGACGTACCGGGAGGTGTGGCTGCTCACGCCCGACGTCAGCGGTCTGGTGAGCCTCGGTGTGCTCGAGAGCGGCGAAGGACGGTTCGACGTCCCGGAGGGGCTCGACCTCGCCGCATACTCCGTGGTGGACGTCTCGGAGGAGCCCCTCGACGGCGACCCCGCGCACTCCAGCGACTCGGTGGTCCGCGGCTCGCTCGCGACCTGAACCTGACGGCGCCCCCGGCCCCTACCGAGACGCCGGCACCACGACGGTATGGACGCAGCGCCACCCGGAGCCCTGCCGCACGAACGTGTCCACCGACCACTCCTCGTCCCGGAACGGCGCCCCGCGCCACGCGCCTGCGGAGACACCGCGGGCCAGCGTGACCGCGACGCCGTCGTGCACGCGCACCGACACCAGCTCCGCCGACATCCGGGTGTGCACCAGCTCCCCGATGCCACGAGGCCGAGGAAGCCGGCACGGTCCTGCACCGCGCCGTCCGTCCCGACGAGGGTCCAGCCCGGGTCGAGGAACCGGTCGATCGCCGGCGCGCCGTTGGCCACGATCGCGGCATCCCAGTCGCGCAGCAGCGCCGCGAACGCCGCCGACGCGCCGGGCTCGTCATCGCCGCCCATCCTGCCCTCCCCCGTCGCACCGTCGATCCGATCGTCTCCCCGGGGCGACGGGCTCACGAGCGGGCCGGGGACGAGCCAGATCCCGTCGTAGGCGCGCACGTCGAACGGCGCGTCGGTGGGCACCCGCTCGGCCTCGATGCCGAGCTCGTCCGCGAGGCGCGGCACGAGGGCGTCGAGCTCCCGGTGGCTGGGGTGGTCGCGGTGGTCGCCGAGCAGCGTGAGGGTCATGGCACGAGCCGCTGGGTGATCACCGACTCCTCGGGCCCGTGCTGCACGCGCGCGAGCGCACCGTTCACCAGGGCGAGGTACGGCGGCACGTGCCCGCACTCGACGTCCGCGAGCAGCGGGATCCCCAGGTCGCCCAGCGCGTCCCGGACGGCGTCGCGCTGGGTGAAGCCGTCCGAGTCCGGCGCGTGCGTGCGGCTCACCAGCACCGCGCGCGCCGCGTCGAACCAGCCCGCGTGCCGCATCGCCCACAGGGCCCGGCCGACCTCGAGCGCCTCCCACTCGAGGATGTCCAGGTACACGACCAGGCCCTCCGGCGCGTGCTCCGCCGCGAACCGGGCCACGTCGCCGTACGGCGTGCCCGCGAGCAGCGAGACGGTCTCCAGGCAGCCGCCGATCAGCCGCCCCTGGACGTCGACCGGCGCGCCCGGGTCCTCGCCGTCGAGCCGCAGCCAGGAGCCGGCGGCGTCGAGCGTCCACGTCGACACCTCCGGCTCGTTCTCGTAGTCGTCCCAGCCCGACGAGCGGAACCGGCGCGGCGAGCGCTGCGCCAGCGCCCCGCCGTCCTGCGCCGACGCGGCGACGTCCCACCAGCCGACGATGCCCTCCGGCACGTCGTAGGGGGTGTCCATGAGGTTCTGACCGTGCAGCGTCGCGACGCCGGTGCGCAGCGTCAGCGGCAGCATGAGGGTCGAGACGTCCGAGAACCCGACCAGCCACGTCGGGTCCGCGCCGAGGGCGTCCCAGTCGAGGCGTCCCAGCAGGTCCGTCGCCAGCTCCCCGCCCCACGGCGGCACGACGGCGCGCACCGCCGGGTCCGTGAGCATCGCGGTGACCTCGGCCGCGCGCACCTCCGCCGGCGCGCTGACGATCCCCTCGCCCGTGGGCGTCTCGCCGAGGCGCACGTCGTAGCCCTTCGCGCGCACGACGTCGGCGGCGTGCAGCAGCCGCTCCTGGAGGGCGGGGACGACGCCGGCCGACGGCGCGGTGACGCCGATCGTGTCGCCGGGACGGAGGGGGCGCGGGTAGCGGATCGTCATGGCCGGACTCTGCCCGAGCCGGGTGACGCCGGGCAACGGGATTCCGCTGTTGGCAGTCGCTCGCGGCACGCGCCGCTAGAGCATCCCGCGCTCGCGGGCGACGGCGGCGGCCTCGGTGCGCGACTGGGTGCCCAGCTTGGTGTTGATGTGCGCCAGGTGGGACTTCACGGTCGCGACGGAGACGAAGAGCTCGCGCGCGATGGCGTCGTTGGAGCGGCCGGCCGTGACGAGGCGCAGCACCTCGAGCTCGCGGGCACTGAGCGCCTCGCCCGGCGACCGCATGCGGCCGAGGAGCCGTCGCTGCACGTCGGCCCCGAGGGTGACCTCGCCCGCCGCGGCGGAGCGGATGGCGCGGGCCAGCTCCTCCGTGGGCGCGTCCTTGAGCAGGTAGCCGGTGGCCCCCGCCTCCACGGCGGCGAGGATGTCGGCGTCCGTGCCGTAGGTGGTGACGACGAGCACCGGCGTCGCGTGCCGGTGCACCACGGTGCCGGTCGCCTCGGCGCCGCCGAGCCGGGTCCCGCCCGGGCCGGCGTCGCCGAACCGCAGGTCGAGCAGGACGACGTCGGCCCGCCCGCCGTCGTCGAGCCAGGCGAGGAGGTCCTCGGCGGTGCCGGTCTCGTGCACGACGCGCATGTCCGGCTGCCCGTCCACCACGGCCCGCAGCCCGGCGCGCACCACGGGGTGGTCGTCCGCGAGCACGACGTCGATCATGGCACCTCCACCGGCAGCGTGACCGCCAGGGCGGTGCCCGCGCCCGGCGACGTCTCGAGCGCGACGGTGCCACCCAGCTCCTGCGCCCGCGACCGGACGGACGGCAGCCCGAAGCCGCGCCCGGTGGCCCCCGCGGCACGCGCGACGGCCTCCGGGTCGAAGCCGCGACCGTCGTCCACGACGTCGAGGGTGACGGTGTCCCGCTCGTAGGTGAGCGTGAGCCGGGCACGACCTGCACCCGAGTGCTGCGCCACGTTGGCGAGCGCGGACTGGGCGACGCGCAGCAGCGCCGTCTCGACGGGCACGGGCAGGGGCCGGACGTCGCCGGCGGTGCGCACGGACACGTCCAGCGGCTGCCGCGCGGCCACACGACGCAGCGCGGCGACGAGGGTGGTGCGGTCGAGGTCGGGCGGCGTGAGGTCCTGCACGACGCGGCGCGCCTCGGCGAGGCTGTCGCGGACGGCGCCGCGGGCCTGGCCGACGAGGTCTCGGGCCCTCGCGTCGTCGGTGCCGACGGCGTCGTCTGCGGCCCGCAGGAGCAGCTCGATCGCGGACAGCGACTGGGCGAGGGTGTCGTGGATGTCGCGCGCCAGGCGGGCCCGCTCCTCGGTGACGGCCCGCTCCCGCTCGGCCTGGGCGAGGTGCTGGCGCACCTGGGTCAGCTCGTCCACGGTCCGCTGCCGCGTCTGCGACTCGCGCACGAACGCCTCGATGCCCAGCACGACGCCCACCGCCACGGCGGCACCCAGCACGGGGCCGAGCACGAACCCGGTCCACGGGTCGTCGGCGTCGGCCTGCACCAGGAGGCCCTCGGCGACGGCGAGCGCCGTCGTGACACCCACGGCGAGGACGCCGCGGTGCGGCCCGAGCACGTGCATCTGCAGGATCATCAGCGGGAAGGCGAACCAGAGGGCGGCGGGCGAGAGCCACAGCAGCACCACCCACGGGACCACGAGGGCGGCGATCCACGCGGAGTCCGGCCACCAGGCGCCGCGCGGGGTGTCGACGGCCCGGTCGTGCACCCGCACCGCCCGGCGTCCGGTGACGTACACGGCGACGAGCACCGCGGCCACGACGACGGACGGCCACGTCCGCCCGGGCGGGGCCTGCACGACGGCGACCACGGCGAGCGCCGCGAGCAGGACGTCGAGCCCCAGGATCAGGGCGCGCGTCGCCGACGGCTGGGGGCGGTGGATCACCCGATCCACGGTAGCCGCGCGGCGCGCCGGCGCATCGTCCGAAAGGTGGAGCGCGGGGGCCACCCTTCGACGCCGCAGGATCACCCCGGGTCCCGATGATCGCGGGCGGCGTGCCACAGAGGCTGGAGTCAACCCCGTCCCCTCGACCTCGGAGGTCCTCCCGTGTTCGTCGCCCTGCGCGACCTGCGCCACGCTCGTGGCCGCTTCGTCCTCATGTCCGTGGTGATCGTGCTGATCACCCTCCTGGTCACGTTCCTCGCGTCCCTGACGGCGGGCCTGGCCCGCGAGTCGACGTCGGCGGTCACCGACCTGCCCGCCGACCACCTCGCGTTCTCGATGCCCACCGCCGGCGACTCCCCCGAGTTCACGGCGTCCCGCGTGACGAGCGACCAGTGGGAGGGCTGGGCCGACGTGCCCGGCGTGGAGTCGGCCGAGCCGCTGGGCCTCGCGACGACGCGCGCCGGCTCGGACAGCACGACGGCGTCCGTCACCGCGCTGGGCGTGACGGACGGCTCGGGCCTCGTACCGGGCGGGGTCGACGTCGACCCCGGCACGGTGGTGCTCACGCCCGGAGCGGCGGACGCGCTCGGCGCGAGCACCGGCGACACGGTCACGCTCGGCGGCGCCGAGCTCACGGTCGCCGCGACGGTCGACGCCGACGAGTCGTTCTCGCACACGCCGGTCGTGTGGACCACGCTCGACGACTGGCAGGCGGTCGGCGCGCGCGGCGCGACCGGCGACGACGACGTCGCGACCGTCGTCGCACTCACCACGGCCGACGACGGAGTCGCCGACGCCGACCTGGCCGGCGCGGACGCCACGCTCGGCACGACGACGGTCACGACGTCGGACGCACGCTCGGCGGTGGCGTCGTTCGCCGGCGAGAACACGTCGCTCTCGACGATGCAGGCTTTCCTGCTGGTCATCTCCGCGCTGGTGGTGGGCGCGTTCTTCACCGTCTGGACGATCGGCCGCTCGGGCGACGTCGCGGTGCTCAAGGCGCTCGGGGCCTCGACACGCTACCTGCTGCGCGACGCGCTCGGGCAGGCGGCGGTGCTGCTGGTCGGCGGCGTGGCGGTGGGCACCGGCCTCACGGTCGCGGGGGCGTCGCTGCTGCCGGACGTCGTCCCGGTGGTCGTGACGGCCGCGACGACGCTGGTGCCGGCCGCCGCCCTGGTGCTGCTCGGCCTGGCGGGCGCCGCCGTCTCGATCGCCCGCATCACCCGCATCGACCCGCACGCCGCGCTCGCGGCGCGCTGACATCGCTCGCACAGACGGCACACAGGAGGATCCCGATGGACCTGCACCTCGACCGCATCACCCTCGTCTACCCCGACGGCGACGGCACGCTCACCGCCGTGGACGACGTCGACCTCGCCGTCCCGGCCGGCACGACGACAGCCCTGCTCGGCCCGTCCGGGGCGGGCAAGTCCAGCCTGCTGGCCGTGGCCGCCGGGCTGACGAACCCCACCCGCGGCGCGGTCCGCATCGGCGACGACGTCGTCTTCACGCCCACCACGAGCGTCGCCGACGCGACCCGGGCGCGCCTGGACCGCATCGGCATGGTGTTCCAGTCGCCGCAGCTGCTGGGCTCGCTCACCGCGCTGGAGCAACTGGAGCTGCTCGCGCACCTGCGGGGCCGCCGCCCGTCGAGCGTGCGGGCGCGGGCCCTGGAGCTGCTCGACGCCGTCGGCGTGGCCGACCACGCGGGCAAGCGGCCCGCTCAGCTGTCCGGCGGTCAGCGGCAGCGCGTCGCGATCGCGCGCGCCCTCGTCGGCCGACCCGAGGTGCTGCTGGTCGACGAGCCGACGTCAGCGCTCGACCACGAGCGCGGCACCCGGGTGGTGGAGCTCATCACCGGCCTCGCCCGTGAGACCGGTGCGGCGACGCTGCTGGTGTCGCACGACGCGTCGACCCTCGCCACCGTCGACACCACGGTCCGGATGCTCGACGCCCGCCTCGAACGCGTCGCCGAGCCCGCCTAGCAGCTCGGGCAGGGCTCCGGCGCACGCCGCGCGCGCCGGGCGAGGCGTCCGGCGTCGACGGCCTGGGCGATCCGCTCGCCCCAGGTCGCGCGCCGGAGCCGGACGCGGAACGTGCTGGCGGCGGCGACGTCGGACGTGACCGCGCCGACCTTCTCCGGCGCGCACCGGCCGTACTTCGCCAGGTAGGCGTCGTCGAGCAACCCGTGCAGCTCCGGGGCCACCTCGGCGAGCACCACGGGCTGCCGGGTGCCGTCGACCTGGAGGTGAGCACGACCGGCGGTGCCCAGGGCAGCGCCCGGCGCGGCACGCACGTACAGGTCGTGACCCAGCTGCACCACCCAGCCGCGCCACGGCCGGCCGGGTTCGCGCGCGAGGACCACCTGCACGGCGGTCGCGGCCTCCAGGGCCTCGAGGACGTCGAGCTCGTGGAGGAAGGCGGCGGCGCGCGTCAGGAGGGTCACGACGGGTCGAACAGTGACCTGGGCCACGCGTATTCCGCCCGCGCGCAGGTCAGTCGGTCACCAATCGATCGGGTCCCGCGAGATCGGGCAGGTCATGCAGTGCCCGCCGCCGCGCCCACGGCCCAGCTCGGCCCCGACGATGGTGATCACCTCGACGCCCGCACGGCGCAGCGCCGCGTTGGTCAGGGTGTTGCGGTCGTAGGTGAAGACGACGCCGGGCTCGAGGGCGACGGCGTTGTTCCCGGAGTCCCACTGCTGGCGCTCGGAGGCGTACACGTCGCCCGCCGTCTCCACGACGCGCAGCTTCGGCAGCCCGAGCGACCGGGCGACGACGTCGACGAACGGGGTGTCGCCCTCGTCGGTGACCTCCACGCCGGGTTCCGCGTCCGACGGCCGGAGCGTGAAGGCGTGGATGCCGTCGACGATCGTCGGGTGGACGGTGACGAGGTCGCGGTCGGCGAACGTGAACACGGTGTCCAGGTGCATCGCCGCGCGCAGCCGCGGCATCCCCGCGACGACGACCTGCTCGACGTCGCCGCCCTCGAACAGCGCCTTGGCGAACTGGGTGATGCCCTGCCGCGACGTCCGCTCGCTCATGCCCACGAGCACCGTGCCGTTGCCGACGGGCATGACGTCGCCGCCCTCGATCGTGGCCTGCGCCCACTCCTGCTCCGGGTCGCCCCACCACACCCGCGAGCCGACGTAGTCCGGGTGGAAGGAGTAGATCGCCTTCATCAGCAGCGTCTCGTCCTTGCGCGCCGGCCAGTACAGCGGGTTGAGCGTGAGGCCGCCGTAGATCCAGCAGGTCGTGTCGCGCGTGTACAGGGTGTTGGGCAGCGGCGGCAGCAGGTACTCGGGGGTGCCGGTCGACTCGCGGGCCAGGTTCACGTAGTCGCTGCGGAAGTCCTCGGGCAGGTCGTGGGTCGACAGCCCGCCGACGAGGAACCGCGACAGCTCGCGGTCGGTCAGCGAGTCCAGGTACGCCCGGGTGCCCTCGACGAGCCCCAGGCCCACCTGGTTCGGCACCACCTTGCGGTCCAGCAGCCAGGACCGCGCCTGGGGGATCGCCATCGTCTGCGCCAGCAGGTCGTGCAGCTCGACCACCTCGACGCCCCGGTTGGTGAGCTTGTTGACGAAGTCCAGGTGGTCACGCTGCGCGGACTCCACCCACATGACGTCGTCGAACAGCAGGTCGTCGGAGTTCGTGGGGGTGAGCCGCTCGTGGGCGAGCCCGGGCGAGCAGACCAGCACCTTGCGCAGCCGGCCGACCTCCGAGTGGACGCCGTGGGCCGGGGCGGCGGGCTGCGCGGACGGTGCGGTGGTCATGGGGAGAACCTTTCGGTCGGACGGACGGTGAGGTCGGGGACGGTCAGATCGAGATCCAGCCGGCGGCGAGGCCGATCACCGCGAGGACGGCGATCGCGACCACGACGACGAACAGCACCAGCTCGGCGGGGGCGAACACCTTGCGCCCCTGCTCGCGCCGCGTCATGACGAACAGGATCGTCGCGGGCGCGTAGAAGAGGAACGAGACCAGCACGAGGCTCAGGCCCGCGGCGAAGACGAGGAAGGCCGTGTAGACCGTCGCCAGGACCGTGACCACCAGGTCCCCGCGCAGGGTCGACGGCGGCGCGCCGTCGTAGGTCTCGCGCGTGGCGCGCAGCTTCACCGCGTAGAGCGCGGCGAGCAGGAACGGGATGAGCGTCATGACCGCGGTCATGTCGAGCGCGAAGTCGAACGCGTCCTCGGAGAAGTACGTGAGGATCAGCACGACCTGCGACAGCGACGTGCTCAGCAGCAGCGCGTTGACGGGCACGTCGCGGTCGGTCGACCGGGTGAGGAAGCGCGGCATGTCGCGGTCCTTGGCGGCGACGAACAGCACCTCCGCCGCCATGAGCGTCCACGCCAGGTACGCCCCGAGCACGGAGATGATGAGGCCGACGCCGACGAAGACGCTGCCCCACTCGCCGACCGCCGCCTCGAGCACCCCCGCCATCGACGGCTGCCGCAGCTCCGCGATCTCGGCCATCGGCATGATGCCGTACGACACGATCGTCACCGACGCGAAGATGGCGAACACGCTCACGAAGCCGAGGATCGTGGCCCGGCCGACGTCCTCGCGCCGGCGTGCGTGCCGGGAGTAGACGCTCGCCCCCTCGACGCCGAGGAACACGAAGACCGTCACCAGCATGGTGCCGCGCACCTGGTCGAACAGGGAGCCCGCGTAGTCGGCGCCGCCCCAGTTCTCCGCGAACGCGCTGGGGTCGAAGACGAACAGCGCCAGCAGGACGAAGACGATGATGGGGATGACCTTGGCGACGGTGACGATCCGGTTGATCGCCGTCGCCTCCTTGATGCCGCGCCGCACCAGCAGGAAGAACAGCCACAGGCCGACGGTGGACAGCGCGAGCGCGAGCACCGTGTCCCCGGCGCCGAGGGCGGGGATCCACTGGCCCAGCGTCGACATGATGAGCACCCAGTAGGTGACGTTCCCGACGCACGCGCTGGCCCAGTAGCCGGCGGCCGCGAAGAAGCCCGTGTACTCGCCGAAGCCCGCCTTCGCGTACGCGTAGACGCCGGCGTCGAGGTCGGGCTTGCGCATCGCGAGCCGCTGGAACACGAACGCGAGCATCAGCATGCCCGCGCCCGCGACGACCCACGCGATGAGGGCGCCCATGACGCCCGTCTCCTGCGCGAACCGGCGCGGCAGCGAGAACACCCCGGCCCCCACCATCGACCCGACGACCATCGCGGTGAGGGTCAGGAGCGACACCTTCGTGGTCGCACTGCCCGTCGACGTCGCGGTGTCCTGAGGCGCCATGACTCGTGTCCTCCTGAGGTCGGGCCCACCGGGTGCTGCGGCCGATCGTTCCACCGTCGCGCCTGGTCCGCGCGTCGGCCGGGCGCGCGGCGCCACGGCTCGCTCAGCCGTGCGCGAGCACCTCGAGGCCCACGACCACGACCCCGAGCACCACCTCGGCGAGCAGGAGGAGCCACTTCTGCCACGTGGGGATCGCCGCGCGCCGCACGGCCACGTACCCGACGAGGCCGAGGCTCGCGACGAGCGCGTAGGTCGAGGCGGTGAGCGCGCCCGCCGTCGTCCACGCCCCGCTCGCGGCCGCCCCCAGGAACACGAGGGGCAGCACGACGACGCCGCCGGCACTCGAGACCACGCCCACCATGTGGCGGCTCTCGGCGCGCGTCGGGAGGTGGTTGTGCACGACGACGTGCGACACGAGGTCGGCGAGGAAGACGGCGAGGAGCGTGCCGCCGACGGTGATGACCAGCGTGGTCGCGGCCCGACCGGGCACGAGGCCCTCGACGTGGCCCCGGAGCGCCAGCACCACGGCCAGCGCCGCGAACGTGACGTACACGCGCTCCTTGAGCCGGTCGGCGCGCTGGTCCGGCGTGAGCTGGTCGCGACGACGCCGGCGGCGCTCGCGGCTGTCGGACCTTCGGCTCATGCGTGCACCGTAGGCACGTGGTCGGCTGTTGACATGCGGGCGAGGTCCGGGCATCCTCGTGAAACGACTCAATTTGAAGCGCTTCAAAGTGGAAGTGGGAGAACGATGACGACCTCGACGGCACCGGGAAAGATCCCGGGCAGGACCTGGTACCGCACCACGGTGGCAGGCATGGCGTCGTACCTCGACGCCGGCGCGATCATCACGACGGGCACGGCGCTGGTGCTGTACAAGGAGCCCCTGGGCATCAGCGACGCGCAGTTCGGCCAGTACTCGGCCCTGCTGACGTTCATGATCGCGGCGGGCGCGCTCGTGGGCGGCCGGCTGGCCGACCTGTTCGGCCGCAAACGGGTCTTCCTCACCACGATGGCGGTGTACGTCGCGGGCGCCGCGGTCCTCGTGGCCGCGCCCGGCACCGGGGCGCTCTACGCCGGCGTCGTGCTGCTCGGCCTCGCCGTCGGCGCGGACCTTCCCGCGTCGCTCGCGATGATCGCCGAGGAGGCGCCGCCCGAGCACCGCGGCAAGCTCATCTCGTTCTCCCACATCCTGTGGCTCGTCGGCATCATCGCCGCGCAGCTGTTCGGCATCGTCGTCGGCGGCATGGGCATGACCGGCGGTCGGATCATGTACGGGCAGCTGCTGGTGCTCGCCCTCGTCGTGCTGGTGCTGCGGGCCGGGATGCCGGAGTCGTCGCGCTGGCAGGCGGCGCACGCGGGCACCGCGGGCGCCGGTGCCGAGGCCGTCGACCTCGGCACCCTCAAGCGGCTGCTGCGCGGCCCGTACCTCATGCCGATGGTCGCCGTCGCGCTCTTCTACGCCCTGGTCAACGTGGGCGCGAACACCGGCGGCCAGTTCTCCACGCTCATGTACACGGAGATGGCGGGCTCCACCGTGCGGTTCGCCTCCACGGTCGGGTTCGTCACCTTCGCCATCGCGTTCGCGGCGACCTACGGCCTGATGCGGATCGTGGACGGCGCGCACCGCATGCGCTGGTTCGCCGTCATGGCGGTCTTCTACACGCTGGGCTACCTGGTCCCGGTGGTCTTCGGCGTCGAGGTCTGGACGCTGGTGACCATGGGCGTCGTCGGCTCCATCGCGGGGGCCGTCGCGGGCGAGCCGATGTTCAAGGTGTGGGCGCAGGAGCTCATCCCCACCACCTACCGCAGCACCGCGCAGGGCGTGATGATCGCGTTTACCCGCGTGGTCGCCGCCGTCGTCGCCCTGTGGACGCCCACCCTGCTCGCGGCCAGCCCGAACGTGCTGTTCGTGTTCGTGGCGGCGTGCATCGCCGTGGGTGGCGTGATCGGGTGCTTCTGGATCACCCGGTACCCGCGCGTCGCGGAGGACGAGCCCGCCGCGCCGGCGCCGTCCACCACCGCCGTCCGCACCGACGAAGGAGCCCGATGACCGTCCCCGCCCCCGCACTGCGCGTCGAGCACCACGCACAGCCCGCCCTCGGCGCCGGCGAGGACCGGCCGCGGCTGTCCTGGCACCTCGACGCCGCGCACCCGGCCTACCGGCAGGGGGCGTACGAGGTCGCCTGGCGCACGACGGCGCCCGACGGCACCGTCCTCGAGGACGCGGCCGCCGTCGTCGACGGCGACGCGCAGGTCCTCGTGCCCTGGCCGGGCGCGCCCCTCGCCCCGCGTGCGCGCGCCGAGGTGCGCGTGCGCACCCGGGACGGCGGCGCGGACGGGACCGCGGACGACGGCGGCTGGGGCCCGTGGAGCGAGCCCGCCGTCGTCGAGCGCGGGCTGACCGCGGCCGACTGGACGGCCGACCTGGTCGGCCCCGGGTACGACGAGGGACCGGTCGAGACGCGCCGCGCCCCGCTGCTGCGCCGCGGGTTCGACGTCCCCGGGAACGCGGTGCGGTCCGCGCGCCTGCACCTCACCGCGCACGGCCTGGTCGAGGCGGAGCTCAACGGGCGGCGCGTCGGCGCCGACGTGCTCGTGCCCGGCTGGACCCCCTACGACGACCGCCTGCGCGTCTACGCCTACGACGTCACCGACCTGGTGCGCCCGGGCGCGAACGCGCTCGGCACCTGGCTCGCCGACGGCTGGTTCCGCGGCCGGTACGGCTTCGAGGGCGGTCACCGCAACCTGTACGGCGACCACGTGGGCGTGCTCGCCCAGCTCGAGGTGGTCACCGACGCCGGGACCGTGGTGGTGGGCGGCGACGCCGCGTGGCGCAGTGCCCCCGGCCCGCTCACCCGCGCCTCGCTGTACGACGGCGAGACGTTCGACGCGCGCCTGCTCCCCGCGGGCTGGTCGGAGCCCGGCTTCGACGACGCCGCCTGGTCGCCCGTCGTCGTGCACCCCCTGGACCGGTCCGTGCTCGCGGCCCCCGACGGCCCGCCGGTGCGCTGCACGGGCGAGCTCGCGCCCGTGAGCGTGACGCGCGCGCCGGGCCCGGACGGCGAGGACGGCTGGCTGGTCGACTTCGGGCAGAACCACTCCGGCCGCCCGCGCCTCGTCGTGCCCGCGGCCCCCGCCGGGACCGTGGTGCGCGTGCGGCACGCCGAGGTGCTCCAGGACGGCACGCTCTATACGCGCACCCTGCGCGAGGCGGCCGCCACCGACGAGGTCGTGACGGACGGCACGAGGATCACCTGGGAGCCGCGGTTCACCGTGCACGGGTACCGGTACGCGCACGTCACCGGCTGGCCCGGCGCGGACGCCCCGGCGATCGTCTCCCGCGTGCTGCACAGCGACATGGCCCGCACGGGCTGGTTCGCCAGCAGCGACCCGGCGCTCGACCGGCTGCACGAGAACGTCGTCTGGAGCCTGCGCTCCAACTTCGTCGACATCCCCACCGACTGCCCGCAGCGCGACGAGCGCCTCGGCTGGACCGGCGACATCCAGGCGTTCGGGCCCACCGCCGCGTTCCTCTACGACGTGCACGGGATGCTCGCCGACTGGCTGCGGTCGCTGTCCGCGGAGCAGCGGCGGTTCGACGGCACCGTGCCCGTGTACGTGCCGTGGATCCCCGGCGGCACGTACTGGCAGCCGACGCAGGACATCGCCGGGTGGGGCGACGCCGCGACCCTCGTGCCCGAGGCGCTGCACCGCGACTCCGCCGACGTCGGCCTGCTCGAGCGGCAGTACGCGAGCGCCGTCACCTGGGTCGACAAGGTGGCCGGCCTCGCCGGGCCCGACCGGCTGTGGGACACCGGGATGCAGCTCGGCGACTGGCTCGACCCGACGGCCCCGCCCGAGGACCCGCTGCGCGCGCAGACCGACCCGCACCTCGTGGCCACGGCCTACCTCGCCCGCTCGGCGCGGGCCGTCGCGGACATGGCCCGGACGCTCGGCCGCGACGACGATGACGCCCGCTACGGGGAGCTCGCCGACGAGGTCGCCGCCGCGTACCGCAAGCGCTACGTCGACAGCGGCGACGCGATGCACGACACCCAGACCGCGCACGCGCTGTCGATCGTCTTCGACCTCCTCGACGGCGACGACGCGCGCCGCCGCGCGGGCGAGCGGCTCGCGGCGCTGGTGCGCGACGGCGGGAACACCGTGGGCACCGGGTTCGCCGGCACGCCGCTGGTCGCCGACGCCCTGAGCAGCACCGGGCAGCTCGACGCCGCGTACGCGCTGCTGCTCAGCCACGCGTCGCCGTCGTGGCTGGCGATGGTGGACCTGGGCGCCACGACCATCTGGGAGCGCTGGGACAGCATGCTCACGGACGGCACGGTGAACCCCGGCGAGATGACGTCGTTCAACCACTACGCGCTGGGCTCGGTGGCCGACTGGCTGCACCGGGTGGTCGCCGGCCTCGCGCCGCTCGACCCGGGGTACCGCACCTTCCGCGTCGCCCCGCGCCCCGGCGGCGGGCTGACCCACGCCTCGGCCCGGCACGTCACGCCGTACGGCACCGCCGAGGTCGCGTGGCGCATCGAGGACCGTGCGGACGGAACGGAGCTGGTGGTGCGGTGCGTGGTGCCGGTCGGCACCACCGCCGAGCTGGACGTGCCGGGCGCCGCGCCCGCCGTCGTCGGACACGGGGAGCACGAGGTGCGCGTGCGGCGCGGCTGATCAGGCCCGGGCGCGGCGCTGCCGCGCCCGGCCCACCGCCTTGACCACCTCGACGAGCAGGAAGACGACGACGGCCAGGCCGAGCGTCTTGCCCCACTCCTCGAGGCCGATGGGGGCGGCGTCGAACCAGTCGTGCATGAACGGCGTGTAGACGAACACGCACTGCAGGGCGAGGAGCGCGACGGCCGAGATCCAGATGACGCGGTTGCCGCGCAGGACGTCGAGGGTGAGGCTCGACCGGTCCAGGAACCGGCAGTTGAACAGGTACGCGAGCTGGCCGAGCGCCAGCATCGTCACGGCCGTGGTCTGCGCCTCGGCGAGCGGCGCGCCCTGCGCCCGCTCGGCGTAGAAGACGAGCAGCGTGGCGCCGCCGATGAGCAGGGACACGATGAGGATGCGCCGCACGAACGCGGCGTCGAGGATCGAGGCCTTCGGGTCGCGGGGCGGCCGGGACATCACGTCCGGCTCGGCCTTCTCGTACGCGAGCCCGAGGGACAGCGTGACGGCCGTGATCATGTTGATCCACAGCACCTGCACGGGCGCGAGCGGCAGCACCAGGCCGAACAGCACGGCCACGAGGATGACCAGCGACTGCGCGCCGTTGGTGGGCAGCAGGAAGAGCACGGACTTGCGGATGTTGTCGTAGATCCGCCGCCCCTCCTCCACGGCCCGCTCGATGGTGGCGAAGTTGTCGTCGGCGAGCACCACCTCGGCCGCGTCCTTCGTGGCCTCCGTGCCCTTGATGCCCATCGCGACGCCGACGTCGGCCTGCGTGAGCGCGGGGGCGTCGTTGACGCCGTCGCCCGTCATCGCGACCACCTCGCCGTGCGCCTGCAGCGCCGACACGATGCGGATCTTGTGCTCCGGGCTCGTGCGGGCGTACACGTGCACGTCCTGGACGACGCCGCGCAGCTGCTCGGTGCTCATCGCCTCCAGCTCCGCGCCGGTGAGGACGGCGGGGCCCGTGCCGTCCGGGCCGACCTCGTCGTGGACGATGCCCATCTCGCGGCCGATCGCCACGGCGGTGCCGGCGTGGTCGCCGGTGATCATCGTGACGGCGATGCCGGCGTCGCGGCACTGGGCGATGGCGTCGATCGCCTCGGGTCGCGGCGGGTCGACGATGCCGACCAGGCCGCACAGCTCGAGGCCGGTGAGCGAGTCGGCGAGCTCCCCGGCCGGCGCTCCGCGACGGGCCGCCGCGAGCACCCGCAGCCCCCGGCCGCCGATCTCGTCGATCTGCGCCTCCCAGAACGCGCGGTCGATCGGCTGCGCCGTGCCGTCCGGCGCGGTCTGCGTGGTGCACCGGTCGAGCACCCGGTCGGGCGCGCCCTTGAGGTGCACGACCTCCGCGCCGTCGGGCGCCCGGTCGAGGGTCGCCATGTACTTGTTCTCGGACTCGAACGGCACCAGGTCCCGCCGCGACCAGCCCGTCGTCTCGAAGCCGGCCTTCATGCCGAGGCTGCGCAGCGCGCCCTCCGTCGGCTCGCCGACCAGCCGCCAGTCCTCGCCCTGCCCGCCGGGCTCCCCCGGCACCACGCGCGCGTCGTTGCACAGCATCATCGCGGCGACGACGGCGGTGAGGTCCCGGTCGTCGACGAGGTCGGCGTGCCGCGACCCCTCGCCCGCGAGCGTGAGCTCGCCGACGGGTGCGTAGCCCGCGCCCGCGACGTCGAACGACCGGCCGGCGGTGCGCACCGTCCGCGCCGTCATCTCGTTCTTGGTCAGCGTGCCCGTCTTGTCCGAGCAGATCGTCGTGACGGAGCCGAGCGTCTCGACGGCGGGCAGCTTGCGCGTGATGGCGCGGCGGCGCGCCATCTGCTGCACGCCGAGCGCCAGGGTGATCGTCACCAGGGCGGGCAGCCCCTCGGGGACGGCGGCGACGGCGAACCCGATGGACGCCGAGACCAGCTCCGGCACGGAGAAGTCGTGCACCACGCGCCCGACGACGACCATCACCACGGCCATGCCGAGGATGAGCACCGCGAGCAGCTTGCCGAACCGGTCGAGCTGCTTGGTCAGCGGCGTCTCCAGGCTCGTGACCTCGGAGATCATCGTCTGGATGCGGCCGATCTCGGTGCGCTCGCCGGTGGCGGTGACCACCCCGACGCCCTGGCCCGCGGCCACGAGCGTGCCGGAGAACAGCATGCTGGTGCGGTCGCCCACCCCGGCGTCGGGGTCCACGGGGTCGACCCGCTTGCTCGCCGCGACCGACTCCCCCGTGAGCGCCGACTCCTCGACGCGCAGGTTGGTGGCCTGCAGCAGGCGCACGTCGGCGGGCACCCGGTCGCCGGAGCGCACGCGCACCACGTCTCCCGGCACGACGTCGTCGGCGTCGATCTTGGCCCACGCGCCGTCGCGGCGGGCCTCGGCGTGCACGGACAGCATCTGCCGGATGCCGTTCAGCGCGCTCTCGGCGCGCCCCTCCTGGATGAAGCCGATCGCCGCGTTCACCACCGCGACCAGCAGGATCACGGTGAAGTCGACCCAGTCGCCGAGGATCGCCTTGAGCACCGCGGAGACCAGCAGGATGTAGATGAGCACGTCGTCGAAGTGCACGAGGACCCGCTTCCACAGCGGGTCCTTCTCCGGCGGCGGCAGCCGGTTGGGACCGACCTCCGCGAGCCGCGCCGTCGCGTCGGCGGCGCTCAGCCCGCCGTCGTCCGTGCGGAGCGCCGCGAGCACCTCGGCGGGCGGTCGTGACCAGGGGCTCGCGTCCGTGGCGACGTCCTGCGCAGATCCCATGCCGCCCATTCGACCGCGGTTCGTCCCATGCCGCGCGGCGGGTCAGCGACCTGTGTCGTACGGCACCAGCTCGAACACCGGGTGCCGGTCCGCCTCGGCGACGAAGGCCTCCACCGGGGAGTCGACGGTGGCCGCGAAGTACGGCCGGGAGGGCCGGGACCGGCGCACGTACTGCCGCAGCACCGGCCCGGCCTCCTGGGCCGACGCTGCCCGTACCACGAAGACGTACCGCGAGAACCCCCGGCGCAGCAGCACGCGCGGGTCGGCGCGCACGTTGTGCACCCAGGAGACGACGCCGTAGGGGGCCACCAGCCAGCGGCGCCCGCCGAGGGTGACGAGGGTCGCGGGGTTCGTGCGGGGCAGCCCGGAGCGCCGGCCCCGGGTGGTCAGCAGGAAGGTGTCCGGGACGAGCCCGAGCCGGACGAGCACGCCGATCACCGCGTCGCCCACGTCGCGGGACCGGCTGCGCCGGAACGTCCGCGGCTCGTGCGGGCCGTCGGTCATGCCGGGCTCCCTCCCCCGAACTCCTGCGCCCGCAGCCAGGCGAGGTGGGTGTGCACCAGCGGCAGCACGGACGCGCCCTCGCCGCTGGCCGACGCGACGCGCTTCATCGAGCCGGCCCGCACGTCGCCGACGGCGAACACGCCGCGCAGCGTCGTCTCCAGGCTGGCGGGCGGACGCCCGTCCACCCAGCGCTCCTGCGGCACGTCGCGGCCGGTGAGGACGAAGCCGTGGTCGTCGCGCGCGACGCCGTCGGGCAGCCAGCCGCAGTCCGGCTCCGCGCCGAGCAGGCAGAACAGGCCGTCGGCGTGCGTCTTCGTCCGCTCGCCGGTGTCCAGGTCCTCGGTGATCAGCCACTGCAGGCGCCCGTCCCCGCCGCCGTCCGTGATCACCGTGCGCGGGCGGACGGCGATGGTGGGCGTCGCCGCGATCTCGCGCACCAGGTAGTCCGACATCGTCTCGGCGATGCTCCCCCGCCGCACGAGGATCGTCACCGAGCCGGCGAACTTCGCCAGGTGCACGGCGGCCTGGCCGGCGGAGTTGCCGCCGCCCACCACGACGACGTCGCGGTCCGTCATCTCGCGCGCCATCGAGCTCGCGGCGCCGTAGTGGACGCCGGTGCCGACGTGCTCGTCGACGCCCGGCACGCCGAGCCGGCGGTAGGAGACGCCGGTCGCGAGCACGACGGTGCGCGCGCACAGCTGTGCGCCCTCGACGTGCACGTGGTGGTGCTCCGGCTCGTCCGCCGGGCCGGGCTCGATGCGCGCCACCGGGCGCCCGGTGTAGAAGCGGGCGCCGAACCGCCCCGCCTGGATGCGTGAGCGCAGCGCCAGCCGCATCCCCGAGATGCCGCGCGGGAACCCGAGGTAGTTGCGGATCATCGAGCTCGACCCGGCCTGGCCGCCGATCGCGTCGCGCTCCAGCACCACCGTCGACAGCCCCTCGGACGCCGCGTACACGGCGGCCGCCAGCCCGGCCGGCCCCGCCCCGACCACGGCGACGTCGGCGATCTCGCCCGGCGGGATGGAGTCGTAGCCGCCGTACATAGCCTCCGCCACGGCCGACGCCGTCGCGCCCGACAGCACCCGCCCGGCGAACGTGCGCACCACGGGCAGGACGGCGCCCGGGCCCGCCGCCAGGAGGATGTCGCGGGCGTCTGCGGCGTCGGGTGCGAGCACGCGGTTCGGGACGCCGAGCCGTTCGAGCAGGTCGCGGACGGCGGCCGCGTCGCGGTCGCCGGGGGGCGCGACGATCTCCGTGGACGTCACGGTGGGGCGGGCCACCGACCAGCCCCACTCCGACAGCAGCTCGACCAGGGCGGTGTGGAACTCCTCGTCGCGGGCGCCGCGCGGGATGCCGACGAACGTGTCCATGTCGCGGCGCAGCAGCGCGGCCCGCATCTCGTCCAGGGCGTCGGCGTACTCGTCGCCGGAGATCAGCGCCACCCGTCGCGCCGTCGAGACGACCGCCGGCACCTGGTGCAGTAGCTCGACCCCTGCGGCGTCCGGCAGCCGCCGCTCCGCCGCGATCATCGCGACCGGCTCCCGCGCGGCCACCAGGTCGCGCAGCCGCTCCAGCGCCGCGTCGGCGGTCCCGACGAGCTCGACCCGGTAGTCCCGGTCGTACCGGGCGCGGAACTCCTGCTCCACCTCGGACGCGTGCGCGTCGGCGACGAGCAGGATCACGGGACGCGCTTCCGGACGCTCGGGCATGCGGTCAGGGTAGGCGGCACCGCAACCCTGAGCAGATCTTGAGGCGATCTTGTCCTGCCGCGGAGGTCGCCCCGAGGTCCGCAGCGCAGGATCGAGTCCGTTCAGCCCCTGATCACCTCCCGGAGCACCATGTCCGTCTCGTCGACCGGTCCCCTCGGGGCCGCCGCGCGCACCTCCCCCTGGGCGCGCGGGCGGGTCCCGCGGCCGGCGAGACGCGTGGTGCTCCGGGAGGAACACCCCGGCGAGCCCCGATGACGCCCGCCCTGCCCCCGGGCACGGCGGCCGCGTGGCAGTCTCTCGTCGACGACCTCGACGGCGACCGGGCCGCGGTCGCCGGCTTTGCGGGCTCCTGGGCCGGCCTCCTGCCGCACCGCACCGGCGCGCTCCTGGGAGCCCTCGCGCGGACCGACGCCGACGGCGCCCGCGACGTGCTCCTGACGCTCGCCTGCACGGCGGACATGCTCGGGATGGACCGGCTCGCGGACGCCGCGTCGCAGGGGCTCGACGCCCTCGAGGAGGACGGGGTGGCCGGCGCACAGCGGCACACCGACCGGATCACCGACGAGGCCCGGACCGCCGCGGTCGTCGTCGCGAGCGCCCTCGCTCAGGAGGGGTGGTCGAACCTGTAGCCCACACCGCGCACCGTGCGGATCCAGCGGGGCGACGCCGCGTCGTCGCGGAGCTTGCGGCGCAGGTTGGTCACGTGCACCTCCACGCTGCGCCGGTCCTGGTCCGTGACCAGGGTGCCGGTGTCGTACTCGCCGGCCCACAGCACCCGGACCAGGTCGTCCTTGGGGATCGCGCGCCCCGGGGCGCCCGCGAGCGCGGCGAGGAGGTCGAACTCGCTGCGCGTGAGGTGCACCTCCGCGCCGTCGACGTCGACGGTGCGCGCCGCCACGTTCACGACGAGCCCGTCGAAGGACGGGACGGCGGTCGCCGGGGCCGCCGGCGGCGCTTCCCGGCGAGGACGGCGGAGCATCGCCTCGATCCTGGCCCGCAGCTCCCGGGGGCGGAACGGTTTGGTCTGGTAGTCGTCGGCGCCGGCGTCCAGCCCCATGAGCGCGTCGATCTCGTCCGTGCGGGCCGTCAGCATCACGACGTACGTGTCGGACACCGCGCGGATCCGGCGGCACACCTCGAAGCCGTCGATGTCGGGGAGCCCCACGTCGAGGGTCGTGACGAGCGGGTCGAAGCTGCGCACCAGCTCCACGCCCTCGCGGCCCGACGCCGCGGTGCGCGTGACGAAACCCGCCTGCGTCAGCACCGCGTGGAGCAGGTCGCGGACGTCAGGGTCGTCCTCCACGACGACGGCGGTGCGCTCGTAGGCGTCGCCGCTCGAGGGGGCGTCGCCGCTCGAGGGGCGGGGTCCGGCCAGCATGACGACACGCTAGCGGGACGTCGTCCAGGACGCAGCGCACGTGACACGTCCCTAGACTCGCCGAGGGCGGCGTCCGGAGCCGCCGGCGAGGGAGTGATCATGACGAGCACGTGCACGCACCTGGACCGGATCGTCCCCGTCGCGCCCGAGGCGCTCGGCACGTGCCCCGAGTGCGTGGCCGCCGGCGGCACCTGGGTGCACCTGCGGGCCTGCCTGGAGTGCGGCCACGTCGGGTGCTGCGACTCGTCGCCGGCGAAGCACGCGACGGCGCACTTCCACGCCACCGACCACCCGGTGATGCGATCCCTCGAGCCCGGCGAGCACTGGGGCTACTGCTTCCCGGAGGAGCTCCTCATCTCGGGCCGAGACATGCCCGCGACCGCCTGACCCGGGTGCCGCGTCCGACCTGCTGGCCTGTTCCCGGACCGCCGTCGGGCGCACAGCCTTGCCTTGGAGCGCGCTCACACTTCTACCGTGGCGGTCATGACGAGACACCCCTCGTGAACGCGGGCGTCCGCGGTCAGGAAGCCGCCGCGGCGGACCGGAGGACGTGGTCGACGAGCGTCCGCAGCTCGTCGGTGGTCTGCAGCTCGCCCTGGTGGAGCAGCAGCCGGTAGTACACGGGCCCGTACAGCAGCTCGATCACCAGGTCGAGGTCGGCGTCGGCGCGAAGCTGGCCGGCGTCACGGGCCACGGCCAGACGCTGCCTGGCGTCCTCGACGCGCGGGCGGTACAGGTCGTCGACGAGGCCCCGGGCGAGCTGCGGGTCGTGCTGCGTGTCGGCGATCAGGCCGACCAGTGCCCGGCCGAACCGGCGGTCGGCCAACAGCCCGCGCAGCAGACCCTCCATCTGCTCGACGAGGTCGGCCCGCAGGTCGTCGGTGTGCGGGAAGTCGGCCGACGGGTTCGCCGCGTCGTCCAGCGCCTCGAGGACGACCGCGCCCTTGGAGGGCCACCAGCGGTAGATGGTCTTCTTGCTGACGCCCGCGCGCGCGGCGATCGCCTCGACCGTCACCGCGCCGTACCCGTGCTCCCCGCACAGGTCCAGGCTCGCGTCCAGGATGGCGCGTCGGCTCGCCTCGCTCCGAGGCCGGTGGGGGGCGGCAGGTGAGGCGCTCGGATCGGGCATGACACCGATCTTAAAGGAAACGGTACGGAGCGTATTGACACCCCCCACGCGTCCGAGCACACTTCTCAAGACGAAACGCATCGTGTCGTTTCTTCCTCGACGCCTTTCGACCTTCAGGAGCTCATCGTGACGAGTCAGCGCCCACGGCCCGCCGTGCCGCTCCGGCCAGAAACGCTCCCGCGATCGGCGCCGGCCGCCGTCGGGGTGTCGTCGCGGGCCGTGCTCGCCCTGCTCGACCGGCTCGCCGGCGACTCGGTCGAGTGCCACTCGCTCATGATCGTGCGGCGCGGCCACGTGGTGGCCGAGGGGTGGT
Organism: Isoptericola sp. NPDC019571; assembly: GCF_044389385.1. Classification (NCBI taxonomy): domain Bacteria; kingdom Bacillati; phylum Actinomycetota; class Actinomycetes; order Micrococcales; family Promicromonosporaceae; genus Isoptericola; species Isoptericola sp. NPDC019571. The sequence continues at coordinate 23,473 of NZ_JBIRXZ010000004.1, forward strand.
GGGCGCCCTTCACGGCGGAGCGACCGCACCTGCTGTACTCGCTCACCAAGTCGTTCACGGCCATCGCGGTCGGGCTCGCCATCGAGGACGGGCTGCTCTCGCTCGACGACCGGATCGTGGACGTCCTGCCCGACCACGTCCCGGACGACGTCTCCGACCAGGGACGTCGCCTCACGGTGCACCACCTTCTGTCCATGACGACCGGTCACGACACGGACAGCCTCGCCGAAGCGTGGGAGCTGGAGCCCCGCGACCTGACCCGGGGCTTCCTGCGCGTGCCCTTCCCCCACCGCGAGGGCACCCGGCACGCCTACGACAACGCCACGACCTACGTGCTCGCTCGCATGGTCGAGCGCGCGACCGGGAGCGGCCTGCCCGAGCTGCTCGCCGAGCGCCTCTTCACGCCCATGGGCATCACCGACGCCGAGTGGGACCGCGTCGGCGACGGTGCCGCGTTCGGGTTCCACGGCCTGCACCTGACGACCGAGGCCGTGGCCGCCTTCGGCGAGCTGCTGCTCCGCCGCGGCCGCTGGGGCGACCGCCGGCTCGTCCCGCCCTCGTGGGTCGAGGTCGCGACGGGGCGCCGCGTCGCGACGCACCAGGTCGACGGCTGGTCGGACAACCCCGACACGCGGTGCGGGTACGGGTACCAGTTCTGGATGTCACGCCACGGCTATCGCGGCGAGGGCTCGTTCGGCCAGCTGTGCGCGGTCGTTCCCTCGCACGATCTCGTCGTCGTCGCGACGAGCGCGCTCAGCGGAGGCGGCGAGACGCTCCTGGAGCCGATCTGGGAGTGCCTGCTGCCCGGGCTGGACCGCCCCGACGACGCCGCGGACGACGCGCAGCTCGCCGACCGCCTGCGAGGCCTGGCGCTCGCCCGCCCGAGCGGCACGCTCGGACCCCGGCACCCGACCGGCGCGCGGGTCGTGGCGTCCGCCGCCGACCCGGCCCTGCCCGAGGGGACCCCGGTGACCGTCGACCCCGCCGAGCGCGGGTGGCTCGTGCGGTTCACAGCCTCCCCCGGCGTCCAGGTCGATATCGAGGTCGGCCACGACGACTGGCGGGAGAGCGAGCCGCTCGGCCGCCCCGTGGTGGCGGCCGGCGCGTGGCAGGGGGACGTCTTCGTCGCCGACCTGTACGTCATCACCACTCCGCACCGCCTGCGGACGGTGGTCGACACCCGCACCGGCGCCGCGTCCGTGACGTGGAACGTCGTGCCGCTGACGGGCCCCGACCTCCTCCGCCATCTCCAGTCCCCGCTGATGACCCGGCCCGACGTGGCCTAGCGACCCCTTCACCACCACCGTAAGGAGCTCCCTCATGACCCACCAGGACCTTGCCCGGCGCGGACCTCAGGACGACACCGCGCACGACCGCCCCGAACTGCGCCGAGCGCTCCAGGACGTCGTCGACTCCGGCTTCACCGGTATCCAGCTCCGCGTCGACGACTCCCGCGGCACCTGGAACGGTGCCGCGGGCTCGAGCGTGCTCGGCGAGCCCGGCGCGCCGTCGACCGACGGACACATCCGCATCGGCTCCAACACCAAGACCTTCGTCGCGGCCACGGTCCTGCAGCTCGTCGCCGAGGGTGCGGTCGATCTCGACCGCGCGGCAGCCGACTACCTGCCATCCCTGCCCGTCGATCCCCGGATCACCGTGCGGATGCTGCTGCAGCACACCAGCGGGATCTTCAACTTCACCGGCGAGATCTACGGTCCCGACGCCGCCGTCGAAGGCGGGGTGCCCTGGAACGGGCTGACGATGGTGCGCGGCATCCCCTGGCAGGGCAAGGAGTGGGTCGACGCGCGGTTCCGGCACTACCCGACCGAGGAGCTCGCCCGCCTGGCGCTCTCCCGCCCGGCCCGGTTCGAGCCGGGCACCGACTGGAGCTACTCCAACTCCAACTACGCGCTGGCCCGGCTGATCGTCGAGGGGGTGACCGGACGCTCGCTCGCCGACGAGATGGACCGCCTGGTGCTGTCCCCCCTGGGGCTCACGCAGACCTCGGTGCCCGACACGTCGACGTTGCCCGCACCCCACGCCCACGCGTACTACCGGTACGAGGAGGACGGCCAGGAGACGACGGTCGACGTCACGGCCCAGGACCCGTCCTGGATCTCGAGCGGCGGCGACATGGTCTCCACCACCCGCGACCTCCACCTGTTCGTCTCCGGTCTGACGGGCGGCCGCCTCCTGCCCGCTCCTCTGCTCGCCGAGATGCTCGCGCCGCACCCACCCGCCGGGTACGGGCTCGGGGTCTTCGTCCAGGACACCGCTCACGGCACCCTCATCACGCACAACGGAGGCATGGGCGGCCACGGCGCGCTCATGTACTCCACCCCCGACGGCAGCACCACCCTCACCGCGGGGATCAACTACGTGGACGACGCCGACCAGTCCCTCGGCGCTGCTTTCCAGAGCGCGCTGCAGCGACTCGTCGACGTCGTCTTCGGCGGCCGGGAGACGGCACCGGGACCGACGGCCCCGAGGTGACCCCGGCCGGGCGGACCGCCCGGCGCCTCACGCCCCTCGCGGCGCCGGGGCGGGGCTCACCAGGTCGCGCGTGATCGCCGCGACGTCGCGCGCGCCGACGAGCGCCATGGTGAGGTCCAGCTCCGCGAGCACGTTGCGGATCACCTCCTCGACGCCGTCCTGCCCGGCCACGGCGTACCCGTAGAGGTACGGCCGCCCGAGCAGGACGGCGTCGGCCCCCAGGGCGAGGGCGACCAGCACGTCGGCCCCGGTCCGCACCCCGCTGTCGAGCAGCACCGTGGGGCCGGGCCCGACGGCGTCGCGCACGGCGACGAGGGCGTCGAGCGACGCGACGGCGTTGTCCACCTGCCGCCCCCCGTGGTTGGAGACCACGATCCCGTCGACGCCGAGGTCGAGGGCCCGGCGCGCGTCGTCGGGGTGCAGGATCCCCTTGAGCACGACCGGCAGCCGGGTGCGGTCGCGCAGGGTGGCCAGGTGCTCCCACGACAGGCCCGGGTTGGAGTACACGTCGAGGAACGTCTCGACGGCCGCGCGCGGCTCGGGCGAGCGCAGGTTGTCGCGGAACCGCCCGGGGTAGGCGCGCGTCATCGCGAGGAGCGAGCGCACCGCGCCGGCGGTGACCTGCACGGCGTCGCGCGCCCCGGACGCCGCGGCCCGCGCGACCCGCTCGCGGACCAGCTCGCCGAAGCGCGGGTCGCTCGTGTACTGCGCGATCCCGAGGCCGCGGGCGAACGGCAGCGAGCCGAGGTCGAGATCTTGCGGGCGCCAGCCCAGCACCGTCGTGTCGAGCGTGACGACGAGCGCCCCCGCGCCCGCGGCCTCGGCCCGGGCGATCAGCGAGTCGACGAGGTCCTCGTCGGTGCTCCAGTAGAGCTGGAACCAGCGGGCCGCGGCGCCCATCTCGGCCGCGCAGGCCTCCATGGGATGGCACGCCTGGTTGGACAGCACGAACGGGACGCCGGTCGCGGCGGCCGCGCGCGCGACGGCGAGGTCGGCGTCGGCGCCCAGGAGGGCCGCCGCGCCCACGGGCGCGAGGAGCAGCGGGCTCGCGTGCCGGGTGCCGAACAGCTCGACCGACGGGTCGCGCTCGACGGCGCCGGCCGCCATGCGCGGCACGACCGCCCACCGGTCGAACGCCTCCCGGTTGCGCCGCATCGTGCGTCCCTCGCCCGCGCCGCCGGCGACGTACGCCCAGGCCCGCGCGCTGCTGGCGCGGCGGGCGGCCCGCTCGAGGCCCGCGGCGCTGGTCGGGACCCGGGGGCGCCGGCCCAGCACGCCCGCGCGGTAGATCGCAGACTGCCGGGCCAGCCCCGCCCCGGGCGCGCTCATCCCACGGGGCGCACGCGCAGGATCTCGGTGCGCGCGATCGCGCGGTCGCGCACGTCGAGCCGCGCCTCACGGTCGGGGTCGGCCATGAACGCCGCGAGCGCCTCCTCGTCGGGCATCTCGATGAGCTGCACCTCGGTGGGCTGGACGGCGCCGTGCGCCGCGTCGTCGGTGTGCGCCACGTTCGTCACGCGGTGCAGCACCCGTCCGCCGTGCCGTGGCACCAGCGCCAGCACCTCGGTCTCGTAGTCCGCCAGCGCCGGGGCCTCGCCGTCGGCCGCCCACAGCAGCACGCACAGGGTGATCGCCATCGTCCACCTTCTCTCTCGTCGTCCGCCGATCCTGTCAGTCCCGGGCGGTCCGCGCGGGCGACCCGCCGGTCGTCGCGCCGGTCGTCCCGCCGCGGAGCGGGTGCCCCACGGGCGCCCACCCGCCGGCCACGTGGTGCACGCCCGGGCCGACCGTGCGCCCCGGCTCGTCGAGCGGGAGGTCCAGGTGGGCGGTGACCCCCGGCGGCACCTCGAGGTCGAGCTCGAACCGCCCGGCCGCCAGCCGCCACGAGACCTCGACCGGCCCGTACGGGCTGTCCAGCCGGGCGGACGCCCGGTCGAGCTGGCCGGTCACCAGCGGGCGCACCAGCACCTCGCGGTAGCCGGGTGCCGCCGGCGCCAGACCGGCGACCGAGCGGTGCAGCCAGTCGGCGACCGCCCCGTACGCGTAGTGGTTGAACGACGTCATCTCGCTGGGGTGGATCGAGCCGTCGGGCAGCAGCGAGTCCCATCGCTCCCAGACCGTCGTGGCGCCCATGCCCACCGGGTAGAGCCAGGACGGACGGGTGCGGGTCAGCAGCATCGCGTGCGCCAGCTCGGGGTGGCCGGCGTCGCACAGGGCGTCCAGGATCAGCGGGGTGCCGAGGAACCCCGTGCTCACGTGGAAGTCCGCCTCGCGCACCAGCGCCACCAGCCGGTCCTCCGCGCGGCGGCGCTGAGCGTCGGTGTCGAGCAGGCCCCAGACGATCGCCAGCGCGTAGACGGTCTGGCAGTCGCTGCGCACCGTCCTGTCGGCCGCGACGTACGCGCCGCGGAACGCGGCCGCGACGTCGGCCGAGAGCCGTGCGTACCGCCGGGCGTCCGCCTCGTGCCCGAGCACCTCGGCCGCGCGGGCCAGCAGGTGGGCGCTGCGCGCCAGGTAGGCCGTCGCGACGACCGCGGGGTCGGCCTTCACCGCCGCCGAGTCGTCCGGCGGCGCGTCCGGGTCCAGCCAGTCGCCGAACTGGAAGCCGGTGTCCCACAGCAGGGTGTCGCCCGCCAGGGCGCGGGCCCGGTCCACCCAGGCCCGCATCGAGTCGTACTGACGCTCCAGGACGCCGACGTCGCCGTAGCGCTCGTACAGGGTCCACGGCACGTGCACCGCCGCGTCCGCCCAGCCGGCGGCCGGCGTGTGCTCCCCGCCGTCCGGCCCGGGTCCGCGCAGCTCGCGCACGACGTCGGGCACCACGTACGGGACGCCCCCGTCGGGACGCTGCTCCGCCGCGAGGTCCTGCAGCCACGAGCCGAGGAACCCGCCCACGTCGAACAGGAAGCTCGCCGTCGGGGCGAACACCTGGATGTCGCCCGTCCACCCGAGCCGCTCGTCCCGCTGCGGACAGTCTGTGGGTACGTCGAGGAAGTTGCCGCGCATGCCCCACACGACGTTCTCGTGCAGCCGGTTCACGTCCGGCTCCGAGCACTCGAACCACCCCGTGCGGCGCAGGTCGGAGCTCACCACCACGGCCTGGGCGTCGCCGGCACGGACCTCGGCCCCCGTCACCTCCGCGTAGCGGAACCCGTGGAACGTGTACGCGGGCTCCAGCACCTGGGTGCCGCCGGCGAGGACATAGGTGTCCGTCGCCTTCGCCGCGCGCAGCGGCCGCACGCCCAGCTCGCCGTCCTCGAGCACCTCCGCGTGCCGCACCGTGACGGTGTCCCCGCGCTCCCCCGCCACGCGCAGGCGCACCCATCCGACGACGTTCTGGCCGAAGTCGACGATCTGCCTGCCGGTCGGCGACGTGCGGACCTCCCGTGCGGGGACGGTCGCGACCTCGCGCACCGGCGGTCCCGTCGGCGCGACCAGCCGCGCGATGTCGGTCGCGGTGTCGGCGTCGAGCACGTCGACGGGGCCGTCCGCGACGGCGTCCGGGGCGAGCGGCAGCCGCAGGTCGGTCGTCTGGCCGTCGTACAGGTCGTCGGCGAGGACCCCCGTCGTCCCGGCACGCCAGGCCTCGTCGGTGACCACCGTCTGACGGCGACCGTCCTCGAGCGTGATCTCCAGCTGGGCGAGCAGCGCCAGCCGGTCGCCGTAGGAGTCGCGCTGGTGGGTCCACGTGAGCTGCCCCCGGTACCAGCCGTTGCCGAGGCCCACCACGAGGCGGTCCGCCCCGGGCGCGCGCAGGTGCTCGGTGACGTCGAAGGTCCGGTAGCGCAGGCGCGCGTCGTACGCCGTCCACCCCGGGTCGAGGAGGTGGTCGCCCACGCGGCGGCCGCCGATCCACGCGTCGTAGACCCCGTGCGCGGTGACGTACAGGCGGGCGGACGCCACCGGGCCGCCGAGATCCAGGTCGCGGGCGAGCACCACGGCGCTGCCGTCCAGCCCTCCGACGTGCCGGGGGCTGACGAACCGCGCCTCGACGTCCTCCGGCCTCAGCAGCCCGGCCTCGATCGCGAGGCGCTCGCTCCAGGGCGACCACCCGTCGTCGGACTCGATCCGCACCTGGACCTCGACCCGCTCGCGCGAGCGCAGGTCGCGGAACGGCCAGGGCACGAGCACCTGCTCGGGCCCCGTCTCCCGCCGCTCCGCCGCGGCGCCGTCGGCGGTGCGCAGCCGCACCTCGTACGCGCGCTGCACCCCGCCCCCGGTCCGCGTCCAGGACAGCCGGGGGGCGGCGGAGCCGATCCCCACCTCCGGGGCGCCGTACTCGGCCACGAGCCGTTCGATGCGCATCGTCGCGCCTCCTCGCGGGACGGACCCGCCGTCGGGATCTTCGAGCGTCCTGGACGCGGGGTGCCCCACAATGGACCAGGAGCGGAGATCGTATTCATTCGACTGTTCATACGGTCCGAGGACGGGAGCGAGCTTGACCGAGGCGCTGTACGCCCAGGTGCACGAGGCGCTGCGGGCACGCATCGTCGGCGGCGACCTCGCCGTCGGGGATCGGCTGCCGGCGCAGGCGGAGCTGGTCGAGGAGTTCTCGGTCAGCGCGATCACGATCAAGCGCGCGCTGGACATGCTGCGGGACGAGGGCTTCGTGACCCGGCGTCCGCGCATCGGCACGATCGTCGTCTCCACGACGCCCGCCGGCGGCGCGCGCCCGGACGGGGGGAGCCGCCTGCCGCTGGTCGGCTACGTCGTGCCGGGGTTCGACGACGCCTTCGGGTCGCACCTGCTCGGAGGGCTCCTCGACGCGTCCAGCGAGCGGGCGCACGTCGTGGTGGGGATGTCGCGCGGCGACTCCGAGCTGGAGGAGCGCCTCATCGAGGAGCAGCTCGACCGCGGCCTCGACGGGCTGGTGCTGCTGCCCACGTCGTCGCAGGCCATCCCGCAGAGCGTCGCGGCGCTCGTCGGCCGCGGCTTCCCCCTCGTCATCGTCGACCGCACCCTGACGGGCGTGCCCGTCAGCACCGTGACGTCCGACAACGTCACCGGCGGACGGCTGGCGGCGGAGTACCTCTTCGAGCTCGGGCACACCCGGATCGCGCTGGTCCAGTCCCCCAACGCCGTGTCGACCCTCGACGAGCGGCGGCGCGGGGTGGTGGCCGCGCACGCCGCGCACCAGGTACGCCTCGAGGAGTCCCAGGTGTACTCCGGCGTCCGGTCCGTGGTGCCGGGCTCGGACGTCACGCCCGAGGACGACGTCGACGGCCTGGTCGGGTTCCTCGAGGCCCACCCCGACCTCACCGCGTGCGTGGTCACGGAGTACCACTCCGCGCGCCTCGTGCTGCAGGCCGCGCAGCGGCTGCGCCGTGCCGTGCCGGGCGACCTCTCCGTGATCTGCTTCGACGCCCCGCCGGAGTACGTGGACGCCGCGGTCCCCCTCACCCACGTGGAGCAGGACCAGCACGCGCTCGGGGCGCGCGCCTTCGAGCTGCTCGAGCGGCAGCTCGCCGAGCGGGGCGACGTCTCGCAGGACACCGTGCCCGTACGGATCCTCGCGGGCGGGTCGACGGGACCGGCCCCGGCCCGGTAGCGCGCGGCCCGGCCCGGGCCGCGCGCTGCCCGTCATCCCCGCGCCGCCCGGACCTCGAGCGCCATCACGGCGCTCAGCAGGGTCGAGTACCCCACCTGCGTCGGTGCCGGCCGGGTCCAGTCGTCCCCCGGCCGCAGCACCACGCCCGCGTGCCGCAGGCTCTCGACCGCGGCCATCGGCGCACCGTCCGCCGGGCGCGCGCCGCCGTACGGCACCAGGCCGTGCTCCCACAGGGCGTCGGTGCTGGTGCGCACCAGGTCCTCGACCGCGGGGACGGACCGCTCCTCGAGCAGCAGCGCCGCGTACCGGTACCAGACGCCCTTGAACAGGCCGACGTCGCCGCCCGCCGTGTCGGGCACGTCGTCGTCGACCAGGTCTCCCTCGCGCCGGAAGACGCCGCCCGTGGCGAGCTCGCGCACCGACGTGAGGGCCGTCCGCTCGGCGGCGTCCAGCCAGCCGGGGTCCCCCGTGCACCTGTACAGCTCGACGCAGGCCCCGATGTACAAGCCCTGGTTGTAGGTGAAGCGCCAGTGCGTGTCGACGTCCGTGCCGCCCTCGCGGCCGAGCCCGTCCTCGACGAACCCGTCCGGCCCGACCAGGTGCTCCTCGAGCCATGCCACCGTGCGCAGCGCACGGTCGAGGTAGGCGCCGTCGCCGGTGCGCCGCGCCAGCCGCGCGCCGAGGATCGCCAGGGGGCCGTTGGCCGGGGTGTTCTTGTAGTCGGGCTGCTGCTTGCGCCACGACAACGACGGCCCGTGGACGTCGTTCCACCCGAGCGACACCACGTGCTCCCACAGCGCGACGACGTCCGCCTCGAGGGCCGCGCGCTCGCCGTCGTCCGGCGTCGCCTCGGCCAGCCGCAGCAGGGCGAGGGCGTACCAGAGCATGTCGTCGAAGTAGTCGTTGAACAGGCTGCCGCCGTTGCGCTCGCGGATGTTCGCCGCGGTCGCCCGCGCCGCGTCGAGGCACGTGCCGTCGCCGGTCCGGGCGAAGGCGTCGAGCCGGCAGTCGACGACGTGCGCCAGCCACCAGTAGTTGAACGTGGCGTCGGCGGGCTCGGGGTGCCCGTTGTGCAGCAGCTGCGGCGTGGCGGCCCCGTAGAGCAGGTCGATGCTGTGCTGCGCGACGTCGGCGCGCCCCGTCCAGGTCAGCGCGCGCGCGGCGTCGTCGGTCGTGGTCGTCATCGGTTGGCCTCCAGGATGCGGTCGCCCTGCGCGGCGGCGTCGGCGAGGGCGGCGGGGCCGTCCAGGGATCCCGACATCACCTCCTGCAGGGCGGGGATGAGGGCGAGGGTCTCGACGTCCGAGTACCCGGGGACGGGCGGGCGGACGGAGGCGACCTCGATGGTCTCGACCATCGGGGCGAAGCGGTCGTCGACCGTGCCCACCGCGCGTCGCGACGCCTCGACGTTCGCCGGGATGTTCTTGCTGATCTCGGCGAACGCGAGGCTGTTCTCCTGGTCCGCCGCCCACCACTTCATGAGCTCCCACGCACCCTCGGGGCAGGGGGCGTCGGCGGGGACGACGAGGCCGAAGCCGCCCATGGAGGCGCCGGAGTCGCCCCGCGGCCCCACGACGGCCGGGACGACGCCGTACTCGAGGCCGTCGACGGCGTCCCAGGTGGGGAGGTTCCAGGGCCCGTCGTACTTGATCGACACCGCACCCTGGGCGAAGGCGTCGATGCCGTCGGAGAAGCCCAGCTCGTACACCCGCCGCTCGTGCAGCAGCTCGTCCCAGAAGTCGAGGACCTCGAGGCCCTGCGGGGAGTCGAAGGCCGTGTAGCGCTCCGTCGGGTCGAGGAGCTCGCCGCCCGCCTGCTTGAGCCACATGCTGAACAGCCCGACGTCCTGGATCTCGAAGCCCGCCCGCGTGAGCCGCCCGCCCTCGCGGACCGTCAGCGCCTCGGCGGCGTCGGCCAGCTCCGCCCACGTCGTCGGCGGGCGGATGCCGGCCTCGTCGAGGTGCGCCTTGTTGTAGAAGAGCGCCCGCGTGTCGACGATGAGCGGCAGGCCGAAGGTCTCGTCGCCGACGCTCATCTCCCGCACCGACTCCGCGTAGAAGGACCCCAGGTCCACGCCGTCGCGCGCCGCCCAGGAGTCGATCGCCTGCAGCGCACCGCGGCGGCCGTACTTGGCCGTCTGCCACCGGTCCCACAGCACCAGGTCGGGCACGTTGCCCGACGCGATGCCGGTGAGCATCTTCTCCTCGAGCACGCCCTGCGGCACGTATCGGAACTCGTACTCGGACTGCGCCGCGTTGAACGCGTCGAGCTGCGTCGTGATCTGCGCGGCCTGGTCGCCCGCCCAGCTGCCCCACATGGTCAGGCGACGGGCGCCCGCGTCCGTGTAGCGGGGCTGGTTCGGCGCGGCGCAGGAGGACAGGACGGCGGCGCCGGCGCCCAGGCCGAGCGCCCGCAGGATCGCGCGGCGGCTAACGGGCGTTGACATGGGAGACCCCCTCGATGATGTAGCGCTGGGCGAAGACGAACAGCAGCAGCACCGGCAGGCTGGTGATCACGGTCCCGGCCATGAGCGGGCCGTAGTCGGTGGCGTAGTCGGTGACGAACGACGCCAGCCCCACCTGCACCGTCCACATCTCCTGGACGTTGAGGACGATCAGCGGCCACATGAAGGAGTTCCAGCCCGCCTGGAACGTGAGGATCGCGAGCACGGCCGCGCCCGCCTTCGCGAGCGGCAGGTATACCTGCGCGAAGATCCGGAACTCGGACGCGCCGTCGATCCGCGCGGCCTCGCCCAGCTCGTCCGGGACGGAGGAGAAGAACTGCCGCATGAAGAACACGGCGAACGCCCCGGCGGCCCCGGGCAGGATGATCGCCCACCAGGTGTTGAGCAGGCCGACGCCGCCCTGCCCGACGACGTTGTTGCCGCCGGCGAACGGGATGGCGCGCAGCACGAGGAACGAGGGCACCATCGTCACGATGCCGGGCACCATGAGCGACCCCAGCAGGGTGACGAAGAGCGCCCGCTTGCCGCGGAACTTCAGCTTGGCGAACGCGTACCCGGCGAGGGAGCCGAAGAACAGGTTCAGCACGACGCCGGCGACGGCGAGCAGCATGGAGTTGGCGAAGTAGCGGCCGAACGGCACCTCCGTGAGCACGCGGTCGTAGTTCTCGAGCGTGACGGTGCGCGGGATCAGGTCCAGCGCACCGGACAGGATGTCGCCGGCCGGCTTGAGCGACGTGACCAGCGTCCAGAACAGGGGGAAGACGGTGAGGACCGCCACCGCGACGACGGCGATCCACCAGGCGACGGCGCCCACGCGCTGCGCCGGGGTCCGGTGCTTGGTGTGCAGCACGGCCGGCCGGGAGGCCCCGCCGGCAAGGGTGGCGGTGGCCGCGACGGACAGGCCGGGTGCGGTCTGCGCGCTCATGTGTTGTCCCTCCCCGTGACGCGGGCGTTGATGACCGCGAAGATCGCGATGATCGCGAAGAGCACGAACGAGATCGCCGACGCGTAGCCCATCTCGAGGTTCCCGAAGCCCTGCGTGTAGATGTAGTAGACGAGCGTGATCGTCGAGTTGCCCGGGCCACCCTTGGTGAGCACGTAGGCCTGGTCGAACACCTGGAACGCGCCGATCACCAGGAGGGTCGAGACGAGGAACGTGGTGCGCGACAGGCTCGGCATGACGACGTAGCGCAGCTGCTGCCACCAGCCCGCCCCGTCGATGCGGGCGGCCTCGTAGAGCTGCGGCGGGATCCCCTGCAGGCCGCCGAGGTAGATCATCATGTTGGTGCCGAAGCCGGCCCAGACGCTCATGATGACGATCGCCGGCATGGCCCAGTTCGAGTCGTACAGCCAGGCCGGGCCGTCGATGCCGAACCAGCCGAGCGCGACGTTGACCATGCCGAACTGAGGGTTGAGCAGCCACAGCCAGATCGTCGCGGTCGCCACGGTCGACGAGACCACGGGAACGTAGAAGAAGGTGCGGAAGAGCGTCGAGACCCGCACGTTGCGGTGCAGCAGCAGTGCCGTCGCCAGCGCGACCACGATCCCGAGCGGCACGAACAGCACCGTGTAGTACGCGGTGTTCCGCAGGGCGATGAAGAAGTACGGGTCGAGGAAGAGCCGGCGGTAGTTGTCGAGACCTACCCAGCCCGAGTCGCCGATGACCGAATAGCTCGTGAAGCTCATGACGAGCGCCATGCCCGCCGGGATGACCACGAAGATCGCGAACAGGGCGATCGGGAGGGCCACGAAGAGCCACGCCCACCTCTCCTGGATCCTCCACTGCCGTGAGGGTCTGCGTGGTGCCTGGGCCGGGGGTGCGGACTCCGCAGCCCTGCCCGGCGGCGCCGTCGCCGCCGTCGTCACCGTCATGGTTCAGATCGCCTCCTTCGCCGATCCGCACGTCCGCCTATGCGTCGTGCCTGAACACTTCCGCCCCGGGTGCCCCGGGGACGTGGTACCCGACGACGTCGAGCACGAGCTCGCAGAACATCGAGTCCGCCCAGCTGAACCACTCCCTCGTGAACTCCTCGGGGCGGTCCACGTGGTACGACTCGCACATCCGCCCGCGTGCCGCGTTGGCCGCGAGCATCGACGCGACGAGAGCGCGCTTCTCCGCCGGGTCCGTCGAGGTCAGGCCCCGGACGGCGGCCGAGATGGGCCAGACGTAGCGCGGCGGCGTGTGCGGGCTGCCGAGACCGTCACCGGTCGTGCCGCGCACGTAGGTGGGGTTGTCGTCGCTGAGGGCGAAGCGGCGCGTCGCGACGTAGAGCGGGTCGTCGAGCGCCACGCCGCCGGTGAGCGGCAGGGAGAGCAGGCTCGGCATGTTCGAGTCGTCCATGAGCAGCCGGTGGCCGAGGCCGTCCACCTCGTAGGCGAAGATCCGCCCGTGCTCGGGGTGGTCCACGACGCCGTGCCGGCGGGTGGCGGCATCGAGCTCGGCGGCGAGCTCCTCGGCCCGCGCGGCCAGGCCCGGGTCGGCGAGAGGGCCGAGGGCGAGCTCCGCGAGGTCGCGCAGCGACGCGGCGGCGAACAGGTTGCCGGGCACGTTGTAGTGGTGGACGCACGCGTCGTCGCTGGGGCGGAACGCGCTCCAGGTCATGCCCGTGACGGCGACGGGCGACCCCTGGCCGTCGCGGACGAGCGTGTCGGTCGGCGGGCAGCCGTCGCGCTCGAACCGGTAGTCGGACCGCGCGTCGTGGTCCTGCTCGGTCCGGACCGTGGCGACGACCAGTTCCGCGGCCTTGCGGAACGTGTCGTCGAGGTGGTCCGTGCGCCCGGTGGCGAGCCACAGCTGGTGCGCGAGCTGGAGGGGGAACGCGAGCGAGTCGACCTCGTACTTGCGCTCCCAGACGCCGGGCGTCATCGCCGTGCGGTCGGCCTGGTGCCCGGCGCCGTCCGGCGTCCGGTTGAAGGCGTTGGCGTACGGGTCGTGCAGGATCTGGGTGCTCTGGCGCCGGACCAGGGCCGCGACGACGTCGCCGATCCCCGGGTCGAGGTCGAGCAGGGCGAGGTACGGGCGCATCTGTGCCGCGCAGTCGCGCAGCCACATCGCCGGGATGTCGCCGGTGAGCACGAAGGCGGTGCCGTCGGGCTCGAGCACGACGGCGTCGCGCAGGGTGCGCCGCATCGCCTCGGCGAAGACGGCGGCCGTCGGGGCGTCGAACGCCGCGGCGACGCGGTCGGTCACCTCGCGCAGCACGCGCTCGTCGAGCATCTGGTCCGTCACCACGCACTCCATCGTTTGGATATATCGAATAGGCGGGAACATACCAGCGTCGACGGCGGGTGACCAGAGCGGGCACGACGAAGCCCGCGGCGCGTCGCGCCGCGGGCTCGCCCTCGCGTCCCGGCCCCGTCAGCCCGGGTCCACGTCTCCTCGCCGCACCGCCCGCAGCAGCCGGGGCGGGACCTGCACCGTGCGGCCGGCCACGACCACGGGGACGAGCGCCGGCGGGTCGGCCTTCCAGCGCGCGCGCCGGCTGCGGGTGCGCGAGCGGGAGGTCTTGCGCTTGGGGACGGCCACGGCCGCTCCTCTCGTCGGGTCGGTCTGGGGGAATTCCCGGCTCAGCCCTGGCGGGCCTTGAACCGGGGGTTCTGCTTGTTGATCACGAACGTCCGGCCGCGGCGGCGGACGACCTTGGCGCCCGGCAGGCGCTTCAGCGACCGCAGCGAGGCCCGGACCTTCATCGGGCGCCCTGCCCGTAGCGCCGACGGAACTTCTCGACGCGGCCCGCGGTGTCGACGACGCGCGCGGCCCCGGTCCAGAACGGGTGGCTGGCGCTCGAGATCTCGACGTCGACCACGGGGTAGGTGTTCCCGTCCTCCCACTCGATCGTGCGCGCGGGACGGCCGGGCCCGGAGGCGGCGTCCCCCGCCAGCGTGGAGCGCGTGAGGAACGCGGTGCCGGCGCTGGTGTCGCGGAAGACGACGGGGCCGTAGGTGGGGTGGATGCTCTGCTTCATGGTGGTGTCTCCTCTCACCAGCTGGACTTGGTGACGCCGGGCAGCTCGCCCCGCAGCGCCAGCTGGCGCAGACGGATGCGGGACAGACCGAAGCGGCGCAGGTAGCCGCGGGCGCGGCCGTCGACGACGTCGCGGTGGCGCAGGCGGGTGCGGCTCGCGTCGCGGGGCTGGCGCTGCAGCTCCATGACGGCCGTGGCCCGCTCCTCCGCCGTGGACGACGGCGACGCGACGACGCGCTTGAGCTCGGCCCGCCGGGCGGCGTACCGCTCGACGACGTCGCGGCGGCGCGCGTCGGCGGCGATCTTGGACGTCTTGGCCATCAGCGCTCCTCGCGGAAGTCGACGTGCCGGCGCACGACGGGGTCGTACTTGCGCAGCACGACGCGGTCGGGGTCGTTGCGGCGGTTCTTGCGGGTGACGTACGTGAAGCCCGTGCCCGCCGTCGAGCGGAGCTTGACGATCGGGCGCAGGTCGGTGCGGGTGGCCATCAGACCTTCTCTCCTCGTGCCTGGATCCTGGCGACCACGACGTCGATGCCGTCACGGTCGATGGTCTTGATGCCCCGGGCGCTCACCCGCAGCGTGACGGTGCGGCCGAGCGAGGGCACCCAGTAGCGCTTCTTCTGGACGTTCGGGTCCCAGCGGCGCTTCGTCCGCACGTGCGAGTGCGAGATCGCGTGGCCGAACCCCGGGACCGTGCCGAGCACCTGGCAGCGGGCGGACATCGATACCTCCATTATGAGAACGGTTCTCATCAGGGCGCTACAGTGACAGACTTGAGAACTGTTCTCAAGTACCGTCATCCCCAACCCACCGGAGGTGCTCGTGATTCCCGACCGCCCGCACGCGCCTGCCACGCCCGCCGCACCGGCGCTGAGCGTGCTCGTCGCCGTCGACCCCGTGCTGCGCGACGCCGCCGCGGCGAGCCTGACCCTGGGCGCTCCCGACGTCGTCGTGGTGCGCCACGACCTGCTCCCGGACGACGGCGCGCTGCGCCGCGTCGTCGTCGACGCGACCGGCGTCCTGGAGGACGAGACGGTGGCGCTCGAGCACGCGTGCGTGTCGTGCAGCGTGCGCGAGGACGCCGTGCCTGCCCTCGCCCGCCTCGCCGACGACGGTCGCTGGGCCCACCTCGTGCTCGCCCTGCCGGTCACCGCCGAGCCGCTGCCCGTGGCGCGCTCCCTGGCGGCGCAGGCCGAGCCGGGCGGGGTGCTCGAGACCCTCCGGCTCGCCGCGACGGTCGGCGTCGTCGACCTCGACGCCCTGGAGTCCGACCTCCTCGGCGACGACCTGGTCGACGAGCGCGGGCTCGCGCTCACCGACGACGACCAGCGGCCCGTCGGTGAGGCGCTGGCCGCGCAGCTCGAGCAGGTGGACGTGGTAGTCACGACCGGCGCCTCGGCCACGGGCGGCGGCCTCGTCGACCGGCTGCGCGCCGTCGACAGCCACCGCGTCGAGGGTCTGCACGACCTCGACCCCGTCGCGCTCTCCGCCCGTTCGCACGCCCCCGCCGCGGCCGAGCGCCGCGCCCACCCGCTCGGCGCGCGCGGCGCCCGCCGGCGCGCCAAGGACCCGCGCGACCGGAGCTGGAGCCTGCTGCTGCGCAGCGACCGCCCCTTCCACCCGGAGCGGCTGCTGGCGCACGTCGAGGACCTCGGCACCGGGCCGGTGCGCAGCCGCGGCGTCTTCCACGTGCCGAACCGGCCGGACTCCGCGTGCCTGTGGGACGGCGCGGGCGGCGCCCTGTGCGTCGCGGACCTCGGCACCTGGGACGAGGTCGCGGCCGGGCACCCGCCCGTCACGCGCATCCTCGTGGTGGGGGCGGGCGAGCCGCGCGACGCCAGAGAGGTGCACGACCGCATCCTCGACGCCTTCGGCGAGGCCCTGGCCACCGGCGCCGAGGTGGCGGACGGCGGCCTGTGCTGGCTCGGTCGCGAGGACGTCCTGGCGCCCTGGCTGGGAACACGGACCGCCTGAGCGCTGTTCCTCCCCGCGCGGGCCACGTGCCGGTCCCCGCGACCGGAGCGCGGGGTCGTCATAGGCTCCTCGCGGACCCGCACCCACGACGGACGGGAGGCACCCGCATGGCCGCACGCGCGCTCGCCGAACGGCTGCGCACCGAGTCCGGGGCCGCGCTGCTGCTCGTGGGCGTGACGCTGCTGGCGCTCGTGTGGGCGAACTCGCCGCTGTCCGGCTGGTACGAGCACCTGTGGGAGCTGCCGATCCACGTCGACGTCGGCGACCTGCGCTTCGACATGGACCTGCACCACTGGGTCAACGACGGGCTCATGGTGCTGTTCTTCTTCGTCGTCGGCCTCGAGGTGCGCCAGGAGCTGGCGATCGGGTCGCTGCGGCAGCGCAGCTCGCGCCTCGTGCCGCTCGTGGCGGGCACGCTCGGGGTGATCGTGCCCGCGCTCGTCTTCCTCGCCGTCGCCGGCCACGCCGACCCGCACGGCTGGGGCGTCGTCGTCGGCACGGACACGGCGTTCCTGCTGGGCGTGCTCGCGCTGGTCGGGCCGGCGATGTCGAGCCAGCTGCGCGTCTTCCTGCTCACGCTGTCCGTGGTGGACGACTTCCTCGCCGTCGGGATCATCGGCGTCGTCTACTCCGAGGAGGTCCGCCTCGCGCCGCTCCTCGTCGCCGTCGCCGCGCTCGCCGTGCTGTGGCTGCTGGGCCGGATGCGCGAGTGGCGCAGCTCGCCGTACGTGCTCGTCGTCGTGGTGCTCTGGGGCGCGACCGTGCAGGCGGGCGTCCACCCCTCGATCGCGGGCATGCTCGCCGGGCTGCTCGTGCCCGCCGTCGCCACCCGGCGCGACGACGTGCTGCAGGCCAAGAGCCTGTTCCGCGACTACTGGCAGTCGCCCAGCGCCAGCGTGGCGCGCAACGCCCGCGTCGGGCTGGCCCGGTCCATCTCGGTCAACCACCGTCTCCACGACGTCCTCCGCGGGCCCGTCTCGCTCGTCGTCGTGCCGCTGTTCGCGCTGGCCAACGCGGGGATCGACCTCCGCGGCGGCGCGCTGGGCGCGGCGCTCGGGTCGGTGATCACGTGGGGGGTCGTGGCGGGCCTGGTCGTGGGCAAGCTCGTGGGCATCGGCCTCGGCACGTGGGGCGCGGTCCGCGCCGGGCTCGGGCGGCTGCCCGACGGCGTGGGCCCGGGCAGCGTGCTCGGCGGCGCGGCCCTGTCCGGCATCGGCTTCACCGTGTCGCTGCTGGTGGTGGACCTTGCGTTCGACGGCACGCCCGCGGGGCAGGCCGCGACGGTCGGCATCCTCATCGCGATGGTGCTGTCCACCCTGCTGGGGTGGACGATCTTCACCGTCGCCCGCGTGCGGTACGGCGAGGCGAGCGCGGACCTGCCGGTCACGCTGTCCCCCGCCGTCGACCCCGACCGCGACCACGCGAAGGGCGACGTCGACGCCGCGCACACCGTCGTCGAGTACCTCGACTTCGAGTGCCCGTTCTGCGCCCGCGCGACCGGGATGGGAGCCGAGCTGCGCGAGCACTTCGGCGACCGCGTGCGGTACGTCGTGCGGCACCTCCCGCTGCGGGACGTGCACCCGCACGCCTACCTCGCGGCCGTCGCCGCCGAGGCCGCGCACCGGCAGGGCCGGTTCTGGGAGATGCACGACGAGCTGTTCGCCCACCAGTCCCGGCTGGAGCCGGACGACCTGCGCGGGTACGCCGCCACGCTCGGCCTGGACCTCGAGCGGTTCGACGCCGACCTGGCGGACGAGGCCCTGCACGCCCGGGTCCGCGCGGACGAGGCGAGCGCCGCGGCGTCCGGCGCCCGCGGCACGCCGACGTTCTTCCTCGACGGCGTCCGGCACCGCGGCCCCCACGACGCGCGCACGCTCATCGCGGCGCTCGAGGCGAACGAGGACGACCCGGCGCTGCGCCGCCGTTCCTGAGATCGAGGCCGACGGGGCCCGCCGCGCCCGGTCGTCGGGTGCGAGAGGATGGGGATATGGGATACCAACTGGAGCCCGTGACGGACGCCGACCTGCCGTACCTGCGCCGGTGCGTGGACCTTGCGCGCGAGGCGCTGGACGACGGCGACGAGCCCTTCGGCTCGCTGCTCGTCGACGCGACCGGCGCCGTCGTGTTCGAGGACCGCAACCGCGTGCAGGACGGCGACCAGACCCGCCACCCCGAGCTGGAGATCGCCCGCTGGGCGGCCGCGCACCTCACGCCCGAGGAGCGGGCGCGCGCCACCGCGTACACGTCGGGCGAGCACTGCGCGATGTGCAGCGCGGCGCACGCCTGGGTGGGGCTCGGCCCGATCGTCTACGCCTCGAGCACCGCCCAGCTCACCGCGTGGCTGCAGGAATGGGGCGTGGCGCCCGGGCCGGTGACCCCGCTGCCCGTGGGCGACGTCGCGCCCGGCATCCCCACCCGCGGGCCGGCCCCGGAGCTCGCCGACGAGGTGCGCGGCCTGCACGCCCGCCTGCACGGCGTGCGCGACCCCGCCTGACGGTGTTTGCCTGGGGAACATGAGCGACTCCCCCACCCCCGGTCCGACCTCCGCCCGCAGCCCGTGGACCTGGCGCGCGATCGTGCTCGCCGTCGTCCTGGTGGCCGCCGCCGTCGTGTGGCTGGTCGTGCGGGACGACGGCGGCGACGGCGCGACCGCCGCGTCGCCGTCGCCCACCGCGACAGCGACCGCGACGGAGGCCCCCTCCGCGTCCCCCGACCCGTCCGCCTCGCCCACGACGACGGGCGGCGCCGGCTGCGCGGCCACCGACGACGGCACCCCGGAGGGCGCGGACACGCACGAGGTCGCCGACGTGGACGGCGACGGCGAGGCCGACACCGCGTGGCTCACCGGCGGCGCCGAGCGCCGGTTCGGGATCACGACGGCGTCGGGCGCCACGTTCTCGACCGCGATCGACTCGGCGAGCCCGCAGCGCGCGTCCGCCGTCGTGAACGTCGTGGCGGCCGGGGACAGCACTGCCCCGATCGCCCTCGTCGACACGGGCCGCGAGGTGCTGCTCTTCTCCGCCGCCGACTGCGATCTCGCCGCGACGCAGAACCTCGCCGGCGCGCCCTACACGTTCGACAAGGGCTTCACCGGCCAGGGCACGGGCGTCGGGTGCACCGAGGTCGGCGGCGCCCTGCGCCTCGCGGGCCTGGACGCGACGTCGCCCGACGGCAGCTCCTTCACGGTCACGCGCACGTTCGTGGACCTGGACGACGCGGCGCTGAACGCGTCGAACGGCGACGAGGCGACCGTCGCGGACGACGCCGGCCCCGACGACCCCGTGGTGGTCACCGCGCAGGAGACCAGCTGCGGCGAGGCGGTCGTGGGCGAGGACGGGCCGGTGGAGCCGGAGTCCTGAGGACCAGCGCCAGAGTCTTGCATCGCGCATCGACGTCGATCAATATGAGGGCATGTCCGCCCTCCCCGACGACGGCGCCCGGCCGTCCGCCCTGTTCGTCTGCGTGCACAACGCCGGCCGCTCCCAGATGGCCGCCGGCTTCCTGCGCGCGCTGTCCGGCGGCGCGGTCGAGGTCCGCTCCGCGGGGTCGATGCCCGCCGACCGCATCAACCCCGTCGCCGTCGAGGCCATGGCCGAGGCCGGCATCGACATCACCGCCGAGCAGCCCAAGGTGCTCACGACCGAGGCCGTGCAGGCGTCGGACGTCGTGATCACGATGGGCTGCGGCGACGCCTGCCCGATCTTCCCCGGCAAGCGCTACGAGGACTGGCAGCTCGACGACCCCGCCGGCCAGGGCATCGACGCCGTCCGCCCCATCCGCGACGAGATCCGGCGCCGGGTGCTCGCGCTGCTCGCGTCCCTCGGCGTCGACCCCGTCGCGCACTGACCCCCGACGCCCCCTTCGAGCAAGGGATCCGTACCGCCAAGAGCACGTTTGGCGATACGGATCCCTTGCTCGAAGGGGGCGGTGGCGACAGGTGTCCGGTCAGGCGTGGTCGTCGTCGCCGGAGCGGCCGTGGGCGACGCCGGTGGCGAAGCCGACCCCGTCCGGCGCGCCGACGCCGAGCGTGACGAGCTGCGGCTCGGCCGGCGCGGTTCCGCAGCAGGACCCGGCCGACGACTCGCCGTCGGCGGCCAGGGCCAGGTCGCTGGAGCACACGCCGGTGGCGGGCAGGTCCAGCTCGACGGCATCGGCGGCCGCACGGTCCCCCGCCAGCGCGGCGGCGACCGAGCGCACCTGCTCGTACCCGGTGGCCAGCAGGAACGTCGGCGCTCGGCCGTACGACTTCATGCCGACGAGGTAGAAGCCGTCGTCCGGGTGGCGCAGCACCTGCTCGCCGTGCGGCGGCACCGTGCCGCAGGAGTGCTGGTTCGGGTCGATGAGCGGCGCGAGCGCGCTCGGCGCCTCGACGACGGGGTCGAGGTCGAGGCGCACCTCGCGCAGCATGTCGAGGTCGGGGCGGAACCCGGTCGCGTTGACGATCGCCTGCACGTCCAGGGTCAGCGGCTCGTGCTCGGCGGTGCCGAGCACCCGCACCGACCCGGCGCGCGGGACGAGCTGCTCGATCGAGACGCGGGTCAGCAGGCGCAGGCGGCCGGCGTCGACGGCCTCGCGCAGCCGGGTGCCGAGCAGCCCCCGCGCGGGGAGCTCGTCGTCGGTGCCGCCGCCGAACAGGCGGCGCGCGGAGCCGCCGCGGATCGCCCACGTGACCGTGGTACCCGGTGTCGACTCCGACAGCTCCACCAGGCTCAGCAGGGTGTTCGCGGCGGAGTGGCCCATGCCGACCACCAGGGTGTGCCGGCCGGCGAACCGGCCCCGGTCCGCTCCGAGGACGTCGGGCAGCGGCCCGGTGACGAACGACGCGGCCTCGACCTCTCCGGCCGCGGGCAGGCCGCTGACGCCGAGCGGGTTCGACGTCGAGAACGTGCCGGAGGCGTCGACGACGGCGCGTGCGAGGACGTCGGCGACGCGGCCCGTGGCGTCCACGGTCCGCACCCGGTAGCCGGCGCGCTCACGACCGAGCGAGCGCGTCTTGTCCGCCCCGTCCCGGGCGACCGCGAGCACGCGGGTGCCGGTGCGCAGCCGGGACGCGATCTCGGGCGTCGCGGCGAGCGGCGCCAGGTAGCCCTCGACGAGCTCGCCGCCGGTCGGCAGGGCGTCGCCGTCGGGCGACGTCCACCCGGCCGGCTCGAGCAGGCGGCGGGCCGCGGCGTCGACGTCGTACCGCCATGGCGAGAAGAGTCGCACGTGCCCCCACGACGCGACGGCCGCGCCGACGCTCTCGCCGGCCTCCAGCACCAGGGGCTCCAGGCCGCGCTCCAGCAGGTGCGCCGCGGCCGCCAGGCCCACCGGGCCCGCGCCGATCACGACCACCGGCAGCTCGGCCCGCACCGTCTCGACCATCTCGCACTCCCTCGTATCGATGAACTTCGATGACTGAACGGGGAACAACGTATCCACATTCTTCGATGCGTGGCAAGATGGACGCATGACGACGATCGACCTGCCGCTCACGCCCGTGGCCACCGACGGCGGCTGCTGCGGCACGGCCGCTCCCCCGGTGGACGTCACCGAGGCGCGCGCCCTCGCCCGCACGTTCAAGGCGCTCGCCGACCCGACGCGCGTGCAGCTCCTGTCGATCGTCACCGCGCACGAGGGCCACGAGGCGTGCGTCTGCGACCTCACCGAGCCGGTCGGCCTGGCGCAGCCGACCGTCAGCCACCACCTCAAGATCCTCGTCGAGGCGGGTCTGCTCGAGCGCGAGCAGCGCGGGCGCTGGGCGTACTACCGCGCCGTGCCGGGCGCCGTCGCCGACCTCGCCGGCTCCCTCTCCTCGCTCACGCCGTCGCCCGCGACGGCCTCCGCGTGAGGAACAGCACCGGGATCAACAGCAGCGACAGGACCCCGCCGCCGAGGGCCAGGGTGGCGTAGCCCGACCCGGCCATCACGACGCCGGACATCGCGCCCCCGCCTGCGCCGGCGAGCGCGATGAGCACGTCGACCGTGCCCTGGGTGCGTGCGCGGGTGGCGGGCGTCGTCGCGTCGACGATGAGCGCCGTGCCCGCGATGAGGCCGAAGTTCCACCCGAGCCCGAGCAGCGCGAGCGACAGCACGAGCAGGACCATCGAGTCGCCCGGCGCGACGGCGCCGGTGATCCCCGCGAGCAGCAGCGTCACCCCCGACGCGACCGCCATCGGCACCCGTCCGACCTTGTCGACCAGGACGCCCGTCACCAGGGACGGCAGGAACATCGCCGCCACGTGGATGCCGATGACGAGGCCGACGTCGCCCAGGTCGTGGCCGTGGCCGCGCATGTGCACGGGCGTCATCGTCATGATCGCGACCATCGCGATCTGCGTCAGCACCATCACCGTCGCGCCGACGACGACGCCCGCAGGCACGGTGCGCCGTGCGCCGTCCGGAGCGCCGCCCGTCCCCGCCGGCGCGCCGTCGTCCGCGCCGTCCGCGGCGCCGGCCAGCTCCTTCGCGACGAGGAAGGGGTCGGGCCGCAGGAAGGCGAACAGCGTGCCGCCGGCGGCGAGGAAGGCGACGGCCGCGAGCAGGAACGGGCCCGCGAGCGCGGGCAGCCCGAACGACGTCGCGAGGACGCCGAGCGGCTCCACGAGGTTCGGCCCCGCCACGGCCCCGAGCGTGGTGGACACCATCGCGACGCTGGCCGCCGTCGCGCGGCGGTCCGGGGCGGCGAGGTCGGTACCCGCGTACCGGGCCTGCAGGTTCGTGGACGTGCCCGCGCCGTAGACGAACAGCGACACGAGCAGCAGCGGGACGACGCCGAGGGCCGCGGCCACCACCACACCGATCGCGCCCAGGCCGCCGGCGGCGAAGCCCAGCCCCAGGCCCACCCGGCGGCCCGCCCGCTGCGTGACCCGCCCGACGAGGAACGCCGCGAGCGCCGAGCCCAGCGTGAACAGCATGGTCGGCACGCCGGCGAGGCGGTCCGTGCCGAGCATCTCCTGCGCGAGGAGCGCCCCGACCGTGACGCCCGCGGCCAGCCCCGCGCCGCCGAGCACCTGGCTCGCGACGACGACGGTCAGCGTGCGGCGCTGCAGCGTGCGCAAGTCGTCGGGCGAGGGCAGCACCGGGTACCTCCAGGGTCGGCGGACGGGCCATCGGCAGGGTAGCCGCCCACCCACGCCGACCATGCGGTGGCGCACCTTCTGGGGGCTCAGGACGGACGCGGCTCCACGGTCGGCGACGGTCGGACGACGGTGACGGCGTCCGGTGGGCGCGCGACGTCGGCCCACGCGATGCCGAGCCGCCGGGTGGTGCGCGGCTCCAGCGGCACGTAGACGGGATCGGCGGCGTCGGGCCGCTCGGGCCGGGGCAGCACGGCCACGCCCATCCCCGCGGCGACGAGGCCGCGGATGGTGTCGACCTCGCTGGACTCGAACGCGACCTCCACCTCGACGCCGGCCGTACCGAGCATGCCCTCGACGACGCCGCGCAGCTCGGTGGTGCGCGAGAAGGCGACGAACCGCTCCCCCGCCAGGTCGTCCACGCCCACGCCCGTGCGCCCGGCCAGCCGGTGCCCCGGCGGGACGGCGACGCACAGCACCTGCTCGTGCAGCAGCCGCCAGCCCGTGGTGCGGGTGGGCGGCGGGGGCGTGACGAGCGCGAGGTCGAGCACGTCGTCGTCGAGCCAGCCGAACAGGTCCTGCGCGAAGCCCTGGCGCAGCTCGAAGCGACGGTCCGGGTCGTCACGACGCAGCTCGGTCACGACGCGCGGCACCAGCCACCGCGCCACGGACTGCAGGAAGCCGAGCCGCACGGTACGCGCGCCGAGCACCTCCTGGCGCACGTGCCGGCGCGCCACCTCGATCTCGTCGAGCACACGGGCGGCGTCGCCGCGAAAGCTCACGCCGGCACGGTTGAGCGCGATGCGGCGACCGTGCCGGCGGAACAGCTCGACGCCGAGCCCCGCCTCGAGGCGGGCGAGCGTGCGGGAGACCGTCGACTGGTCCACGCGCAGCAGCGCCGCCGTGTCGCGGGTGCTCTCCGTCTCGCACAGCGACAGGAACACCCGCAGGGTCTGCTCGTCCATCTCGCCCCTTCCTCCGGCCCGACAGATGCAATTCTGGCATCACGACCGGCGTCCGGATCATTTGGCGCATCGAAGCGCCGGGCGCATCGTGGTCCGGTGACCACCGCTCCGCCCGCGCCCGCCTCGACGCGCGACACCACCGCGCCCGCGGGCCACCGCCCCGGGTCGCGGGCGTACCGCCGCACGCTGCTGGGGCTCGCCGCGGGCGGGCTCGCGAACTTCTCGCTGCTCTACTACGTGCAGCCGCTGCTGCCCCAGGTCGCGGCGCACTACGACGTCTCGGCGGGCGCGTCCGCGCAGGTGCTGTCGGTGACGACGGCGGCGATGGCGGTCGCGCTGCTGGCCGTCGGCCCGGTCGCCGACCGGTTCGGGCGGGTCGAGGTGATGCGCTGGTCGCTGCTCGCCTCGGGCGTGCTGGGGCTCGCGAGCGCCTTCGCCCCCACGTGGGGCAGCCTGCTGGTGCTGCGCGGGCTGGCCGGGGTGGCGCTGGCCGGCCTGCCCGCCGTCGCGCTCGCGTACCTGCGCGAGGAGATGCACCCGGGCGCGCACGCCCGCGCCAATGCGGCCTACATCGCGGGCACCGCGGTGGGCGGCGCGGTCGGGCGGCTCGTGCCCGGCCCGCTCGCCGCCCTCGGCGGGTGGCCGCTGGCCACCGAGGTGCTGAGCGTCACGACGCTCCTCGCCGCCGTCGCCCTGTGGGCGCTGGTACCCCGCTCGGCACGGTTCACGCCGCGGCCGCTGCGGCTCGGCAGCGTGCTGACCGGGACGGCGTCGGCCTTCCGCGACCCGGTCGTGGCGCTGCTGTGCGCCGTCGGCTTCGCGAGCATGGGCACGTTCGTCGGCGTGTACAACGCGGTCGCGTTCCGGCTCGAGGCGCCACCGTTCTCCCTCGGGCACGCGGTGACGCTCGTGTACCTGGCGTACCCGGTCGGCATCGTCACGCCGTCCGTCGCGCAGCTCCTGGCCCGACGGCGCGGGCGCGGCCCGGCCGTCGTCGCGGGCCTGGTGCTGCTCGCCGCCGGGGTCGCGGTGACCGTGCCGCCCTCCGTCGTGGCCGTCGTCGCCGGGCTCGGCCTCCTCACCGTCGGCTTCTTCTGCGCCCACTCCCTGGTCAGCGGCTGGGCCGTGGACCGCGCGCACCGGCAGGGGCGCGGCACCGCGCAGGCGTCGAGCGCCTACCTCTTCGCGTACTACGTGGGCAGCGCCGTGATGGGCGCGGTCGCGACGCACGTCTGGGAGGACGCCGGCTGGGCGGGCGTGGTCGTGACGGCGACCACCACCACCGCCGTCGCCGTCACCGCCGCCGCGGTCGCCGCGCGCCTCGACCGCCGCCCTACGCTGTGACCGTGCCGCACGCGATCGCCGACGACTCCGCCGAGATCGCCTACCAGGTGCGGGGCGACGGGCCGCCGCTCGTGCTGCTGGCCGGGCAGGCGAACTCCCACCGCTGGTGGGACCCGGTGCGCGCCGGGCTCGGCGCCGGGCGCCGCACGATCACCCTGGACTGGCGCGGCACCGGAGCGTCCGGCCCCACGGACCGCGAGCTCACCACGCGTCGACTCGCGGGCGACGTCGCCGCCGTCCTCGACGACCTGCGCGTCGAGCGCGCCGACGTCTACGGCACGTCGATGGGCGGCCGCGTCGCCCAGTGGTTCGCCGTCGACCATCCGCACCGGCTCGGGCGGCTCGTGCTGGGCTGCACGACGCCGGGCGGCGCGCACGCCGTCGAGCGCTCGCTCGAGGTGCGCCGCGCCATGGTGCAGCCCGACCGCCGCGCCGCCCGGCGCGCCCTGCTTGACCTCATGTACACGCCGGCGTGGCTGGCCGCGCACCCCGGCCCGACGACGGTCGAGGGCGACCCGTCGATGACGCCGCCGGCGCGGCGCGACCACCTGCGCGCCAGCGACGGCCACGACGCGTGGGACGCCCTGCCGCGGGTGCTGGCGCCCACCCTCGTGCTGCACGGGGCGGACGACGTGCTCGCCCCCGCGGTGAACGCTGACCTGCTCCGGCGGCGGATCCCCGGCGCGCACGTCGAGGTGCTGCCCGGCCTGCGGCACGCGTACTTCCACGAGGGGGAGGCCGTCGCGACGCCGCTGGTGCGCGAGTTCCTCGGGTGATCCCTCCGGCGAACCCCTGAGCCGGCCCTGAGCCTGGCGTCCTCCCCGGGTCGTACGCGCCGACCGTGAGGTTCCGCTCCGAGGCCGACGACGCCGCCGCCTGCGCGTTCGTAGCGTCGAGGGCATGACGCAGCACGAGAACCACCACGACCAGCGCAGCACCCACCGCGCCGACGTCTCGACCGTCACCACGTCGCCCGTGCGCCGCTACCGCGGCGTCGGCGTGCTGGCGCTCGCCTCCGTCGTCGCCGTCACGACGACGGCGTGCGGCGCCATCTCGGAGGCGCTGCAGGACCGGAGCTCCGGCCACACCAAGGCGTTCACGTACGACAGCGGCGCGGACGGCAAGGCCGACGAGGGGCTGCCCTCCTGGGTGCCCGACGACGCCTCCGACGTCCGCGGCGCCTTCCGCACCACCGGCGACGAGATGATCCTCACGATGGACGCCGAGGTGACGGCCCTGCCGACCGACTGCACGTCCGTCGACGCCGACCACCCGCTCGTCGCGAAGCCCGCGCGCGGCACCCTCACCGCCGACGACTACCGGACCGGCTCGACGCTCGAGGCGGGCTGGTGGACCGCCGGCCAGGAGCAGGACGCCTCGCTCCAGTGCGGCCGCTGGTGGGTGGGCGCGAAGGACGGGGCCCTGTTCGCGTTCACCCCGGAGCTCAAGGCCGTGCAGATCGAGGACCAGCCCGACCCGGCGTGACCGGGACGACGCCACGGGCCGGCCGAACTTCACCCGCCCCCGGTCGTCCGGGCAGCGGCGTGGACGGGACGACGGACGGATCCTGGAGAGGTCCGGCACCCTCGTGGCGGCTCCCCACGCCCGGGGACCGGCGGTCACAAGGGAGTGGAACGGCGATGGTCACGACTCGACGCGGGTTCTCCAGCTTCTCGGTGGACGACCTCGACGCGGCACGCAGCTTCTACGCGGACACCCTCGGGCTCCGCGTCACGACCCTGGACGAAGGCATGGGCCTGGTGCTCCACCTCGACACGAGCTCCCCGGTGTTCGTGTACCCCAAGGAGGACCACACCCCGGCGGCGTTCACCGTCTTCCACCTGGCCGTGGACGACGTCGACCCGGTGGTGGACGACCTCGTCGCGAAGGGCGTGAGCCTGGAGCGCTACGAGGGCTTCGACCAGGACGAGAAGGGCGTCGCCCGAGGCTTCATGGAGGGCGGCGACGGCGCCTGGTTCACCGACCCGGCGGGCAACGTCATCGGTCTGATGGACGGCGAGGGGGTGCGGCAGCTCCTCGACGAGGTCGGCGGCTGACCTCCACGGCGAGCCACCGCACCACCCCCGCCGTCGTCGTCACTCGACGGTGACGGACTTCGCGAGGTTGCGCGGCCGGTCCACGTCCTCGCCGAGGGCGACGGCCGCGTGGTAGCCGAGCAGCTGGGTGGGGATCGTCAGCAGGATCGGGTCGAGCTCCACCTCGTTGCGCGGCACCTCGATGCGCGCCGTCGCGGCGTCGCCGAGCTCGACGCCCGGGTGCGTGATCGCGACGACGGCGCCGCCGCGGGCGCGGATCTCCTGCGCGGCGGTGATGTTGCGCTCCAGCAGGTCGTCGGCGGGCATGATCGCGACCGTCGGCAGCTCCGGGCTGATGAGCGCGAGCGGCCCGTGCTTGAGCTCGCTCGTCGGGTACGCCTCGGCGTGCCGGTAGGTGATCTCCTTGAACTTCTGCGCGCCCTCGCGCGCCACCGGGTAGCCCCGCACGCGGCCGATGAAGAACAGGCTCGGCGCCTCGGAGAGCTCCTTCGCCGCGGCGGACAGGTCCTCCTCGTCGCCCAGGATCTGCGCGATCTGCCCGGGGATCGCCCGCAGGCCGGCGATGATGCGCTTGCCGTCCGCGAACGACAGGTCGCGCACGCGGCCCAGCGCCAGCGCGAGCAGCGCGAACCCGACGCCCATGTGCGTGAGCGCCTTGGTCGACGCGACCGCCACCTCGGGCCCGGCGTGCAGGTAGATGCCGCCGTCCACCTCGCGGGCGATGGAGGACCCGACGGCGTTGACGAGCCCGACGACGGTGCCGCCCTTGCGCTGCACCTCGCGGACGGCGAAGAGGGTGTCGGCGGTCTCGCCGGACTGGCTGACCACGACGTACAGGGTGCTGGGCTCGATGATCGGGTTGCGGTAGCGGAACTCGCTCGCGGGCTCGGCGTCGGCCGGGATGCGCGCCAGGTCCTCGATCATGGACGCCCCGAGCTGGCCCACGTAGTACGCGGAGCCGCAGCCGAGGATCTTCACGCGGGCGAACCGGCGCATCTCGCGCGGGTCCAGGTTGAGGCCGTCGAGCTTGGCGGTGCCGAACCGGTCGTCGAGGCGGCCGGACAGCATCCGCTCCACCGTCTCAGGCTGCTCGTGGATCTCCTTGTGCATGAAGTGGGCGTGGCCGCCCAGCTCCAGCTCCTCGACGGTGAGGTCGATCGTGACGGCGTCGCGCGCCGTGTGCTCCTCGTCGTTGGTGAAGGTGCGGAACCCGTCGGCCGTCACGGAGGCGAAGTCGCCGTCGTCGAGCAGCACGACCTGGCTGGTGTGGCGCACGATCGCCGCGGCGTCCGAGGCCACGAACATCTCGCCGTCGCCGACGCCGAGCAGCAGCGGCGAGCCGTTGCGCGCGACGACGACGCGGTCCGGGTTCTGCACGTCGGCCACCGCGAGGGCGTAGGTGCCGTCGATCTGCGCGACGGCGGCGCGCACGGCGTCCTCGAAGCCCAGCCCGGCCGCGAGCTCGCGCGCCACGAGGTGCGCGATGACCTCGGTGTCCGTGTCGGAGGTGAGCTCGACGCCGTCGGCGGTGAGGCGCGAGCGCAGCGCGTGGAAGTTGTCGATGATGCCGTTGTGCACCACGTGCACGCGGCCGTCGAACGAGGTGTGCGGGTGGGCGTTGCGCTCGCTCGGCTCGCCGTGCGTCGCCCAGCGGGTGTGGCCGATGCCGACGGTGCCGGCGAGGCGCGCGGGCAGGGCGGCCTCGAGGTCGCGCACGCGACCCTTGGCGCGCACGACGCGCGACGGGTGCGCGCTGGAGCGCGGGTTGAGCACGGCGATGCCGGCCGAGTCGTAGCCGCGGTACTCCAGCCGCGTGAGGCCCTCGACGAGGACGGGTGCTGCCTGCTGGGGGCCGACG
Organism: Isoptericola sp. NPDC019571; assembly: GCF_044389385.1. Taxonomy (NCBI): domain Bacteria; kingdom Bacillati; phylum Actinomycetota; class Actinomycetes; order Micrococcales; family Promicromonosporaceae; genus Isoptericola; species Isoptericola sp. NPDC019571. The sequence goes on from NZ_JBIRXZ010000004.1 coordinate 53,200, forward strand.
TAGCCGACGATTCCACACATGGGTCTGGGTGCTCCTAGCCGTAGGTGTTCAGCCGTAGATGGTGCGACGGACCTGGCGCTCGCTGAGCTCCGGCGCCGCGACCAGGCGGTCGCGGAGCTCGGCGGCGATCTGCGCGTAGATCTCCTCGTTGCGGCGCCCATAGGTGCGCAGCGACGCGTGCCGACGCCGGACGTACTCCTCCACCGGTTCGCGGTACCAGGCGAGGACGTCCTCGACGACGCGTTCCGCCTCGGCCGGGGAGAGCCCCGTGGAGGTCGCGATGCGGGCGACGAGATCGACGTCGGTCACCGGGACATCATGCGCCCCGCCGCCCCGACATGCCAGATCCTGCCCGAAATCGGGCAGGATCTGATCCGAGGGCCACGGGCGTCACAGCGTCAACTCGCCGGCACCGTGCCCTCCATGGCCTCCTGCGGCGTGACCGACCCCGGCGGCGCGCAGGTCACGTCGTACAGCCTCCGCCCCGGCAGCCGATAGTCGGCCGGGTTGCCGGGCGAGTGCTCGTGCACGACGGCGGCCCCGACCCGGACGTGCTCCACGCAGGCCGCGGCACCGCACGTGGAGCAGCTCGCCACCGCCACCGTCTCCCGACGGTCGCGCATGGCGCACTCGTAGCAGTTCATCGCACTCCTCCTTCCCCACGGGTCACGGCCTGCCCTGCGGGCGCCGGTCGAGGAGGGTCGGCGGGCGTCAGCGCCGGGCCGTCGGCGGCCCCGCGGTGATCCAATCGATGCCTCCACGGTAGGACGGCGCCCGCCCGCTCGCGGTGACCTGGGTCACACCCGGGTCGCGCGTCACGCCTCCCGGACGGCGTCCCCGTAAGCGTCCGCGAACCGCTCCAGCTGGTCGAGGAAGGCGCCCACGTCGGCGCCGAGCACGGCGAGCCCGTCGGCGTACGCGCCGAGCGCCCGGCCGGTCGCCTCCTCGAACCGGGCGAGACCCTCCTCGGTCGGCTCGAGGAGGCGGGCCGACCGGCCGGGCGCGGTGAACCGCCGCAGCAGCCCGGCCGCGAGCGCCCCGTTGACCTGACGGTTGACCGTGGACTGCTCGAGCCGCAGCGCCTCGGCGATCTCCCGCAGCGTGCGGGGCCGGCCGTCGGAGAGCAGCCACAGGAGGCGACCGTCGGCGGTGCCGAGCGGGCTGCGGTGCTCCGCGAGGCGGCGGTGGAGGTCGAGCCGGAAGAGCAGGCCCGCGACCCGGCGGTCGTCGGTCAGCCCGGCAGGGTCGGACGACGAGGGCGACGGCGCGGACGACGGTGTCACGGTCGGCATCGGGATCCCTTCGGAGGGTTGACGCTGGTCGATATGCAGGTAGCATACACACAGTCTTATGTAAGTTACACATTTGAGGTGTGCCGTGAGCTCTTCCCCGTCCCCCGCCCCCGACGCGCCGCCGCGCACCGATCGGCGGGCCGTCGCCGTCGTCGTGGTCGTCTGCTTCAGCAGCCTCTGCGCCGCGCTCATGCAGTCGCTCGTCATCCCGATCCAGAGCGAGCTGCCCGAGCTGCTGTCGACGTCGGCCAGCACGGCGTCGTGGGTGGTCACGGCCACGCTCCTCGGCGGCGGCGTCGCGATGCCGGTGACCGGCCGGCTCGCCGACCTCTACGGCAAGAAGCCGGTGCTCGTCGTCTCGGCCGCCGTGCTGGTGGTCGGCTCGCTGGTCTGCGCCGTCTCCGACTCCGTGGGCCCCGTGCTGGTCGGCCGGGTGCTGCAGGGCGTCGCGATGGGGTACATCCCCGTCGCGATCAGCATGGTCCGCGAGATCGCGCCGCCGCACCTGCGCAACACCGCCGTCGCGGGCGTCAGCGCCACGCTCGGCGTCGGCGGCGCGCTCGGTCTGCCCCTGGCCGCGTGGATCGCCCAGGACTTCGACTGGCACATGCTGTTCTGGGTCTCCGTCGTCCTCGCCGTCGTCATGACGGCCCTCACCGCGACGGTCGTGCCGCACGTGCGCGACGCCCACCCCGGCCGCCTCGACGTGGTCGGCGCGATCGGGCTGGCGATCGGCCTCGTGGGGGTCCTCGTCGGCGTCTCCAAGGGGAACGACTGGGGCTGGGGCGCCGCGAGCACCCTCGGCATGGTCGTGGGCGGCGTCGCCGTCCTGCTGCTGTGGGGCTGGTACGAGCTGCGCCACGACGACCCGCTGGTCGACCTGCGCACCACCGCCCGCCGTCCCGTGCTGCTGACCAACCTCGCCGCCGTCCTCATCGGGTTCGGCATGATGGCGCAGTCCATCGTCGTGCCGCAGCTCCTCGAGATGCCGGAGGCCACCGGCTACGGCCTGGGTCAGACGATCCTCGAGGCGGGCCTGTGGATGGCCCCGGCGGGCCTCATGATGATGCTCTTCACGCCGGTCTCGTCCCGGCTGCTCACCCGGCTCGGCGGCCGCAGCACCATGGCGATCGGCGCGGGCGTGCTCGCGCTTGGCTACGTCGTCGCCGTCTTCCTCATGGACGCGCCGTGGCAGCTCATGCTCGCCTCGTGCGTGGCGTCCGCGGGCGTCGGCATCGGGTACGCGGCGATGCCCACGCTCATCCTCACCAACGTGCCGGCCGCCGAGTCGGCCGCGAGCGTGGGGCTGAACAGCCTCATGCGCTCCATCGGCACCACCGTGGCGGGCGCCGTCATGGCGATCGTGCTCACGAGCCGGACCACGGTGCTGGCGCCGGGCACGCCACCCATCCCCACCGGCGGCGCGTTCCAGCTCTGCTTCGTCATCGGCGCCGTCGCGGCGGCCGTCGGCGCGGCGATCGTGCTGTGCATCCCGCGGCAGCGCAGCGGGCAGGAGGAGGGTCGGCACCTGGCCGCCGTCCCCGACGCCGACGACGAGCCCGCCCTGGTGGGCTGAGCCGCGAGGGCGCCACGCACGCCCCGGCCGTGCCACCCGACCGAGGTGTCCGGTCCTCGACCTCGCGCCGGGGACCGGACCTTGTCGGCATCGGTCGGGCGAGGGGTCAGGCGGGAACCTTGTCGAGGAAGCCGCGAACGTCGCGGATGCGCCGGTCCGCGTCGACCACGAGCACGTCGAAGCCGATCACGACCGGCTCTTCGCCGGCCGGTCCGAGGCCCCACCGGAAGCGGACCTGCTGATGGTGAGCATCGATGTCGCCCACGGGGGTGAACACGAACCCGGGGAACTGAGCCTGGACGGCCTGGATGGTCGTCTCGACCGCTTCGCGGCCCTGCGCCTCGGCGAGCGGGTCGACGTAGGCGCAGTCCTCGGCCCAGTGGCTGGTGAGGAGCTCGGCGCGGGCCGACGTGTCGGTGGCGTTCCAGGTGTCGAGGTAGCGGGTCACGATCTCGTTCATGGCGTCTTCCCTTCTCGAATGACGTTGCACCCGAAGGTTCGCCGCTCGTCGGACGTCCGGTCGATGACCTCTGAGGTCATGGTGCCCTTCGACGGGTGCTGCCTACGCTCCTCTCATGACCTCGACGGTGATGGCTCCCTCGGTCGGCAACGAGCTGCGCCGCTGGCGTGAGCTGCGATCCTTGAGCCAGCTCGCGCTCGCCAACCAGGCGCAGGTGAGCACCCGGCACGTGAGCTTCATCGAGAACGGAAGATCCCGGCCGACCCCGGAGATGATCGTCCGGCTGGCCGAGGTGATGCGGGTACCCATGGGCGAGCAGAACCGCCTTCTGCTCGCGGGGGGCTTTGCTCCCCGTTACCCGCACCGTGCGACCGACGACGAGGCGCTCGCGCCGGTGATGGCCGGGTTGCGGTCCTTGCTGGACGCCCACGCGCCGTACCCGGCGTTGCTCCTCGACGACCGTTGGGACGTGGTCGATGCCAATCGACCCGTCGATGCGCTGGTCGCCGGCTGTGACCCGAGGCTGCTCGAGCCCCCGCTGAACGTGATCCGACTCTGCCTGCATCCGCAGGGGCTCGCTCCACGCATCCGCAACCTGCCCACCTGGCGCGAGCACCTGCTTCACCAGCTCGAGCAGCGCATCGCCCGCACCGGCGGCGACCACGACCTGGTCGCGCTCCGAGAAGACGTCATCGGCTACCCCTGCGACGACGGCGAGCCCCCCACCCGACCGTCGGGCGACCCGGTCGTCCCGCTGGAGATCGAGGCCGGTGGGGAGGTGCTCCGGATGTTCAGCGTGGCCAGCCAGATCGAGGGCGCCTCCGACGTCACCCTCCACGGTCTCCACCTTGAGACCTTCCTGCCTGCCGACGACCGCACCCGGCAGCTCCTGAACCCCTGACGCCCGCCGCACCACCCCTCGGGGAGACGGGCCCTAGGCCCCGGCGACCGCCACGACGGTCACCAGGACCACCACGACGGCGATGCCCGCCGCCGCCACGACGTGCACCGCGGGGCGGCGGCGCAGCACCGCGACGAACTCGCGCAGGTAGGCGCTGGGGAAGAAGTAGCCCGCCGTCGGCGCCCCCACCGCGTGCACGTCGAGGCCGAGGTCCATCGCCTCCATGGCCGCCCGCGGCGCGTGATAGTTGTTCGTCGCGACGAGGTACGGTCCGTCGGTGCCGTGCTCCCGCAGCACGGCGACGCCCAGGGTGAGGTTCTCGCGGGTGGTCCGCGCCCGGTCCTCCACGAGCACGCGGTCGGCGGGCACACCGTGGTCGACGAGCCACTCCCCCATCGCGACGCCCTCCGGCCGGTCCTCGTCCGCGCCCTGCCCGCCGGAGGGGACGATCGGCACCGGGACGCCGTCGGACCCCAGCCGGTCCGCGGCGTCCCGACCGGCCGTGAGGCGGGCCGCGAGCAGCGGCGGCACCCGGCCGCCCACCACCTTGGAGCCCAGCACGATGACGCCGCGGGCGGGCACACGGGCCGCGTACCGGCGGTACAGCAGCGTCTGGGTCACGAACCCCAGGAACACGAACCCGAGCCACGCCGTACCCATCGCCAGCCCCACGACCAGCCCGATGGTCCAGGGCACCCGCAGCAGGAACGGCGCGGCGGCGACGAACGGCGCGGCCAGCATGGCCACCCCGACCAGCAGCGACAGGAGGTTGCCGAGGCTGCGGCGCTCGCGGCGCACCATCGTCAGCCCGTTGGCCACCAGGAAGACGGGCAGCACCAGCAGCCCCAGGCCGAGGACGCCGAACAGGAGGAGGCTGAGCCATCCCATGGCCGTGGTGCCGCCGGGCACCAGCGCGACGAGCTGCCCCAGCAGCCCCACGCCCGTGTAGACGACGGCGAGGGCGAGGAACCCGTTGCGCAGGCGGCGCCGGTCCACCCGCAGCGAGTGCACCAGCCAGGCGACCCACAGGCCGCAGATCACCGCCGAGACGACGACGGACCAGACGGTGGCGTTGACCTCGGCACTCACGTCCGCAGGATAGGGCGGACCGGCCGCGATAAAGCCTGGGTGCGCGTGGCGCGTCGTGGTCGGATGCGGGGATGACCTCACGCATCTCGCACACGACGTTCGACTGCCGCGACGCCTACGCCCAGTCCGAGTGGTGGAAGCAGGTGCTCGGCTACGTCGACGTGCCGGGCGACCCCAACCTGCCCGGCCACGAGGAGTGCATGATCGTGCCGCCCGCCGGCCACGACGCGCCCGCCGAGAGCCACGGGCACCTGCTGTTCATCGAGGTGCCGGAGCCCAAGACGGTGAAGAACCGCGGCCACCTCGACCTGCGTCCCACCGACCGCACGCAGGCCGAGGAGGTGGAGCGCCTGCTCGCCCTCGGCGCCACGCAGGTGGCGGACCGTCGCAGCCCCGAGGGCCAGGGCGGCTGGGTGGTGCTCGCCGACCCGGAGGGCAACGAGTTCTGCATCCTGCTCAGCGAGCCCGAGCGGGCCGCGGTGCTGGCGGCCCGGGAGGCGTGACCCGGGGGCGCGGCGCGGCGGCGCGGGCGGCGAAGGCCGCCACGACGAGCAGCACGACGACGGCGAGCATCGCGAGCCGCAGCCCCAGGTGCTCGCCGAGGAAGCCGAGCAGCGGCGGGCCCACGAGGAACGCGAGGTAGCCGCTGGTGGCGACGGCGCTGACGCGCTCGGCGCCGCGCTCCGGGTCGTCGCCCGCCGCGGAGATCGCGACCGGGAACCCGAGCGAGGCCCCGAGGCCCCACAGCGCCACCGCGACGCCCGCCACCACCGGGCTCGGCGCGAACACCACGGCGAGGATGCCGGCGATCGCGCACACGGCGCTCACGGACAGCACCGCGGCGCGGCCGAACCGCTCGACCACCGGCCCGCCCGCGAACCGGCCCACCGTCATCGCCGCGGCGAAGCCGGCATAGACCAGCGACCCGTGCGTGGCCGACATCCCGTGGCCGTCGACCATGAGCAGGGGCAGCCAGTCGTTGGCGGCACCCTCCGCGAACGCCATCGCGAGCACGACGACGCCGATGAGCACCAGGCGCCCGTCGCGCCACACGCTGGGGCGGCGCTCGCGTGGGGCGCTCTCCCCCGCCTCCCGGACCTCCTCGCGCCCCGTGCCCGCCGGGATGCCCGGCATCGCCCAGGCCACGAGCGCGGCCATGACCGCCGCCATCGCGAGCAGGTGCCACACCACGGGGAAGTCCAGCGCCGTGAGCGCGATGCCCACGAGGGCGCCGACCACGGTGCCGAGGCTGAAGCTGCCGTGCAGGGCGGGCAGCACCGGCCGCCCGGACTCGACCTCGAGGGCCGCGCCCTCGATGTTGAGGCCGATCTCGCCGAGCCCGCCGCCCAGGCCCACGAGCAGCAGGCCGGCGAACGCCCCCGCCGCGAGGCCCGCGGCGGCGGCCAGGCCGATGACCACGACGCCGGCCACCACCAGGAGGGAGCCGACGAGGATCACCGGGCGGGCGCCCCGGCGGCGCACGACGGGCCCCGCCGACAGCACGCCCGTCATCGAGCCGACGGACAGCCCGAAGAGGACCAGCCCCATCCCCGCCGTGGAGGCGCCGAGCGCGTCCCGGACGTCGGGCGTGCGCGTGATCCAGGACGACATGCCGAGCCCGACGAGCAGCGTCAGCGAGAACAGCGACAGGCGGCGGCGGTTCGGGTCAGGCACGGGTGATCCTCTCGACGGCGTCGGCCACCAGGCCGGCGTCGTGCGGCCCCCCGTCGCCCCGCTCGTCTGGACGGTCGAGGGCGCGGTGCAGGACGAGGCCCTCGACGAGTGCATCGAGCAGGCGGGCCGTCGTCGGGTCGAAGTGTCGTTCGAGCGCACGGCGCGACCGCGCCATCCATGCGTTCGTGATGTCGCGGAACGACGGCTCGCGCGCCGCGAGCGTGTACAGCTCGTGGGTGAGCACGAGGTCGCGGCGGGTGGTGGACAGGTCGGTGACGAGGCCGACCACCGCCGCCCGCGCCTCGTCGGGGCTGGTGGCGCCCGCGAGTCGTCGCTCGAACTCGTCGCTCCCCGCGTGCGCGAACCGGGTGAACGCCTCGCGCAACAGCTCGTCCATGCCGGTGAAGTGGTAGGTCATGGAGCCGAGCGGCACGTCCGCCGCCTGGGCGACCCGGCGGTGCGACGTCCCGCTTACGCCCGCGGCGACGACGACGTCGAGGCAGGCGTCGATGATCCGGTCGCGCCGCCCAGGGTCGGTCCGGCGTGCGCGGCGCTCAGCCACGCGGGGCGTCCTCCTCGATGCTGCGGACCACGCGCGCAGGGTTGCCCACCGCGACCACGTTCGCCGGGACGTCACGCGTGACGACGGAGCCCGCTCCGATCACCGAGTTGTCGCCGATGGTGACGCCCGGGCAGACGATGACACCACCACCGAGCCACACGTTGTCGCCCAGCGTGATGGGCTTCGCGGCCTCCAGCTTGTCGCGGCGCGGCGTGGGCTCGACGGGGTGCGTCGGGGTCAGGAGCTGCACGTTGGGGCCGATCTGGCAGTCCTCGCCGATGACGATCGGCGCCACGTCCAGCGCGGTGAGGTGGTAGTTGACGAACGTGCGCGCGCCGACGTGGAGGTTCTCCCCGTAGTCCACGAACAGCGGCGGCCGGACCACCGCGCCCTCCCCCAGTGTGCCGAGCAGGTCGGCGAGGATCGACCCGGCGGCCGCCGGGTCGCCCGGCGCGGTCCGGGCGTACTCGTCCTGGAGCCGGGCGGCGCGCTGGGCGCGTCGTTCGATCTCCGGGTCGTCCGCGATGTACAGGTCACCGGCGATCATGCGCTCGTGGTTCGTGCGCGAGTCACCGGCGAAGTGGTCGGTCGTCATGCGTACGATCGTACACAGTGCTCCCGGCCCGCCCGACACCGGTGGCAGCCGACCGGGAAGTCGCTATCGTCCCTTTCGTGAATCCGACTCTCGTGCTGGTCCACGGCGCCTTCGCCAACTCCTTCTCGTTCGCGCCGCTGCAGGCGGAGCTCGCCCTGCGGGGCCTCCGCTCGCTCGCCGTCGACCTCCCCGGCCACGGGTTCGCGGCCACGTTCCCGGTGGAGTACCAGGCGCCGCAGGATCTCGCCGGGCTCGCGACGGCGCCCGGCGCGATCAAGGGCGTGACCCTCGCGGACAACGCCGCGCACGTGATCGGGGTGCTCGAGCGGGTGCGCGAGCACGGGCCCGTGGTCCTCGTCGGGCACAGCCGTGGCGGCGTCACCGTGACCGCGGTCGCGAACGCCCGCCCCGACCTCGTCGACCGGCTCGTGTACGTGTCGGCGTGGGCACCGGTGGACCTCGACGTGGGCGACTACTACGCCGAGCCGGAGATGGCGTCCTTCGACCCGGCGGCGGTCGCCGGCGCCGCGGCGGCGAACCCCGCCGACGTCGGCCTGCTGCGCTGCAACTTCCGCACCGCCGACCCGGACGTGCTCGCCGGCCTCAAGGCCGCGTTCCTCGCCGACGGCACCGACGACGAGTTCCGCACCTTCCTCAACAGCTTCCAGCCTGACGAGAACCTCGACGTCGGCACCTCGGACGACCGGGCGCAGGCCGCCACGTGGGGCACCCTGCCGCGCACCTTCGTGCGGCTCACCCACGACGCGAGCATGCCGCTCGCCATGCAGGACCGGATGATCCGCGAGGGCGACGCGCTGACCCCCGACAACCCGTACGACGTGCGCGACCTCAGCTCGAGCCACCTGGGATGGCTGGTGCACCCGGCCCCTGCCGCCGACCTGCTCGCGGAGGTCGCGTCGCGCTGAGCGGCGGGTGCAGCACCAGCACCACGACGATCACCACCATGATCAGGGCGGTGAGGGTGACGGGCACCGGGATCACGGGGTCGCACAGCACCAGCAGCGCGCCCACCGGGACCACCGTGTTGACGACACGGTCGGCGTTGTCACGGATGGCGAGCCACCAGACGCCCAGCACGAACACGGCGATGGGGATCGTGACCGTGAACGACGCCCCGACGTCGGACAGCGCGGTGTGCCCGGTGAGCGCGTCGATCTCCACCTCGATGCCGGCGGAGAACGCGCCCGCGGCGGCGAAGACGAAGTAGTGCACGTAGCCGTAGCGCAGCGACCGCGACAGGCGGGCGTCCTCCCCCAGCGCGCGGTGGTGCGGGGGCCAGAAGTAGATCCACCACAGCGCGGCCGTCACGACGACGGTCAGCACGGCGATCGAGATCAGGGACCCGAGGTCCTGCTCGTCGTGCAGCGCCTCGATGATCGCGTTGGACGACGCGAGCAGGCTCTCGCCGAGCAGGATCAGGGTGAACAGGCCGTACCGCTCCGTGATGTGGTGCGGGTGCCAAGGGGTGCGGCCGCGGCGCTCGGCGACCACCGGGACGGCCAGCTCGGCCGCGGCGAGCACGACCCACGCCGCGCCCTGCCAGCCCGGGGGCAGCGCGAGGAAGGCCAGCCAGCAGAGCTGGACGACGGCGATGCCCGCGGCATAGGCGCGCGTCGCGGCGCGGGTGGGTCCGTCCGTGCCGGACGCGCGCAGCCACTGCGCGATCATCGCCACGCGCATGAGGACGTACCCGGCGACGACGACGGTGAAGTCGCCGTCGACGAACACGCTCTCGATCCCCGCGGCGAGCACGAGCACGCCCGACATCTGCACGATCGTCAGCACGCGGTAGAGCCAGTCGTCGGTGTCGAACGACGTGGCGAACCAGGTGAAGTTCATCCACGCCCACCAGATCGCGAAGAACACCATCCCGTACGACAGCAGCCCGCTCCCGACGTGCCCCTCCGTGAGGGCGTGGTGCAGCTGGACGGACGCGACGCTCACCGCGACCACGAAGACCAGGTCGAAGAACAGCTCCAGCGGGCTCGCGGTGCGGCCCGGCTCGTGCGGGTCGCGGGCGGCCATGCGTACCAGGCGGGACCGCGGCGGCGTCTCGGGCGTGCTCACGCGAGCCATCGTGCACCCGTCGTGCCCGACGGGCCACGGGTCGCGGGCCCGGCTACGCTGCCGGGGATGTTCTCGGACCGCAGACGTCGGCGCGCCGCGCGCCGGATCAGGCCCGGGGACGGGCACGCCCTGCAGCGCTTCCGGTGGTGGCAGCCGCTGTCCCGCGCCCTCTTCCACCTGGACCTCGTGGGCGACGGCGGCGTGCCCGAGCGGTGGTCGGTCGACGTGCGGCTCTGGGGCGACTCCGACGACGGCGACGTGCGGGCCCGGCTCTACCGCGACGGCGTGCACGCCGCCACGTCGCGGCTCCCCGCCGAGCTCCCCGTCACCGGCGGCGTCGTCCAGGTGGCCACCAGCAGCTACGGGCTCCGCCGCTGCCACTACGTGACCCCCGACGGCCGCGAGCGCCAGCTCGCGCCCGACCCCGCCTCCGCCGAGGGGCGCCGCGCCCGCCTGGAGCGCGACCGCCCCGGCCTGAGCCGCGGCATCGGGGCGGTCGCCTGGGTCGTCCTCGCGGTCGCGCTGGTGCTCGGCGTCCCGCAGATCGTCGAGCAGATCTCGCAGGTCCCGCCCGTCGCCGAGCGGTTCGGCGCGTTCACCTCGCCGGTCCGGCTGCCCGCGGGCCTCAACGTCGCGCTCCTGGTCGCGACGATCCTGGCGAGCACCGAGCGCGCGCTGCGCCTGCGCTACCACTGGCTGCTCGACGGCGGGCTGTTCGAGGGCGACGACTGACCGCGGGGAGATCCTGCGGAGACACTGCGAAGCGATCGATACCTATTGACTTTCGATAGGTAAGGGCGGCACTCTCGTCGCCATGTCCCGCACCCAGCGCCTCGTCGGACCGCTCCGCGGCCTGCTCGTCGCCGTCTTCGCCGCCCTCGTCGCCACCCAGTTCGCCGTGCTGCCCGCCGCGTTCGCGCGGATGGCCGACGAGTCCCCCGACCTCGCTCCCCTACGCTGGCCGCTCCTCGTGCTCGCCGTCGTCGGCCTCGCCTGCGTCGAGGCGGTCATCGTGTGCACGTGGCGGCTGCTGACGATGGTGCGCGACGACCGGATCTTCTCCGACCACGCGATGGTCTGGGTCAACGGCATCGTGGCCGCCGTGGCCGGGGCGTGGCTGCTCGTGCTGGTGGCCTTCGCGCTGCTCGTCGCCGCGGAAGGGCTGGCGGGGCTGGCAGCGCTGCTGCTCGGGGTGCTGCTCGTGGGCGCCGCCGTCGGGCTGCTGATGGTGGTGCTGCGCGCGCTCCTGCGCCAGGCCACCGAGCTGCGCACCGACCTCGACGGGGTGATCTGATGCCGATCGTCGTCCGCCTCGACGTGGAGCTCGCCCGGCGCAAGCTGAGCGTGGGCGAGTTCGCCGAACGCGTGGGGCTCACGCCCGCCAACGTCGCCGTCCTCAAGAACGGGCGGGCCAAGGCCGTCCGCTTCGCCACCCTCGAGGCCATGTGCCGCGTGCTCGGCTGCCAGCCGGGAGACCTGCTGGAGTGGGTCGACGACGAGCCCGACGGGGGTGCGCACGATGCGGGCTGACGTGCTCGTGGTCGGGGCAGGGCTCGCCGGGCTGTGGACGGCGACGGAGCTCGCGCGGCACGGGCACGACGTCGTCCTCGCGGACCGGCGTACCCGCCTCGACACCACCGTGCGCACCACCGGCATCTTCGTGCGCCGCACGCTGGAGGACTTCGACCTGCCGCCCGAGCACCTCGGGCCGCCGGTCCGGCGGATGGTGCTCTACCCGCCGTCGCACCGGGACCCCGTCACCCTCGACAGCAGGCACGACGAGTTCCGCGTGGGCGACATGGCCGCGCTGTACCTGGAGCTGGCCGCGCGGGCCGCCGTCGCGGGCGTGCGGATCGAGCTCGGCACCCGCTACCTCGGCTCGCGCGGCGACGTGCACCTGCTGCACGGTCCTGGCGGCCCGGTCGAGGCGCGCGCGACGTTCGTCGTCGGGGCCGACGGCGCCCGGTCCGCCGTCGCGCGGGAGCTGGGCCTCGACCGCAACCGCGAGCTGCTGGTCGGGGCGGAGGAGGTCTTCTCCGTTCCGCACCGGGCCGGCGTCGTGCCCGCCTTCCACTGCGTGCTCGACCCCCGCCTCGCGCCCGGGTACCTCGCGTGGGTGCTCGACGACGGCCAGCACGCGCACGTGGGTGTCGCCGGGTATCCCGACCGGTACCCGCACGGCCTGCGCGACGCGCTGCGCCGCTTCGCCGCCACGGCGCCCGGCCTCGCGGGCGCGCCGGTGCCCGACGCCGTCGAGCGGCGCGCCGGCCCTATCCCCGTGGGCGGGCTGCTGCGCCGGATCGCCGGGCCGCGCGGCCTGCTCGTGGGCGACGCCGCGGGCGCCGTCTCGCCCCTCACGGCGGGCGGCCTCGACCCGTGCCTGCGGCTGTCCGCGCACGCGGCCGACGTCCTCGACCGTGCCCTGCGCACCGGCGACAGGCGCGAGCTCTCGCGGTACGACGGCGCGGCGCTGCGCGCCCGGTTCCGCGGGCGGCTCACGATGCGCCGCGGGCTGTCGCTGGTGCGTACGCCCGCCGTCGCCGCCGCGGGCGTCGCCGCGCTGCGCACCCCGCCCGGTCGCGCCGCCGCCCGGCGGATCCTCTTCGGGCACGGGTCGTTCCCCGATCTTCACCCTGTCACCAAGCCACAGTTAAGGCTAGCGCGCTAGGCTTAACTGTGGCTTGGTGAAGGGAAGGGTTGACGTGTCCGCCGACGAACGCACGTTGTGGGTGCGAGAGGTTCAGGAACCTGACCTCGGTGCCATGCGGTCGGCCGACCGGCGTGGCGGCGCGTACCGGCGCTACTTCCCGGTCGGGTTGGACCTGCGGATGGCGCCGTTGCTGGACGCCGACGCTCTGGAGGCCATCACCGACGTCTCCGCCGGCATCGCCCGCACCGCCGAGCGGCTCCGCGCTCGACCTCAGCCGATCCTCTACGCGACGCTGGTGCGCTCCGAGTCCATCTCCTCCTCGTGGGTGGAAGGGCTGCGCGAGACTCCTCGGAACGTCATGGTCGCCCAGCTCAAGGACCTGGATCCCGGCCTGGAGGGCCATCAGTTCGACCGGCTCGACACCGCCCACGCCATCCTCGGCAACCTGAACTCCGTGCGCGACGGCGTGGAATCTCTCCGCGACCCGTGGGACGACGTGTCGGTGCACGACATCCACCGTGCCATCGCGCCGCACGTGCACAAGGGTGGGTACCGCGAGGTCGACGTCCAGATCGGCGGTTCGTCGAAGCTGACCGCTTCCTACGTCGCGCCGCCGGCCGAGCGCGTGCCGCCGCTCATGGGCGACCTGCTGGACTACGCCAACCGCAGCCCGGACAGTCCGCTGGTCAAGGCAGCGCTGATCCATGCCCAGTTCGAGACGATCCACCCGTACGAGGACGGCAACGGACGCACCGGGCGCGTGCTCGTGCACGGCTACCTCGCCCGCGCCGCCGTGCTCGAGCGGGGCGTGCTCCCTCTGTCCGTCGTGCTGCGCCGGGACACCGACGAGTACGTCCGCCGCCTCACGGACTTCCGGCACGGAGACCCTGCCGACAGGTCCGAGGCGGTGAGCCAGTTCGTCGCCTACTTCGCCGACATCCTGGCCGATGCCTGCGACGAGACCGAGCGCATCCTGACCGAGGCTGCCGAGGTGCAGCACGACTGGGCCGGGCAGGTGTCCCGATTCCGCTCCGACTCGAAGGTGCACGACGCCCTGCGCATCCTTGCCGAACAACCGGTCGTCACCGCCCGCTACCTCCAGCGGGCCCTCGGAACATCCGGGGTCACGGCCCGGAAGGTGATCGACAACCTGCTCGACGCCCAGATCCTGGAACCGTCCGGCGGCCGGTTCCGGCGCTCGGAGGTCTACCAGGCCCCGAGCCTGCTGCGGATGATGGACCGCCTCGTTCCTGGCATCCAGCCCACCGTCCTGCCGACCCCCCGCCCCGCACCGCGGCGCCCGGGTTCCTCCGGGCCCGGTGCGGGGCTAGGTTGAGCCCGTGCCGCCCGTCGAGTCGCTCCTCGCCTTCGCGCTCGCCTCGGTCGTGCTCGTCGCGATCCCGGGGCCGAGCGTGCTGTTCGTGATCGGCAGGTCGCTGTCGCTCGGTCGACGGGGCGGGCTGCTGAGCGTGGTCGGCAACGAGCTCGGGTCGCTGGTGCCGATCACCCTGGTGGCGCTCGGCGTCGGCTCGGTCGTGGCGCAGTCGGTCGCCGTGTTCACGGTGGTCAAGCTGCTCGGCGCCGCCTACCTGGGGTACCTCGGGGTCCAGGCGATCCGGCACCGCCGCGAGGGCGCCGACGTCGCGGTCGACCCGCGGGTGCGTCCCGCGTCGTCGTGGACCACCCTGCGGCAGGGCTTCGTCGTCGGCGCGACCAACCCCAAGACGATCGTGTTCTTCGTCGCCGCGCTCCCCCAGTTCGTCGACTTCCACGCCGGCGCCGTGCCGTTGCAGATGCTCGTGCTGGGCCTGGTGTTCACGCTCATCGCGCTGGTGCTCGACGGCACCTGGGCGGTGCTGGCCGGCACGGCGCGCGCTTGGTTCGCGCGGTCGCCGCGCCGGCTGTCCGCCGTCCGCGCCACCGGCGGCGGGATGATGCTCGGCCTCGCCGGCACGCTGGTGCTCACGCCCGCGAAGGCCTGAGCGCCGGCCGGCTCAGACGGTGAGCAGCACCTTGGTGGCGCGGCGCTCGTCCATGGCCGCGTAGCCCTCCGCCGCCCTCTCGAGGGGCAGCGTGAGGTCGAAGACCTGGCCCGGGTCGATCTCGCGGTCCCAGATCAGGCGGATCAGCTCGGGCAGGAAGCGGCGCACGGGCGCGGGCCCGCCGTGCAGGTGGATGCCGGCCATGAACATGTCGTCGCCGGGCAGCGCGACGTCGTGGGAGACGCCCACGAAGCCCATGTGGCCGCCCGGGCGGGTCGAGTGCACGGCCTGCATCATCGACTCCTGCGTGCCGACGGCCTCGATCACGGAGTGCGCGCCGAGCCCGCCGGTCAGCTCCTTGATGCGGGCCACGCCCGCGTCGCCGCGCTCCTCCACGATGTCGGTGGCGCCGAAGCGGCGGGCCAGCGCCTGCCGGTCGGCGTGCCGGGACATCGCGATGATGCGCTCGGCGCCGAGCTGCTTCGCGGCGAGGATGCCGAGCAGCCCGACCGCTCCGTCGCCCACGACGGCGACCGTCTTGCCGGGGCCCGCCTCGGCGGCGACGGCCGCGAACCAGCCCGTGCCCAGGACGTCGGAGGCGGCGAGCAGCGACGGCACGAGGTCGGCGTCGGGCATGCCGGGCGTCGCGACGAGCGTGCCGTCCGCGAGGGGGATGCGGGCCCGCTCGGACTGGGTGCCGAGGGTGCCCATGAGCACCCGGTGCACGCAGTAGGCCTGGTAGCCGGACTCGCAGATCTCGCAGGTGTTGTCCGACGCCCAGAAGGAGCCGACGACGAAGTCGCCGACCTTGATGGTCTTCACGTCGGCGCCGATCTCCTCGACGACGCCCACGTACTCGTGGCCCATGACGGCGTCGTGGACGTCCTCGACGCCGCGGTAGGGCCACAGGTCGGACCCGCAGATGCAGGTGGCGGTGACGCGGATGATCGCGTCGGTGGGCTCGATGATCCGGGGGTCCTCGCGCTCGATGACGCGCACGTCGCCGGGGGCGTGCAGGACGACTCCACGCATGGTGGTGCTCCGTTCGTTGGTGTGACTCAGTAGCGGATCGGGGTACGCCGGCGGGCGGCGGAGGTGGCGGCGGAGGTGGCGACGGCCGCGGCGAGCGCCACGGCGACGACGGTGACGAGGCCCAGGGGCAGGATCGTCGCGGCGCCGGCGAGCCCGACCAGCGGGGCGGCCATGCCGCCGAAGCCGAAGCGGACCATGCCGAGCAGGGACGACGCCGTGCCCGCGAGCCGCGGGTAGCCGACGAGAGCGAGCGTCGTCGCGGGCGGGGAGGTCGTGGCCACGCCGCTCGCGAGGGCCAGCAGCGACACGACGACGACCCACAGCGGCGTCGTCGTCAGGCCCGACACCAGCAGCCCGAGCGCGCCGAGGCCAGCGAGCCCGGTGCCGACGGCGAGGGTGCCGGGCACGCTCCAGCGCTCCGCGGCCCGGCCCGCGAGGAACCCGCAGGCCATGAAGCCGGCGGAGTTGAGGCCGAACGCGAGCGCGTACCCCTGCGGGGACAGGCCGTAGATGCCCTGCAGCACGAACGTCGCGCCGGACAGGTACGCGAACAGGGCCGCGTACATGAACCCCTGGTGCAGGACGGCGCCGACGAAGACCCGGTCGGACAGCAGCACGCGGAAGTCCCGACCGATCTGGACGAAGCCGCCGGCCGTGCGGCGCTCGGCGGGCAGCGTCTCGGGAAACGCGACGAGCGCGGCGACGAGGATGGCCGCGCCCGCGGCCGCGAGGAAGACGAACAGCCCGCGCCAGTCGGTGACGGTGTTCAGCTGCCCGCCCAGCAGCGGGCCGACGATCGCGGCGAGCCCGCCGACCACGGTGAGGCGGCCGTAGAAGCGGATCAGGGCGTCGCCGTCGTAGACGTCACGCCCCGCGGCCTGCGCGATGACGATGCCGACGCCGCCCGCGAGGCCCTGCACGAAGCGGGCGCCGATCAGCAGCTCCACGGTGGGGCTGACCGCGCACAGCGCCGACGTCCCGACGTACGCGACGACGCCGACCAGCAGGACGCCGCGCCGCCCGTACCGGTCGGACAGCGGGCCCGCGACCAGCTGCCCGAGGGCGAGCCCCACGAGGCAGGCGGTCACCGTGAGCTGGGCGACCGACGTCGCCGCCCCGAGGTCCGCGGTGAGGGCGGGCAGCGCGGGGAGGTACAGGTCCATCGAGATCGGGCCGAAGACCGTGAAGAGGAGCAGCAGGGCGGGCGCGGGCATGGCACCCAGCGTCCGTCCCCCGCCCGCCCGGCGGGAGTCCCTGACGAACCGTGTACCGGCAGTACACCCATCACGGCCGCCGCGGCGCGGTGTCCGTGCCTAGCCTGACGGTATGGACAACCGAGCGGAGGTGCGCGAGTTCCTCATGTCGCGCCGCGCCAAGGTCACCCCCGACGAGGCGGGTCTGCCCGGGGGCTCGAACCGCCGGGTGCCCGGCCTCCGGCGCAGCGAGGTGGCGATGCTGGCCGGGGTCAGCGTCGAGTACTACGCGAAGCTCGAGCGCGGCGCGATCGCGGGCGCGAGCGCGTCGGTGCTCGACGCCGTGTCGCGGGCCCTCAACCTGGACGACGCCGAGCGGGCGCACCTCCTCGACCTCGCGCGGGCGGCCGACGGCATCCCGACGTCGGGGCGCTCGCGCGGCCGTGCCACCCGGCCGGCGGGCCCTCGCCCGAGCCTGCAGTGGGCGCTGGAGGCGATCACCGACGGCGTCGCGTTCGTCCGCGACCCGCGGCAGAACCTGCTCGCGACCAACGCCCTGGGCCGCGCGTTCTACGCCCCCGTCATCGGCGACGGCGGTCGCACGCCCAACCTCGCGCGCTTCCAGTTCCTCGACCCGGCGGCCCGCGACTTCTACCCCGACTGGGACCTGTTCGCGCAGATGTGCGTGGGCGTGATGCGCGCGGAGGCGGGACGCAACCCCCACGACAAGGCCTTCCAGGACCTGGTGGGCGAGCTGTCCACGCGCAGCGAGACGTTCCGCACGCTCTGGGCCGCGCACGACGTCCGCATCCACGGCACCGGGACCAAGCGGTTCCGCCACCCCGTGGTCGGCGAGCTGACCCTCGCGTTCGAGGAGCTCGCCATCACCGCCGAGCCCGGCCAGGTGCTGCTCGTGTACACCGCGGAGCCCGGGTCGCCGTCCGCCGAGCGACTGCGGCTGCTGGCGTCGTGGGGCGCCGGCGAGGACGCCCCGGGCGTCGCGACGGGCCGGGCGGGCTGAGTTCACCCGGCCCCGGCGGTGGCGACGGCGACAGCGCGGGATACCGTCCCGCCATGCGGATGAACGCCGTCTGGGCGCCGGCGATGGAACCCGTGCGGGGGCGTGCGGTGGCCCCCGTCGCATGGACGCTGGCCTGGACGAACGCTCCCGCCCGGGCCCGGAGGACCGTGGCGGCGGTGACCTGGCCGCTGTGGGTCGCGGTCGTCGTGGTCCTCGGCGGTTTCGTGCACCACGAGCGCACGGTCGTGGCGCGCCTCACGCGCCGGAACCCGTGGCCGTCGGTGGGGATGTTCGCCCGCGGGGTGGGGGTCGCGGTCCTCGTCGGCGCCGCGCTCGGCACAGCCGCGGGCCAGGCGTCGTTCGCGCCGACCGTCGCATCGGTCGGCGTCGCCGTGGTGGTCCTCGGCTGGTTCGCCGCGGCGGTCCTGATCCTCGCGTTCGCCGCGGCCCGCACCTGGACCGCCGTGGCCCGCGCCCAGCGCGCCGCCCTGAGGGCGGCGTCGCGGGAGCAGCGTCGCGCCGACGTAGCGCGGTTCCGCGCGGCGGACTGGACGGTCGACTCCGTCGCGTCGCGGGGGCGCGACGGCGCGCTCGCGCTCGTCGCCCGACACGTCGGCGATGTCGTCGCTCCGCACGAGACGGTGGGGACCGTCGCCGCCACGACCCGGCACGCCGCGGTCTACCGACGCTTCGGCCTCGAGCCGCTGCCCAGCCGGCCCCTGGTCCTCGTGGGGTCCGCGCCCGCGCGCTGAGCCGGGCACCGCCGTGACGGCCTGGCAGGATGGCCGGCACTCCCCACGAAGGACGGACGACCCATGGCCTACTTCCGCCGCACCGGCGCGACGACGTTCCAGCCCACCGAGCACGTCGGCGGCGCCTGGAAGACCGACGAGCAGCACGTGGCTCCCACGCTCGGGCTGCTCACCCACCTGGTGGAGGCGGACCGCGAGAAGCGGGGCCGCGAGGACCTGGCCGCCACGCGGCTGACGTTCGACATCTGGGGCCCCTACCGCCTCGAGGAGATGGCCGCCGACGTCCGCGTGCTGCGCCCCGGGCGCGGCGTCGAGCTGGTCGAGGCGTCGGTGGCCTGCGCCGGCCGCACGGTGGTGACGCTGCGCGCGTGGCTCGCCGCCGTCGGCGACACGACGCCGCTCGCCGGGGGCGCGCCCGCGCCGCTGCCCGGCCCCGACGCGACCCCCGCCTGGGACCCCGCGGCGGACTGGCCGGGCGGCTTCGTCGAGTCGATCGACGTGCGCCGCGCCCTCGCCGGGCCGGGCCGCGGGCACGTCTGGGTCCGCACCGGGCACGCGCTCGTCGAGGACGAGGACGTGAGCCCGCTCGCCCGCACCGTCGGGCTGTTCGACCTCGCGAACGGCATGACGGTGCGCGCCGACCCGCGCCGCGTCGCCTTTCCCAACGTCGACCTCTCGGCGCACCTGCACCGCGCGCCCGAGGGCGGGTGGCTGGGCCTCGACACGAGCGTCGTCTTCGGCGCGACCGGTGCCGGCCTCACGTCCAGCGTGCTGCACGACGAACGCGGCGCGTTCGGCACGCTCGCGCAGGGGCTCGTCGTCCGCGCCCTCGACGCGCCGTGAGCCCCGACGTCCTGCGGGCCCGGGTGGCGGACGCCTACGACCGCCTCGGCCTGCCGTCCTGGGCGCCGCCCCGGGCCGAGGGCGTGGAGCCGCGCGACGAGGAGTACTCCCGGGTCTCCGACCTGCACAAGTACCGGGTGGTGCACGGCCGCGCCCATGCGTGGACCGAGGTGCTCGGCGCGCTGCCGGGCGTCGTCGTCGAGCGCCTCGGCCCCGTCACCACGGAGCGGCACGGGTTCGCGCGCGGCGTGCGCATCGTCTCCCCCGTGCCCGGCACGCTGCCGCTCGTGCTGCTGGAGCAGGACGCCGGCTCCACGGAGCACGGGGACGCGCCGGACTTCCTCCACCTCGCAGTGCAGGACCCCGACCACCGGATCGACCACGGCGTTCCCGACTGCGGCTGCGACGCCTGCGACTTCGGGTCGGCGGGCCTCCTGGAGGCGATCGACGACGACGTCCTCAGCATCGTCACCGGCCCGTTCGTCCTGCTGGTGGGCAAGGGCTGGAAGGCCACCTGGTACCCCGACGGCGGCAGCATGGAGGGGGACACGAGAGCGCCGTCGGACTTCAGCGCCGTGATGCGAGCGTGCCGCACGCTCGCCGACGGCGGCGCCCCTCGTCTCCCCCGATCGTCCACCGCGCTCGTCGGCCGGTCGTGGCTGGACGCCCCGGCCTGACGGGCCGACGCGTCGCGGCAGCGCGTCCACCGGGCGGGCGGTACGCGTGTCGTACGGCGAGGGACGACGTCGGCGACCGGTGACCGCGGGCCGTCAGGCCGGGCTGTCCTCGCGGGCGTCGTCGACC
This sequence comes from Isoptericola sp. NPDC019571, assembly GCF_044389385.1. NCBI lineage: Bacteria > Bacillati > Actinomycetota > Actinomycetes > Micrococcales > Promicromonosporaceae > Isoptericola > Isoptericola sp. NPDC019571. The sequence goes on from NZ_JBIRXZ010000004.1 coordinate 73,714, forward strand.
CTGCGGCGCACGAGCTCGACGATGCGCCCGACATTGACCGTCCAGCCCACGCCGAAGACGTGCGGGCTGAGGAGGTGCTCGCCCTCCGGGTCCCAGACGCGCTCGCGGATGCGCTCGATGGTCGGGATGCGGAACTCGTAGGGGACGAACCCGGCGACGGTGCCGTGCCAGGTGCGGTCCTCCTTGTCCTTCTGGAGCTCCTTGGTGACGGCCGCGACGACCAGGCCGACCATGATCAGCTGGAACAGCCCCGGCCCCCGCTTCCGGCCGCGGCCCGCCTTCCCGTGCTGGATCTCCTGCTTCGTGCCCATCTCGGCCTCCGCTCGTCGCGTGTCGGTGTCCTCACCCATCGTGCACCAGGCGGACGTCGTCAGCGCGAGGGTCGGGTGAGCACCACGGCGACGGCGGCCACGACGCACACCACGGCGGTGGTGAGCAGCCCGACGGAGAACGACGTCCCCGCGGCGATGAAGCCGACGACCAGGGAGCCGAGCCCGGTGCCGGCGTCGAACCCGATGTTCCACACGGCGCTGGCGGTGCTGTGCTGGCGCGCGGGCACGGCCGCGAACGCGGCGACGAGGGTGAGGTTCTGCAGGCTGCCGTAGGAGACGCCGACCATGGTCATCCCCAGCACGAGGAGCACCGGGCGGGGGCCGCCGTCGGCGATCGCCCCCGCGCACACCCCCAGCCCGGCGGCGCAGAACGCGAGCAGCGGCGCGAGGAAGACGCGCGGGCCGAACCGGTCGGCGAGGCCGCCCACGCCCCAGCGGGACAGCGCCGTCGCGGCAGTGAAGCCGAGCAGCCCCGCCACCGCCGCGCCCGCTCCCCCGGCGAACTGCGGCGCGAACGTCAGCAGCGCGCCGCCGGGCGTCGTCACCGCGAGCAGCACGAGCGACGGCATGACCAGCGCGAGAAGGACGCGACCGCGCCCCGGCCCGCCGTCGTCGACGGGCCGCCCGGCGCGCGCGGCGTCGCCGTCGAGGCACCGGCCGAGCAGGACGGCGAACGGCACGGCGAGCACGGGCAGCGCGCCGAGCGCGAAGACCACGCGGAAGTCGAGCGTCTCGGCGATCCACGCGGCGCTGGGGACCAGCACCAGCTGCGGGAACGCGATCGACAGCCCGTACAGCCCGATCGCGCGGCCGTGCCGCGGCCCGTCCACCAGGGCGGCCACGGCGCTCGACCCGCAGACGGTCAGCACGGCGAACCCCATGCCGCGCACCGCCGAGAGCCCGAGCAGCCACCCGAGCTGGTCCGTGGCCATGAACAGCAACGACGGCGCGCCGAGCAGCACCACGCCGGCCGTCATCGTGAGCCGCCAGCCCACCCGGCGCAGCAGCCACGGCACCGTGGTCTGCGTGAGCACGGTGGCGAGCATGAGCACCGCGTTGACGAGCCCGGCGCCGCCCTCGCCCGCGCCGCCGTGCACCGCCCACAGCGGCGCCGCCGGCAGCAGCAGCGCGTACCCCGAGAAGCCCAGTGCCGACATCGCGAGCAACGGCCGGAACCCCGGCACGCGCGCGACGGACGACGAGGGCTGAGGGGCGGGACGACGCATCGGGCGAACCTATCGCGCGGTCCACGCCGCGCCGCCGGGCGGTCAGCCCCCGACCAGCGCCTCCCCCAGCGGCGTGCGCTCGTGCAGGACCCGCGGGCCGTCGCGGCGCGAGTCGACCAGCCGCGCGGCGCGCAGCAGCCCCAGGTGGTGCGACGCCGTCGACACGGCGAGCCCGCCGGCAGCGGCGACCTCGCTCGTGGACAGCGGGCCGCGCAGCGCGAGCAGCACGCCCGCCCGTCCCGCCCCGAGCAGGTCCGCGAGCGCCCCGGACTGGTCCGGGGCGCCGTCGGACCACCGCTCGGAGATCCCCAGCGCCGGGTAGAAGAGCGTCGGCTGCGCGGGCGGCTCGGTGACCACCGAGCAGCGCGGCGCCATCACGGACGGCACCAGCACCAGGCCGCTGCCCGCGCAGTCGAGCACCTCGCCGTGCAGCCGCAGTCGCACGTGCACCGCGTCGGGGGCCCAGGCCACGGCCTCGTGCAGGGTCTCGACCATCGTGCCCAGCCCGTGCGTCGTCACACGGCGGGAGCGGGCGCCGATGTCCGCGCGCAGGATCCGCTCGAGCTGCCGCCACGACGGCGCGAGCACCGCGTCCCACACCTGCCGCCAGGCGTCGACGGCGAGGCCGCGGGCGTGCGCCGGGTCGTCGGCGAGGGCCTGCAGCAGCCGCCGGTCCGCGCCGTCGGTGCGGTCGACGCGCTTGAGCAGGTCGACCCGCAGCGGGCCGAGGTCGGCCTCCCGGAGGCGTTCGAGCTCCTCGTCGGGGCCGAGGTCCCAGCCGGGCGTGGAGGTGAGGAAGTCCGGCAGGTACCCGTCGGCGCCGACCAGCAGGGTCAGCAGCGCGAGGGGGCGCGCCGGGGCGCGGCCCCGCGCCGTGCGGAGCCACCCCCACTGCAGCGGGTGGTACGCGGGCTGGGCCAGCACGCGCACCGCGTGCGCCAGCTCGTGGCCGGGCGAGACGCCGAACCGGATCGCCGAGACGTCGTCGGGCGCGAGGCGGAACTCCACGACGTTCCTGCGCGAGCGGCTGTCCACGGCCACACCGTAGCGTCGGCGGACCGTGGTGGGATGGCCCGATGGTCATCCGGTTCCAGTCCCCGGCCCCCGGCAAGCGCGGCGTGCACACGGGCGTGTTCGGCCTCACGAACGTACTGGGCCGTGGCGGCCTCCTCACCCCGGAGGAGCACGCCGTCTGGCGCTCCGGCAACGACTGGTACGACGCGGCCTACACGAACCCCACCGACGTCGACCCGACGGTCTACGACGTCGGCGTCCACCCGCACGCGACGGCGTGGTTCAAGGAGACAGCCCACCACCTCCTCGAACGGGTCCCGCCGTACCTGGCGATCCTGCACGCGCACGGGATCGACTGCGTCCGCGTCGACGCCGCCGACCCCGGGCGCGTGATCTACGAGGACGCGGAGCAGATCGTCGTCGTGCCCCACGACCCTGCCGCGACGACGTCGTACCACCCGGGCGGACTCATCTCAGCAGCCCGTTGATCCGGTCGTTCACCTCCGTGAGCGTGGAGACGTCGCGGTCGCCGATGTAGATCTCGTCCATGATCGGCTGGACGATCGCCTCGATGGAGCCGAACGAGTCCGTCACCGGGAAGTACAGGGTGTTGCCGTCCTCCACGAGGTCCGTGAACACGGAGACGTCGAGGCCTCGCTCGGCGAACGCCTCGACCGCGGCCTCGGTGCCGGCGGGCCGCGCCGGGAAGACCACGCCCGCCTCCCCCACGATGCGCTGGCAGTCGTCGGACCCGAGGAACTCCACCCACCGGGCGGCCTCCTCGGGGTCCTCGGACTGGGCGCTGATCGAGTCCGCGAGGCCGTTGTACATCGACACCGGGTGGCCCACCGGGCCGCTCGGCAGGGAGGCGATCCCCAGGTCCACGCCCTCCAGGTTGGCGTAGGTGCCGAGCATCCAGGACCCGTTCGCGGAGATCGCCGCCCGGCCCGAGCCGAGCGCCTGCTGCGGGTTGGGCTCCGTGCCGACCTCCTCGAACGGCGCCATGTACCCCTTCTCCACCAGGCCGAACAGCCACTCCAGGGAGTCCTGCACCCGCGGGTCGTCGAAGTGGTACTCCGTGCCCCACACGTCCTTGTCGGTGAACTTCCAGCCGGTCGCGCCCGCCAGCCAGGACCAGGTGGTCTGCCCGGCGGTGCCGCCCGCTCCGTTCGAGGCCAGACCGTAGACGGCGACGTTGTCGGGGTCGAAGCCCTCCTCGTCGCCGCGGACCCCGTTCTCGTCGACGGTGAGGTGGGCGAGCAGCTTCTCGAAGCTGCCGCCGTCCTGGGGGTCCCAGTCGAGGCCCTCCAGGTCCTCCGGGCCCAACCCGGCCTCCTCGATCACGTTCGTGTCGTAGAACAGCGCGACGGTGTCGAAGTCCTTCGGCATGCCGTACTGCCCGCCGTCCTGCCCCACCCACAGGTCCGGGAGCCCCTCCTGGAACTCGCCGTAGTCGACGTCGGCCGTGGCGTCCAGGGTGTTCAGGTCGCGGAGCAGGCCCTTCTGGGCGAAGCCCGGGTACTGGGTGAGGTGGTCGGTGAAGACGTCCGGACCCGCCCCGGCCACGAACGCCGCGGTGAGCTTGCGCCAGTAGTCGTCGTACCCGTACTGGCTGATCCGCACCTGCAGGTCGGGGTTCTCCTCCTCGAAGGCGTCCGCGCAGCGCTGGTAGGCGGGCAGCTGGTTCGCGTCCCACAGCCAGTAGTCCAGGGTGACCGAGCCCTCGGCGGCGCCCGGTTCGGCGGGGCTCGCGCACCCGGCCAGGACGAGGGTGCCGGCGGTGAGCGCCGCGGTCAGGGTGGCCGTCGTCCGACGTGCGTGATTCATGGTCTGCCCCTCACTTGATCCCGCTGAAGCCGATGGAGTTGACGATCCGCTTCGCGAACGCGAGGAAGAGCAGGATCATCGGCAGCGCCGCCACCAGGGTCGCGGCCATCAGCCCGGCCCAGTCCGGCCCCGTCTGCGGGGTCTGCGCGGTGAAGTTGCCCAGCGCCACGGTGAGCACCCGGGACTCGTCGGTGTACGAGACCATCAGCGGCCAGAAGTAGTCGTTCCACGACCCGATGTAGGTCAGGATCGAGATCGTCGCGATGGGCCCCACCGACATCGGGATGATGAGCGCGAAGAACACCCGCACCTTGCTGGCGCCGTCGATGAGCGCGGCCTCCTCCACCTCGGTGGAGACGTTCATGAAGAACTGCCGCAGGAAGAAGATCGCGAACGGCGTCATGAACAGCCCGGGGAGCATGATGCCGAGCAGCGTGTCGATCAGGCCCAGGTCCCGGATCAGGATGAAGTTCGGCAGCAGGGTGAAGATCACCGGCACCATCAGCGACAGCAGGAAGACGCCGAAGACGACGTTGCGGCCCCGCCAGCGCAGCCGGGAGAACGCGTACGCGGCCATCGCGGAGAAGAACACCTGGCAGACGGTGACCACCGTGGCCACGATCACCGAGTTGCGCAGGTAGAGCCAGAAGTCGATGGACGCGCCCGAGCCGCCCTGCGCGATGGCCTCCTCGGTGGTCTGGAGGCCGAAGACCCGCTCGAACCCGCCCCAGCTGAAGTCGGCGGGCAGCAGGGACGTGGAGTTGGCGTACAGGGCCCCGTTGCTGGACAGCGCCGTGCGCAGGATCCAGTAGAAGGGGAACAGCGTGATGAGCAGCAGCAGGATCATCACCACCCAGGCCAGCACGCGGCCGACGCTGGGTGGGCGGCGTCGGCGGCGCACGGCCGCCGCGGGCGGCGGGGCGGACACCCCGGTGGTCGTCGGTTCGGCTGGCGCCGTCGTGGTCCCGGTCATGGTCTCCGCCCTCCTAGTTCAGGTCCGTCTGGCCGGCCCGCGTCACGCGGTACTGGAAGAAGGTGACCACCACCAGGATCAGCAGCATGGCCACGCTCAGTGCGGACGCGTACCCGAAGTCGAACTGGGCGAACGCCTTGTCGTAGATGTAGAGCTGCAGCACCCGGCTGGCGTCCACCGGACCGCCGTTGGTGGTGACCGCCACGGTGTCGAACACCTGGAACGACCCGATCACGGAGATGATCAGCACCAGCCCGAGGATCGGACGCAGCAGCGGCACCGTGATGCGGAAGAACATCCGCAGCTCCGACGCGCCGTCGACCCGGGCCGCCTCGTACATGGTGGGCGGGATGGTCTGCAGGCCGGCGAAGATCAGCAGCGCGGTGTAGCCCATGTGCCGCCAGACGTTCACCGCGGCGATGGTCGGGATGGCCCAGGTCTCGTCGGTGAAGAACCCGATGCGGTCGAGCCCGACCCACTCCAGCAGCTGGTTCCCGATGCCGAGCTGGTAGTCGAGGATCCACAGGAACACCAGGGCGGCGACCACGTTGGACACGAGGTACGGGGCGAGCACCAGCGAGCGCAGCAGCGTGGAGCGGCTGAGCCGCTGCATCAGCACGGCGATCACCAGGGCCACGACCGTCTGCAGCCCGATGTTGATGACCACGTAGAGCAGCGTCACGCGGACGGCGTTCCAGAACACCGGGTCCGCGACCATCTCGCGGTAGTTGTCGAGGCCCACGAACTGGGCCGGGCTGAGCAGGTCCCACGACGTGAAGCTCAGCCAGATGCCGCGGACCAGCGGCCAGAAGTAGAAGACCAGCAGGCCGATGCTGGCCGGCAGGATGAAGAGCAGGGCGAGCCGGGTGTCGTCCCGGCGGCCCGACCGTCGGACGGTCGGTACGGGTGGCGCGGTCGGTGCAGCCATCAGGTTCCTCCTTGCGTCGTTGCAAGCAGTGCTCGGACAGTGCGGTGCGGCCCGGCGTCGGGGACGACGCCGGGCCGCGGGTGGTGCTCAGTCGCGCGCGGAGCGGCTCCCGAAGTCCGGGATCGGCAGGCGCTCGCCACCGGCCAGCGCCGACGCGTGCGCCACGATGCCGGGGGCCGTGAACTTCGCGGAGAGCCAGGCGTCCACGGGCGCGTGCTCGCCCGTGACCACGGCGCGCACGAAGTCGTCGGCGAGGAAGTGGTGCGAGCCCTCGTGCCCGTTCGGCGCGTCGGCGTAGGTGGCGGGCAGCCGCGTCCGGTCGTGCACCGGCGCGGAGCCCGAGGTGAACGCCTCGCGCAGCGCCGGGTCGACGTCGGCGAGGTCCGCGTCGTCGCCCCCGCCCCGGACCGGGACGAAGTCGGCGGACACGTCCGTGGACGTCTCCTTGTCGTTCCACACGCTCTGGTGGGCGAGCTGCTCGAAGCTGGCCTCGGTGCCGAAGAAGCGGAACCGCGACTCGCGGATGTGCGAGGGGTAGCCCACCCGGCGCATCTCGTTGGTGCGCATCGCGCCGCCGTCGGCCAGCTCGAACAGCGCCGTGGCGTTGGAGAAGCTGTTCCCGAACTGGCTGACCTCTCGGTCGAAGACGCCGTCGCCCCGGCGGTCCTCCACGCCGATGCAGCTCACGCTCACCGCGCGGGTGGGCAGCGCACCGAGGACGCCGCCGATCGCGTGCGTCGGGTAGAGCATGGGCGGGTAGCTCGCGGTGGCCTTCCAGTTCTCGCCGCCGCTGTACTGGTACGCGGCGTAGAAGCCGAGGTCCATGTCGTGCACGTAGTCGCCCTCGGCGTAGAAGACCTGGCCGAGCGCGCCCTCGCGGACCTTCTCCCGGACGAAGACGGTGGCCGGGTTGTAGTAGCTCGTCTCGCCCATCATGTAGGTGAGCCCGGTGCGCTCGACGGCGGCGATGATCGCCTCGATGTCGGTGATCTCGGTGGCCATCGGCACGGCCGAGTAGACGTGCTTGCCGGCCTCCAGCGCCGCCAGCACCAGCGGCGCGTGGGTCCAGCGCTGGGTGAAGATGGCGACGGCGTCGACGTCCGAGTCGAGCATCTCCTCGAAGCTGTCGACGACGGTGGCGCGGTCGTAGCGGTCGGCCAGCGACTTGGCCCGCTCCGGCACCAGGTCGGTGATCGTGAGCCGGTCGACGTTCGGGTGCAGGTCCCAGAGCGTCGCGAAGCTGCGCGAGAACTGGCCCGCGCCGACGATGCCGATGCTGATCGAGCCGGCATCCTCGGCGAGCGGGGCGGTCGGGTCGAGGGGAAGTGCGGACAACGGTGCCTCCTGCTGGTGTGTCGGGTCAGGCCAGGTCGGTGCGGTAGGGCGGCGGGTCGACGAGCATCCACTGGCACGCGACGACCGCCGCGCCGCGGGCCCACTCGTCGAAGCCGGAGGAGAACGTCACCACGGTGGGGCGGGTGGCGTGGGGGTCGAGGTGGTCGGCGAGCGCGGCGTCGAGGGACGGACGGGCGTGGGCGAGCATGCCGAGGCCGTCGCCGGCGAGGATCACGGCGGGCAGGCCGAGCGTGTTCGCGAGCTGGGCGATCAGCACCCCCAGGGCGCGCCCGGCGTCGGCGAAGACGCGCAGCGCGACCGCGTCGCCGTCGTCCGCCAGCGCGAGGGCGGCGTCCAGGTCCAGGTCGGCCCGCCCGCGCGGCACCCCGATGCCCTGGGTGATGGCCGCCGTGGTGAGGAACGCCGACGCGCAGCCGCGGTGCCCGCGCTCGCACACCGGCCCGGATTCCGCGACCCGCATGTGCCCGATCCGGCCGACCCTGCCCGACGGACCGGCGAGCACCCGGTCCTCGATGACGATGCCCAGCCCGACGCCGACGCCGACGGTCAGCACGGCGAGGTCGCTCATGCCGCGGCCGGGGCCGGACCACTGGACCCCGGCGGTCAGGGCCCGGGCGTCCTCGCTGAGCACGGTGGGGATCCCCGTCGCCCGCTCGAGGATGCCCGCGAGGGGCACCTCGTCCCAGCCGAGGAAGGGGTTGTGGCGCACGGTGTCGTCGAACCGGGACATCCGGCCGGCCAGCCCGACGCCGAGCGCCTGGATCTCCCCCGGCTCGCGCAGTTCGTTCACCAGTTCAAGGATCTGCGCGACGACGGTCTCCTGCTCGACGTCGGCGAGGTCGCGGTGCCCGGACGCCTGCACGAGGCCGGCGGCGTCCGTGCGGACCGCGAACACCTCGTCCGACGTCACCTTGACGCCGATGAACAGGTGGCGCCCGGCCAGGAGGACCAGCGGGACGCCCGGGCGCCCCCGGCTCTCGCCCGGGACCGCCGGTTCCTCGGCGATCCGGCCCGCATCCTCAGCGACCAGCCCGGCGGCCAGCAGCGGCTGCGTGGTCTTGGTGATGCTCGCCGGGGAGCGCTCGAGGCGCCGCGCGAGCTCCGCCCGGGAGAGTGGCCCGGCCAGGAGCAGGGCGCGCACGACCGCTCGGGCGGAGGGCTCCAGGGAGCCGAGGCGGGGAACGTCTGCGCGGCGCTGCACGCCCCGAGCCTGACGCCTATTCCTTCACCGTGTCAATGAAATGCCGAAAACTCCCGCGCTGGTGCTCGCCCTCCTCGAGGAGCGCGACGACCCGGTGGACGCCGTCGTGCACGCGTTCGACTCCGCGGCCCGCGACCTCGTGGCGTCCGGTGACGCCGACGGCTGCCCCGTCGCCACGATGGCGCTCGACGTCGTGGACACGAACGACCCTCGACCTGGCGGGTCTTCCTTTCGACGTCGGTCGAAACGCTCGTGGCCCGGCACGGGGAGCCCGAGGCTGGGGACACGCCGCGGGCAGCCACCCGGGGCGCACACCGCACCTCGAGGGAGAGCCACCATGGCCGCCGTCGTCCCCGCCGACACCATCCGCATCCCGGGCTCGCGCACGCTGCGCTTCGAGGGCCGCGATCACGGCTCCGGCGTGTCGTTCTTCCTCGTCACGAACGACCCCGGCAAGGGCCCGGACCTGCACCGCCACCCCTACACGGAGACGTGGTCGGTGCTGGAGGGCGAGGCGACCATCCGCATCGGCGCCGAGACCGTCGTCGCCCGCGCCGGGGACACCGCCGTCGTCGGGCCCGACGTCTGGCACGGCTTCACGAACACCGGCACCGGCGTGCTGCGCATGATGTGCATCCACGCCTCCGCCACCATGATCCAGGAGAACAAGAGCGAGGAGCACCGCTGATGTCGTTCCAGGCCTACCTCGACACCGTCGAGACGAAGACCGGGCTCACGCCGCGCCAGATCGTGGACGCCGCCGCCGCGCAGGGCCTCGGCCCCGAGAGCAAGACCATGGCCGTCGTCGCCTGGCTCAAGGAGACGTACGGGATCGGGCACGGGCACGCGCAGGCCATGGCGCACGTGATCGTCAAGGGCGACCGGATCGGCACCAAGCACGTCGGGACCGCCGGCTCGCACCGCGACGCGAGCGAGCGGCTGTGGCTCGACGGCAAGGACTCGCGGCCCGCGGACTGGTGAGAGCGGGCCTGACACCGGTCAGTCGCCCGGCCACTCCCCCGTCCAACGCTCGAACGCGCGGGCGCCGCCGCGGTCGATGGCCGCCTTCACGACGGAGAAGATCGCGCCCTGCAGCAGCGACGCGAGCAGGATCTCCCGCATCCGGTACTCGGACTGCAGCGGCGTGGGCGCGTCGTCGGGGTGCCCGGGCGCAACCCGCTTGTAGACCTGCTTGAAGACCTGCCCCGCCACGATGCCGCCGACGATCGAGCTCACGATGCCCACCGGCCGGTACAGGATCTTCGCCGCCTTGCTGCCCGACTTCTCGGTCCGGACCACGTCGTTGTCCTCGCTCATCCCCCGACGCTAGGCCGGGCCGGGCCGTCCCGCACGGGGCGCCGCCCGACGCCGGCCGCGCGATGGTTACAGTGCCAGGGTCGCCCGCCGGTACCAGCCACGACGCCCCGCTCGAAGGAGGACGCATGATCCGCACCGTGCGCCCCCTGCTGACGAGCCGTCGCGGGCGCCTGGCCGGGGTGCTGCTGGTGCTCGCCCTCGTCGTGGGCGTCGTCCTCATGCACGCCATGAGCGGCTCTTCGACCCGGCACGCCGCCCACCACGTCCCTGCCGCCGTGGTGGTTCAGGCGCACACGACGCCGGGCACGACGGCGGCCGCCCCCGCAGACAGTGCGCACGCCGGTGCGCCGGTCGTCCAGGACGCCGGCGCCCCCTCCGGCTGCGGTACCGGCGGCTGCAGCGGGCACGAGATGGTCACGGCCATGTGCCTCATGATCCTGGCGGTGCTGCTCACGCTCGTCGGCCCCGTGCCGCGCGCCCTGCTGCGCGCCGAGGGCCCGCGCCTCGTGGCACGGGTCCCGCTCCCGGTCGAGGCCCGCCCGGCGGCCGGCCCCAGCCTGCACGCCCTCGGGATCTCTCGGACGTAGGACCGCCCGGGCCCGCCCCCCGGACCGGGGCGGAGGCCCACCGCGGATCCCACGAGAGACCCCGAGAAAGGCCCACCCCTCATGACGCACACCTTCCTGGCGCGTGCCCGCGTGCCCGCGCTCGCCCTCGCCGTCGCCCTGACGCTCGCCGCGTGCGGCGCGGACGACGGCGCCGACCACGACATGGCCGACACGGGCGGCGCCTCGTCGTCGCCCGACGCGCCGTCGGACACCGCGACGGACGCCCCGTACGACGCCGCGGACGTGATGTTCGCCCAGATGATGCTCCCGCACCACGAGCAGGCGATCGAGATGTCCGACGCCCTGCTCGCCAAGGACGGCATCAGCCCCGAGCTCGTCGACCTGGCGGAGCAGATCAAGGCCGCCCAGGGTCCCGAGATCGACACCCTCACCGCCTGGCTGCGCGACTGGGGCGCCGACCCGGAGGCCGGCGCCGGCACGGGCCACGACGACCACGGCATGGCCGGCATGATGTCGACCGAGGACATGCAGGCCCTCGAGGACGCGACGGGGGCCGACGCCGAGCGCCTGTTCCTCGAGCAGATGGTCGCCCACCACGAGGGCGCGGTGGAGATGGCGCAGGCCGAGGTGTCCGGCGGCGAGCACGCCGGCGCCGTCGAGATGGCGCAGTCGGTCGTCGACACCCAGACGGCCGAGATCCAGCAGATGCGGGACCTCCTGGCGTCCCGCTGACGCGCCGGTGACCCGGGCCCGGGCGGCCCGGGTCACCGCTCCCCGACCAGCTCGTGATCGTTTCGTGACATTCCACCCGCCGGTGCGGTACGTTCCTCCGGGCCGGTGGTTCAGGCAGCAGGAGAGGTCGCATGACACCCCACGTTCACAGGAGCACCGCGCACCGCGGCGCACCCGCTCCGTCCGACGCCTCGGCGCAGGCCGCGCGATGACGCAGACGCAGCCCGCACCGGCCCCCGCCACCCGCACCTACCCGAGCCGACGCGACCCCGGACGCGGCGGGCGCAGCCGTCCCGTCACCGCCGTCCGGCACGTCCCGGAGCCCGTCCGCGAGACCGCCCCGCCCCGAGCCGCTGTCCCGGCCGCGCCTGCCGCCCCCGTCCGCACCGCACCCCCCGTCGCGCCCGCGCCGCCCGTGCACGTCCACGCTCCGGCGACCGCCACGCCCACCGTCGTGCACGCGCACGTGTTCGACCCCGTCCGCCCGGCGGCGGGCCGCGAGACCCCGCGTGTCGAGACCTCCCGCGGCGAGACGACCCGCTCCGAGCACCGTCCGGTGCGCAAGTCGGCGCGCAAGCGCGTCCCCGGCCGCCTCGCGGGCCTGGGCGTCGGGCTGACCGTCGCCGTCGCGACCACCGCGACGCTCACCGGTATCGCACCGCAGGCCGCGGCCCCGGAGCCCGACGACCAGCCGACGACCGGCTCGCTCGAGGCGATCACCGCCGCGGCGGCCGCCGCCGTCGACGACCGTGACGGCGCCGCCTCGCGCAGCGGTGCCCGCGCGGGTGTCGCGCAGGCCTCGACCGTGAAGCAGACCGCGGGCGGCGCGACCGTCACGGTGTCGGACAAGGCGAAGATGTCGGTCGAGACGCTCGACCGCGGCGAGATCGAGGGCCCGCCCCCGGTGCTGCCGGGGTGCGAGGGCGTGGCCGCCGGGACCGGGACCAACGGGCAGATCCCCTCCAGCGAGCTGTGCACGCTGTGGGACGGGCGCACGCAGGTCCGCGCCGACGCCGCCGTGAAGCTCGCCGAGCTGAACGAGGCGTACAAGGCCGCGTGGGGCGAGTCGATGTGCATCACGGACGGCTTCCGCAGCTACGCGCAGCAGGTCGCGACGAAGGCCGCCAAGGGGTATCTCGCGGCCGCGCCGGGCACGTCGAACCACGGCTGGGGCCTCGCCGTCGACATCTGCCCCGAGACGTACTCCGGCTCCCGGTGGAACTGGCTCGCCGCGAACGCCCCGGCCTACGGCTGGGACAACCCCGACTGGGCCCGGCCCGGCGGCTCCAAGTACGAGCCGTGGCACTGGGAGTACACCGCGGGCGTCACGCAGATGGGCGGCTACTGACCGGACCCGCGAGCCGGCGCACCGCGTCGAGCACGTCCACGCCGTCGGGAGACACCTCCGGGTGCTCGTCGGGGACTCCCGCGACGCTCCCACCCGACGACGACGCGCGCACCCGGAGCGCTTCGGCCCGCGTCGCCCACCCGGGCGTACAGTCGATCGCGGACCACCCTGACCAGCGACGACGTGGACGACGGCGGAGGACCCGATGACCTTCACCCACCCCCGGGGCACGCGCGGTACGGGGAGCGCACCGACCGCGAACCGCCCGTGCTCCGCCTGACGCGGCGCTGACCCGTCGTGGCCACCGACGAGGCGCCCGGGACGTCGGCGCGCGCCGGCCGCCCGTGGCTGCGGCGCACGCTCCGGGCGATGATCGCCGTCGTGCTCGGGGTGCTTCTCGCGCTGGGCTGGTACCAGGTGTCCGTGCAGCCGGGAGCGACGATGCTGCAGACGCTGTTCGACTCAGGGCCCGGCGTCACGCCGCCCCTGGACATCGAGGATGCGCGGGCGAAGGTCGAGGACCCGCGCACCGTGCCGATCCCGACCCCGGACGCCCCCGACGCGAGCGCCGTCGTGTACGCGCCGCGCGCCGAGGGGCCGCACCCGGTGGTGGTGTGGGTGCACGGCGGCGGCTTCGTCTCGGGCTCGCCCGCCACCGTCGAGGACTTCTCCGTCCTGCTCGCGAGCCGCGGCTACACGGTCGTCAGCCTGGACTACACCCTGGCGCCGGAGGCCCGGTACCCCGTGCCGGTGCGGCAGGGCAATGCCGCGCTCGACGTCGTCCAGGAGCGGATCGCGGACTTCGGCGGCGACCCCGCGCGCGTCGTCCTGGGCGGCGACTCCGCGGGCGCGCAGATCGCGAGCCAGCTGGCCGCCGTCCAGACCAACCCCGGGCTCGCGGCCGACCTCGACCTCACCCCGGGCGCGCCGCGCGACCGCCTCCGCGCCGTCGTCCTGTACTGCGGCGCGTACGACCTGGACACCCTGGGCGCCACGGGCTTCCCGGGGTTGCGCACGTTCCTCCGGGCGTACACGGGGCACCGCGACTGGGCGGACGCCCCGTTCGCCGACCAGCTCTCCACCACGAAGCAGGCGACGGCGGACTACCCGCCCACGTACCTCACGGTCGGCGACGCGGACCCGTTCGAGAGCCAGGGGCGCGAGCTCGCGGCCGCGCTCCAGGACCAAGGCGTCCCGACCGAGACCCTGTTCTGGGACGACGGCGAAGGCCTCCCCCACGAGTACCAGTTCCACTTCGACCGCCCGCAGGCCGCCCGGTCCTTCGACGCCACGATCGACTTCCTGGAGGACCGGACCGGATGACCGAGCCGGCACCGCACACCGGGCGCGCACGACACGTCGTCGGCTGGACCGGCCTGGCCCTGCTGACGGCGGCGTCGGCCGTCGTCGCCGTCTTCCTCGGGCACTGACGCTCCTCGGGCACTGACGCGCCGCCGTCAGCGGCCCGTGAGGGTCACCCGGCCGACCGGCCTCCGACACCGGTGAGCGCGCGGTCGAGGTCGTCGATCTGGAGACGGGAACCCTCGAGGCCGACGGACAGCCTGACGAGGCCCGGCGGGATGCCGTCCGCCCTCAGCGTGTCGGCGTTGTCCGCCCGGACCGGGGAGCTCACGAGGCTCTCGTAGCCGCCCCAGCTCACCCCGATCCGGAACACGCGCAGGGCGTCGACGAACCGGGACACGGCCTCGAAGGATCCGTCGCGCAGCTCGAGGCTCAGCAGCCCGGAGAAGCCGCTGAGCTGAGACCGGACGAGGTCCGCGTCCCGGTCGGAGGCGGCGTACGGGTGGTGAACCGCCGCGACCGCGGGATGGGCCAGCAGATGGTCGACGACCCGCAGCGCGTTCGCCTGGTGCTGCTCCATCCGCACCGGCAGCGTGCGCAGCCCGCGCAGGACCAGCGACGCCTCCATCGCGGACATCACCGCGCCGAAGAGCTGGTGCCCGCGGTAGAAGACCTCGCGGAGCAGCTCGGCCGAGCCGATCACCGCGCCGCCGATCACGTCGCTGTGCCCGCCCACGTACTTGGTGAGCGAGTGGATCACGAGGTCCACGCCCAGCTCGAGCGGCTTCTGGAACAGCGGCGTGGCCCACGTGTTGTCGATCGCGGTGAGCACGCCCCGGCTCCGCGCGGCCGCCGTCAGCGCCCGCAGGTCCACGAGGCGCATGAGCATCGTGCCGGGGCTCTCCACGTACACGAGCGCCGTGTTCTCCCGCAGGTGGCTCTCGACGTCCGCACCCGGGTCGGTCACGACCGTGTGCTCCACGCCGAAGCGCTCCAGGTGACGCGCCAGCTCCAGGGTCGGGCCGTACACGTTGTTCACGAAGAGCACGTGGTCGCCGCGGCGCAGGAGGCCACCGAGCACGGCCGCGATCGCGCCCATCCCTGAGGCGAAGCACTTGGCCGCCTCGCCGCGTTCCAGGAGCGCGAGCTGCCGCTCGAGGAACGCGACCGTCGGGTTCGTGCCGCGGCTGTAGACGAAGTTCTCGTGCTCGGCCGCCTGCTGCCGGGCGAACTCCGCGAACGTGGGCTTGGTGAAAAGGCTCGTCTGGAACACGGGCGGCGCGACCGCCCCCGTCTCGTTCCCCGGCCCGGACCACGCCGCGGCGCAGATCTCGCGGTCGAGGTCGGTGACGGTCAACGCTGCCCCGTCACGGCACGGCGGATGCGCTCGATCGGGACCTTCGGCTCACGGCCGGCGGTGAGCAGACCGTTGGTCTCCTGCATCGTGTCGGTGAGCTGCGTCCAGCACGATCCGGCGAGGAAGCGGCTCGCGCGGACGGCGTCGTAGAGCGCGGTGATCCGCGCGACCCAGTCGTCGCCGTCCTGCGCGGCGGTGTAGCCCCAGCCGTCGGCGCGCTCGTCGCCCGGCTGATAGTTCACCCCGCCGAACTCCGTGAGCATCACCGGTTGTCCGGAGTCGGCCCAGCCGCCGACCATCTGCCGGCGCCCGGACGGCGCGATGCCGCCGACCACCCGCTCGCGCGCGGCGTCGTCGGCGTAGCGCCGGGCGAGCACTGCGCCGTCACCCTCGTAGTCGTGCACGGTGATGATGTCGGTGTTCTGCTGCTCCCAGCCGTCGTTGGAGATCACGGGACGCGACGGGTCGAGCGCGCGCGTGAGGTCGGTGAGCGCGCGCGAGTACGCCTGATGGGTCGGGTCGTCGACGACGTGCTGGATCCCCCACGACTCGTTGAACGGCACCCACGTGACGATCGACGGGTGCGAGACGTCGCGGTCGACCGCGTCGATCCACTCGCGCGTCAGGCGCTGCACCGCCACCGGTGAGAACTCGTAGGCGCCCGGGGCCTCGCCCCACACGAGGATGCCGAGGCGGTCGGCCCAGTACAGGAAGCGCGGGTCCTCGATCTTCTGGTGGATGCGGCACGCGTTGAAGCCGAGCTCCTTGACGAGCTCGGCCTCGCGGCGCAGCGCGTCGGCCGTCGGGGCCGTGAGGTGGCTGTCGGGCCAGTAGCCCTGGTTGAGCACGGACCGCACGTCGTAGGGATACCCGTTGAGCAGGAACGCGCCGTCGCCCACGCCGAGGCTGCGCACACCGAGGTAGGAGGAGACGGCGTCGACGAGCGCGCCGTCGGCGTCGTGCAGCGAGACGACGGCGTCCACGAGGCGCGGCCTCTCGGGCGACCACGTGAGCTCGTCCTCGGCCTGCCCGTTGCGCTGCCGGGCGATCGGCACGGTGAGATCAACCGCCGGCGTGCTGCGGACGGTCGTGACCTCGACGGTGCCGAGGTCCTCGTCGCGCTCGTCGAAGCGCAGGGCGACCCGCACCCGGGACCCGGGCGCCAACGGGCCGCGGAACCGCACGGTGAGCTCGACGGCCGACGGTCCGGCGGGGAGCCAGCGCAGGTGGTCGACGCTGGTGACGGGGACGGCCTCGAGCCACACGGTCTGCCAGATCCCGGTGGTCCGGCGGTACCAGATCGCGTGCGCGTCCTCGTGCCAGTCCTGCTTGCCGCGCGGCTGGGTGAGGTCGTGGGGGTCGTCCTCGGCGCGGACGACCAGCAGGTGCTCGGCGTCCTCGCCGGTGGTGCCCGCGGCCAGGTGCGCGGTCACGTCGACCGAGAAGGGGGTGTGGCCGCCCTCGTGCTCGCCGGCGAGGACGCCGTCGACCCAGACGGTGGCGCGGTAGTCGACGGCGCCGAAGTGCAGCAGCACCCGGGGCGCGGCCTCGGACACGCCGGCGGCCGCGAGGTCGGCCGGACCGATCGTGCGCGCGTACCAGACGACGGGGTGGAACCCGGGCTCTTCGATCCCGGACGCCAGGGACTCCGGAGGGAACGGCACGGTGATCGGGCGACTCTCCCCGAGCCCGGTCGTCCAGCCGGCGGCGAGCCCGGCGTCGGTGTCGTCGTGCCGGAACTCCCACGTCCCGTCGAGGGAGGCCCACCGCTCGCGCAGCCGCTGCGGCCGTGGGTACGTGCCGTCCTGGCGGGAGGCGAGCGGGAGGCGGTCGAGCGCGGGGCCGGCTTCGGCGGCGGCGCGGGTCGTCGTGGTCACGGCGCGACTATACAGCGCTGTAAATCTGAGATCTACGGGCGCTACGGTGATCCCCGTGAAGAGAGTGACGCTCCAGGACGTGGCGACGCACGCGGGCGTGTCGATGAAGACGGTGTCCAACGTGGTCCGGGACTACCCGCACGTCAGCCCGGCGATGCGCGAACGCGTGCAGGCCGCCGTCACGGAGCTCGGCTACCGGCCCAACCTGCGCGGCCGCAGCCTCGCGACGGGCCGGTCGAACATGCTGGCCCTGGCGTTCCCCGACCTGCGCCGGCCGTACTTCGCCGAGCTGGCGCACGTCTTCGCCCGGGTCTCCGCGGCGCGCGGCTACCGCCTGCTGCTGGAGGAGACCGGTGGGACGCCCGACGGCGAGCGTGCCGTGCTGCGCGACCGCGAGGCCGGGATCGTCGACGGCGTCGTCCTGCACCCGCAGGCGCTGCGGGCGACCGACCTGGAGGCGTACCGCGAGGACACCCCGCTCGTCTTCCTCGGCGAGGACCCCCAACCGTCCGGTGCCGACCAGGTCGCCATCGACAACGTCGCCGCAGCGGAGCAGGCCGTGACCCACCTGGTGCGCCTCGGCCGGCGTCGCATCGGGTTCCTCGGCCACGAGACCGGGCCCTGGTCGTTCACGTCGACGCTGCGGCTGGACGGCTACCGGGCGGGACTCGAGCGCGCCGGGCACCGGTTCGACGAGTCGCTCCTCGTCGCGCGGGCCGAGGGCGACGCGCTCGGGGCGGAGGCCGCGCTGGGCGCCGCGCTCGACGACGGGCTCGAGATCGACGGCCTGCTGTGTCGCGACGACCTCGCGGCGATCGGGGCGCTGCGCGCGCTGCTCGTGCGCGGGCTGCACGTGCCCGGCGACGTCGCCGTCGTCGGGTGGGACGCCACGGTGCTCACGGCGAGCACCGTCCCGAGCATCACCAGCGTCGCCCCGGACACGGTCGAGCTCGCCTCCCGCGCGCTCGACCTGCTCCTCGAGCGCATCGACGGTCTCGACGCTCCCGGCCGTCACGTGACGGTCGGGCACGACGTGCTCGTCCGCGAGAGCGCCCCCGAGCCGTGAGCACGGCCCTCGGCCGCGGGGTAGACGCACCGCCCCAGCGGCCGAGGCGTCCGGGCCGTCAGGCCGGCTCGTCGACGACGGTCGCGAGGAGCTCGACCACCGCGCCGCGCACGTCCTCGGGCAGGTCGACGCTGTCCAGGCCGGCGAGGCGCTCGACCGCGTCGCGCGCACTGTCCAGGACCTCCCAGGCGGCGAGCTTCTGGGGGTTGCGCATCTGCGCGCGCTCGAGCAGATGCAGCACGGCCGGCCGCGGGTCGCCGCCGAGGCGCAGCGGCGCCCCCTCGACCCGCACCGTCGCGCCGACGTCGGACGCGGCCGTGAACGTGACGCTCCACCGGCCGTCGCGGCCGGTCACGGCCGTGGGGACGCCGTCCACGGTGACCTCCCCGCCCGGCAGCTGGGCGAGGAACGTGACCGTCCACTCGCGCCGTGCGGGCACGACGTCGGCCCGGCCGGTGACGGCGCCGACGCGCAGCTCGCGGTCCTCGCGGTCCCAGCACAGCGAGGTCGTCGCGGCGGGTCCGGCCTCGGCCTCGTGGTCGTCCTCGGCGTCCTCCGCGAGGTCGAACCGGCCCGACGCCCCCGGTGCCACCAGCACGTCGAACGCCGCCGGGTTGCGCGTGGCGTCGCGCTCGGACTCCGCGGCGAGCGGCAGAATCCCGCCGTCGCGCAGCAGCACGGGCACGAACTCGAGCGGCCGGTGCAGCTCGACGTGCCGGTCGCCGCGGTACACGGCGCCGGTGAACACGTCCGTCCACCGCCCGGCGGGGAGCCAGGCGCGGGTGCGGCTGTGCAGCGACGTGGTGCTGCGGGGGGTGACGACGGGCGCCACCAGCAGCTCCGTGCCGAAGGCGAACTGGTTCGGCACGCCGTACGCCTCGCGGCGACGTGGCTCGAGGTGGTACATCGGGCGCACGAGCGGCGTGCCGGCGGCGGCGAGGTGGTTCATCGTGTGCAGGTACGGCACCAGGCGGTGCCGGAACCGCAGCGCGTCGCCCATCGCCTGCCGGTGCTCCGCCGGGAACAGCCACGGCTCCTTGCGGATGAACGGGTTCGCCGCCGAGTGCAGGCGGTTGATCGGGGACAGGACGCCGAGCTGGACCCACCGGGTGGCGAGCTCGTCGTCGCGCACGCCGGTGGTGTGCCCGCCGACATCGTGGCTCCACCAGCAGTAGCCGATGTTCGACGCCGTGGCGGTGAACTCGGGCTGGAAGGCCAACGAGTCCCACGAGACGACGGAGTCGCCGGAGAAGCCGACGGCGTACCGGTGGCTGCCGGGGCCCGCGTACCGCGAGAACGTCATCCCCGGGCCGCCGTCGCGGGCGGCGTCGAGATGGTGGAAGTGGTTGAGCAGCCACAGCGGGTCGACGCCGCGCAGGTTGGAGGTGCCGCCCTGCTGCCAGTCGATCCACCAGAAGTCCACGCCCTGCTCCTCGAGCGGGTGGTGCAGCAGCTCGAAGTAGGCGCGCACGAACTCCGGGTCGGTGAGGTCGAACGACACCGGGGTCTCGGATGCCGGGTCGACGCCCATCGCCGCAGCCACCCGCGGGTATGCGTCCTCGAACGCGCGCACGCCGTCGGCCGGGTGCAGGTTGAGGGTGGTGCGCATGCCGCGCTCGTGCAGCGCGGCGAGGAACGCCTCGGGGTCGGGGAACAGCGACCGCTCCCACGAGTACCCGGTCCAGCCGTTGCCGTACTGCGCCGGCACGGTCTCGACGCGGTGCCAGTCCATGTCGATGACGGCCACCGAGAACGGCAGCCCCTCCTCGTCGAACCGGTCCATGAGCTCCAGGTACGACTCGGCGGAGTACGGGTGGTACCGGCTCCACCAGTTGCCCAGCGCCCAGCGCGGCAGGCGCGTGGGCGCCCCGGACACGGCGTACAGCTCCCGGATCGCCCGGGCGTAGTCCCGCCCGTGGGCGAAGACGTACAGGTCGCGCCGGCCCTGCTCGCGCGTGCCGATCCAGCCGTCGTCGGCGAACAGGAACGAGTCGGTGTCGTCGACCACGCCGATCCCGTCGGGCGACACCACGCCCGGCTCGAGTTCCACGCGGCCGTCGACCTCGTCCAGCGTGCGCGCGGTGCCGCCGAGGTCGTGCGTGGGCTCCCCGTAGCGCCAGCGTCCCGGGTCGGCGCCGATCAGCTCGACGACCAGGCCGTGCGCGGACGGCTCCTGCCCGTCGTACCGCAGCCGCGCCCGGGACGTCGCGATCTCGATCCCGCCGCCGACCGACCGGGCGGCGAACTCGGTCGTGCCGAGGTCGCGACGCACCGCGAACGTGGACGCCCGATCCTCGAACCCACCGTCCGGCGACCACTCGACGCGGAACAGGCAGTCGGTCAGCACGGTGACGCGCCAGCCGTCGCCCTGCACCGCCTGCTCGGGGCGGGCCTGCGGCGCCGCGCCGGGCAGCGGGCGGACGACGGGCAGCGTCGTGTCGACGGTGTCGGTCACGGGGACTCCTCGGGTGGTGCGTGCGGTGCGTGGTGCGTGTGGTGCGTGGTGCCGGGGCGGGACGGCTCAGCTCTTGACGGCGCCCTGGGTGATGCCGCTGATGACCCACCGCTGAGCGATGAGGTACACGACGATGGTGGGCGCCATCGCCATGAGGTACGACGCGAACGCCACGTTGTAGTTGGTGCCGAACTGGCTCTGGAAGATGTTCTGCACGACGGGCAGCACCTGGAGCGTCGGGTCGGACACGATCATCGACGGCAGCATGAAGTCGTTCCACGACGCGAGGAAGGCGAAGATGCCGACCGTGGCGATCATCGGGCCCAGCAGCGGCAGGATGATGCGCCAGAACACCTGCCACGTCGTCGCGCCGTCGATGCGGGCACTCTCCTCGAGCTCGACGGGGATCGAGCGCAGGTACGCCGAGAACAGCAGCACGCTGAACGCGAGCTGGAACATGGCGTGCAGGATGGCGACGCCCAGCGGGTTGTCGAGGCCCGTGAGCGCGGTGAGCTTGATCTCCGTCAGCGCGATCACCGGGAACGGCAGGAACATCGACGCGAGCAGGTACACGAACGACCAGCGGAAGAACCGGTGCGACCAGTAGCGCACGATGGCGTACGACGCGAGCGAGCTCAGCAGCAGCGTCAGGGCCACGGTGAGTGCCGCGACGCCCACCGAGATGCCGAACGACACCGGGAAGCGGGTCAGCTGCCACGCCTCGGCGAAGCTCGCGGGGTTGAACGGCGCCGGCAGCGCGAAGGCGTTGCCGTCCACGGACTGCTCGCTGGTCTTGAACGCCATCGTGACGGTGACGTACAGGGGGGCGAGCACCGTGAGGGAGCACAGCGCGAGCGCGACGGTGAGCGGCCAGCTCGTGCGGCCGCCGCGGGACGGCCGGCGGAGTTCGCGGCCCGGAGCACGCCCGGCGAGGGCGGGGGCGGTGGCGGTCACAGGCGGATGTTCCTTCCACGGGAGACGACGAGCTGGAGCACCGAGATGAGCACCGTGATCACGAAGAAGACCGTCGCGTTGGCCATCTGGTAGGCGTAGTCGCCACCCGTGAAGCCGCCGAAGATCGTCATCGCGACGCTGCTGGTCGCGTTGCCCGGCCCTCCGCCGGTCAGACCGACGATGACGTCGTAGACGCCGAGGTACCCCTTGATCCCCAGGATCGTGTTGATGAGCACGAAGCCGGCGATGAGCGGCAGGGTGATGGAGCGGAACTGCCGCCACGGCCCGGCACCGTCCAGCGAGCTCGCCTCGTACAGGTCGCCCGGGATCGACGTGAGCCCGGCCGTGTAGACGAGCAGGGCGCCCGGGATGGTCTGCCAGGCGGACACGACGACGATGGCGAGCCATGCCAGGTCCGGGTTGCCGAGGATGCTCTGGGACAACGGGTCGAGACCCACCGCCGAGGCGAACGCCGGCAGCGTGTTGGAGAAGAGGAAGTTGAAGACGTAGGCGACGACGATCCCGGAGACCACCATCGGGATCACGAAGATCGCCCGCAGCCCCGCCGCGAAGCGGATCCGCTTCGACAGGCCGATCGCGAGGGTCAGCGCGATCACCTGCGCCACGACCACCGTCACGACAGCGAAGCCGAGGGTGAACCCGTAGGCCTCGCGGATGCCGGGGTCGCCGAGGAGCGCGACGTAGTTGCGCAGGCCCAGGAAGCTCCAGCCGCCGAACCCGACGTAGTCGGTGAAGCTGTAGAAGATCCCGACCAGCGCCGGGATCACCACGAACACGGTGAACACCAGCAGGGCCGGGACCAGGAACACGTACGCGATCGGCTCCGGGCGGCCGTGACGGCGCCGACGTGCGGTCGTGCCGTCCGGCGCCGGCGCCGGGACGCGCGTCGCCGTCGAGGGGGTCGTCGTGGCGGTCATACCGTCGCCTCCCGGCCGGCCAGGCGACGCCAGTCGGCGTCGAGCTGGTCGAGCATCGCGTCGAAGTTGCCCGACCGGATCGCTTCCTGGAGGTAGTTGCCCAGCGGGATCGAGGTCGGGACGAAGGTGCCGGCGCCCTGGTAGAAGGCCGCCGAGTCGACGTACCGCTGCAGGCCGGCAAGCCGCTCGTCCTGCTGCGGCGGGCCGTCCTTGAGCGTCGAGTACGCCAGGTTGTCGGCGTTGTACGCGTTGAGGATCTCGGGGCGCATGAGGAACTCGACGAGCTCCACGGCCTCCTCGCGGTGCGCGGTGGCGGCGGGGATGTACAGGCAGAGGTCGATGTTGACCCGGGCCTGGCGCTCGTCGGGGTCGTCGCTCACCGGCAGCGCGAACGTGCCGACCTCCAGGTCCGGGTCCACGAGGGCGATCTGGCTCAGCGCCCAGGGGCCTTGGAGGTACATCGCCGCCCTGCCCTGGCCGAACGCCAGGTTCCCGTCGGCGTATCCGCGCACGGCGTGGTCGGGGTTGAAGAAAGACGAGATGGTCTTGGCGCGTTCCATCGGGACGGCGAGGGTCTTCGCGAAGGAGACGTCCGAGTCGGGCCCGACCTCGGTCCCGAGCTCCTTCATGCGGCCGAAGAACTCGCCCGGGTCCACCAGGCTGCCGACGGAGTAGTCGAACAGCCCCTGCCACAGGGTCCAGGTGTCCCGGTCGGTGGCGTAGATCGGCGTGACGCCGGCCTTCTGCAGCTCCGTGCAGACGTCGACGAACTCGGTCCACGTGGTCGGCACCGGCAGGTCGTGCTCGGCGAAGATCCCCTTGTTGTAGATCACCCCCGCGGCGGCCAGCGAGTACGGCAGCACGCTGGTGCGCCCCGCGAAGGTGGCGTACTGGTCGGTGAGTTCGCTGATGTCGGTGCGGACGGTCGACGCCGACGGGAGCCCCGACAGGTCGCTCATCTGCCCGCGGGAGACATAGCGGGCGAGCTCGAGGTTGTCGTTGAAGCACCCGACGTCGCCCGGCTCGCCCCGGACGAACTGCGGCGCGATGGCCGTCGTCGAGTCGTGCACCACGCGGATCCCGGGGTGCTCGCCCTCGAACTGCCGCAGGAGCTCGTCGAAGTAGGCGATGACCTCCTGCTTCTGCTCGTAGAAGGTGATCTGGGTACGCCCCCCGCCGCCTCCGGGTGCGGCGCACGCCGCCAGCGGGACGGCCGCCAGCATCCCGGCGGCTCCCGCCAGGAACGAGCGTCGGCTCACCGCGCTCGGCGGGCCGGCCATCGACTTCGATCTCACGCGACGTCTCCTTCGACCACGATCGGCGCCGTCTCCGCGACGGGCCGCAGCGAACATACAGCGCTGTAAATTTCGGGTCAAGGCGCCCGCAGCGGTCGCCGACGCCGGGAGGCGGCCCTAGCCTGGCGAGCGATCCACGGCGTGCACGCGGCGGAGGGCGGTGGACGGTGACCGAGAGCGACAGCACCAGCGCCCGGCATCGGCTGCTGCGCCTGAGGGTGCCGCGGTTCACGCTGCACCGCCGGTCGCTGGACGCCGAGCCGGTGGTCGACGCCGCGTCGGAGCGGCTGCAGGAGTTCCTGGTGCTGCTCGGCGGCGCGCTCCTCACCGTCGGGACGGCCGCCACGGACATCCAGCACACGCTCAAGCGCGTCGCCGTCGCGCTCGGGTCGCCGCAGACCACCCTCTTCGTCTTCCCGACGCTGATCCTCATCAAGATGCCCGGCGACACCGAGACGCGGTTCGACGTCGCGGAGTCGGCCGGCGGCGAGGTCCGCTTCGACCGTGCCGCGCAGGTCTACGCCGTGGTGGACGACGCGGTCGCGGGCCGGATCGACGCGTCGGAGGGGGCCGAGCGGCTGCAAGAGGTCCGGGATGCGCACCCCCGGTTCCCGGCCTGGGTGCGCACGGCCGGGCATGGGCTGGCCGCGGCGGGTCTCGGGCTGGTGCTGCTCGGCGGCAACCCCGTCAGCCTGCTGTACGCGCTGGTGCTCGGCGTGCTCGTCGGGGCCGTCAAGCTCACCGTGCGGCCCGGGACGTACGCCGCGACCCTGCTGCCCGTCGTCACCGCGTTCGCGCTGGCGCTGCTCGTGTTCGGGCTCGCGGACACCACGGTCGTGAGCGAGCCGCTGCAGGTGCTGGTGCCTCCCCTGGTCACGCTGCTGCCCGGCGCCGCGCTCACCACCGGCGTTCAGGAGCTCGCCGCCGGCGACATGGTCGCCGGGTCCAGCCGGCTGGTCTCGGGCCTGGCGCAGCTGCTGTTCCTCGCGTTCGGGATCCTCGCGGCCCTGGCGATCACCGACGTGCCCAGCGCGGACGCGCTCGCCTCCTCCGCCACCACGCTCGGTGCCTTCCAGCCGTGGATCGGGGTGCTGCTCTTCTCGCTCGGCATCTTCCTGTACCACTGCGGGCCGCCCCGGTCGCTCTTCTTCCTCACCGTCGTCCTGCTGGTGGCGTACGGCGGGCAGGTCGTCGGCGCGACCGTCACGAACGGCGTCTACAGCGGCTTCCTCGGCGCGGCGGCGCTGACGCTGTGCGCCTACCTCGTGCAGACCGTCAGGGGCGCGCCGCCCGCCGTCGTCTGCTTCCTCCCCGCGTTCTGGCTGCTCGTGCCCGGCGCCACCGGGCTGATCGGGCTCACCCAGACGGCTAGCGGCGACGCCGTCAGCTCCACGAGCCTGCCGACCATCGCGGGGTCCATCGTCGCCATCGCGCTCGGCGTGCTCGTCGGCACGGCGCTGTACCGGCAGATCTACACGATGGCGCCCGCACGGTGGGGCCTGCGCGCCACGTGACGCAGCCGCGGTGCAGCCTCAGAGCAGCAGCAGGTTGAGGGCCGCGAGCGCCACGAGCACGGTGACGAGCCGCTCGAAGAGCTGCTGGTCCACGTGCCCGATGACGCGCCGGCCGATCCAGGTCCCGACCAGCACGACGGGCGCCAGGACGGCCCACAGCCCCACCGTGTCGGCACCCACGATCCCGACGCCGACGGCCACCGGCAGCTTGATGATGTTCACCGTGAAGAAGAACCACGCCGTCGTGCCGAGGAAGCGCCACTTCTCGTAGCGCGCGGCCAGCAGGTAGAGGCTCATCGGCGGGCCGCCGGCGTTCGCGACCATCGTCGTGAAGCCGGCGAGGCCGCCGTACCCGAGAGTCGCGGCGCGCGTGTCCACGCGCAGCCGGTCGCGCCACAGGTTGAGCACCAGCAGCGCCAGCAGGATGCCGCCGATCGTGCGGCGCATGACGTCGTCGCTGACCCACGTGAGGAACGCCGCGCCGAGCGCCACGCCCGCCAGCACCGGCGCGAGCAGGCGTCCGATCACCCGGAAGTCGGCGTGCTTGCGGTACGCCCAGATCGCGACCAGGTCGCCCGTGATCAGGAGGAGCAGCACCGCGCCGGTGGACTCCTTGGCCGGGACGACGAGCGCCATCAGCGCCGCCGCGATCATGCCGAGGCCGCCCAGCGCCGTCTTCGAGAAGCCGACGAGCAGCGCGACGAGGACGACGACGGCCCACCCGGTCCACGGCAGGCCGGCGATCAGCGGGGCGGGTTCGAGCACCGGGGCAGCGTAGTGGCGGACGGACCGTCGGCGGGCGCGGGTCCGCGCGTCAGCTCGAGGCGCGGGGCGCCGTGCCGGTCACCGGACCCGGTCGTAGACCGCGGCAACTTCGCCCTGCGCTCCCACGACCTGTGACGACAGGGTCCAGGTGGTGCCGGGCAGCCCGTCGTCGAACAGGCGCTCCCCGCCGCCCACGATCACCGGGGCGATCAGGAGGTACAGCCGGTCGATCAGGTCCGCGGCGAGCACCGGCTTGATGACGCTCGGGCTGCTGTTGACCAGGACGTCGCCCTGGCCGGCGTCCCGCAGGCCCCGCACGACGTCGGCCGCGGGCGCGTCCACCACGCGGGCTCGGGGCCACGGCGCCGTCCCCAGCGTGCGCGAGAGGACCACCTTCGGGGTGTCGACCAGCCACCGCGCGTACGCGCGGTCGCGCGGGTCGGCAGCCTCGTCGCCCGCCACGGGCGACCAGTAGCCCAGGAAGCCCTCGGCGTTGCCCCGGCCGAGCACGGCCGTCGTCGCGCCGGCGCACAGGCGGACCAGGTGGTCGCGAGCCGTGTCGGTGGCGACGTACGGCAGGAACGCGCCGAAGTCGGCCGGCCCGCCGGGGCCGTGGTACCGGCCGTCGAGGCTGAGGCTGAGGTTCGCGGCCACGGTACGCCTGGTCTGCTGCGTCATGGTGTCTCCGTCGGTCTCGTCGGGTGCCGTCCGTCGGCACTCACCCCGGGGACGGAGCCGCGGGCGGGTTCTCGACATCCGCCCACGGCCACGTCGACTTCGCGAGGTACGACGGGCGCCACCTGCTCGACGTCGTCGCCGAGCGCTCGCCGCTCGTCGGCTTCGAGATCGACGTGCACTGGGTGCAGCGCGGCGGCCTGGACCCCGTGCGCACGCTGCGCCGGTACGCGGGCCGCGTCGCGATGGTGCACCTCAAGGACTACCGGATCGGTCACCTCTCCCCCGCCGTGTACGAGGCGCTCGACGCCGGCGACCAGGCGCCGTGGCAGGACGCGCTGAAGCAGATCGTGCAGTTCGCCGAGGTGGGCGAGGGGAACCTCGACTTCCGTCGATCGTCGAGACCAGCCTGGACGTCGGGGCCGAGTACCTGCTCGTGGAGCAGGACGAGTTCTACGGCCGCACCGCGTTGGAGTGCCTGCGCACCTCCCACGACAACCTCGTGGCGATGGGGTTCGGCGACCTGTTCTAGGCCGCGGGGCCCGACGGCGCCGTCGAGCCGCGCACGACGAGCGTGGTGGCGAGCTCCTCGCGGGGCGCCTCCGCGCGCAGCTCGGCACGGGGATCGGCTCGCGTCCCCGGCCCGGCATCGTCGCCGAGACGCAGCAGCATCCTGAGCGCGGCGGCGCCCATCTGGGCGATGGGCTGGCGCACGGTCGTCAGGCCGGGGTGGACCCACTCCCCCTCGGGCAGGTCGTCGAAGCCGACGACGGCGAGGTCGTCCGGCACCCGGAGCCCGGCGGCAGCCGCGGCGTCGTACACCCCGAGCGCCATCGTGTCCGAGCAGGCGAAGACGGCGCTCGGGCGGTCCGGGCCGGCGAGCAGCCGGGCGGCGAGCGCGGCGCCGCCGGCCCGCGTCCAGTCGCCGTGCGCGACGCGGTCGTCGGGCAGGTCGGCTCCCGCCTCGGCGGCCGCGGAGCGGAAGCCGTCCACGCGGGCCTGGCTGTACAGGTGCCGGCGCCGGCCCGCCAGGACCGCGAGCCGCCGGTGGCCGAGGCCCAGCAGGTGCTCGGCGGCCGTCCGGCCCCCGGCCCAGTTGGTGGCGCCGACGCTCGCGACGGTCCGCGGCGGCTGGGTCACCGGGTCGAGCAGGACGACGGGGACGCGCGCCGCAGTGAGCGTGGCGAGCTGCTCGCGGGTCGTGTCGACGAGCGCGACGACGGCCCCGCGGGAGTGCCGCGCGAGCAGGCGCGTGAGCCACGCGTCGTCGGGCTGCCGGGCCACCGTGACGACGATGTCGAGGCCGGCCGCGGTGGCCGCCTGCTCCACGCCGCTCAGGGCGCGGTTGGCCCACGTGCCGTCGACGCCGCTGAGCACGAGGTCCACCAGCGGCGGCCGCTCCCCCCGCGGGGCGACGCCGCGGCCCGCCCGGCCCCGGTAGCCGAGGTCGTCGACCGCGGCCATCACGCGGGCGCGCGTCGCGGCGGAGACGTCGGAGCGGCCGCGCAGCACCTTGGAGACCGTGGGGACGGTGGTCCCGGCGGCGGCGGCGACGTCGGCGAGCGTGGTGGGACGGTCGGCGGGCACACCCGGACCCTAGCGACGCCCCTCAAAGTTGCGCAACTATTTGGCCGCCTCGGATCGCCCCTCGCCCCTTGAAGGCCGAAGTTGGCCCGTGGAAGACTTGTCGGGCACATCCGAGAAGCATCATGCAGTTGCGCAACAATGGGAGTTGCAGATGACAGACCGCAGACAGCGACGGGCGTTGGTCGTGAGGGGCGGGTGGGACGGGCACCAGCCGGTGGAGACCACCGACTCGTTCGTCCCGTTCCTCACCGAGCACGGGTACGAGGTGCACGTCGAGGACGAGACCACCGTGTACGCCGACGCCGACTACATGGCCGGTGTGGACGTCGTCGTGCAGACCGTCACGATGAGCACCATCGCCGACGACGAGCTGCGCGGCCTCACCACCGCCGTCCGGGCGGGCACCGGCCTCGCGGGCTGGCACGGCGGGATCGCCGACTCGTACCGCAGCAACTCGGACTACCTGCACCTGATCGGCGGGCAGTTCGCCACCCACCCGGCCAAGGCGCCGCGCGAGGAGCTGCCGGGCGACGGCACCGACTGCTTCGTGCGCTACACGGTGGACATCGTGCCCGAGAAGGCCGACCACCCGATCGTCGCGGGGATCTCCGACTTCGAGCTCACCACCGAGCAGTACTGGGTGCTCACCGACGAGTACAACGACGTCCTGGCGACCACCACGATCGCCGCGCCCGACTACCACCCGTGGCACCGGCCCGTGACCTGCCCGGCCGTGTGGACCCGCCAGTGGGGCGACGGCCGCGTCTTCGTCTCGACGCCCGGGCACAACCTGGACGTCGTGAACGACCCGAACGTCCGCACCATCATCGAGAGGGGCATCCTGTGGGCCAGCCGCTGAGGATCGGCATCGTCGGGGTCGGGGCGATCTCCGGCCAGTACCTGAGCACGTTCGAGCGGCTCGGGACACTGGAGAGCGGTGCGGTGCGGCTCGTCGCCGTCGCGGACCTCGACGCCGAGCGCGCGGCCGCCGTCGCCGCCGAGCAGGGCGTCCGCGCCCTCACCGTCGACGAGCTCGTCACCGACGCCGAGGTCGACGCCGTGCTCAACCTGACGATCCCCGCCGCGCACGCCGACGTCGCCCTCAAGGCGATCGCGGCGGGCAAGGACGTGTACGGCGAGAAGCCGCTCGCCGCCACGACCGACGACGCGCGCGCGATCGTCGAGGCCGGCCGCGCCGCGGGCGTGCGCGTGGGCTGTGCGCCGGACACCGTGTTGGGCACGGGGGTGCAGACGGCGCGGAAGGCGGTCGACGACGGCCTGGTCGGCACGCCCGTCGCCGCGACGGCGACGATGGTGACCCCCGGCCACGAGCGCTGGCACCCGAACCCGGACTTCTACTACCAGCCCGGCGGCGGACCGCTGCTGGACATGGGCCCGTACTACGTGACCGCGCTGGTCACGCTGCTCGGCCCGGTGGAGTCCGTGGTCGGCAGCGCCAGCCGTGCGCGCGCCACCCGCACCATCGGCTCCGGGCCCCGCGCGGGCGAGCAGGTGCCGGTCGACGTCGACACCCACGTCACGGGCGTGCTGCGGCACGAGTCCGGCGCCCTGTCGACGCTCGTCATGAGCTTCGACGCCGTCGCGACGCACGCGTCGTGCATCGAGGTGCACGGGGACCGGGGATCGCTCGTCGTGCCGGACCCCAACGGCTTCGACGGCACCGTCGAGCTGCACCGGCTCGGCGGCGGGTGGGAGGAGCTCCCCGTGAGCGCCGGGTACCGCGACGCCGGCCGCGGCTACGGCCTCGCGGACCTGGCCGCCACCCCGCCCGGCGCCACCGCCCGGGCGAACGGCGACCTGGCGTACCACGTGCTCGACGTCATGACGTCGCTGCTTACCGCCGCCGAGAAGGGGACGTCC
The DNA here is from genome assembly GCF_044389385.1 of Isoptericola sp. NPDC019571. Lineage (NCBI taxonomy): Bacteria > Bacillati > Actinomycetota > Actinomycetes > Micrococcales > Promicromonosporaceae > Isoptericola > Isoptericola sp. NPDC019571. Next base: position 104,203 of record NZ_JBIRXZ010000004.1, read on the forward strand.
GTCTCCGTCGCCAGCACCTGCGAGCGACCCGCGCCCGTGCCGCTGTCCGACGCCCCGCGCGTCTGACGGACGCCCGCCCGGACGCCGCCCGGGGCCCCGGGCGGCGTCCCCACGCTCAGCCGAGCAGGTGGCGCAGGTAGCGGCCCGGCGCGTCGAGGAAGGCACGCCAGTGCTGCACCAGCTCGAGGTCGTCCCACGTCGTCGGGCGCAGGCCCCACGGCCCGACCTCCAGGATCGTCGCGCCAGGCAGCGCCGCCAGCACGGGCGAGTGCGTGGCGCAGAGGATCTGGCCGCCGCGTCCGGCAAGGTCCTCGAGCACGCTCATGAGGCTGAGAGTGGAGGAGAAGCTCAGCGCCGCCTCCGGCTCGTCGAGGCAGTACAGGCCCGGCCCGTCGAAGCGGGACTCGAGGACCGCGAGGAACGACTCGCCGTGGCTCATCTCGTGGAACACCGGGTCCCTCGGCCCCGGGTGCTCCTCGAGGAACGTGTACCAGCCGTGCATCGTCTCCGCGCGCAGGAAGAAGCCCCACCGCCCCGACCCGACGCCCCGCTGCAGCCGGACGGCGCGGTGCAGCGGCGACTCCGTCTCGCGGGTCGAGTGCCGACCGTGCGCCGTCCCGCCCTCGGGGGACAGCCCGTAGGCCACCGCCACCGCCTCCACGAGCGTGGACTTGCCGCTGCCGTTCTCCCCCACCAGGAACGTCACGCCCGGCGCGAGCTCCAGCCCGTCGCGCAGCAACTGCTCGACGGCGGGGACGGTCCGCGGCCACACGCCCGCGGGCAGCGGGTGCTCGGCGTCCGGCACGACCCGGACCACCGGCGGCTGCGAGAAGTCCACGGGGGCATCATGCCCCGGGCGCCGGGAGGAGGAGCGTCGAAAGTCCGTCGTGATCGGTTTCGCCCGCGACCTGTCGAGCCTGCGGCCCGAGCCGCATCACGCTCCCCGGAACCACGGGCATGGCCGTCCTCGCTCGCGCCACGCCTTGCCTACCCGCAGACCGACATGTCGACGTGCGGCGCAGATTTCGCAGACACGCCGCTGTACCTTGCGTGATCCCGGGCGTGTCGGGAGGGTTACGAAAAGTATGCGCGCGAGCCCGAGAGGCAGTCAGCGCGTCTCGTCGACGCCGTCGCGAGCACATGAAACAGTCAGCGAATGAGCATCCCGAGCCAGACGGAGCGTGGTGCCACATGGCTCTCCAACTTCGACACTGAAGACCAGGACACCGCACGGTTGCTGCTCGACAGCCTCCGCGTCGCTTCAAGCGACGAAGTGCGGTTCGGACTCGCGGACCTCCTTCGGCGGAAGGATGTACAACGTCCTGCCGCGCTGATCCCGATCCGTGGAGTCGATGACGTTCGCCAAGCGCTAGAACACCGACGAGCGAGCGCGGCGGCAGGTTCGACGAGCACGTTGGGGCCGTTGCCTGAGCACCTCGTCGCCTTCGAAGACGGCTTCACACCAGACCTTCCTATCTCCGCCACTCCCGGAAGCGAGGGTTTCGTCGGCACGCAGGTTCGAGATCTCGTTGGGATGCGCCCCAAAGACGATGGCGACTGGATCGCGCCGGAGCATGCCTCACTCGAGGGCCTGCGATCCCGTCGGTGTCGGTCGCTGGTATTCGTGACCGACTACATCGGGTCCGGGACGCAGGTGTACGACTACATCAGTGCCTACCTCCGTAACCGCACCATTCGTAGTTGGCGCTCCTACCACCTAATCGAAATCGTGATCGTCTCGTTCGCACAGGCCAACATCGCATCAACGACGCTGGAATCGGTCTCGGACGAGTGCCACTTCGTCGAGCCAGCGGCATCGATCTACACGCGCGGCTGGGACGAGAGCGATGTCGAGGCCGTGAAGGCTCTCTGCCTCAAGTACGCGAAGGACCGGACGAGCCAGGCACTCGGCTATGGCGGGTCGGGAGGGTTGTTCCTTTCCACGGTGTCCTCGGCACCAAACAACCTGCCGTGGGTATTGCGGCGGACCGGCAAGAACTGGCATTCGTTCATCGAGGGACGGCGAATCCCTGCCGAACTCACGAACGAGCTCGGCGGCTACCAGCCACCCGACGATCTCGCGACCCTTGTCCGCACCACTGGTCAAGCTCGCCTCGCGCGAGCCCTTGACCTCAGGCACCGTGCATCCAGTCGCGAGCCTCTGGTCGTCCTGGCGCACTGTTACAGCGCGCCCCCTCAAAACGCGCAAGAGGTCGCGCATCGCACACACATGGAGGTGCCACGAGTCGAAGCGATCCTCAAGTTCCTCCGGGCAAGTGGGTTCATCGACGAGCGTCTCCGCATCACACCCGCGGGATCCGGTCAACTCCGGTCGGCCAAACAGATTCGAAGATGGGCTCCGGCGCGTCCACTCGAGGAACCCACTGGCACGTACTACCCTCAGCAACTGCGATGAGGCGGCGGTGCGTTCGGTCACCTAGTGTCGTCAGCGCGTTCGCGCTGACGCGAGGGTCGCCTTCGGCGACCCCCGGCCCGGCCACGTCCGCGGCCTTATGGGAGTAGCGCACGCTTCTCTGCTAGCACGGACGGACGCTTCACTGGCGACGTCTTGTGCGCTGTCCGTCCGTGTTCTCAGAACGGATCAAAGGTAGATGACCGACCTGCCGCCTCATCGCTATCTCGCTCACGGGCTCAAGCGCGGTGTGCCCCCAGAGGTTCTTGAGCGAGCTGCAACGCAGATCGAGACTTCAGAGTTCGCCGGCGTCGCGCCAATCCTTAGTCTGCGTCACCTGTCGCACCTGACTGGTGCAAGTTACGGGGAGCTCCGTCGAGTAGTAGCACGGGCTGCTGATCCCTACTTCGACCTCACCCTGCCAAAAAGGAGCGGCGTGCGGCCGATCTCAATGCCGGAGCCCACGATCATGGCAGTACAGCGCTTCCTCCTCAGGCGCGCACTCTGCAGCCTCGACTTGCATCCACGCAGCCACGCCTACCGTGTCGGGCGATCGACGATCACATGCGCCGAACCACATGTCGGGGCACGCTGGGTCATCAAGATGGATCTCCGGAACTTCTTCGGCTCCATTACCGAGAAGGACGTGTACCGCGTCTTCAAGAGCCAGGGGTACTCCAGCCTCGTCGCGTTCGAACTCACCCGGCTCAGCACCCGCGCATCTTCCGCGCCGGGGAGTCGCCGCGTGCCGGTGCCGGAGAGCGCCACCCGCTACCGGGTGACCCCCTACACCTCGAACTGGATGGGCACGCTTCCCCAGGGGGCTCCCACCAGTGGGGCGCTGGCAAATGCTGTCGCTACGCCCCTAGACCACGACCTGCACAGGGTCGCGTCCAAGGCAGGATTCGTCTACACCCGGTACTCAGACGACCTGACCTTCTCGACGGCTAAGCGCGTAGGCCCCGCTCGCGCGCAGGAAGTCGTGCGCACTGTCTCCCGGACTGCGGCCTCCCGGGGGTTTCAAGTTAACTCAAAGAAGACTCGCGTTCTCGGGCCAAGGACGCGACACGATGTCCTGGGACTTGTCGTCGGCGACGACCGTGTTCAACTCCCTCCGGAGTTCCGGCGCAAAGTCGAGGTCCACATCCACGGCGTCGAAACACGCGGTCTGGCAGCACACGCCGAGATTCGGGGATTTCGTTCCGTCTTCGGCCTGGTCGCCCATGTCGATGGATGCATCGCTTACGCGACTGGCATCGACCCCGCCTGGGCCCGGCTCCAGCACGGTCGATGGGTGGGGGCCCTGCGGCGCGCCGGCTACCCAATCTGAGCCAGACGAAGCGCGCGGAGTTGGCGCGACGATGAGCGCGAGCCATGCGGCCAGCGGCGCCCACCCGTCCGGCGTTCGTGCAACACATGCTTGTCGGGGGGCCCGTCTAGCCTCGGGTTTGGACCGCAGCGCTCTGCTCGGACCTACGGATCGGCGGTCGATCCGCACCTGACAGCACGAGGGAGTCTGCGTGGAGGCTGATCTTGGCACGACCTCGTCTCGCGGTGAGCCGCGAGCACTTCTCCTCGCGCAGGTTCGCGAGGCGTACGGCCGGATCTGCTACACGCACAAGACCCAGGAGAAGCAGGCCGACATCTGCCACGAGAAGCACCGCAAGCAGCGCAGGGTCCGAGTCGCGTTGACCGCAGTGAGCTCGGGCGCGTTCCTCGCCTCGCTCGCGGGTCTCCTGCTCGACCAGCAGTGGGCTGCCGTCGTCACGTCGTTCATCGCCGTGCTTCTCTCCGCCAGCGCCCTGTCTGACAAGACGTTCCAGCATGGCGAGGAGGTGCAGCAGCATCGCGAGACGGCGGCGAAGCTCTGGAACGTGCGGGAGTCGTACCTGTCTCTCCTGGTCGACCTCACCTCCGAGAGCATCACCCTGGACGTAGGGAGAGATGAGCGCGACAAACTGCAGGTTACCGCTGGCGCGATCTATGCAGACGCACCTCGGACGTCCGCCGCCGCGTACAAGCGCGCGCAGAAGGCTCTACAGATGCATGGCGACCTGACGTTCTCTTCCGCGGAGATCGACCAACTGCTGCCGCCGGCAATCCGCACTGGACAGGCGGGCACCGATGTCGCAGGCGAGTGAGATCTTCGAGGGCTTGCTCGCAAACCTGAGTATCGACAACGCGGACACCATCACAGCGAGACGTGACGAGATCACCAAGACCCTCAACCGCGAGTTCCGCAACCTCGAGGGATCAACCGCAAACCGGCTCATGGTCGGTTCGTTCGGCCGGACTACCGCGATCCGCGGCATCTCTGACCTGGACCTTCTCTACATCCTGCCTGGTTCCCTCCGAGGGACCTACGAACAGGACGGAGGCCCCTCAAAGGTGCTCTCGCGGACCCGGAACGCGATCCAGGACCGCTACCCCGGCACGTCGATCGCTGTCGACAGACTCGTTGTCGTCGTCCAGTTCGCCAACTTCATGTTTGAGGTTCAGCCGGTCTTCGCGAACACCGACGAGAGCTTCTCCTACCCTGACACCTACTCGGACTCGTGGAAGATCACCAAACCACGGGCTGAGATCAAAGAGACGATCGCCGAAGACGAACGATCCCGGGGGAACCTTCGTCGGCTGTCCAGGCTCGCCCGCGCTTGGAAGAACAAGCATGGCGTCGCCATGGGCGGATTGCTCATCGACACGCTCGCCTACAACTTCCTCCGGTCGAACACCGCCTACCGCACGGCCAGGTCGGATCAGTACGGCGAGATGGCGCGCGACTTCTTCTGGTACCTCTCGCAGGAGGACGATCACGAGTTCTACGCCGCACTCGGCAGCCGCCAGCGGGTCCGCGTGAAGAAGAAGTTCCAGCGTCGCGCGAAGGCAGCGTACGACCTGGCCGTCGTCGCGATCAGCGCAGACGGTAACGCGAACGCCTACAAGAAGTGGCGCGCTGTCTTCGGGAAGGCCGTTCCGGTCGTCGCTGCCGCAACCGAGTCCGTTCTCGCTTCGGCCCAGCGATCCTTCAGTGACACCGAACAGTTCGTCGAGGATCGGTATCCCGTCGACATCCGCTTCAGTCTCTCGATCGACTGTTCAGTGGTACAGGACGGGTTCCGACCCCAGTGGCTCCGAAAGATTCTCGATTCGCATGGACTCCTCCGACCTCAGAAGGATCTGCGGTTCCAGATCATCCAGTCCGACGTGCCCGGCTCGTATGTCGTGAAGTGGAAGGTCCTCAACCGAGGACCTGAAGCCGAGCGTCGAGACGACATCCGCGGCCAGATCATCGACCCGAGCGTCGGGAGTGAGCGGCGCGAGCGTACGCAGTTTCGTGGCGAACATCTCGTGGAGTGCTACATCATCAAGAACGGAGTAGTTGTCGCCCGCGACAGCGTTACTGTCCCGATCTCAAGAACGTGACTTAGGGACGGAACACACGGCTGTCGCCGTCTGCTCGTTGAGATCCAGGGCCTGGCTGTGGCGATCAGGACAGGGGAATGGACACCGACGCTACGCGGGCCCACTGACACGCTGGCACCCCGAAGTGCTCGCCGACCGACGTGGCCCTTCGCGTTCCCGCGCGTCCCGCTGTGGTCCTCGGGGCTGACCAGGCTCGCACGAAGTCATCCTCAGCGTCTGGCCGGCATCCGCCGGACCGCGCCCACGCCGCCCGAGCGCGGACGGATCAGCCCCAGGACAGACCCTCGGCCGTCAGCCACCGCTGAGGGGTCACGCGCTCCGACAGCGACCCCGACACCTACCCGTGCAGCAGTCCCGTGACCTGAGACGTTCTGCCTAGCGGGCGGAATTGCCCGCGCCGGTCGCAGTTACCTGCGAAGTTCTCCGACATGCGCGTTGAGCGCGCGCAGCGCGTTATCAATATTCCGGAGATCCTTGTCGGTGCCGTTGGCGCGCGCGCCTTCATTGGGTGTGGGCATCCCATGACCAGCGGTGGAGTCGTAGATTGGGTATACCTCGATGAACGGCTTTTCTCGCCGTGCCGGATCGGCTTCGCCCCAGTAGGTGAGCGTTGCAGTTCGAGAGTCCTGTATGCCAGCAGGCGAACTGCCCTGAAAATCAGAACTCCACATGACCCTAATGCGAGCACCAGGCACGAGAGTCAGTTCAGATTCAAGGAACCGTTGCAGCGGCTCGGCGATGTAGTCGTTGGCGTCCCGCTTCTCGATTGTGCCGACGTCCACCTTAAGACCTTGGGCCGAAGACTTTCCCAGGTTCTCTACGACAAGATCCCACGATCCCGAGCCATGGAGCCCTGGTACAACCTGCGCGGTCACGTAGGGTCGCGCTTCCCTCTCGATCTGTTCGCGTAGCCCACGAAGTTGCCCACGAGCGATGTTGATGGCGACGAGCGCAACTACCGCACTCAAGATTGCTGCGACGGCTGCAAGTACGTCAGCCCAGGTCGGTTGGGCCACCGTCAACACCGCGTCGACGATCTCGTCGACCCACGCCGGACTAGTCATTCTCACAAGGAATCTTCCGTTGAACTCTCACGGTCAGTCATTGACTCGAGCGCCGCTGCCACAGCCGCGAACTCCTCAAGAGCGGCGGTCAGGTCCTCGACGATCTCACGGGCGACAATCTCTGGCGCGGGGAGGTCGTCTAAGTCTTCTAGTGACTCATCGCGCAGCCAGGTGACGTCAAGGTTGACCTTTTCTCGCGCGATAAGTTCGTCGTACGTGAAAGACTTGAACAGGTCCGTCTCGACTCGTTCGTCGTGCGCCTTCCCGGGCGCGTATGACTCGACGAAGTCGTCGAGGTGCGCGCGGGTCAGCGGGTTCTGCTTGAGCGTAAAGTGCTGGTTCGTCCGCAGGTCGTACACCCACAGCTTCGACGTCCACGGCGTCTCGGACGCTGGCTTCTTGTCGAAGAAGAGCACGTTCGCCTTGACGCCCTGCGCGTAGAAAAGCCCCGTGGGCAGGCGCAGAAGCGTGTGCAGCTCGAAGTCGTTCAGCAGCCGGCGCCGCAGCGTCTCCCCAGCCCCGCCCTCGAACAGCACGTTGTCCGGCAGCACGACCGCGGCGCGGCCGTTGATGTCCAGGATCGTCATAATGTGTTGCAGGAAGTTGAGCTGCTTGTTCGACGTCGTCACGACGAAGTCCTGCCGCTCCACCGCCCTGTCATCGGTGGCCTCGCGACCATCCGCACCGACCATCGTCAGAGACGACTTGGTGCCAAAGGGCGGGTTGGCCAGCACGACGGACCAACGTCGGCCTGGGTCCGCGGCCAGGGAGTCTTTGACCTCGATCAACGACTCGGCGTTGGCCTCACCGATGCCGTGCAGCAGGAGATTCATCGCTGCAAGGCGCGCCGTGCCGTCGACGAGCTCTGTGCCGTGCGCGAAGCCGTTGCGTAGGTGCTCCCGCTCCGGCGGCGTCATCGACTCCGCACCGCGCGACGCGTAGTCGTGCGCCCCGAGAAGGAAGCCCCCGGTCCCGCAGGCAGGATCGACGACGGAGTCCACGACAGTGGGCTGCACGCAATCCACCATCGCCGAGATCACCGAGCGCGGCGTGAAGTACTGCCCTGCGCCGGAACCCTTGTCGGAGGCGCCCCTGGCGAGTAGCGACTCGTAGGCGTCGCCGTTGATGTCCGACCCGGCAGCTGACCACCGCTCCTTGTCGATTAGGTCGTGGATGAGCCGTTTGAGCTTGGCCGGGTCCTGGATCCTGTTCTGAGCCTTACGGAAGATCGTGCCCAGTGTGCCCGGCTGTCGACCCAGGCCCTGCAATATCAGGCTGTACTCGGTCTCCAGCGCCGCGCCCTCGGCGTCCAGCAGGCGCTGCCAGGAATAAGCGGGCGGGAGGATCTGCTCGGGCCTAAGTTTCCGGGTCGCGCGCTCATGGGCCATTTTCAAGAACAGCAGGTAGGTCAGTTGCTCGGTGTATTCGATGACGCCCACTCCATCATCACGAAGCACGTGGGCGTAGGACCAGATCTTGTCGACAAGCCGTCGTGCGTCAGACACCGGCCACCTCCTCAACTCGCTCGATGTCGGACTCGGTGCCGGACAGTTTCCCTGTGAACGCCGCGGTGAACAATGACCGGCGCAACGCGGCCGACCGTTGCTGGTTCTCGAGCAGAGCTGTCCCAAGCCGACGGGCAATCTCAACATTCTCGCGATGCTCCTTGACGAGGGCGGCGGCGAGGGGCGGGTCCGGCCATGGGACTTCGAGGGACTTGAAGTACCCGAGTGTCAGGTTTGGTTGGACGCCGCCCCTCGATTCGCGGCGTAGCGCGTCATAGCGGGACTCGAGGACCAGACGCAACCACGCGCGAGAGGCGCTTGAGCCGTCGTGGAGGTGCACCGCTGCGCACGCCTGGTTTGTGGTCGAGTCGATCGCGAGCTCGCCTACAGTTCCGCGTGTCTTGCCTTCGCCGTACATAGCTATGAGCAGTGTCCCTGAGGGCCACAAGCGGACAGAGGTCTCTGCTAGGGCCTTCTCCGTAATGAACTGTGATGCCCTGGAGATCAACCCCTGCGACAAGTCGCCGCTCGTAATCCACGGGATCGTCCCGTTGTCCCAGTATTTCGCAGTCCCGCGCTTCGGCGTGCTGCCACTTCCGATAGTGGCAATGCGTGCAAGGCCGACGGTCGGAACGGTTGCGTCGTTTTCGACCCGACCCACTAGAGTTGCAGCACTGGCTTTGACCAGGGCGCGACTACGCATAATCGCAGCCCTAACGCCGTTTTCGCCAGCATCTAGGCGGGAATGAAGGTCGTCGAGGATTTCAACGACTCGCCGCTGTTCTGTGAGCGACGGCAGCGGTACTGCGATTCGGCCCATGTCCTTCTTCGAGATGACACCTTGCGCACTTCCGCGCGATCCACCACGCAACACCAACGTTTGAGACGAGAGCAGGTGGAAAAGAAACCGCTGGTCGAGCCGATCGCCAGGACTGATTGCTGCAACGCTGCGCCCGATCGCGGCGTCTACGCCAAGGTTGACCTTTCCCGCTGTCGCACCCACCACGCACAGAAGCACGTCTGACGCTCGCGCGAACTTCAGTGGCGCCGTTGTCCAGCACTCGACACGAGGGCGCGAACGACCGAACTCACCCGCCCGGACGAACGGTGTACCAACGCCGTCATGGTTGTACGAAGTCGCTGGCGGCGCCTGACCCATCTCGAATCGAGCCAGGTCGCCTAGCAACTCGAGGGACCATCTGCGCACGCGAGCAGTCACGCGGTGAGCTCCTCGTTGAGCTGCTCAAGTAGGTCGCCAGCACCGTCGCCGAGATCGCGCAGGGCGCCGTCGATGCCGCCCTTCTCGTCGAAGGGTGCCTGCCCAAGGTCGTCGGCGGTGATGCCGGCGGAGTTGGAGATCACGTCGACCATGCGGTCGAGCCACCACCTTTGCGTGTCGGTGAATAGGGTCCCGGCCTGCTCCTGGGCCAGCAGCCAACCTGCGTACCGCTCCGCGGCGACGTCGGCGAACGGGATCAGTTCTGGGTCTGCGCCGAGGGTATAGCGCACCAGGGACACGACGTCTGTGAGGCGGGACTTGTCGCGGTGACGTACGTGACCTCCGTCGATCTGTTCGTATGCAGCCCAGATGAGATCCGGGGTCCAGTTGTGCGGCGGGCGGGCGATACGGTCGGCAAGCTCCTTGATCGCCTCAAACGGCACCCGGCGGGTCTTGGCCTCGTCCATGATCTGGATCGCGGTGATCTCGGAGCGGTGCGTGGTCAGGTACTCGAACCAGTCCTCGACCAGCGACCTAGCCCGTTCGGGGTCGACGACGCCGTAGGCGTCGATCAGTTCGTCGGCGTTGTACTCGTCGATGATCTGGTCGTGCGTGCGGCGCAGCTCCATGATCCGGGCCCGCAGGTCGGGGTTCCCCGCCAAGGGTTCGATCGCGGCTTCAATGAGTTCCTCGATCACCTGGGCGGGGTCGGCGTCGTCGCCAACGTCGTGGAGGGCGGCGGCTTGCTGGTCGGCGTCGACGGCGTCGACCAGGCCGCGCACGATCTGCTTGAGGGGCACGCCCGCGACCTTGTCGAGCTCGGCGCGCTCGTCCGGGGTCAGCTGCAGTTCGAGGGCGGACAGGCGTGAGGCGAGGGTGGCGACCTCGTCCTCGGTGATGGTCAGGTTCGCCGTCTTCTTCAGCAACTGCTCGAGCGACACAGACCTCTGCCGGTTCAGCGGCGGCTCGACGAAGTCGTGCTCCGTGACTCCGACAGCATCGACGATCACGAACCGGGTCTTCTGCTTCGCAGCCGGGTCCGGGGTCACGGCCTGGAAGTCGGCGGGCGCGATGGTTCGGGCGCCGCGGCCCTTCATCTGCTCGAAGTACTGCGCCGTCTTCACATCCCGCAGGAAGAACACGCACTCGAGCGGCTTCACGTCAGTGCCGGTGGCGATCATGTCAACCGTGACAGCGATGCGCAGCTTCGCCGAGGTGCGGAACGCCTGGAGCTGGCCCTTCGGATCGTTCGCGGCGTAGGTAATCTTGGCGGCGAATTCGTTGCCCTTGCCGAACACTTGCCGCACCAGGGTCACGATCTGCTCGGCGTGCGCGTCGTCCTTGGCGAAGATGAGCGTCTTCGGCACCGCCGAGCGGCCCGGGAAGATCTCCGTGAACAGCCGGTCGCGGAACGTCTCGAGCACCAGACGGATCTGGTTCGGGTTGGTCACCGCGCGGTCGAGCTGGCTAGCGGTGTAGTCGAAGTCCTCGTCGATCTGCTCGATGCGCTGCACCCGCGTGCGCTTATCGACCTTCGGGACGTACACGCCGGCGGGCAGGGTGGCGCCCTCGTCGGTCACCTTGGTCTTGATGCGGTAGATGTCGAAGTCGACGTTCACCTGATCGGCGACCGACTCCTGGTACGTGTACGAGGAGACGAGGTTCTGACGGAAGAACGCGAAGGTCTGCTTGCCCGGCGTCGCCGTCAGGCCAACGACGTGCGCGTCGAAGTAGTCCAGGACACCGCGCCAGACGCCGTATATGGACCGGTGAGCCTCATCAACGATCACGAGGTCGAACGTCTCGGGCGGCATGCCCGGGCTGTAGGAGACCGCGATCGCCGACTCCGGCGTCCAGTCGTCGAGCTGCGGGTCATCAGTGCCAGGGACGTCGTTGCCGTTCAGGACTTTGAACACGCGCTGGATCGTGGAGATCACAACGTTCGACGACGCGAGCATTCCCGCGCCCGTCAGCTTGTCGACGTTGTAGACCTCGGAGAAGCGACGACCGTCGTCCGGGGTCGTGTAGTTCTGGAACTCCGCGAGCGTCTGATCGGCCAGGTTGTTGCGGTCGACCAGGAACAAGATCTTCGAAAACCCGCCGTACTTCAGCAGCCGGTACGCGAGAGTGACGGCCGTGTACGTCTTGCCTGCACCAGTGGCCATCTGGATCAGCGACCGGTCGAACCGCTGCTGAGCAAGCGACAGCTCAGTGCCCTTGATCGCCGTGATCTGCGCCGGACGCAGCGGAGCCTCGTCCAACTCGCGAAGGACCTGGACCTTCGCTCGCCACGTCGGGCACTTCGGGTCAGCGTCTGCGTCGCGCATCAGCCGGGCGAGCGTGGCCGGCTTGGGGAAGTTGAAGACCTTCCGGGCCCGCGGGTCAGGGTCATAGCCGTTAGTGAAGTGGGTCTCCGAGCCGGATGCCTCGAACACGAACGGCAGGCGGCCTTGGACCACCACGGCTCGCTTGCGGTGGGCCTCGGGCAGGCCCGTCGCGTACATCGCGGACTGCCACTCCACGCCTGACAGGGTGGTGCCCTCAGGCTTCGCCTCGACGACCCCAACGACCCTGCGGTCTACGTACAGCAGGTAGTCAACCCGCCCGTGATCGGGTGCCATGACGTGCTCGCGGACTGCGACACCGTCAGCGGCGAACAGGTTCAGTGCCTTGCCGTCCTGTACAGCCCAGCCCGCAGCCGTCAACTGGGCATCGATCTTCACGCGCGCCCGCGCCTCTGCGGGAAGTCGCTCATCGTCGCTGGCCATCAGCCTGATCTTAGGGAAATACCCAGGCCGCGCACGCAGGCCGCTACCAAGTTCACCCGATCAATCGTCCGGGTTGGCGCAGCGTCAGGGCGAGCGGGTGCCACTCGATCTGTATCGTCGCCGCATGGCAGCGCGTCTTCGAGTCCGGGACCAGCACATCGCCGTGTTCGGCGGCAGCGGCAGCGGCAAGACGGTCCTCGTCTCTTCGTTCTACGGAGCGACCCAGGAGCCGTCATTCATCAAGGAGAGCCTGTTCCACGTCATCGCGGACGACACGGGCCAGGGCCACCGCCTACGTCAGATCTACCTAGGTATGAAGAACGACGCGAAGACGCCTCCGACGAATCGGTTCGCCGCTGTGCCCTACTCCTTCACCATCAAGCTGAAGGACCCGGGGGACGCCAAGGCTGCCAAGGCCCGGCCCTTCGACTCGCTGCGTCTCGTCTGGCACGACTACCCGGGCGAGTGGTTCGAGCAGGAGCCCAGCGGCGAGACCGAAGCGACCCGCCGGGTCGACACGTTCCGGTCTCTGCTCCGCTCGGACGTCGCCATGGTCCTCGTCGACGGGCAGAAGCTCCTCGATTACGCCGGGAACGAGGAGAAGTACCTCAAGTCGTTTTTCGGGGACCTGCGCGACGGGCTGCTTCGGCTCAAGGAGGATCTCCTCGACGGCGAGCGGCTGAAGGAGTTCCCGCGGGTGTGGATCCTCGCCCTGTCCAAGGCCGACCTGCACCCCGAACTGGACGCCCACGGCTTCCAGGACCTCCTCATCCAGAAGGCCGCCGGCGACATCGCCGCGCTGCGCGACGTCGTCACCGACCTGGTGCAGTTCCCCGAGGCCCTCTCGATCGGAGAAGACTTCCTCCTACTCTCGTCCGCCAAGTTCGAACCCGAGAGGATTGAAGTCACTAAGCGGGTCGGCCTCGACCTCATCCTCCCGATAGCCTCGATCCTGCCTCTCCAGCGGCTGGTTCAGTGGTCGCAACGCTTCGACATCCCACGCCGTCTACTCGACGTCTTCGCGGACAACGCCGAGATGATCGCACGGATATTGGTCGGGGCGGGGCCCGTCCGGGAATTGATCATCAAGATTCCCATTGCGGGCCCGCTGTTGGCTTCCATCCTGCCCGTACTTGTGCAGGCGGTCCGACTCAGCAAGCCGAAGATCGAAAAGATCAACACCGACGCACGGGCTCGGCACGACAACCTGACCGCGGTCCTCTCGCAGTTCCGACTCGATCTCGAGCGAGGCGAGGAGGACCACGTTTTCGTGAAGAGCAACCGATGAACCTCATCTGGGCGACCCGCGGGCGCGCATGGGGATTTCGGTTCCTCCTCAAAGGCGGGTACACCGACCCTCTGGACGCCTACGAGCAGGCCTTCGCCGGGACCGGCGATGTGGAATCCACGTGCCGACGGATCGACGGTCGCGTCGCTCTGAGGTTCCCCGACCCCGACGGCAGACGCGACAACGTGGGACGAGTCATCCCCCACGACGTCGTCGTCATGCCGCCCCACTCCAACGACCTCCACACCGTCCAAGACGGCATGGCGAGCGTCTGGCCCCTGCTGGCCGGAGCCTTCGCCGCCGTCTGGGACCAGCCGACAGCACCCACGCAGAGGCAGATCGACGACCTGATCGGCGCTGCGACCTCGCACTGACGTCTCGACGCGATGGGGTAACCCCGCTGCGGCGAGGTACGACGACGTCCAGCCGCAGCGCAGGTACCACGAGGGATGCGGGCGACTATCGCGTCGTCGCACCATTGTCGGACCGGCCTGGCACTCTGGTCGGATGCCGTCACTGATGACAGTCGCTGGCAAGACGATCGCCGACCCGTTCGCACAGCTGTCTGAGTACGCGCGTCGATACGGCGGCACTCTCACGAAGTACGACCTGGGCGGTTCCAGCGACGCCGACGTGCTGACTGCCGACGAGGTGACACGAACTCGGATCATCGCGAGCCGAATCTCGGCCGCAGAGAGCGCCTGGTTCGTCGAGCGTGGCCGCAGTGCACCTTGGAGCGAAGTACCCCCCGACGCCAACCTGGGGGATGCAGACCCGGCCGAACCCGATGGGCTGTACGCGGCGGCCATCGCCCTCTACGAGCACTTCCGCGCAGCGGCTCCCAAGGGCGTGGCGACCGCCAAGATCCACAAGGTGCTGCACCTCAAGCGCCCAGCTCTGATCCCGATCCTCGACAGCCGCCTGCTGGCTGTCTACGCAGCCGGCGCAGTCCAGGCAGCACACCACCACGAGCACCTTGGCGCTCGGCGCCTGAACTGGGCAGCCATCCGCGAGGACCTCATCGACGACGGCAACGCCCAGGTGCTCGTCGAGATGCGCGCCCAGCTCGCCGCTGACGAGCACCGCAACGTCCAGATGATGGCGCAACTGACGGACCTACGACTACTCGACGCCGTTGCCTGGCGAGCCATCTGATGGAGCCAGCATCCGGTAGCGAACGCCGCTCGCCACGTCCACGCCAGCTCGACGACCCCTACCCCGAGGCACTGGAGACGGCGCTACGCCAACTGGCTGGTCACAACCTCGAAGGCGCACGCACCGCGCTGCGAGAGATCCCGTTCGTGCCCACACCCCGGCGCACTGAACGATGGCCCGCCACATCGACCATCGCGAGGATCTATGCTCGGGACCGCTACCAATGCCGCTACTGCGGGGAAAAGACGATCCTCACGCCGGTCATGCGCCTGCTGTCGAGAATCTTCCCGGACGAGTTCCCCATGCACCCGAACTGGAAGTCCGACCAGACACACCCCGCCTTCGTCTCTCGCTCCGCGACGCTCGATCACATCCAACCCATCGCAGGCGGTGGCGACCCCGTAGCCGAGGACAACCTCGTTACAGCCTGCTGGGGCTGCAACCGCCGCAAGGGAGACCTCCAACTCACCGAGCTCGGATGGGAGCTCCGCGACCCCGCCGACCCGCACTGGCGCGGACTAACCGAACTCTACGAACCAGCATGGATCGCCGTCGGAAGACCCCAACTGAGCGAGACCGAGATGACATGGATGCGCGCGACAAGAACACCCTGACGACCGCGGGAGGGAAGGGGGGACCGGCCGTGGCCCGCGACGGAGTAGAAGGTCAGTAGCCACCTATCCGTTCGGCGGTTCCGAGCGCGTTCAGCAAATCCCGCAGGACGAGCGCAAGCTCGTTGTAGGCGTGGATGTAGAAGACATCGGTCATGTCGTCGGGCCGGGTGTCCTCGAAGGCACCGAGCAACCTGGCCGCCAACTTCGCTGCTTCGGGCAGCGCTACGGATGCATCTGGCGTCGCCACGGTCAGATAGGCACCAGTCGGCCGTCCAAGTCGGGTGACGGGCACTTGCCCGCCACGACTCCGGAACTCGCGGATGGCGTCCTGGGCGATGCCACCGAGGTTGGCGAACTCGATGTAGTTGGTCATGGCTCCTCCGAATGGGCGGCGAACTTAAGGCCCTCGTCGTCTGCGGTGATCGTGACGTGGGGATGCAGGTTTGAGACCGACCTCGCGGCGGCCCGCAGCGCCTCGCGGAAGCGTCGCGCTCGTATCGCGCGGCTGCCGAAGGACTCGGCGAGCGTTTCGTAGGTGGTGTGCCATTGCGATCGGTCGCCCTGCTGGGCTTGGCGGCATGTCCACACGTAGAGGTCGGTGCGCAGCGGGGAGGTGCCGAGTAGGCGCAGGCGGTGCAGGTCGACCTGGACGGGCGCGGTGGTGAGGGACATGAAGAACTCGCTGGAGAGCGTGATAGCTATCCCGGGGTCTTGTCCGTCCCAATGTCGGTGCTGGGTGATCCCGGTGACGTAGTGCTCGACGATGGGGAAGGTGGCCCCTGTGACCGTGAGGCCTCCGGGTCGAAGTGTCGCGTCTTGGATGTGGACGGTGGCGCCGACGAGTCGAGCGAGCTGGTCCCAGAGCCGTTCTTGGGTTCGACCATCCGTGGCGAGCCCGAGTGTTCGGGCAAACTCGGAACGCGTCGGTCCGGCGTCGAGATGGCGCGAGCCGGTAGCGACCGCGGTCGTGGCCATCCAGGCCAGCAGCCGGCGAGGTAGAACTCCGTAGGGGTACAGGTCGCCGCCCATGGGGCTGGCTGAGGGCATCGGGTGGATCGTCATGGTGCGGCCGTCGTGCTGTTGTTGCCATCGTGCGAAGGGGCCGGGGTCTCTGTAGGGGAGCATGAACTCGGCGAAGATGGCCGGGTAGTAACCCGGTGCCGTGGCCTGCATACCGTTCGCCTGTTCGGTGTGAACGTGCACTATGGCCTCCATGGGCGTGGCGGGTCGACGAGGGCGGTAAGGGCGTTCGCTGCCGGCGGTGTGAGCGAGGCTTCGAACTGTCGGTAGGCGATCCGCGCCGACGACCCGGGAGGGACTGGCTCTCCTGGGCTGGTGCGTATCAGTCCGCCTGCTACGTGGCACCACAGCCACGTCACGGCGTGTGGGAGGGAGGTCTCCCGCGTACCGGGTCGGTGCGTCGAGGACCACTGGCGGAACCAGTTGGTGTCGCCTGCCATGCCACGCACGCGACCTTCCAGGTCGCAGCGGTCCTCGTAGAGGTCGGCTGCTATGGCGCGTAGGGCCCGGTCGAGGCCGCGGGTGTCGAGGGTGTTGCGGCTGCTGATCGCTCGGGCCGTGTTCGCGCCGTGTTGCCGGGGGACGCCGAGGATGTCGGCGGCGTCTGCCCAGGTCAGGGTCGAGTCGTGGCGCCGTGCGAGGCATAGAGCGAGGAAGTGGCGCGGGGTCTCGCCTCCTGTCCTGAACAGGTGGGCCGCGTTCTTCTGGTAGATCGGCTCGGGAATGGCTTGCGGGATCCGGTCGAGGTGGATCCTCAGGGTGCTCGCACGCAGGGCGTGACTGATGCGTTGGTGGGGTGCGAGGGTCGCCATGCACAGGCGCCTCAGCGTCGTGGTCATTCGGGTGCGGTCGGCCAGCCAGCCGAGGCGGGATTCCGTCGTTCCGGGTGCTGCGGCGACCCAGGAGTGCAGCGCAGCGGCCGCATACTCGAGGTTCGGCGAGGTGAGGATGACGTCGGCGGCGGCCATTGCTTGTGATCTCGTCGCTGGTGACGACGGGGGGTGCAGGCTCCATCGCACCGGCCCGGTGTGCTCGACCGGATCCTGCTGGTCCGCGGCCGATGCCAGCCGGCGTCGGGCGGTCTCGGAGAGCACGTTGTTTCTCCAGGTGGCTAGCCCAGCGGCGGCCGGCATGGTGACCAGGTGGAGCATCAAGACGGTCAAGGCCCACACGTCGAGCAGGTACGCCGCTGGTGTGCAGGAGGTCCCGAGCACCGGCGGCGCATCGCCGTTCAGGGCTCGGTCGTGGCGTCGCTGGCGGGCGACGCAGCCGTCGGTTGCCGGTTCGGTGGGCAGTGCGCTGACATCGACATCGCAGTGACCTCCTCCGGGTAGCGGATTGAGGCAGTGCGTGCCGGGAGCGGGCCGTAGCGGCGTGTGCGGGTGGTCGAGGAAGCGCCGCCCGCAACCGGGGCACTGCTCGACGAGGTAGCAGCCGTGGCGGGTGCACACGGTGCTGCTGGGCAGTCTCCACTGCAGCTGCCAGATCCCCTCGGTGGCCAGGCACCGGGGGCAGGCGGCAGACCCGGTGGCGTGGATCCACCCGCGAGCGGCGACCCGTCGCCAGGTCGACCACTGGTCCGGGTCAAGGCCGCGGAGATCGACGATGCCGGTGCCGTCGAAGCGCTGGAGGGTGGCCGATCGCAGGTCGGCGGGCCTCTGTCCCGTGATCTTGCCGATCCGTTCCACCACACGGCCGGCGGGTTTGACACCGAGGAACCTGATCGGTCCAACATCGTCGCAGATCAGGGCGGCCAGCTGCCCGGTTGGCATCGTGTTGAGAGTGGCAAGGTGCTCGAGCCAGTCCTCGATGCTCTGCCCGGACTGCAGGTCGGCTCGCACGGGGAGCATCACGCTGTCCGTCCGTCGACAACGAATGGACACTGTGCAGTATCTACCGCAGCGGGATCGACGCCCTCGAGGTAGTCGTCGAGGACCTCCCGCAGGCGCAACCGCAGCTCGGGATCGAGATCCCGGTCGAACACGCGGATGCTGGCCAAGGTCGCCTCGTCGACGGGACCGGGGCTCTGGTGCAGTCGACACCACGCGGCAAGGACCACGTCGCTGGTGACAGGCAACCCGGCGACCTGCCGACGCACGGTGCTGAGCAGTCCGGAGGGCGTCGCAAGGCGTTGGCGCAGACCCTGATGATCGATGAGGCCTTGGATGATCAGGCGCTCGGCGATCCGCACGACGTGTGCCGCACGTGTGGCGTCCACAGCGCCCTCGAGCATTGCGTTGCGTTGCCGGCGGTGTGATCGCAATCCGAGGTCGCGTCGTGCGTCGACCTCAGCGTTGGGGTCGTGCCAACGGCCGGCAAGCAAGACGTGCAGTGTCACGGCCCGGTGCTCTAGTTCTCGGCGCCGGTCGCAGGTGGGTATCAGGGAGTCTGTGGCGTCGACGGGCCAGGCCGGGACGTGGCGCGGCTGGAGTCCGCGGGTGCGCTGCAGGCGCTGGATGGTGCGGATCATCGAGGCCAGGACTGGCTGCGTTCGCTGGCTGGGTACCTGGGGTCGACGGCGCTCGGTGTCCAAGGCGCCGGGCGCGAAGCGGCGCACGAGCGTGCGGGCGGCATCGTCATCGCGTGCGGCGAGGCGTTCGATCGCCTCGCCGCGGAGCAGTCGCTGGCGTGCAGGGTTGGCCAGTGCCCTGCCGCACAAGAAGACGACGATTGCAGCGCGAACGGGACTGTCTGGAGGGTGGCGACTCCATTCTGAGTGAGGTTGCGAAAGCTCGGCTCGCAGGTCGTGTTCCCAGCCGGGTAGCCGTGGCCAGTCCTGGTCGGCCGTTGCCGAGACGAGTTCGCACAGAAGGTAGAGGTCGGCGAATCGGCGCTGCGCTCCGGCGGTGTGAAGGCGCTCGGGTTCGAGGTCTTGGGCGATGAGTCGTTGCGCGTCCAGTGCAGCCGTGTCCGGCGGTGCCGAGTCCTCGCGGTGGGTGCCGACGACGGTGAGCAGGCTGGGGCACTGCACACAAAGAGGGTGTAGGGAGAGCTGCCACCGGCGCAGCACCACGCCGTTGAGCCGGCTGCATCGCGGGCATGCCCACTCCGTCCGATGCAACCAGGTGCGCTGACTCCGCTGGGCCTCGCCGCGCAGCACCGGCGGGTAGGCCGACAACGTCAAGGACGTCAGCTGCTCGGCCGGCATGTCGAGCAGTTCGGCCAGGCGGGCGGCCACCCGCTGTTCAGTGCGCAACCCTCGTGCCGTAGGCAGGCCAAGCTGGTTGGGGTGCGCAAAGTTTGCTGCAGCTGTTCGTACGGCCAGGGACTGGATCATCTCGTCGACCATGGGCGCGGGACGTACGGGCAGGGATCTCAAGACGCTGCTACCTCGACACTCGGCGCCCCTCTGGGGCGGCCTGCGGGGGTCTCGCGCAGGCGGGGAGCGGCAATCTGGGCGCGCTTGGACAGTTGGGCGCGTTCCAAGTCGGTGATCCGGAGCGTCCAGGTGTCTTCGTGGGCGGCGAGGTGAGCGGCTTCGGCGATGAGGCGGGCGACGTCGCCGAGATAGCCCTGGGTGAGCCTCCAGATACGTGGTGCATGGTGCCCGGCGAGGATCCCTCGCTGGGCGGCGGGCAGGTAGGGCAGGACGAGGTCTTCGATCCCGGCGAGCGTGTTCTGCCAGCGGGTGATCTCGGCGGGCGTGTCGATAGGGCACGGCTTCAGGCTGATCGTGCGCAGCCGCCCTGCCATCTGGGGGTCGCGGACGACGGCGCCGTCCTCGAGATCTGCTCCGACCAGGACCAACGACGCTCCGCGTTGCCCAAGCACCGTGTTGATGTGCTTGAGGTGATCAAGGACGTCGCGAGCGTCCCTGTGCCGCAGGTTCAGCAAGTTGGCGTCATCGACGACAAGTAGCCGTACCCGGTGGGCATCAAGGATGCGGTGGATTCGGGCGGTCAGGTCGGTGATGGCGCCGCTGATCGGGTAGCCGAAGTACTGAAGCAGCTGGATGTTGAATGCGCGCACCTTGGAGGCAGCTTCGAGGTCGAGCCAGACGACGGGTACTTCGTCAGCGACGACGCCGGGCTCACGGTTCCAGGTCGGCAGCTGGCTGAGGTGTATGCGGTCGCCGATGATGTCGCGGTACCGGTCTTGTGCCCAGGTCCGGACGAGCGTGGACTTACCGACGGCGAACGGTGCGGTGACGGCGATGACGTCCTTGGCCCCCGGTGGGCTGACGGCGTTGTCCTCCACCAGATCCGTCATGGTCTGGTACGCCTGCCGGATCGCCGGCGTCTCGAACCGGAGGCTTCGCATCCATCGTCGGCGGTGCCGCAGGTACCTCGTCCGGGCGCTCGTGCTCATGGCCCGCAGTTGGGCGATCGTCTTGGGCGGCGGTGCGACCAAGGGCTCGCTACGGGCTTGGTCGTGCCAGAGTCGCGCGGTCATCGGTCTTCGACCCCGCGCTCTTCTGGCGTGTAGGGCCAGGACTCCGCCCACATCGAGTAGGACTCACCTTTGAGCTCCGCGGCGGGCTGGCTGATTGCGGGGTTCGGAGTAGTGATGTCCGCTACCGTGCGTGCGACTTCCGCTTCGGCGTGGTCACGCCGGGCGGACTCATGGCGCATCGTGGCGGCGGAGATGCGCTTCCTCCAGTCCTTCGGGACGGTGTCGAGCAGGCTGCCGAGCTCGGTGATGATCTCGTCCTCGACGGACGTCGGTGATAGACGGAGACCGGAGTCTCGCCGTTGGACCGTAGCGCGGACATGCTTGACGAGGGTCTCGGTCATGGGAGCGTCGATCAGGTGGGCTTTGCGCCATGGCATTTCGACGATGCGGCCGGTGTCTGGGTGGCGGAACCACACGCGGTTGACGTCGTGCGGGTCGTAGTGGAACGGCATGGCCCGGTCCTCCGCGCGAAAGGTGCCCTTGGGGACTGACCGCAGGCCTTCCAGCTCGGGACTGTCGTAGGTCAGTCCGGACAGTTCCACCCCCGACTGGCCCACGGTGCCCCACCGTGTCGGCAGAAAGTCATACAACAGGTCGGGACGCTGGGGAACGTGGAGTCGGCCGGTGACCTTCAGCAATGCGTCGAACATGTCGATCGGACGCACGTCGGTGCGTTCGGCGCCCGGTGGGTGCAGTCCGTCGTGCGGGGTGCGGTGGTATTCCAGAGCGATCCAACGGCGCAGGAATTTCTCGAGCTCCGGCGCTGTGAGTAGTTCGGCTGCGTCGTCGATTCCGCCAAGCCCGACCGTCCGGCCCCGCTGGGCGACGTTGCGGCCCTTGTATCCGGGCAGCTGCTGCAGGCCTCGTTGCAGGGTCTCGTGGTAGCGCTCGAGGATTCCGTTGTCGATGGGTCGCCGTGTTCGTGACAGGGGTAGATCGATCCCGAAGCGATCCAGCAGGTCTCGAAAGACCTGCGAGACGAAGATCGAACCGTGGTCGGCGCGCACTGCCATCGGCCGCACCCCGGGCACTGAGTGCTCTCCCTGCATGCCTGGTGCGATGCGCAGCGATCGGCACGTCCGTGGGCAGGAGACTTCCACTCCTGAGCAGTCAGGGTCGGCGTCTGGGTCGTCGGGATAGAACTCGATGCGTTCCGGGACCCCGGCCCACGCCCAGTCCGAGACCTCGGTGCCCTCGACGAACTGTGAGAAGGGGCGCAGGACGTCATACATGAGCAGCGAGGCATCGTGCGAGTCGGCGCTCATCGGCACCACACGCAGAGCAAGGATCATGCGAGTGGCAAGGTCCATCGCAGAGATGATCTCGACCGAGCAGGCGCCGCCACGCACAGGGCACCAGACCATCGCATCGGAGCGCGTGACGTCGATCGCCACGATCTGGCCCGGAACCATTGCCGCGTACGACTGCGTTCCCGAGACACCGCGGAGCTTGTTGGAGCGTTGGGCACGGGTCGTGGCGCCGCGGGTCTTCATCAGATGGGCGACGAATCGCCCCGAAGCGCGCTTCGGGGCAACAATGCTGTGGCCCGCCTCGTGGAGGCGCACCTTGATCCGACGGTGAACCTCGCGAAGGTTGACAGTGGACACATCCCCGTCGAACTCGGCCACGACGTCTTGAGCTGCCTGGCGCCATGCCAGCGGGATCGAGGAGTACACCTCCGTCGTGCGGGACCGGCGCTGGTCCACCAGACCGAGCAGGCCGCCCTCTTCTGCCGCTTTGACCCAATTGTGGAGCGTCCGCCCGGAGATCGAACTGACGTCGCGACCACCAGCCCGCTCTGACGACGACTCGTGCCGAAGCAGCTTGCCCATCCGCTCACACCGTGCCGTGAGACTGACACCCGAAGCCGGGTCGAAAGTGCCGTTCGGCTCGCCCGGAAGTGCAAGATCGGCATGTCCCCGGCGGAAGCCAGTGACGATCTCCTGGACGATGCCCAGCCGGAAGAGCGCCTCGCGGCGCACACCCTCGCCAAGACGTTCCCACTGCGCAGCGAAGCTATACAAAGCAGGCGCATCGCCGACCGATGTGTCGAGGGACTGCATCATCGTGACCTCGGGCCAGGGCACCCACTCGATCTGGCCACGAATGTCCCGCAGCTCGATGCCCTGCACGTCGACGTGGACGACCAGCGCCGTCCCGTCGTCGGTCAGCACCGTTTCACCAGCCTGAAGAACCACCCTGTTCTTGATCATCGCGGCCCTCCGCCAAGACGCACGGCAGTGTCTGCCGTAATGCGATCGTCCAGGTCAACGGTGAGGCCGCCGGTCCACAGCAGATGCCACATCATGGCGATCGTCTGACCATCACCGTCATCGAGCGCCATCAGCTCCCCGACCGTTGCGCTCCGTCGACACGCCTTCTGCAGGCGCATCCGAGCGGTGTGATGCGGCCAGGCAGGTTCGTGACGGAAACAGGCGAGCCAAAGCATGTTCAACCGCCGCGCGTCCTCCGCAGCGTTGTACAGGGCGTACTCCCAGCCGACGTCAGTGCAGGCCTCCTCGGTCAGGCTCGCTTGACGCATGAAGCGCTCGTCCCGGCGGTCGGACGGCCGGGCGTCCCAGACAACGACCCGACCGTCCGCGTGCTCGCACGCGATGTCGGGCACGTGCCGGGTGCCGTCGGAGAACGTCATGAGCATCGGCTGCGCAACGATCCACACCACACTCGGGTCCCGATCGAGTTCACGAGCTAGCTCGTACTCCAGCCCTGACTCCAGGACCAGCGGCGACGCCGTGGTCTGGCAGTGCATGCGCACCGGCGCGTGTCGCGACATGGAATCCGCCGCAGTTCTTCGGACCGGAGCCAGGTTTCGGATGTCTAGGGCACCGAGACCCCAGTCCCACACGACGTCGTCGCCGGCCACAGTCCGGACTCGCCAGCCAGCATCGGAGTCCGAGACGTTCTGGTTGACGGATGCGGCGCCAGAAGCGCATTCTGGACGTGCTGAAGACATAGGAGTACCCCCAATTTGAGCGGTGGGTGTTTCTTTCCAGCGGAAGGTCAGAATCCGCTGTAGCGAGGCGATCGGGTCCGGGAGTTGCACCTCTCGGACCCGCTTCGCGTTCTCGGCGCCCTGCGCCGACCTGCGTCAGCCCATCCGGCCACCGCCCTCGGCATCAAAGCCCCGCTGCAGTACGTCAGCCATGACGACTCGAACGGGACGGCCGCTGTCCCGGGAGGCCCGGTAAATCCGCTCGGCTAGCGCTGCGGGGATCTGCGTATCGATGCGCACCGCATCATCCGCACGGTGTTCGCGCACTCGCGTGGGAGGCCGGCCCGTGCGAGCAGACGGAATCACGACCTGGTCTGGTGTCTTCGCCACCATCGCTACGCGCCCTCCGGACTCGACATCAACTGAACCAGCGGGTCCGGTTGGTCAGGCCGTAGCGAATCGGGTCGGTAGCCCGAGCGTTCACGAGGTTGGCGTCGTGGAAACTCGATTGCTGAGGTCGAGTATCGGAAACCAGTATGGCGGCCGGTGCGCTGCGACTCAAGGGCAGGAGCCGAGCTCAAGCGTTGCGCCCCTGCTGCGGCGGCGCGCTACCTGCTGGTCGGGCTATGTCCCCGGCCGTACGACAGGATTCAGGCTGACTGAACCCCCCCCGTTCAGAATCACTTATGAAGCACATCTGTAAGATTCTGAAGGATCGCCTGCACGTCGACACGACAGCCCGTCAGGACTGCATATCGACGAACCGCGAGTAGTGGCCCTGGAACGCGACGGTGATGGTGTCGGTGGGGCCGTTACGGTGCTTGGCGACGATCAGGTCGGCCTCGCCAGCACGGGGCGATTCCTTCTCGTACGCGTCCTCGCGGTGCAGCAGGATCACCATGTCGGCGTCCTGCTCGATCGATCCCGACTCACGAAGGTCCGACATCGCCGGCTTCTTGTCCTGCCGCTGCTCAGGACCACGGTTCAGCTGCGACAGCGCGATGACGGGGACGCCGATCTCCTTCGCCAGAAGCTTGAGCGCACGGGAGAACTCGGAGACCTCCTGCTGTCGCGACTCGACCTTCTTGCCGGAGGTCATGAGCTGCAGGTAGTCGATGACGACGAGCTTGAGGTCGTGCTTCTGCTTGAGCCGCCGGCACTTGGCGCGGATCTCGGTGAGCGACATGTTCGGTGAGTCGTCGATGAACATCGGCGCCTCGGAGACCCGGCCCATCACCTTGGCGACCTTCTGCCAGTCGTCCTCGCCCATGGAGCCGTTGCGCAGCTTCTGCAGGTGGACCCGCGCCTCCGCGGACAGCAGACGCATCGTGATCTCGTTGCGGCTCATCTCCAGCGAGAAGACGACTGACGACTGCCCGTGCTTGATCGACGCGGCCCGCGCGATGTCGATGGCCAGCGTCGAGTTGTGCGTCGGGACCATCGACCGGCTCGCGAGGTACAGGTGCGAGGAGTGCTCGATCTCCACGCAGCGCACAGGCACCGAGTCGATACGCCTCACCTCGACGACGAACCGCGACGTGAGCTTCGCCGTCGAAGGCCTACGGCGCTCCTTGTGCACGAGGCGCTTGCGCTCGAGTCCGAAGACCTCGTCGTCGGTGGTGAAGGTGATCGTGTAGGCGACCGACGACCCGGCGCTCCTGCCGCGAACCGTCTTCTCCCACCAGCCGGTGCGGTAGCCCAGGCTGTGAACCAGCTCGCGGAACCCTTCGGCGAGCCTCCGGCTGGTCACGGTGAACTGCGGGCTCCCGGTTCGGTTCACGGTGCCGTCAGTGTCGAGCAGCCCGGCCAGGAGCTCGCGCCGCTGCGACTCGCTGGCTCGGAGGTACGCGTCGGGGATGTGCTTGTCGCCCAGCACTCCGAGGGTCCGCAGGATCGCAGAGACGCTGCCGTGATGCTCGTGGCATTCCATGCACCGGCGATGACCCGAGCTCGGCCCACCACAGTCCGAGCAGGTCGGCGCAGCAGATCGAGGCGACACTGCAGACGACTTGCCTCCGCAGGAACGTCCGCACGTCTTGACATGGGCGAGCTTGGGCACGAACTCGGTGCCACAGACGACGCAGCGTCGTGTGGAGACCGGGCCGTCACCGGGCAGCTGCAGCTGGTACAGCTTGGCCGCACCTGGAACTGAGGTGCGCTCGCCGACGACGTAGCCGAGTCCTTCGATCCGCATCGGGATCTCGGGGTCTGCTGACGTGAATCGTGCGGACGACGAGTGTCCGTCACCGAGCCACACACCGAGCACGTACGGGTGGAGCGGAAGGTCAGCGTCGGGAAGATCGAGAGCCTTTGCCGTCGCGATCGAGTGGTTCGCCCGACGATCCGCCGTCGCGCAGAGCAATGATCCGGCGATCTCCTCCGTCGTCCGGATCTCGGACTCAGGCGCCTGCCCGTGGTGCACCTTCCGCCGCTGGGCGCGGGTGCTCGTCGACCACTCGTGCTGCGCGTCGGCGACGATCGTGGTGCCGTCGTCGAAGACGACCTCGTAGCACGGCCGCCCGGTCATCACCTCGGTCGCCCGGACGACACGCGTGGGCGTGCCGTCGGCGGCGATCAGCTCGTCGCCCACCGCGACGTCCCCCATCGTCGTCCAGCCCGAGGGCGTGGGCAGCGGGGTGTCGAGCGCGAGCGCCTTACCCATGGCCGGTCGCGCGGCGATGACGATCATCTGCCCGGGGTGCAGGCCGTTGGTCAGCCGGTCGAGGTCGGCGAAGCCGGTGGGGACGCCGACCATGCCCTCGCCGCGGTTGCCGGCGGCCTCGATCTCGTCCATCGTCCCGCCGATGATCTCGGCGAGCGGCAGGTAGTCCTCGGAGGTCTTGCGCTCGGTGACGGCGTAGATCTCGGCCTGCGCGGTGTTGACGATGCCCTCGACGTCGCCGCCGTCGGTGGCGTAGCCGAGCTGCACGATCTTGGTGCCGGCCTCGACGAGGCGGCGCAGCACGGCCCGCTCCTGCACGATGCGGGCGTAGTAGCCGGCGTTGGCGGCGGTGGGGACGCCGGCCATGAGGTCGTGGATGTACGGGGCGCCGCCGACGCGGGCGAGCTCGCCGCGCTTGGTGAGCTCGGCGACGACGGTGATGGCGTCGGCGGGCTCGCCCCGGCCGTACAGGTCGATGATGGCGTCGTAGACCGCCTCGTGCGCGGGGCGGTAGAAGTCGTTGCCGCGGATCTGCTCGACGACGTCGGCGATGGCGTCCTTGGAGAGCAGCATGCCGCCGAGCACGCTCATCTCGGCGGCGACGTCCTGAGGAGGTGTGCGGTCGAAGGTGGCGCCGGGCGCCCCCTGATAGCCCGCCTCGAGCTCCTCGATCGACATGCTCACCCCGCTCCCCCGCCGTCGCCGGCGTCCGGTCCGTCACCGGACATCGACTCCCGCTGTCAGGTCCACGTTCTACCGTGGCCCTCTGACACCGCGGACGACGCTAGGCGCGCCCGCGACCGTGCGCAATCGACGGTGTGGACACAGGTGTGGACGGGCCTGTGGATATGCGCCTCAGGCTGTGCACGGGCGGTGGACAGGCATGTGCACAACTGGGGATATCGGCTGTGTACAACTTTCGGCAGGTCCCTGACCTGCGACGACGTTACCCTCAGGCTGTGGAGGAGAAGAAAGTTGGGTGAGGTGCACCGCACCCCGGATCCAGACGCCGGACACCCCGGCGCCACCCCTCCTTCACCGACGCCGCCGGAGGGTCACCCGCCCGCCGACTCCGCCCACAAGGTTGTCCACAGGGGCGACCACAGGGGTGACCGACGCCGCATCGACCGCGACATCCTCGCCCTCGCGCTGCCCGCGCTGGGCGCCCTCGTCGCCGAGCCGCTGTTCGTGCTCGTCGACAGCGCCGTCGTCGGCCACCTCGGCACCGCGCAGCTCGCCGGCCTGTCCGTCGCGTCCACGCTGCTCGTCACGCTCGTCGGCCTGTGCGTGTTCCTCGCCTACGCCACCACGGCCGCCGTCGCGCGCCTCGTCGGCGCCGGCCGCACCCGCGACGCACTGCAGTCCGGCATCGACGGCATGTGGCTCGCCCTCGGCCTGGGCGTCGTGCTGGCCGCGGTGCTCGCCGTCGGGGCGCACTGGGCGGTCGGGGCGATGGGCGCCGGCGCGGACGTCGCGGGCTACGCCGCCACCTACCTGCGCTGGTCGGTGATCGGCCTGCCCGGGATGCTCGTCGTCCTGGCGTCCACCGGCGTGCTGCGCGGCCTGCAGGACACGCGCACGCCCCTGTGGGTGGCGTCGACGGGCGCCGTGGTCAACGCGATCCTGTCGGTCGTCCTGGTGTACGGCGCGGGCCTGGGGATCGCGGGCTCCGCCATCGGCACCGCGGCCACCCAGCTCGGCATGGGTGCGGTCCTCACCGTCGTCGTGGTGCGCGGCGCCCGCCGCCACCACGCGTCGCTGCGGCCGCACCACGCGGGTATCTGGGCCAACGCCCGGGCGGGCGCGCCGCTGTTCGTCCGGACGGCGTCGCTGCGCCTCGCCATCCTGCTCACCGTCGCGGTCGCGACCAGCCTGGGCGCGACGGCGCTGGCCGGCTACCAGGTCGTCAACAGCCTGTGGGGACTCGCAGCGTTCGCCCTCGACGCGCTCGCCATCGCCGGCCAGGCGCTGGTGGGCCACGGTCTCGGGGCCGGCGACGTGGGGCGGGTACGCGCCGTCCTGCGCCGCTCGCTGCAGTGGGGCGTCGGCGCCGGCGTCGTCATCGGCGTCGTGTTCGCCGTCTCCGGCTGGTGGATCGGCCCGCTGTTCACGTCCGACCACGACGTGCGCCTCGCGATCACCGCCGGCCTCGTCGTCACGGGCGTGCTCATGCCGATGGCGGGCTGGGTGTTCGTGCTCGACGGCGTCCTCATCGGCGCCGGCGACGGCCGCTTCCTCGCCTGGGCCGGGATGCTGACCCTCGTGGTCTACGTCCCGTTCGCCCTCGCGGTCCGGGCCTGGGCGCCCGACGGCGCGCTCGGGCTGGCGTGGCTGTGGGGCGCGTTCGCCGGCGTGTTCATGCTCGCCCGCGCCCTCACGACCGGCCTGCGCGCCCGCGGCGACCGCTGGATGGTCACGGGCGCGTGACGCCGCCGGCCCGTCCGGTGAACGCCGTGTGACGCGACGCCGTCACGAGGGCACCACGAGCCGGTAGCCGATGCCGCGCACGGACGAGACGCGCAGCTCGGGCAGCACGCGCAGCCGCTTGCGCAGCCGCTTCACGGCGGACACCACCGGGTCCGGGTCACCCAGGTAGCCGGTCCGCCACACGGTGCTGGTGAGCTCCGCGAACGACCACACGCGGTCCGGCGCGGACGCGAGCACGACCAGCAGGTCGAACTCCCGGATCGACAGGTGCACGGGCACGCCACCCGCGATGACCTCCCGCGCCGCGAGGTCGACCTCGAGCGCGCCGAGCACGATCCGCCGCGCCGGGTCGCGGTCCGGCGCGACGGCGACGACCGGGACCTCGCCGGACAGCGGGGCGGGGGCGCGGGCGTGCACCTCGAGCGTGTGCGGTCCCTCGTCGTCGGGCAGCACCGCGGGCGGGGGCGGGCCGAGGAGCGTGCGCGCGCCGTCGGTGTCGGCGGTCGCGATCACGGCCGCCCGGCCGCGCAGCAGGCGGGCCACCTCGCCCACCCGTTGCAGCGGCAGCCCGATGCAGAGCACGTAACCGCCGACCGGCTCGACCACGTTCTTGGGGGGCATAGCCGTCCTCCGTCCGACGCGCTCCGGGCAGGTTCGCGGACATCGTTGAGCGGACATCGTTTACCCAGGTGCCTATCAGAGTTCAGGCGGGACCGCCCGCCGACGACGCCCGGAACCGACCCGGGCCTGCCCCCGGGTTGACCGGAAACTGGCCGCCGACCGTCCTTGTCCGCCGGAGGAACGCCGGATGGGCTGGAGGGTGGGCCCCGACCGGGCGCCCGTCACGACGCCCCCGGACCCGGGGGCTCCCTCACCTGGAGGAAGCGTGCACTCACCGATCCGCACGAGATCGATGCGAACCGAGTCGAACGGGACATCGACCGGTACCAGGAGGGGGTGGGTCGCGACGAGCGCGGCCGTCGCCCTCCTCGCCACGTCCGCGGTCGGGGTCGCGCCGGCGTTCGCCGACGACGGCCCGCCGCTCGCCCCGTCCGCCGACGTGCCCGACCCCACGGACAAGATCGGGGCCGCCGTCGAGAAGGACCTCGACGCCGGCCCCGCCGACTTCTGGCTCGACCTCGCCGACACGGCCGACCTGCGTGCGGCGAAGGACATCGCCGACTGGGACGACCGCGGGCGGTACGTCTACGACACCCTCACCGCCGTCGCCGACGACGCGCAGGCCGACCTCCTGAAGGAGCTCGACGCCGCGGGCGTCGCCCACGAGTCCTTCTGGATCTCCAACCGCATCCTGGTGCGCGACGGCGACGCCGCCCTCGCGACCTCGCTCGCGGCGTCCCCCGAGGTCGAGACGATCTCCGCGCCGCAGACGTTCGACCTGGTCGAGCCCGTCGAGCGCACCAAGTCCCCCGTCCGCGGCACGCAGTCCGTCGAGTGGGGGCTCCAGGCCATCAACGCCGACGAGGCGTGGGCCCTCGGGTACACGGGCGAGGGCGTGACCGTCGCCAACATCGACTCGGGCGTGCAGGGCGACCACCCCGCGCTCGCGCCGCACTACCGCGGCCTGCAGGCCGACGGCAGCGTGGTGAACGACTACAACTGGTTCGACTCGTCGAACGCCTGCGCCGGTGGCTCCCCCTGTGACACCGACGGCCACGGCAGCCACACGATGGGCACCATGGTGGGCGACGACGGCGCCGGCAACCAGATCGGTGTCGCGCCGGGCGCGGACTGGATCGCGGCCAACGGCTGCTCCACCTGCTCCGACGCGGACCTGCTCGAGTCCGGGCAGTGGGTCCTCGCGCCCACCCGGACCGACGGCAGCGACCCCGACCCGAGCAAGCGTCCCCAGGTGGTGAACAACTCCTGGGGACTGAACGCGTCGGGCGCCATCGACGACTTCATGGCCGAGGAGATCGCGGCGTGGGAGGCCGCCGGCATCTTCGGCACCTGGTCGGCGGGCAACGAGGGGCCGGGCTGCCGGTCCACGTCGTCGCCCGGCGCGAACGAGGCCACCTACGCGGTCGGCGCGTTCGACTCCTCCGGCGCGATCGCGTCGTTCTCGTCGCGCGGCACCGGGGAGAACGGCGGGACCAAGCCGAACATCTCCGCCCCCGGCGTCAACGTGCGCTCGTCCGTCCCGGGCGACGGCTACGCGTCCTACAACGGCACGTCGATGGCCGCCCCGCACCTCGCGGGCGCGATCGCGCTGCTGTGGAGCGCGGCGCCGAGCCTCGTCGGCCAGATCGAGGAGACGCAGGCGCTGCTCGACGGCGCCGCGGTCGACGTCGACGACACGACGTGCGGCGGCACCGCGGACGACAACAACGTGTGGGGCGAGGGCAAGCTCGACGTCATGGCCCTGCTCGACGCCGCACCCGTGGGCGACACCGGGATCGTCACCGGCACCGTGACGGCCACCGACGGCACCCCCGTCGCCGGCGCCCAGGTGACGTTCGACGGCGACCGCGACCGCACCGTCACCGCGGGCGACGACGGCGCCTTCACGGCCGAGCTCGCCGTCGGCGACTACGCGGTGAGCGCCCAGGCCTTCGGCTTCCTCGCCTCCGCGCCGGCCGACGTCGCCGTCGTCGTGGACGAGACCGTCACCCTGCCGATCACGCTGGAGCGGGCGCCCACGCGCACCGTCTCCGGCACGGTCACGGAGAAGGACGGGTCGCCCACCCCGGGCGCCGTCGTCGCCCTCTCCGGCCCGCTGGACCCGGTCACGACCGGCACGGACGGCACCTACGCCATCCCCGGCGTGCCCGACGGCACGTACACCCTGACCGTCTCGGCGGGCACGTGCGCGGAGCCGTTCAGCACGGAGGTCGTGGTGGACGGCGACGAGTCCGTCGACGCCGCCCTCAAGCGGCTGATCGACGCCTACGGGTACTACTGCTCCACCGGGACCGCCGGCGTCGCGACCGGCGACACGCTGCTGGCCCTCACCGGCGACGACAAGGCGGCGTCGGTCGACCTGCCGTTCGGCTTCCCGTTCTACGGCGAGACGTACGACACCGCGTACGTGTCGACCAACGGGTTCCTGAACTTCCTCGCCTCGTCGACGAGCCTGACGAACGGCGCGCTCCCGAGCGCGGCCGCGCCCAACGCCGCGGTCTACCCCTTCTGGGACGACCTCAACGTGGACGCGGAGTCCGCCGTCTACACCGGCACGACGACGGTGGACGGCGTCGACGCGTTCGTCGTCGAGTGGCGCAACGTGCGCAAGTACCGGCCCGAGACCGACCGGGTCAACTTCTCCGCCACCCTCCTCGCCGACGGCCGGGTCACCCTCGGCTACGGCCCCGTCACCGACACCACCACCGCGCGCGGCGACTCCGCCACGATCGGCATCGAGGACGCGGCGGGCGCGGTCGCGTCGCAGTTCTCGTACAACACCCCGGCCGTGGCCGAGGGCCTGTCCGTCACCTACGACCTGGCCGGCATGGGGTCCGTGGCCGGCACGGTACGCGACGGCAACACGAACGAGCCGCTGGAGGGCGCCACCGTCACCATCACGTCGAAGGACGACGGCGACGAAGCGGTCGTGACCACCGGCGCGGACGGCACCTACGCCGCCCGGCTCCCGCTGGAGCGGTACGGCCTCACCTACGCGAAGGACGCGTACGCGAGCGCCACCCGCAACGCGGCGCTCACGGAGGACGGCCAGGTCGTGACGCGGAACGTCGCGCTCGGCGCCGGCCGGCTCGAGGTCAACAAGGAGAGCGTCTCCGCCTCGATCGGGATGGGCGCCACCGCCAGCCGCGCGTTCCGGGTGACCAACACCGGCACCGAGCCGGTGGACGTCTCGCTGGGCACGGGCGGCGGCGGCTTCGAGATGCTCGGGGTCAAGGGGACCGAGGGCGCCGTGATCAACCACGTCACGGACGACGCCACCGTGCCGAGGTCGACGACACCCGCCGGCCCCGGGCTGGGCACGTCGGACGGCAAGCAGGGCGGCCTGGCGACGTCCGGGGCGAAGGCGGGCACCGTCTCCCCCGACCTGTCGGCCGTCCCCCTCGACGAGACGACCCTGACCCACTCGGCGTCGCAGGACGTCGTGGCCAACAACTCGGTGGCGTGCACCAACCAGGTGACCACCCAGGACAACGGCTACCTGCGCACGTTCACGCTGAGCGACTTCGGCATCGACGGCACGTTCGACGTGAAGAGCGTGTCGTTCGCCGTGGAGGCCGCCCAGGTCGCGCAGCCGCTGACCGTGAACCTGTACACGTTGGACGGGGCGCTGACCTACGCCAACATGACGAAGATCGGCAGCGCGGAGGCGACGGTCGGCACCAGCGCCGGCGGCACGGTCGTCTCGGTGCCTGTCGAGGGCGAGGTGCCGAACGACGGCACCCTGGTCGTCGAGATCGACGTGCCGGCCGGCGGCTGGTTCTTCATCGGGTCCAACGACGCCGGCCAGACGGCGCCGTCGTACCTGCGGTCGGAGGCCTGCGACCTCCCGGAGCCCACCGACACGGCGGACATCGGGTACGCCGGGATGCACATCGTCATGAACGTCTCGGGCGAGGCGGCAGGCGGGGGCGGCCTGGAGTGGCTGGACGTCCAGCCGCCGGAGCTCTCCCTCGCGCCGGGGGCGTCCGTGCAGGCCGCGGTGACCCTCACCGCCGCGGTCGAGCAGCCCGGGGCGTACTCGGCCACGATCACCGCGGCCGGGGACACCCCGTACGAGGCGCCCACCGTCGCAGCACTGATGACGGTGAAGGCACCGACCGGGTGGGGCAAGGTCACCGGCACGGTGACCGGTGACGGCGGGCCGCTCGACGGCGCCGTCGTGCACCTGGACGGCAAGGCGTCCGACAAGACCCTCGTCACGGGGGCCGACGGCACGTACGGGTACTGGATGCCCAAGGCCAACGGACCGCTCCAGCTGGTCGTCGCGGCGAACGGGTTCGTCCCGGCCGTCCGCACCGCCCAGATCGTCGCCGGGCAGACCTCGGTCTACGACATCGACCTGAAGCCGCTGCCCTGATCGCCTGACAGGACGAACGACGAAGGCCCCGACCCCCTCGCGGGGGCCGGGGCCTTCGACCGTCAGGCGTCAGGCGTTCAGCCGGCGACGACCTTGACGGCGATCTTCGCGGAGACCTCGGGGTGCAGGCGCACCGACACGGTGTACTCACCGGTCGTCTTGATCGGCTGGCCGATCTCGATCTTGCGCTTGTCGACCTGCGGGCCCTCGGCGGCCACGACCGCGTCGGCGATGTCACCGGTGGTGACGGCACCGAACAGGCGGCCGGACTCGCCGGCGTTCGCCGTGACGACGACCGTCTTGGCGGCGAGCGAGTCGGCCACCGCCTTGGCCTCGTCCAGCGTGGCGATCTCGCGGGCCTTGCGGGCCTTGCGGATCGCGGAGACCTGGGACTCGGCGCCCTTGGTCCAGGGGGTGGCCAGACGGCGCGGGATGAGGAAGTTCCGGGCGTACCCGTCCTTCACCTCGACGACGTCGCCAGGCTCACCGAGACCGGTGACCTCGTGGGTCAGGATCAGCTTCGACATGATTCAGTGATCCTTCCGGTCAGCGGGCCGAGGACGAGTACGGCAGCAGCGCCATCTCACGGGCGTTCTTCACCGCACGGGCGATCTGGCGCTGCTCCTGGACGGAGACGCCGGTCACGCGACGCGCGCGGATCTTGCCGCGGTCGGAGATGAACTTGCGCAGCAGCGCGGTGTCCTTGTAGTCGACGGACTCGATCTTGGCCGTCTTGAGCGGGTTGGCCTTCTTCTTGGGCTTGCGCACCACAGGCTTCGCCATGGTGTTGCTCCTTCACAGGTGCTGTCCTCACGAGGCACCGGCCGGGGCCGGCGTCGGAGGACGGGTGATCTGGGGACTGGCGCCGATCAGAACGGGGGCTCGTCCGAGAACCCGCCACCGGAGGAGGCGGGACCGGCCGTGGCCCACGGGTCGTTGCTCTGACCGCCGCCGGAAGAACCGAAGCCTCCGCCGGGCTGGCCGCCGCCACCCTGGGGGCCGCCGTAGCCGCCCCCCTGGTTGCCGCCGCCACCGCCGAAGCCGCCGCCGCCACCGGAGCGCTGGGCGCGGGTGACCTTCGCCGAGGCGTACCTCAGCGACGGGCCGACCTCGTCGACCTGCAGCTCCACGACGGTGCGCTTCTCCCCCTCGCGGGTCTCGTACGAGCGCTGAGTCAGACGGCCCTGCACGACGACGCGCATGCCCTTCGTCAGCGACTCGGCCACGTTCTCCGCGGCCTCGCGCCAGACCGAGCAGGCGAGGAACAGCGCCTCGCCGTCCTTCCACTCGTTGGTCTGGCGGTCGAACGTGCGCGGCGTGGACGCGATGCGGAAGTTGGCGACGGCAGCCCCTGACGGGGTGAAGCGCAGCTCCGGGTCCGCGACCAGGTTTCCGACGACCGTGATGACGGTCTCACCAGCCATGCCATGCTCCTTCGTTCGTCCGAGAGTCGTGAGGGGATCCCATCACGGGGCTGTGACATTCACGATGTCTGCGTCCACAGGCTGGCCCGGGACGCCGCCCGCGACGGGGGCAGAGTTTCGGTTCAGGTCTCAGCGGGCGTCGGTGCGCAGGATCTTGGTGCGCAGCACGGCCTCGTTTAGGCCGAGCTGGCGGTCCAGCTCCTTCGCGGTGGCCGGCGTCGAGGTGAAGTCGACGACGGCGTAGATGCCCTCGGAACGCTTGTTGATGTCGTACGCCATGCGGCGACGACCCCAGATGTCGACCTTGTCGACGGACCCACCCTCGGTCGAGATGACCGTCAGGTACTTGTCCAGCGACGGGGCCACGGTGCGCTCCTCGACCTCCGGGTCCAGGATCACCATCAGCTCGTACTGACGCATGTGTTCAACCCACCTCCTCTGGTCTCAGCGGTCACGGTCGTTCCGTGACAGGAGGGTTCTTGCGTGCGTCGGCCGCGCGCCACCCCGGAACGGTCCGGGGTGGTGGGCACAGCCAGTCGACCAGGATACCCGCCGTTGCGGCCGTCCCGGAAATCGGTCAGTTGTCGGTGCCCATGATGCCGAGCGGGTCGTCGTCATTGCCGTTGCCGTTCCCGTTCCCGTTGCCGCCGTCGTCGGTCGGGGAGTCGGTCGGGTCGGGCTCCTGGTTCTTGGGGCCCTTGGACACGATGATCGTCACGTTCGACCCGGGGTCGACGGGCTGGCCGGCGCCGGGGTCGGTCCCGATGACCGTGCCCTCCGGGACCGAGTCGCTGAACTCCTCCTTCGCCTGGGGAGACGGGTTCAGCGTGTCGCCGTACAGCTGGTTCCGTGCGTCCTCGAGGCTCAGCCCGGCGACGTTCGGCACAGCCACCTGCTCCGGCTTGTCCGGCTGCCCGGTCGAGACGACGAGGGTCACGGTGGTGCCCACGGGCACCTCCTGGCCCACGCCGGACATCTCCAGCACCTGGCCCTTGCGCTCGTCGCTGTCCCGCGCCTGCGTCCGCACCACGAGCTGCAGCCCCTGCAGCTCCTGGGTCGCCTTCGCCACGTCCTGGCCGACGAGGTCCGGCACGGTGACCTTCTCCTCCTCGGTCTCGCTCGGCGTCGGCGACGGGGTGAAGGTCGGCTGGGCCGGCACGTACTCGGGGAACTCCTCGACGTCCATGCCCTCGGTCGCGACCTGCATGAAGTCGGTCCACGCGCGCACCGGCCAGGTACCGCCGGTGATCTCCGGCCACTCGCCGAAGCCGTCGATGTCGTCCTGCCCGGCGATCTTGCCCGCCTCGAGGTCGAGCGTCTTGTACTGGCGCAGGCCGACGACGGTCGTGAGCTGCGGCACGAAGCCCGCGAACCACGCCGACTTGTTGTCGTTCGAGGTACCGGTCTTGCCGGCC
The DNA here is from genome assembly GCF_044389385.1 of Isoptericola sp. NPDC019571. Taxonomy (NCBI): domain Bacteria; kingdom Bacillati; phylum Actinomycetota; class Actinomycetes; order Micrococcales; family Promicromonosporaceae; genus Isoptericola; species Isoptericola sp. NPDC019571. The sequence goes on from NZ_JBIRXZ010000004.1 coordinate 140,965, forward strand.
ACGGGGCGGCCCAGCTCCTGCGCGACCCGGCCGGAGCCGGTCGGGTCCTCGACGACCTTCGTCATCGCATAGGTGGCCGCCGTGGTGACGTCCGCGTCGAACTCCTTCTCCTGCTCCTGCGGGGCCTCGTAGAGCACCGTGCCGTCGAGCGTCTCGACTTTCGACACGATGTGCGGCGTCGTGCGGTAGCCGCCCGCCGCGATCGTGGAATAGGCCCGCGCGAGGTCGACCGGTCGCACGGAGTCGACGCCGAGCACGTTCGACAGTCCTGCCGTCAGCGGGTAGTTCTCGTCCTTGCGGATACCCGCGCGCTCGGCCACCTCGCGGGTCTTCTCGGGCCCGACCTCCTCGTTGAGCTGCACGTACGCGGTGTTGACCGAGTGCGCGGTCGCCGTGGTGAGGTCGATGCTGCCGCCGTAGTTGGCACCGCCGAAGTTGGGGACCCTCCAGTCCTCGCCGTTGTTCGCGTCGGGGAACACCTTTCCGGAGTTCCCGTCGAGCTTCTCCTCGAGCGTGTGGTCGTTCTCGAGGGCTGCCATGAGCGTGAACGGCTTGAACGTCGAGCCGGCCTGGACCACGTCCTGCGTGGCGGTGTTGAGCGACTGCTTCACGTAGTCGGGCCCGCCGTAGAGCGCCTTCACCGCGCCGGTCTTCGGGTCCATCGACACCAGCGACATGCGGACGTTCTTGTTCGCCTTGCCGTACTGGCCGTCCTCGTGCAGCGTCTTCTCGACCTCGACGGCCGCCTTCTGCAGCTTCTGGTCGATCGTCGTGGTGATCTTGAGGCCGCGCGTCTCCAGCTCCTGCTCGGACTCGAGCGGGCCGTCCGGGTTGCTGTCCGACCTGACGAGCTCCTTGCGCACCTGGGCCATGAGGTAGCCCTTCTGGCCGCCCCAGGTGTTGGTGGCTTCCTTCTTCTTCTTGAACTTCGGGAACTCCGCCTTCGCCCGCTCGTCCTTGGTGATGTACCCCTGCTCGTACATCCGGTTGATGCTGCGCTTCCAGCGCTCCTTGGCCTGGTCCGGGTCGACCGACGGGTCCCAGTTGTTGGGCGACGGGATGATCCCCGACAGCATCGCGGCCTCGGACGGCGTGAGGTCCTTGGCGTCCTTGCCGAAGAACTCCTGCGACGCGGCCTGGATGCCGTAGGTGTTGCGGCCCCAGTAGATGGTGTTGAGATAGCTCTCGAGCACCCGCTCCTTGGGCTGGGTCTGCGCCACCTTGAGCGCGATGATCGCCTCGCGGGCCTTGCCCGCGTACGAGTCCTCGGTGTTGAGGTAGTACCGCTCGACGTACTGCTGCGTCAGCGTGGACGCTCCCTGCCGCCCGCCGCCCTTGACGTTGTTGTAGGCCGCGCGCGCGATGCCCTTGAGGTCGATGCCGTTGTTGGTCCAGAACGTGTCGTCCTCGGAGGCGACGACCGCGTTCCCGACGTACGCCGGCAGGTCGTCGAGCTTGACGAGCTCCCGCTTCTGCTCGGCGAACTGACCGATCGGCTTGCCGCTCGACCAGTAGACGGTCGTGGCCTGGTTGTTCACCTCGTCGAGGTTCTTGGGGATCGTCGTCGTGCTCCACGCGGCCACGAACAGACCGGCGCCCAGCGCCGTCCCGGTGAGCAGGGTGCCGACGACGATGCGCCAGGACGGCAGCCAGCGCTGCACCGGGCCCTTGTGCGGGCGCGGGTAGTTCCAGAAGCGACGTCTCCTCGCCACGTCAAGCCTTTCGTCGTGCGGGACCGGCGTCGTGCTCGTCGAGTGCGCCGGCCTGCGGACCACAGGGAACACTAGGCGATGCCGCAGGGCCGACGGGAGCCTCGGGCGCCCCGGGCGACGGTTCGCCCCCAGGCGTCCGCAGCCCTCTGGCCTGCGCTCCGCGGAACCTTCACAACTCCCCGGACGCCCGCGCCGGGCGCTTCCCGTTGCACGACCATGTCGGCGAGTCCTATTCTCACGATGTATCGACTCGATACGTCGTGACGACGGGTCGGCAGCGACATCGGGACAGGACGGGAAGGGGAACCCTCGTGCGCAGCAGGTCTGTGGTGCTCGAGACGGCCATCCTCGGCCTGCTCAACTCCGCCCCGCTGCACGGGTACGAGCTGCGCAAGCGGCTCAACCTGCTGCTCGGCTCGTTCCGCGCGTTCTCCTACGGCACCCTCTACCCGGCACTCAAGTCCCTCGTGGCGCGCGGTCTCATCGAGACCACGGAGCGCGAGGCTCCGGCCCCCGCGACGCGGGCGTCGGGATCCCGGCAGGCCGGGGCCAGGTCCTCGGGCAAGGCACCGCTGTCGGGCCGGCGCGGGCGGATCGTGTACCGGCTGACCGCGGACGGGAAGGAGCACCTCCAGACCGTCCTCGCGTCGTCCGGCCCGGCCGCCTGGGAGGACGAGAACTTCGACGTCCGCTTCGCGTTCTTCGCGCAGACGGACGCCGAGACCCGCATCCGTATCCTCGAAGGCCGGCGAACCCGGCTCACCGAGCGGCTGGAGGCGGTCCGAGAGTCTGCCGCACGCACCCGCGAGCGGCTCGACGAGTACACCCTCGAGCTGCAGCGCCACGGGCTCGAACAGGTCGAGCGCGAGGTGCGCTGGCTCGACGGACTCATCACCACGGAACGCGACCGTGCTCTCGGCCGCGCCCGCGACCACAGCGCCGGGGTGCAGGACGCCCCGGCCCAGAGAAACAAGGAGCGAGGATGACCTCCGTCCGCGTTGCCATCGTCGGTGTCGGAAACTGTGCATCGTCCCTGATCCAGGGCGTGCACTACTACCGCGACGCCGCCCCGACCGACACCGTCCCCGGCCTCATGCACGTGCAGCTCGGCGACTACCACGTGAGTGACCTGGAGTTCGTCGCGGCGTTCGACGTCGACGCGAAGAAGGTCGGCTTCGACCTCGCCGAGGCGATCCACGCCTCCGAGAACAACACGATCAAGTTCGCCGACGTGCCGCCCACCGGCGTCACCGTCCAGCGCGGCCACACCCTCGACGGTCTCGGCGACTACTACTCCGCCACGATCGACGAGTCGGACGCCGCGCCGGTCGACGTCGTGCAGGCGCTGAAGGACGCGAAGGTCGACGTCCTCGTCTCCTACCTGCCCGTCGGTTCCGAGGCGGCGGACAAGTTCTACGCGCAGGCCGCGATCGACGCGAAGGTCGCCTTCGTCAACGCGCTGCCCGTCTTCATCGCCTCCGACCCCGAGTGGGCGAAGAAGTTCGAGGACGCCGGCGTGCCGATCGTCGGCGACGACATCAAGTCGCAGGTCGGCGCCACGATCACGCACCGCGTGCTCGCCAAGCTGTTCGAGGACCGCGGCGTCGTGCTCGACCGCACGTACCAGCTCAACGTCGGCGGCAACATGGACTTCAAGAACATGCTGCAGCGCGACCGGCTCGAGTCGAAGAAGGTCTCCAAGACGCAGGCGGTGACCTCGAACCTCGCGGGCCCGCTCGGCGGCAAGAAGGAGGACCGCAACGTCCACATCGGCCCGTCGGACTACGTCGCGTGGCTCGACGACCGCAAGTGGGCGTACGTCCGCCTCGAGGGCCGCGCGTTCGGCGAGGTGCCCCTGAACCTGGAGTACAAGCTCGAGGTGTGGGACTCCCCCAACTCCGCCGGCATCATCATCGACGCCGTCCGCGCCGCGAAGATCGCGCTGGACCGCGGCATCGGCGGCCCGATCCTCTCGGCGTCGACCTACTTCATGAAGTCCCCGCCCGTGCAGATGGAGGACACCGCGGGCCGCGCCCAGCTCGAGGCGTTCATCCGCGGCGACGTCGAGCGCTGACGCCGCCACCACCGACACGGCGACAGAGAGGCCTTCCCCCCCCGTCACGGCGGGGGAAGGCCTCTCTGCCTGGGACGAACCGGGCATGGGAAGGTAGGGCACGTGGGAGCCTTCGGCGAGACCTGGCACGAGCTGCGCGCGCTGCTGCGGCTGGAGGGCTTCCGCAAGCTCTTCACCGTCCGGCTGGTCTCGCAGGCCGGTGACGGCATGTTCCAGGTGGGCCTGGCCTCCCTGCTGTTCTTCTCCCCCGAGTCGCAGGGCACCGCGGCCGCGATCGCCGGCGCGTTCGCCGTCATGCTCGCGCCGTTCACGATCGTCGGCCCCTTCGCGGGCGTGCTGCTCGACCGGTGGCAGCGCCGCCAGGTGCTGGTGTGGGGCAACGCCGTACGCCTGGTGCTCACGCTCGCGATGGCTGGCGTCATGCTCGCCGGCGGCGTCGGCTGGGCCATCTACGCCATCGGCCTCGCGGCCCTGTCCGTCAACCGCTTCCTTCTCGCCGGGCTGTCCGCCGGCCTGCCGCGTGTCGTCGACGGGCCGCTGCTGCTCACCGCCAACTCGCTGTCCCCCACGCTCGGCGCGGGCGCCGCGTTCGTGGGCGGCGGCATCGGCTTCGTCCTCGGCCTGGCGTTCGAGCCCGGCCGGGTCAAGGACTCGTCCGCGCTCGTGTGCGCCGCGCTCGTCTTCGGCGTCGCGTCGCTGCTCGCCACGCGCCTGCGGCGCACCCAGCTCGGCCCCGAGCAGCCGGCGGAGGCCGACCTGCGCGGGGAGATCGCCAAGGTCGCCCGCGGGCTGGCCGACGGCGCCCGCTACCTCGTCGCGCGGCGCACGCCGGGCCAGGCGCTGCTCGCGATGGCCGTGCACCGCTTCCTCTACGGCGTGGTGTTCATCGCGTCGATCCTCATCTCGCGGAACCTGCTCGACCCCGGTAGCCAGAGCGCCGGGATGGCGACCTTCGCCGTCGTCATCGGCCTGACCGGCGCCGGCGGCGCGCTCGCCATGGTGCTGACGCCGACGCTCTCGCGTCGCACCGGCCCGCAGGGCTGGATCGCCGTCATGCTGCTGCTCGCGGCCGCGAGCCAGCTGCTCCTCGTCACGACGCCGGAACGCGCCGTCGTCTACACCGGGGCCGCGCTCCTCGGCCTGGCCGCGCAGGGCACCAAGATCGCCGTGGACACGATCGTGCAGCGCGACGCCGAGGACGAGTTCCGCGGCCGCGCCTTCGCCTTCTACGACGTGCTCTACAACGCCGCGTTCGTCGGCGCCGCCGCCCTCGCCGCCTTCACCCTGCCGGACACCGGCTGGTCCCGCGGCGTCTTCGTCGGCCTCGCCGTCGCCTACGTGCTCGCCGCGCTGCTGATGGCGACGCGGGGGGCTCGCACGCCCGTCGACGTGCCGGCCCGCGTCCGCCGGGCCGGGGGCACCGGGGACGCCGCCGCGCGCGCCTGACGCCCGCGCGGATCGTGAACCGACGGTTCACGACCGTTCCCGGACCGGTCGTTGTTCCGGCCCCTGCCCGAGCCGCAGGCTGAGGTCCCGCGCTCGTCCTGGCCCGCTCTCGCGACGACCGACGAGTTCCGACCGAAAATCAGGTCGTCACGGGAAGCGGGAATATCGCAGGATGGTTCGTGGTCGTACACAGTACGGTCTCGCCCGTCCGGTGACCGCACGATGATCGCACCGGGGTGACCTCCGGACCACGACCGACCACGACGACGTGCCGCGCCCACCGGCGTCGGCCCTCCCCTGCCCTCCGCCGGGTTCCCCGGCACGACGCGAGCGGAGCACAGAGTGCCAGCCCCCCGACCGACAGACACCACCGTCACACCCGACGCGCAGACCCCGGAGGCCACCCTGACGACTCCCGCCACCGCATCTCCCGGCACGGCCGACACGACGCTGCCCGCCCGCGGCATCGTCATCGACGAGGCGGTGCCCCAGCGCCTCACGCGCCAGCAGTTCACCGTCATCGCGCTGCTGCTGGGCTCCGCGTTCGTCGTCATCCTCAACGAGACGACGATGAGCGTGGCCCTGGCCCCGCTCATGACCGACCTCGGCATCACGGCGAGCACCGGCCAGTGGCTGACCACCGCGTTCATGCTCACGATGTCGGTCATCATCCCGGCCACCGGGTTCCTGCTGCAGCGGCTCGGCACCCGCGGCGCCTACTTGCTCGCGATGTCGCTGTTCAGCGCGGGCACTCTCCTCGCGGCGCTCTCCCCCGGCTTCGGGTGGCTGCTGGGCGGCCGCATCGTGCAGGCGTCGGGCACCGCGATCATGATGCCGCTGCTCATGACCACGATCATGACGGTCGTGCCGCCGGCGATCCGCGGCAAGGTGATGGGCAACATCTCCATCGTCATGGCCGCCGCGCCGGCGCTCGGCCCGGCCATCTCGGGCATCATCCTCGACGCGCTGAGCTGGCGCTGGGTCTTCGGCATCGTGCTCCCGATCGCCCTGCTCGCGCTGGTCATGGGCTTCTTGTACGTCCGGGACGTCGCCGACCGTACACACTCGCGCCTCGACCCGCTGTCGCTGTTCCTCGCGGCCGTGGCGTTCGGCGGACTCGTGTACGGCCTGTCCAGCATCGGCGAGGCCGCGCGGCACGCCCCGCCCGTCGCGCCGTGGATCCCGATCGTCGTCGGTGTCGCGGTGCTCGGCCTCTTCGCGTGGCGCCAGCTCCTCCTGGCCCGCGACGACCGCGCGCTGCTCGACCTGAGCGTGTTCCGGTTCCGCGGGTTCTCGGTCGGCCTCGCCATCATGGCGGTCGGCATGCTCGCGATGTTCGGCTCGCTGATCCTGCTGCCGCTGTTCCTGCAGGACGCGATGGGCCTCGAGCCGCTGGCCACCGGCCTCATCGTGCTCCCGGGCGGCCTGCTCATGGGCCTGCTCGGCCCGACGGTCGGCCGCCTGTACGACCGGGTGGGACCGCGCCCGCTGGTCACGCCGGGCCTGGTCGTCGTGACGATCGCGCTGGCCCTGTTCACGCAGGTGCACGCGGACTCGTCGCCCTGGTACATCCTGGCGCTGCACGTGACGCTCAGCCTCGGCCTCGCGTTCATGTTCACGCCGCTGTTCACCTCGGCGCTGTCGTCGCTCACCCCGCCCCTGTACTCGCACGGGTCGGCCGCGATCGGCACGGTGCAGCAGCTCGCCGGCGCGGCCGGCACCGCGATGTTCGTCGCGGTGATGACGACGCGGTCCGTCGCCCTCCTGGAGGACGGCGCGACGGCGCAGGTCGCGCTGGCGGAGGGCGTCGGCGACGCGTTCGTCTGGGGCGCGGCGATCATGCTCGTCGCGGTGGGGCTGTCGCTCCTGCTGCGGCGCGTGCCCGCCTCCCCCGAGGGCGAGGGCATGCCGGCGGCGCACTGACCGGTCGGCCCCGTCACGGGCCGGGGGCGCCGCCACGGGCGGTCACCGTCGCACGACGGTGGCCGCCCGTCGTCGTCCCCGACGTCAGGGCGCGACGGCAGGAGAGGCGACGCCGTCGCGCGCCGCGACCTTGAAGGCGGGCGCCAGTGCGATCACGCCGAGTGCCAGCAGCGCGGGGACCGCGAAGGCGAGCCGCAGGCTCAGCAGCTCGGCGACGCCGCCGATCAGGCCCGCCCCCACGACGAACCCCACGTAGTTGAAGAGGTTCACGCGCGCGACCGCGACACCCGTCCCCTCGGGGTCGAGCCGGCCCGCCACCGAGAACGCCAACGGCACCACGACGCTCAGCCCGAGCCCGGTGAGCCCGAAGCCGACGACGGCGACCCACGGCCCGGGGGCGAGCGTCACGGCGGCGAGGCCGGCCGCCCCCACGATCCCGCCGACGGCCACGGGCGCCACCGGCCCGAACCGGTTGACCTGCCGGTCCGCCGCGAGCCGCCCCAGGAGCTGGCACCCGAGGTAGGCGGCAAGCCCCAGCGGCGCGACGTTCGCCGCCGCGCCCAGCGCGTCCTGGATGTACTTGGTGGACCAGTTCGACGTCGCCGAGTCCGCGACGTACACGATCGTCACGGCGAGCCCGACGAGGACCAGCGGGCCCCACGGCGGGCGGGCGGCGCGCGACGCGCCGGCGTCGGCCCGCTCCCGGCCCGCCGGCCCCGCCGGCTCGGGCACGCCGGTCACCGTGCGCAGCGGGGGTTCCGCCGTCACCACGCCTGGTACCGCCTCCCGCGCGTCCGGGCGCGGCGCGCCGTCCTCGGACGCCGCGGCCGTCGCCACGAGGTCGACGGCGACGCCCACGGCGGCGACGAGCCCCAGCCCGGCGGCGAGCGACCAGCCCAGCGAGTGCGCCAGCACGGCGGCCAGGGACCCGAGGATGCCGCCCACGCTCCACGCGCCGTGGAAGGAGTTGAGCAGGCTGCGGCCGTACCGCTGCTCCACCTCCACGCCCTGCATGTTCATGCTCGCGTCGACCAGGCCGAGCAGCAGCCCCACCGCCGCGACCACGGGGTAGAGGATCGTGACGGTCGGCGCCAGGCCCGCACCCAGGACGGCGAGCGCCACGAGCGGCCCGCACACGTGCAGCAGGCGCGCGCTGCCGACCCGCGGGGCGAGCGCACCGGCGAGCACGCTGCCGACACCGGCCACGACCGGCACCAGCAGCAGGATCAGCGTCAGCGTGCCGTCCGAGATGCCCAGGTCGTGCTGCAGCGTCGGCACCTGCGCGAGCAGTCCGGCGAAGCACATGCCCTGCACCAGGTAGAACGCCGTCACCACGAGGCGCGCCCGCCGGTCGCGCGCCCCCGCGTCGCCGCCCGCTCCGCTCACGCCACCGGCCGTCCCGCCCGGCGCACCACCCGCCGTCATACCGGAACCGCTCATGCCCAGCCTCCGCTCGTCGCGCTCCGGGGCTCGCCGTCGGGCCCGCGCGCAAGCGTGAGGATAGACCCGCGGCCGTCCCCCGAGGGAGGGTCGGTCAGGCCTCGCGGGCCGCCCACCAGGCGCGCAGCTCCTGCTCCGCGCGCTCCGCGCCGAGCGGGCCGTGCTCCATCCGCAGCGCGAGCAGGTGCTTGTACGCCTGCCCGACGGCGGGCCCGGGCGCGATGCCGAGGATCGCCATGATCTGCGAGCCGTCCAGGTCCGGGCGGATCGCGTCGATCTCCTCCTGCTCGCGCAGGGCGGCGATGCGGTGCTCGAGGTCGGTGTACGAGTCGGCGAGTCGCTGCGCCTTGCGCTTGTTCCTCGTGGTGGAGTCGGCGCGCGTGAGCCGGTGCAGCCGCTCCAGCAGCGGGCCGGCGTCGGTGACGTAGCGACGCACCGCCGAGTCCGTCCACTGCCCCTCGCCGTAGCCGTGGAAGCGCAGGTGCAGCTCCACCAGGCGAGCGACGTCCTTGACCACCTGCTTCTCGTACTTCAGGGCGCGCAGCCGCTTGGCCACCAGCTTGGCGCCGACGACCTCGTGGTGGTGGAAGCTCACGCCCCCGCCCGGCTCGAAGCGTCGCGTGGCCGGCTTGCCGACGTCGTGGAGCAGCGAGGCGAGCCGCAGCACCAGGTCGGGCGCGGGCACGGGGCCGTCCGGCCCGGTCTCCTGCGCGATCGCCTGCTCCAGCACCGTGAGCGAGTGCTGGTAGACGTCCTTGTGGCGGTGGTGCTCGTCGATCTCCAGCCGCAGCGCGGGCAGCTCGGGCAGCACGTGGTCGGCCAGGCCGGTGTCGACCAGCACCTCGAGGCCGGCGCGGGGTCGGTCGCTCAGCAGCAGCTTGGAGATCTCCGCCTGCACCCGCTCGGCGGAGACGATGTCGATCCGGCCAGCCATGTCGACGATCGCCTGCCGGGTCGCGGGCTCGACGTCGAAGCCGAGCTGGCCGGCGAACCGCGCCGCGCGCATCATGCGCAGCGGGTCGTCGTCGAACGACCGCTCCGGCGCGATGGGGGTGCGCAGCACGCCGCGGGCCAGGTCGGACAGCCCGTCGAACGGGTCGACGAACGTGAGGTCCGGCAGCCGCACCGCCATCGCGTTCACCGTGAAGTCGCGCCGCGACAGGTCGCCGTCGAGCGTGTCCCCGAAGGCGACGACGGGCTTGCGCGAGGCAGGGTCGTACTCGTCGCTGCGGTACGTGGTGACCTCGACGACGACGTCGCCCGTCGCGGCCGCGGTCCCGGGGCCCGACCCGCCCCCGGTGCGCGCGAACCGCCGCGCGCCGATCGTGCCGAACTCCTTGCCGATGTCCCAGTGGGCGTCGCCCCAGCGGGCCAGCAGGGCCTGCGTCTCGTCGGGCGAGGCCGACGTCGCGAAGTCCAGGTCGTTGCTGGCGCGGCCGAGGAAGGCGTCCCGGACGGGCCCGCCGACCAGCGCGAGCTCGTGCCCGGCGGCGCGGAACACCTCGCCCAGCTCGACGGCCGCGGGGGCCATCTCGGTCAGCACGGCGAGGGCGCGGCGCAGCAGCGCGGCAGGGGCCTGGGGTTCAGGGGTCGACACGGCGTCCCATCCTCCCAGATCCCGCGCGTCGGCGCCCCGGCGGCTGGGCCGGCGGGGTGTCTCCACTCGGTAGGGTGGGCGCATGTCATCCCCGGCCCCGGTTCCCGGCCCGCGGCGCCGGCGCCCGGCCGCGCCGGTCCCCGTGCCACCGGGAGGACACCCCCTCAAGGTCGACCCCGCGCGCCTCGCTGGGCCGCGCGGCACCGCGACGCCCGCCGTCGTGGGCGTCGCCCCGTCGGGCACGACGACGCACCTGCCGGTCAACGAGGAGACGTCGGCGGGCGGGCTCGTCGTCCAGGTCGCCGCCGCCGGTCCCGAGGCCGCCGTCATCGTGCGGCGCAACCGCGGCGGGCGCCTCGAGTGGTGCCTGCCCAAGGGGCACCTCGAGGGCGAGGAGACGCCGGAGCAGGCGGCCGTCCGCGAGATCCACGAGGAGACGGGCATCCTCGGCACGATCCGCACCCGCCTGGGCGTCATCGACTACTGGTTCAGCGGAGAGGACCACCGCGTCCACAAAGTGGTGCACCACTTCCTCCTGCGCGCGGAGGGCGGCACCATCACCGCGGAGGGCGACCCCGACGGCGAGGCGGAGGACGCCCTCTGGGTCCCGGTCGAGCAGCTGACGGAGCGGCTCTCCTACCCCAACGAGCAGCGGCTCGCCGTCGTCGCGCAGCAGGTGCTGCGCCGCACGCCCGAGGTGCTCGGGCACCCCGGTCTCGGAGCGGTCGAGTGAGGCCCGCCGCGTGACCACGTCCCGACCCTCGGGTGCCGGAGCCGCACCCGCGCCCCCGCCCGCCCGGGCGGCCCGCCTCGTCACGGCGCTGACGCTGCTCGCCGGGCTGCTCCTGGCAGGTGCGCTCGTCGCGCTGCCCGGCGCGTCGGCGTCGGCCGTCACCTCGCCGTCCCTCCTGCCCGCCGCCCGCGACGGGAAGGCGACGGTCGAGCTCGTGAGCTCCGCGCCCACGCTCGCCTCCCCGGGCTCCACCGTGACGCTCGTCCTCCGGGTCACCAACGGCACCGACGCGGCGCTCGACGGCACCCAGCTCGACCTCGGCGTCTCGTGGCGCCCGGTCACCTCGCGCGAGGACCTGGCTGCCTGGGCCGACGACGACGGCACCAGCACCGCAGGGCTGCGCCAGGATGCCGAGCCCGTCGACCGCCTCGCGCCCGGGGACAGCGCGCAGGTCACGATGGAGCTCGACGTCGACACCCTCGGCCTCAGCGCGGAGAACCCCTGGGGGCCCCGGGAGATGTCCGTCGCGCTCACCCGCGGCGGGTCCACGCTCGACGTCGTCCACACCTTCCTCCTGTTCGCGCCGGAGGGCGACGCGCCGGACCCGGTCTCGGTGAGCGTCGCCGCCCCTGTCACAGGCCCGGCCGTCGACCCGCTGGACCCGGACGGCTACGACCTGGAGCTCGGCACGGCGACCGCGACCGGTGGACGGCTGAACCGCCTGCTCGACGCCGCGTCGGTCACCGGCACGTCTCCCGGCATGTCGCTCGCCGTCGACCCGGCCCTCGTGTCGGCCGCGGCCGGGGCGGACGACGACGACGCCCGGGCGTGGGCGACCCGGCTCACGGGTGCGCCGGTCACGGGCGACGCCGACGCCACCGACGCCACCGACGCGGGCACCTCGGCGAGCCTGGCGAGCACCGCAGGCACCGCCGGCGCCGCGGCGACCGGCGAGCCCGCCGACGTCGCCGTCCTGCCCGGCTACGACCCCGACCTCGCGGCGGTCGCGCACGCCGACCCGTCCCGGGCGGACGTCGCGGCCGCGACCGGCGGGGAGGCCGCGCTCGGGGCGGCCTGGCAGCGGCCCGAGGGCTGGGACCTCACCGTCGCCTGGCCGGAGGGTCGGCCCGACGCCGCCACCCTCGCCGCCGGACGCGAAGCGCCCGTCGACCAGGTGGTGGTGGCCGACGGGCTCGCGCCCGCCGACGGGGCCGCCGCCTCAGCCCGCACCGCCGTCGAGACGCCGTCGGGCAAGGTGTCCGCGCTGGTCGCCGACGAGGGACTGTCGTCGGCGTTCGCCGCCCTCACCGACGGTGACGACGCCCCGTCGGCCGCCGAGGCGTCCGCCCGCGTGCTCGCCGACGCCGCGCTCGTCGCGCTCCAGCAGCAGGACTCCGGGCAGCAGGACCTGCACCTGCTCGCCGCGCTCCCGCGGAGCTGGTCGCCCGACCCGGCCCTGGTGGGCACGGTGCTCGGCGACCTCCACGACGCGTCGTGGGCCGACGTCGTGCCGCTGTCCGAGACCGTCGCCGCCCCCGCCTCCCGCGCGCCGCGCGCCGACCCCGCACGAGGCGAGCGGGCCGGTCGGTCCAAGGGCGAGCTGGCGCCCTCCTCCGTCCGCCGGCTCCTCGACTCCCACCGCGACCTCGCCGCGTTCTCCACCGTGGCCAGCGACCCCGTCGAGCTGAGCGGCGACACCGACCAGGCGCTCGTCGCCCCCCTCGCCGTCGCCGCCCGCACCGAACCCGACGCCCGCGACAACGCCGTCGACCTCGCCGTGGAGCAGTCCGAGGCCCTCCAGCGGGGCATCGGCGTCGCGGACCGGTCCAACGTCACGCTCGTCAGCGACACCGGCAGGCTGCCCGTCACCGTCTCCAACGACCTGCCCGTGGACGCCACGGTCACGGTGGTGCTCCGGCCCGACGCGTCCCGGCTGGTCGTCGAGTCTCGGCCGACCGTCGTCGTGCCCGCCGGCACGTCGTCCAACGTGCACGTCCCCGTGCGCGCCATCGGCTCCGGCGACGTCACCGTGCAGGTCGAGGTGCTCGCACCGAGCGGCACGGTCGTCGCGGGGCCCACGAGCTTCTCCCTCCGCGTCCGCGCCGGCTGGGAGACCGCGGGCACCGCCGTCGTCGCCGCCCTGGTCGCCCTCCTCTTCATCGGGGGCATCTGGCGTACGGTGCGTCGGGGGCGGTCCTCGGCGCGGACCACCGACGAGGGCGTCGCGGACGCCGCCGCCGACCCCCAGGGCCCCGACGCCGCCGCACCCGACGACAGTCCGCCACGCGACCCGCACGACGACGACCCGACCGACCCGGGCGGCGGCGGCATCCCTGCCGCCCGCACGCCGCCCGCCCAGGCCACGGAGACCGACCCCTCATGACTTCGACGTCCGCCTTCCCTGACGACGGCCGGCCCGACCTGCCCGGCGAGGGCGACGCGACCGACCCCGCGAGCCCGACCGGCGCACCCGGGGCGAGCTGGCACCCGGTCGGCGACCCCGGCGGTGCCCGCGCCGGTCAGGACGACGGCACCGACAGCGCCGGCAGCGCCGAAGGAGGCGCCGCCGGTGGCGTGCGGCGCACCAGCCTGGGCCGCGGCTCGGTCGTGATGACGCTGGGGACCGTCGCGTCCCGTGCCTCCGGGCTGATCCGCGCGATGCTGCTGGTCGCGTGCGTCGGCGCCGTCGGTACGGTCGCCAACGCGTTCGACATCGCGAACAAGCTCCCGAACATGCTGTTCGCGCTCATCTCGGCCGGCGTCCTCCAGGCCGTGCTCATCCCGCAGATCCTGCGGGCGATGAACGCCCACAACGCCCGCGAGCGGCTCGACAAGCTCCTCACCCTCTCCGGCCTCGGGCTGCTGCTGCTCACGGCGGTGCTGGTCGTCGCTGCCCCGCTCATCATCTGGCTCTCGACGCTCAGCGGTGCCTGGGACGCCGACGCGCGCCACCTCGCCGTCGTCTTCGCGTACTGGTGCATCCCCCAGGTCTTCTTCTACGGCCTGTACATGCTGCTCGGTCAGGTGCTCAACGCGCAGGGACGCTTCGGCGCCTACGGCGTCGCCCCGGTCGCGAACAACATCGTCTCCCTGATCGGCTTCGGGGCTTTCATCGCCATGTGGGGCACCGCCCCGTCCCGCGGCATCTCCGACCTGTCGACCTGGTCGACGGCGCAGACGGCGGTGCTCGCCGGCACGGCGACCCTGGGTATCGCAGCCCAGGCCCTGGTGCTCGTGTTCGCACTGCGACGCACCGGCTTCCAGTGGCGGTTCCGCCTCGGCCTGCGGGGCATCGGGCTCCGTGCTGCCGGGACGGTCGTCGGCTGGACCATCGGCGCCGTCGCCCTGGAGCAGGTCGGCGTCCTGTTCCTCACCAACGTCCTCGGCGCCGCCGGACAGACCGGCACGGACCTCGACGAGGTGTTCGCCGGCAACGCCGCGTACACCAACGCGATGACGATCTACCTGCTGCCCCACTCCCTGGTGGTCGTCTCCATCGTCACGGTCCTGTTCCCCCGCATGACGGCGGCCGTCCAGGCCGGCGATCTCCCCGGAGTGCGCCGCGACATGTCGCTCGGCATGCGGTCCGCGGGCGTCTTCTCGGTGTTCTCCGCCGTCGCGCTCATCGTCCTCGCCGTCCCGCTCACGGCGTCCCTGCTGCCGTCGCTCGACGCGGAAGGGGTCGGCGCCGTCGCGCCGATCATCCAGGCGATGTCGATCGGCATCGTCGCCCTCGGGGCGACGGTGCTGGTCCGCCGCATGTACTTCGCGTTCGAGGACGGCCGCTCGATCTTCGGCATCCAGGTCATCGCGACCGTCTCGATGGTCGTCGTCCTGTGGGGCGCGACCCGCGTGCTGCCGCCCCAGTGGTGGGCCGTCGCCGCCGGCGGGGCGTACGCGCTGTCGACGTGGATCTCGCTGCTGCTGCGCGTGCGCGGCATGCGCCGCAAGCTCCAGGGCATGGACGGCCGGCGCGTCCTCAAGCTCTATGTCCGCGCCCTGGTCGGCGCACTGATCGCCGCCCTCCTGGGGTGGCTGACCGTCCGCCTCCTCGACGGCTACGACGTCACGTCGTGGGGCCACTCCGTGCTGGTCACGGCCGTCGCAGGGATCGTGATGGTGGTCGGCTACGTGCTCGCACTGAAGGTCCTGCACGTGCGCGAGCTCGACGACGCGCTGGCCCCCGTCCTTCGGCGGCTCAAGCGATGACGACGGTCGCGTGCCCGGCTCGCGGGGGTTCCGTGAGGGCCCTGCGGGCACGCCCGCCAGGCGCGACCTCGCGGGCACCGGCCCGCCCGTACCATGGTCCGATGGACCGGAGGACCCTCTCCCCCCGCACCCCCACCGAGGAGCACAGGTGAGCACCGCCCATCCCGGGACCGTCATGGTCGATCGCTATCGGCTCGTGCAGCTCGCGGCCACCGACCTCGCCGCAGCCGAGTCGTGGGAAGCGCACGACCAGATCCTGGACCGTCCCGTCCGGGTGACGTTCGTCGACGGCCCGTACGCGTCCGCAGCGCTCGACGCCGCGCGCCGGGCCGCCCTCGTCGCCGACCCGCGGCTCTCCCGCGTGCTCGACGTCGGCAGCACCGACCTCGGCACGGGCCAGCGCAGCTACATCATCTCCGAGCCGTACCGGGGGTCGTCCCTCACGGAGGTCGTCTCCGGCGGCCTGGTCGACGCCCAGCAGGCGCGTGCCGTCGTCGGCGAGGCTGCCGCGGCGCTCGAGGCCGCCGGGCAGCGCGGCGTGCACCATCTGGCGCTGCGCCCCGAGGCCGTACGGATCGACGGCCACCGCGTCGTCGTCACCGGGCTCGGCATCGACGCCGCGCTCGCCGGGGTCGACGGCGGGCGAGATCACATCACGGGCGCCGGCGCGGCCGCCGCGGACGCCCGCGACCTCGTCGCCCTCGCCTACTACGCGCTCACCGCCCGCTGGCCGGGCGACTCGCTCGACGAGCCGTGGATCGCCCCTGACGCCGTGCGCCCGCTGCCCGCGC
This sequence comes from Isoptericola sp. NPDC019571, assembly GCF_044389385.1. Taxonomy (NCBI): domain Bacteria; kingdom Bacillati; phylum Actinomycetota; class Actinomycetes; order Micrococcales; family Promicromonosporaceae; genus Isoptericola; species Isoptericola sp. NPDC019571. Next base: position 156,890 of record NZ_JBIRXZ010000004.1, read on the forward strand.
AGCGCGACGAGCGCGGCGTCGTCCCGGTGTCGACGCTGGTGCCGCACGTCGACGCCGAGCTCGACTCCCTGGTGCGGCGGACCTTCGGCTCCGACTCTCCCGACGCACCCACCACGCCCGGCGACGTCGTCGCCGCACTGGCGCCGTGGGGCGAGGTCTCCGTCGTCGCGGCGCTCCCGCAGTTCGTGCAGCCGTCGACCGAGCCGCCGGTGCGCTCCTCCGTCATGGGCGCGGTCGGGGCGGGTGCCGCCCTGCCGGGGACGCCGCCGCCCGCCCCGCCCGTCCGCCGGCCGGCCAGCGGTCGCATCGCCCGCTCCGCCGCCGTCGGCGGTGCCGCCGGTGCGGCGGCCGGCGTCGCGGCACCGCAGTCCACGCAGGCGATCCCGCCGGCCGCGGCCACCGCGGCTCAGGCTCCCGTGCCGCCCGTGCAGGCGACGGCTGCGATGGCCCCCGTCCAGCAGCAGCCCGCCCCCGCGCAGCAGCCCACAGCGGCGTACGGCGCCGCCCCCGCGGCCGCCTACGGCAGCCAGGCCTACCCCACCGCACAGGGCGCCCCGGTCCAGCAGCAGACCGCGCACGCCCCCGTGCCTCCGCCGCCAGGGGGCGGCGAGCCCCGCACGGACACCGGCGGCTTCGCGTCGTCGCCGGCGCCCAAGCGTCGCGGCGTGAACCCGACGCCGATCGTGCTCGGGCTCGTCGTCGTGCTCGTGCTCGCGGGCGCCCTGTGGGCCGTCTCCAAGGTGATGTCGCCGTCGCCGCCGCCCGTGGCGGAGAGCCCGGTCGCCAGCGAGGACGCGGGCGGCGGCGCCGCGGCCGAGGAGCCCACGGACGACGAGTCCAGTGAACCGTCGGAGACCCCCGAGGTCCGGCCCGTCATCTCGTCGGGCGACCAGCTCGACCCCGAGGGCGACGGCCAGCACCCCGAGGCGGTGGACCTCGCCTACGACGGCGACCCGTCGACGTTCTGGTACACCCAGTGGTTCAACGGTCCGGACTTCGCCGGGCTGCGCAGCGGCCTCGGCTACGTCATCGAGCTCGAGGAGCCGGCACCGGTCACGTCGATCACGCTGAACACCAACTCCGAGGGTGGCCACGTCGAGGTCCGCGCGACCTCGCGGGACAAGCCGACCGACGGCCCGGTGCTCGCCGAGGGGTCGTTCAGCTCGGAGACGACGCTCGACCTCAAGGAGGAGACCGTCGCCGACTCCTTCGTCATCTGGGTCACCGAGCTCCCGCAGACCCGGGACAAGTACTACCTGGAGCTCAACGAGATCGTCCTCTCGTGACCGTTCCCGGGCGACGACCCGTCGCCCGGGAACACCACACCCCCTCGGGATGTTGAGGGCGATGGCGCCTCAGGACGCGAAAGACCACCAGACGAGCAGGAGAGAACGTGACCGATCAGCCGACCAACACCACCGGTGAGGCCACCGTGCACGACATCGTCATCGTGGGTTCGGGCCCGGCGGGCTACACCGCGGCCGTCTACGCCGCGCGGGCTGGTCTGGCGCCCGTGGTCATCGCTGGCTCCGTCACCGCGGGTGGCGCGCTCATGAACACCACCGAGGTGGAGAACTTCCCCGGCTTCCCCACCGGCATCCAGGGTCCTGACCTCATGGAGGCGATGCGCGAGCAGGCCGAGAAGTTCGGCGCGCGCGTGCTCTGGGACGACGCCGAGCAGGTCGAGCTCGCCGGCGACATCAAGACGGTCGTCACCGGCGGCGGCGAGACCTTCAAGGCCCGTGCCGTGATCCTCGCGACCGGCTCCGCGTACCGCGAGCTCGGCCTGCCCGAGGAGAAGCAGCTCTCCGGCCGCGGCGTCTCGTGGTGCGCCACCTGCGACGGGTTCTTCTTCCGCGACCAGCACATCGCCGTCGTCGGCGGTGGCGACTCCGCGATGGAGGAGGCGACCTTCCTCACGCGCTTCGCGTCCAAGGTGACGATCGTGCACCGCCGCGACTCGCTCCGCGCCTCGAAGATCATGGCCGACCGCGCCCAGGCCGACCCGAAGATCGAATTCGCCTGGAACAGCGAGGTCGCCGGCATCTCCGGTGAGGACAAGGTCACCGGGCTGACGCTGCGCGACACCGTCACCGGTGAGGAGCGCGAGCTCGACACCACCGGCCTGTTCGTCGCGATCGGTCACGACCCCCGTACCGACCTGGTCAAGGGGCAGATCGACCTGGACGACGAGGGCTACATCCTCGTCGAGGGCCGTTCCACCCGCACCAACCTGCCGGGCGTCTTCGCCTGCGGCGACGCGGTGGACCACACCTACCGGCAGGCGATCACCGCCGCCGGGTCCGGCTGCGCCGCCGCGCTCGACGCGCAGTCGTACCTCACCGAGGTGGCCGACGCCGAGGGCGAGCAGTCCCTCGCCGGCACCCCGGCCGCGCCCAACCCGGACGGGCTCCCCGCCGCGCTCGCCGGCTGACCTTTTCTCCACCGATCCCTAAGGAGCGACACATGGCTACCGTCGCCGTCACCGACGACACGTTCAAGGCCGAGGTTCTCGAGTCCGACGTCCCTGTTCTCGTCGACTTCTGGGCGACCTGGTGCGGCCCCTGCCGCATGGTGGCCCCGATCCTCGAGGAGCTCTCGGACGAGTACGAGGGCAAGATCAAGATCGTGAAGCTGGACACCGACGCCAACCAGGCCACCACGATGGCCTACGGCATCACCTCGATCCCGACGCTCAACGTCTATTCCGGCGGCGAGCTCGTGAAGTCCGTGATCGGCGCCCGGCCGAAGCGCGCCCTGCAGGAAGAGATCGAGGCGGTGCTCGCGCCGAGCGCCTGATCTCCTCCGCGAAGGCCGCTGGTGTTTCACGTGAAACGCCCGCGGCCTTCGTCATGCCCGGCTGACAGAGCCCGCGGGTACCGCGCAGGAGGCCTCGCCGGTCCGGTATCGGTCCTCCGCACCTCCGCCGTGCCGAACGACAAGGTTTCCCCGTGGGTCACGCCACGGAAGTCCGTCGCACTGCGCCCTTCGGCACGGTGAGCATCCCGTTCGTCACCGGTGCCGTTGGCCCGCGGCGCCGTGCACCGTGCACCGTGCACCGTGCACCGTGCACCGTGCACCGTGCACCGTGCACCGTGGTCGAGCGTGAGGTCGACCCGCGGCAAGGGCCCGTCACTCGCCCCCGGGCCCATGACGGCACCTCATCCGGGTGCGACCTGACGTGCCACTCAGCGCACAGGTCTACTCTCGACAGTCCTCGACTGCGCCCGACCGAGCGAGCGCGTTCTGGTTTGCCGGATGTGACCGTGTCGCTCCGATTCTCCTGAGAGTGGCGGATGGCGCGGTACGCCCCGGCCATCGCCCTCGCGGGGGCGGTGGCGGGCGATGGCGGCACGTCGCGCGACGATCGACTCCGGCCCGCGTCCCGGCAGCGTGTCGGGATCAGCCGCTCGGCGGGGCGTCCGCGCCCGCCCGACGGCTTCTCGATCCGCCCTCCACACATGATGTCAAGGGCGACCCAGCGAGGCCGGCCGATCCAGTGTCGCTACCCCTCGGACCGTGCGCGACGTGCCGAAGCCCGGACTTCACGTGGGCTGGCTCGTCCACGCTCCCCTCCACGCGGTGTGGCCGTGGAATGTCGCCGTCCCGACCCGGGGCCCCGGACCTCGAGATTCTCCGACCGTTCGACGCCTCGACCGGTCAAGGCGAACGAGCCTTCCCCGCTCTTCTCCGATGGCCCCGCGCCGCCCCGCTCCTCGGACCCCGGCGCCCGAACGTCGGGCCGCCGATCACCGTGGATATCCGCTCTTCAGTGCGCAAACAGGCCTGTGACCTGCGACGATCCAAGGCGCCTGGCTGATGGCGAGCTAGTCCGCGATGTGCCCCCAGCACCAATGCCGGCCTCGGCCTGGCCGTCATCGAAGGCGCGATACCCCGCGTCGTCGACGTCGCCGCACCCTCGCACCGAGACCACACTGAGTTCGACCAGTCCGGTCCTCAGCGACCCTGGGATCACCAAAGTCGGCGAACCGGACACCGGGACACCGGGACACCGGGACACCGGGACACCGGGACACCGGGACACCGGGACACCGGGACACCGGGACGAGAGTGCGTGCCTCAGCGCTGACCCTGCTACCTCGGCACCTCGGCACAATGCTGCGGCGGGCTTGCCCTCCACCCTGAGCAAGGGTGCCACCCCATCGAGGTGGTGCCACGTCCGTCTCTGGTGTGGACCAGGCAGCGCTCGGTGGCGGGCGCCCCCCTCCCCCGCCCCCGTGGCCGTGGTCTATGGCGGCTCCTGGCTACCCTGGACGACGCATCCTCGCCTCCCGATCCAGTACCGGCCGCGCCAGCGACGGTTGCGCGCCGCGGGGCGTCGTCCTCCTGCGCTCTCGTTGGGTCGCTCCCCGTCGTGGATGGCGGGCGCGCCCTCGCCATGTGGATCTGGGACACGCCGTCCGCAAGTGGCCTCGTCGACACCACGCGCCGTTTCACGTGAAACGGGACGGCCGGCTCTCGCGTGACGGGCGTCGCGTCGCCTCAGGGGTCACTGGGTACGGTGCCGATCGATGTTTCACGTGGAACGGGTCGTGAACCGAAGTGCCTGGGCTCGCCGCCAACGCACCCCGGTGCATCCGCCGCTCCACGCTCCGCACGCTGGAACGGCCCTGGCGAACCTCGCACGCGTGCGCCTCACCCTGACGCTCGACCCCGCCGTCGAGATCGAGCTGCGCTGTCGATCGAAGGTGCCGACGCCGACCTGCCTCTCCCTTCGCGCCGACCATCGACGGCCTCATGCACGCCGGGGACCGGCAGAAATGGCGTCACCCGCTCACGCCGTGCACAGCGCGTGTGTCGCCGCTCAATGACCCGCTTCGGCGCCCAGCCAGATGAGTCGACAACCGGCGTGCCGCCCACCCGATTCCTACGGGTAGGAGACGCGCGCTTGACTCTGGCCCTGTCTTTCGCCAGACAGCACGCGGTGCCCTTGGGAGGGCAAGGCAGGTCCGGCGACCGACCTTCGGTGCGTCCACCACCCCGCCAGCGGCACCCCCCCCGCTCCTGGCTCGACACCGCTCGCCTCGCCCTCACGTGCGCGGCTGCGTCTCTGCTCCCTCGAGCGCCCCGCCCGCCGGGCGCCTCCCGGGCCTTCTTGCCGCGCGGCCACACCCTGGGCTCCTCGCGATGCTCCCTGCCTCGACCACACCCTCGGTCTCGTCCGACTCCGGGACGCCCACGCGTTTCACGTGAAACGTGAATCCCGGCGGGCTCCGACCACGAGCCACGACAGGCCACCGAACCTCACGATGCGGCGCGCGTGGGACCAGACGACTCGCCGGGTACTCACCCGAGCGCTATGTCGCCGCCGCTGGCGGTTCTGGGTCGTCCCTGGCACGCAGAACGGGCATCGCTCCTCCGAGGAGCGATGCCCGTCCATAGCAACCAGTGTCAGACAGGTCCCGAACGCAGGAGCCCAGGGTCCTCGGGCGCCATCACGCCCAGAATCCTGTTCAGATCCTCGACCGAGGCGAACTCCACAGTGAGCCGCCCCTTCGTCTTCCCGATGCTCACCTTCACGCGAGTCTCGAACCGGTCAGCAAGCCGAGTCGCGAGCTCGTCCATCGCTTCGCTGCGCTGACCCGCGCGCGGCGCGCGCCGCGTCGGTGAATCGGTGTCGCCGCTGGTCAGCAGCGTGACGATCTCCTCCGTAGCCCGCACAGAGAGACCCTCGGACACGATCCGCTGGGCAAGTCGCTCGATCTCCGCGCCGTCACTGAGGGAGAGGAGAGCTCGCGCGTGACCGGCTGAAAGCACACCTGCGGCGACCCGTCGCTGCACCAACGGGGGCAGCTTCAGGAGACGCAGCGTGTTCGAGATCTGCGGGCGCGACCGGGCGATCCGCGATGCAAGCTCCTCATGAGTGCACCCGAAGTCGTCCAGCAGCTGCCGGTAAGCGGCGGCCTCCTCCAAGGGATTCAGCGCCGCACGGTGAAGGTTCTCCAGGAGCGCGTCCCGCAACATGTCGCTGTCGTCGGTCTCGCGGACGATCGCAGGGATCGTCTCGAGTCCTGCAGTCTGGCTGGCGCGCCACCGCCGCTCCCCCATGATGAGCTCGTAGTGCTCGGGATCGGAGGCGTCGGGTCGAACCACGATCGGCTGGAGCACACCGATCTCCGAGATCGACGCCACCAGCTCGTCGAGATCGCCGTCGTCGAAGACGGTCCGCGGCTGCCAGGTGTTGGGACGGATCGACTCCACGGGGAGCTCAGCGAACCGGGCCCCAGGCACCGGCTTGAGCTCCGTTTCACGTGAAACGTCGTCTGCAGACCCGACATCCAGGGACGTCGCAGCCTCCGACACGGCCGACTCCACAGCGGGCGCTGCCGCTTCCGACTCTCCGTGTGCGGCCGTTGAATCAGCGGGTTCGTCGACATCCGGGAACTCGATGCTGGTGATCAGGCCCAACGAGAGGCCGTCGGCGCCGAGGGACTCCTCCGCGACACGCTCCGCACCTGGGCCGCCGGCGTCGGTCGGAGCATCGGGCTCGTCGGTGAGGACCGAGGCCGAAGCGGCAGAACCTGCGGGTCCGGGCGCCCTCACCTGCGGCTCGCCGCCCGTCCGGATACTCAGACGACCACCCGCGATCGCCGAGTCCCACGACGCAGACCGTCGCGAAGCGCGCCCGCCGTCCTCTCCATTCTCAGCTGCCGAACGCTCGGCATAGCCGAGAGCGGCAGCACTGCCGCTCTCGGTCGTGTCACGACCCTCACCCGCAGGGAAGAAGACGTCGACCGGACGATCACCTTCCGGCCCGGAAGGGATCAGCGCGCCGAGCCCGCGACCCAGACCACGCTTCTTCTGACTCATGCCCCAGCCTCCTGAACCATCTGGCTCCGCGCTTCCCTGTTCGTGCTGAAGTTACCGCCCCGCTCCCATACAGGCGGAGAACCTTCCACATCCCCGCCGCAGGGCCGGGCGCCCCACGTCGCCGCCGCGCGCAATCGCCCTGTCTGCACGCCGCCCCCGACCGTCATCGCAGGTCAGCGCGCTGCGGCGCGCGCTCCGCGAGCTCCCGGGCGGCCTCGAGGTAGGCCAGAGATCCCGTCGAGCTCGGATCGTAGGTCAGGACGGTCTGCGCGTGGCTCGGAGCCTCGGAGATGCGGACCGAGCGCGGGACAGTGGTACGGAGCGTCTGATCTGGGAAGTGCTCCCGCACCTCCGCCGCGACCTGCTGCGCGAGATTCGTCCGGCCGTCATACATCGTGAGGAGGATCGTCGAGACGCGAAGCACAGGATTCAGGTGCGCCTTGATCAGCTCGATCGACTTGAGCAGCTGGCTGAGACCCTCGAGCGCGTAGTACTCGCACTGGATCGGGATCAACACCTCGCGGCCCACCACGAACGCGTTCACGGTCAGCAGGCCGAGGCTGGGGGGACAGTCGACAAGCACGTAGTCGATCTGGTCCTCTCCCCGCTCCTCTCTCTCGGCCAGATAGGCGTCGAGCGCACGCCGAAGACGTGTTTCACGTGAAACGAGCGAGACGAGCTCGATCTCCGCACCGGAGAGATCGATCGTCGCGGGCACACCGTAGAGTCCTGGAACGGTCGGGCACTCCTGGACCGTGTTGGCGAGCGGCTCGTCCTCGACCAGGACCTCGTAGATCGAAGGCGTCCCGGCACGATGCTCCAAGCCGAGCGCCGTGGACGCGTTCCCCTGCGGGTCGTTGTCGATGACCAGCACCTTCAGGCCCGACTGGGCCAGCCCGGCGGCGATGTTCACTGTGGTCGTCGTCTTCCCGACGCCGCCCTTCTGGTTCGCCACCGTGATGATGCGGGTGCGGGCAGGGCGGGGGAACTGCCGTCCCTGCAGCTCGATCCGACGCCGCGCGTCGATCGCGAGCTGCGCGGCGAGAGGCGTGGACTCGTCGGCCTCGGGGACAGACGCGACGAGCGCAGCCCTGTGTCCGTCGATGGCAGGAGGAAGCCCACCCTGCGCCCAGGACAAAGCTGGCGCGGTTTCACGTGAAACGTGCGGATCACCCGTCGCGGTCCCATCGTTCTGCGGGACGTCGTCGACGTGCTCCGTACTCGTGCTCACGTGCCACTCCTCCGGTTCGTCACAGGGACTGTGCACCCGAGTCGCCGCACGTACGACGCCACGGCCCGGTGCTCCGCGCTCACTCTACGGCCTCACCGGCGTCGTGACGGGTCAAAACTCCGGCCCGTGGACAGGCAGAACGTCCACGGGCCGGAGTGCTAGCGACAGTCAGGCACGCCGCACGCGGAGGATCGTGGTGGGTTCGACGTTGTCGACCGTGCGTCCCTCAAGGATCTCCGGCTCAGCGGTCTTGAAGGACCGCAGCACCTTGCGAGCCGGCTCGATCTCCCGCTCGACGTTGCGACCCTTCAGCACGACCATCGCGCCGCCCTTGCGTACGAGCGGGAGGCTCATCCGCGCGAGCTTGCTCAACGCCGCCACCGCGCGCGAGGTCACGGCGTCCACCTCGAAGGCGCCGTGGTACTCCTCCGCGCGCCCGCGCTTCACCAGCACGTTCTCCAGGCTCAGGTTCTCGACGCACTCCTGCAGCCACGCCGTCCGGCGTTCCATCGGCTCGATGAGGTGGACCTCGAGCTCCGGTCGCTGGATCGCCAGCACGAGGCCGGGGAGACCGGCACCCGAGCCGATGTCTGCCACAGAACGGACGTCGCCCAGGTGGGGCGTCACGGCGGCCGAGTTGAGGATGTGGCGTTCCCACAGGCGCGCGACCTCGCGCGGTCCGATGAGGCCACGCAGCTCGCCCTCGTCCCTCAGGCTCGCGGCATACCGAGCCACCAGCTCGTAGCGGTCACCGAAGTACTCGCGGACGGCGTCGCTCTGACCGAGCTCCGCGTCCTCGTGATCGCCCGTGGGGACCTGTGTCTCGTCGCTCACGATCTCTCCCTTGCATTCCCACCACATGCCGAGAGCCCGTCGTTTCACGTGAAACAACGGGCTCTCGAGACGTCCTTCAGGACTCCGACGCGCCGTCCTGCTCCGCGGCTGGCTGCACCACCACGTACCGTGCCGGCTCCACGCCACGCGAGTCGCTGATCAGGCCCGCCGCCGCGACGGCGTCGTGCACGACCTTGCGCTCGAAGGCGTTGAGCGGGTCGAGCTCGACCTCGCGACCGGACTCGCGCACGGTGCGAATCGCGTCCTCCGCCAGCGCCGTGAGCTCCTGCCGCCGAGCCGCACGGAACCCAGCGATGTCGAGCATCAGCCGGCTCCGCTCCCCCGTCCGCGCCTGAACGGCCAGGCGGGTGAGCTCCTGCAGCGCCTCCAGCACCTCACCGTCACGCCCGACCAGAGCAGAAAGGTCCTCGTCCTCGTCCGCCACGACCTCGACCGCGGCGCGGTCGTGCTGGATGTCGAGGTCGATGTCCCCATCGAGGTCGGCGATGTCGAGCAGCTCTTCGAGGTAGTCCGCCGCGATCTCGCCCTCCTCCTCGAGGCGCTTCGTACGGTCGGGACCGTGCTCCACCGGAGTGTCCGTCGTCATCGGTGTTCGATTCCTCTCGCTGCTCAACGGCGCTTCTGGCGGTTCTTGCGCTTGGGCTGCTCACGCTGCCCGCGGGGCTTCTCGGGCTCAGGCTCCGGGGTCGCCTCGATGGCGCCCTTGGCCGCTGCCTTCCGCGCCTGCTTCTCCTTCAGGAGACGCTCCGCCTCCGAGCCGGGAGCCGGCATCTTCTTGATCGTGTAGAACTGCTGGCCCATCGACCAGAGGTTCGAGATGACCCAGTAGATCAGCACGCCGACAGGGAAGTTGATGCCCGAGATCAGGAAGATCACCGGAAGGATGTAGAGCATCATCTTCTGCGTGCTCGCCATCGGCCCCTCGAGGGCGGCCTTGGGCATGTTCTTCATCGTGAGCTGACGCTGGGTGAAGAACATCGTGGCGCTCATCAGGACGATGAGGCAGATGACGACGACGCGCGACGTCATCGAGTCGGTCGTCCGGAAGACGTCGGAGAGCTGCGCTCCGAAGAGGCTCGACGACTCGATGTCGCCGGCGATCCGCTGGTCGATCGGACCGATGGCCTTGTGCGTGCCCTCTGCGATGCCCTGCAGGTTGTTGAGGACCCGGAACAGCGCGAAGAAGATCGGGGACTGCAGAAGGATCGGCAGGCACGACGCCATGGGGTTCGTGCCGTGCTTGCGGTAGAGCTCCATGGTCTCGCGGCCCATGGCCTCGCGGGACGCGGGATCGGTCTTGCCCTTGTACTTCTTCTGCACCGCCTGCAGCTCGGGCTGCATCATCTGCATCCCGCGCGAAGCCTTGATCTGCTTGAAGAAGAGCGGGATCAGTGCGATACGGATGACGACCGTCAGGGCGACGATCGAGAACACCCATGCCCAGCCAGGGCCGTCCTGCATCCCGAGGGTCGTGAACAGGGCGTGCGCCCCGTACATGATCCAGGCCACGACCCACTCGATGGGGTAGAGGATGGTGTCGAACATCCCGAATTGTCTCCTCTGTCGGAAAGTCTGCGTCCCCGGCGGCGCGGTCCGGGAGGGTCAGTGGTGTGCTGCGCCGCGGTGCTCGTGACCTGCCGCGTCGACATCGACATGGCGAGAACGAGCGGGTGGGACGTCGTCGACTCCGCCGAGGCTCCACGGGTTGCACCGCAGGATCCGCCACAGAGCGAGGCCGGTTCCCCGTAGCGTCCCGTGCGTACGGATCGCGATGATCGCGTACTGGGAGCACGACGGGTAGTACTTGCAGGTGGGCCCCGTCAGCGGGGAGATCACCGACTGGTAGACGCGCAGGACGCCGATGAGGACGGTCGCCGGGAGGTTCCGCAGCGCGTCGCGCCCGCGGTCGAACGTCGAGGCGGTCACGTCGTCCTCCGGGCGCGCGCGAGGGCGCGCTCGAGGCTGCTCGTGAGGTCCTTGTCGAGCTCCGCATAGGTGGCGCCGCTCGAGGCGGGCAGAGCGCGAACGACCATCCGGGACCCAGGGGGGATGGCGGGAAGGTGCGCCGCGGCGATGTGCCGCAGGCGGCGCTTCACCTGGTTCCGGTGCACGGCGTTCCCCACGGCCTTGGATACGACAAGACCGACCTGTGGCGGGGCATCGCCCGCGACAGCACCGACGCCGGCCTCAAGGCCGGCGTCGGGGTCGACGAGGAGATGCACCACCACGGTCGATCGACCTGCACGCGTGCCACGGCGCACCGTCCGTTCGAAGTCGACGGAACGGCGCAGTCGGTGCGCCGCGGGCAACATCCGTCAGGCAGAGAGCTCGGCGCGACCCTTGCGCCGACGGTTCGCCAGGATGGCGCGGCCGGCGCGGGTGCGCATGCGCAGCCGGAAGCCGTGGGTCTTGGCACGACGGCGGTTGTTCGGCTGGAAAGTCCGCTTGCTCACGAGGTACTCCAAGAAACGTCGGGGAGGCACACCGTCAGTTCCTCGACGATGCAGGTCTTGTCGCAGGTCGGGCTCGCGTACGAGACGTGGAAGCACCGACCGGGCCGACCCGAGGACCGGCAGCCCTATTAAGGGCGCGCGAAAGGACCTGGAACGGCTGTCCGACGTTACGCCGTGGAGGCCCCTCAGGTCAAACCCGCCCGGGGGCGACCCGGACCGGCTGGTGGCTACGATGTGGAGGACCTCACGCACCTCGGCGCGATGGCGCGCCGTTCGCCCGGTCCGGTCATCGCCCACAGCATTGTCCACAGGTTCCACAGCATGTGGACAACGCTGTGGACGGAGATCTGGCGTGGCAGACTCGCGACCTCGCTGACCATCCCGAACGACCCGAAGGACGACGCCCGTGGCCCAGCCGGACGAGAACATCACCGACGTCTGGGCACACACGCTCGCCACTCTCGAGGCACGGCCGGACATGAGCGCCCGGCAGCTCGCGTTCATCAAGCTCGCGAAGCCGATGGCCATCCTCGAGGACACCGTGTTCATCGCGGTGCCGCACGAGCAGACACGCGCCTACCTCGAGACCAGCGTGCGCGACCAGCTCGTGTCCGCGATGGCCTCCACGCTCGGGCGCGACATCCGCTTCGGCATCACCGTGGACCCGGAGCTGAGCAGCGACACCCTCACCGGACCGTCGCAGGACTACACGGCTCCCCCGGAGCCCGGCATCCCCGACGAGCCGGAGGCGCCCCCGCTGCCGCCGAGCCCCAAGCAGTCGGCCGAGCCGACCCGTCTCAACCCGAAGTACATCTTCGAGACCTTCGTCATCGGATCGTCCAACCGGTTCGCCCACGCCGCCGCCGTCGCCGTCGCCGAAGCCCCGGCCAAGGCGTACAACCCGCTGTTCATCTACGGCGACTCCGGGCTCGGCAAGACGCACCTGCTCCACGCCATCGGCCACTACGCCCACAACCTCTATCCCCATGTGCGCGTGCGGTACGTGAACTCGGAGGAGTTCACCAACGACTTCATCAACAGCATCGGCGAGGGGCGCGCCGGGGCCTTCCAGCGTCGCTACCGCGACGTCGACGTCCTCCTCATCGACGACATCCAGTTCCTCGAGGGCAAGGAACAGACGATGGAGGAGTTCTTCCACACCTTCAACGCCCTCCACAACGCGGACAAGCAGGTGGTAATCACCTCCGACGTCCCGCCCAAGCAGCTGAACGGCTTCGAGGACCGGCTGCGCTCGCGCTTCGAGTGGGGCCTCATCACGGACGTCCAGCCGCCGGACCTCGAGACCCGCATCGCGATCCTGCGCAAGAAGGCCGCGAGCGAGCGGCTCGACGTCCCTGCCGAGGTGCTCAGCTACATCGGCTCGCGCATCTCCACGAACATCCGCGAGCTCGAGGGGGCGCTCATCCGCGTCACGGCCTTCGCGAACCTCAACCGCCAGGCCGTGGACCTGGCCCTCGCGGAGATCGTCCTCAAGGACCTCATCACCGACGACGACACGCAGGAGATCACCCCGTCGATGGTGATCGCCCAGACGGCCGCCTACTTCGGGCTCACGATCGACGACCTGTGCGGTTCCTCCCGCTCGCGCGTGCTCGTCACCGCCCGTCAGATCGCCATGTACCTGTGCCGAGAGCTCACCGACCTGTCGTTGCCGAAGATCGGCCAGCAGTTCGGCGGCCGTGACCACACCACCGTGATGCACGCGAACAAGAAGATCGCGGGCCAGATGGCCGAGCGTCGTTCCACCTACAACCAGGTGACCGAGCTCACGAGCCGCATCAAGCAGCAGCACCGCGGCTGACCTCTTTCCGCACGACGAACCGCCTCACGGGCCCGACCACGCTCTCCACAGGGCTGTGGATCCGGGCCCGTCGGCGTCTCTCCACATGCCTGCCCACAGGGAGATGCCCGGAAACGGCCAGTTGCGCTGCATCTGTCCCCAGGCCTGTGGAGCAATACCGTGGACAAGCGGCGCTGCGCGGACACGGGAGAGATTCACACCTGTGGATAACTCTGTGGACGCGTGTGGACCACCGCGGCAGATCCGTGGACGACGACGCCCCGATCGGTGGACGGCTGTGGGTACAGATTCCGTCGCCCACAGGCACAAGGTGTTGTCCACAGCGGCGCCCCCACGGCCTCCACACCCTGAACAGCCCTCTGACCTGCACAAACGTCCGTCATCCCCAGATTCCACAACCCCGATGACGATGACGAACGTTTGAGCATCAAGAAATTCCCCACACCTTCATCAGGGCGGCGAGGCGATCCAGGGCGGTCCCGCCCCTCAGCCTGAGGATCACGTGCCGAAGAGCCCCTGTCTCGCGTAGGGTTTGGCTCGGACGACGAGGCAGGTCGGGTCATGACGACGGTCCGGGCCGGTCCCGGGCCACCGGCCCCACGCCCGCACGTCCGCTTCGATCGACAAGGGTCGACAACGCGAGGAGTGGGATGAAGTTCCGGGTTGAGCGTGACGTCCTGGCCGAGGCCGTGACCTGGACGGCGCGCACGCTCCCCACGCGCCCTCCGGCACCGGTGCTCGCGGGCGTACGCATCGAGGTCGACACGGCCGGCACGATCTGGCTGTCCAGCTTCGACTACGAGGTGTCCGCGCGGGCGGAGATCCCCGCCGAGGTCTCCGAGCCGGGGACGGTGCTCGTCTCAGGACGGCTGCTGGCCGAGATCTCCCGGGCCCTGCCCCACAAGCCTGTGGACGTCACCCTCGAGGGCACGAAGGTGGTCCTGACGTGCGGCGCCTCGCGCTTCACCCTGCTGACCATGCCGGTGGAGGACTACCCGACGCTGCCGCAGATGCCCGAGCTGAGCGGCACGGTGACCGGCGACGCGCTCACGCACGCCGTCGCCCAGGTCAGCGTGGCCGCGAGCCGCGACGACACGCTCCCCCTGCTCACCGGCGTGAGGATGGAGATCGAGGGCGAGCGCATCACCCTCATCGCCACCGACCGGTACCGCCTGGCACTGCGTGAGCTCACCTGGACGCCGGCCACGCCGGGCTACTCGGCCGTCGCGCTCGTGCGCGCCCGCACCCTGACCGACGTCGCGAAGTCGCTCGGTGGGGGCGGGGGCCTCGTCAACGTGGGCCTGTCCACGGGCCAGGGCGTCGACCTCATCGGCTTCGAGGCCGGCGGCCGCCACACGACGTCGCAGCTCGTCGACGGCGACTACCCGCCCGTGCGGCGTCTCTTCCCGGACGCGACGCCGATCCACGCCGTCGTCGCCACCGCGCCGCTCATCGAGGCCGCCAAGCGCGTGTCCCTCGTGGCGGAGCGCAACACGCCGATCCGGCTGTCGTTCACGGACGGTCAGGTCGTGCTCGACGCAGGGCAGGGCGACGACGCGCAGGCGTCCGAGGCCCTCGAGGCGGTGCTGGTGGGCGAGGACATCCAGGTCGCGTTCAACCCGCAGTTCCTGCTGGACGGGCTCGGGGCGCTCGGTACCGACTTCGTCCGGCTGTCGTTCACGCACCCGAACAAGCCTGTGGAGTTCACCGGCCAGGAGTCGCTCGACGGCGAGGACTCGTCGGAGTACCGCTACCTGCTCGTGCCGATCCGCTTCGCCGGCTGAGCTCGTCCCCGCCCGCTCGCCCGTACCGCACCCGGAGGAACCCATGGTCAGCCACATCGGACTCGTCGGTCTGGGCAAGATGGGCAACAACATGCGCGAGCGGCTGCGCCGCGGCGGCATCGAGGTCACCGGGTACGACCCGCGGCCCGAGGTGTCGGACGTCGCGTCGCTCGCGGACCTCGTGGCCGCGCTGCCCGCGGACCGTCGCGTCGTGTGGGTGATGGTGCCGGCCGGCGACCCGACGCGCGGCGTGGTGCAGGAGCTGGGCACGCTGCTGGGCGAGGGTGACGTCGTCGTCGAGGGCGGGAACTCGCACTACCCCGAGGACCAGGCGCGCGCGGCAGAGCTGGCCGAGCACGGTATCGGCTACGTCGACGTGGGCGTCTCCGGCGGCGTGTGGGGTCTGGAGAACGGGTACGGCCTGATGTGCGGCGGCGACCGCGCGCACGTCGAGACGCTCATGCCCGTCTTCGACGCGCTGCGGCCCGAGGGCCCCCGCGAGGAGGGTTTCGTGCACGCCGGCGAGGTGGGCGCGGGGCACTTCGCGAAGATGGTCCACAACGGCATCGAGTACGGCCTCATGCAGAGCTACGCGGAGGGCTACGAGCTGCTCGCCGCCAAGGACATCGTCACGGACGTGCACGGCACGATGAAGGCGTGGATGCGCGGCACGGTCGTGCGGTCGTGGCTGCTCGACCTCATGGTGAAGGCGCTCGAGGAGGACCCGGCGCTGGCGGCGATCGACGACTGGGTGGACGACTCGGGCGAGGGCCGCTGGACGGTCGACGAGGCCATCGACAACGCTGTGCCGCTGCCCGTGATCTCCGCGGCGCTGTTCGCGCGCTTCGCGTCCCGGCAGGACGAGTCCCCGGCGATGAAGGCCGTGGCCGCGCTGCGCCAGCAGTTCGGCGGGCACGCGGTCAAGCCCGCGCAGTGAGGCCGGCGGTGGCAGGCCGCCGAGCAGGGTAGATGTACGTCTCCCACCTCTCCCTCCTCGACTTCCGCTCGTACGCCGCGGCCGACGTCGAGCTCGAGCCTGGCCCGAACGCGTTCGTCGGGCGCAACGGCCAGGGCAAGACCAACCTCGTCGAGGCGATCGGCTACGTGGCGACCCTCGGCAGCCACCGGGTCGCGAACGACACTCCCCTCATCAAGGCGGGCGCGGAGCGGGCGGTGGTCCGGACGCGGATCGTGCGCGGGGACCGGGCGTCGACCGTCGAGCTGGAGATCACCGCCGGCAAGGCGAACCGGGCCCGCGTGAACCGTGGGCAGCTCGGACGGGCGCGTGACGTGCTCGGCATCCTGCGGACGGTGCTCTTCGCGCCGGAGGACCTCGCGCTCGTCAAGGGCGACCCCGACGGCCGGCGCCGCTTCCTCGACCAGCTGGTCGTGCAGCTCCTCCCCCGCGCTGCCGGCCTGCTGGGCGACTACGAGCGCGTGGTGCGGCAGCGGTCGGCGCTGCTCAAGTCGCTCCGCGGGGCGCGCCGGTCCGGCGCAGGCGCTGTGGACACCAGCACCCTCGAGGTCTGGGACGCCCGGGCGGCGCAGCTCGGCGGGCAGATCCTCGCGATGCGCCTCGCGCTGGTGGAGGCCCTGCGACCGCACGTCGCGGCCGCGTACGAGCAGGTCAGCGACGCCGACGGCGACGCGCAGCTCGCGTACCGCTCGAGCGTCCCCGGCGCCACGGACGGCGCGACGCCCGCCGCGGAGGACCTGGAGAAGGCGATACTCGCGGCGATGGCGGAGGCGCGTGCCCAGGAGCTGGAACGCGGCGTCAGCCTCGTCGGGCCGCACCGCGACGACCTGGTCCTCACCCTCGGTGGGCTGCCGGCCAAGGGGTACGCGAGCCACGGGGAGTCGTGGTCGTTCGCGCTGGCGCTGCGGCTCGCGTCGTACCGGCTGCTCGGCGGCGGCGACGACCCGGAGCACGTGCCGGACGCCGCGTTCTGGGACCCCGACCTCGACACGGACGCCGACCCCGTGCTGATCCTGGACGACGTGTTCGCCGAGCTGGACGTGCGACGTCGCGAGCGGCTGGCGGAGCTCGTCGCGCCGGCTCGCCAGGTGCTCGTCACGGCCGCCGTGCCCGACGACGTCCCGCCGGGGCTGCTCGGTGCGCGGTACGAGGTCACCCCCGGCCAGGTGCGTCGTGCGACGTGACGACGGCGCGACCGTCGAGGGCGACCTCCCCGAGGACGACGGGAGCACGGGCGGCCCGTCGTCCCGCGCCGAGGACCCGCGCCCGGTCACGGACCGCACCGAGCTGACGCCGCCGTCGGCGGTCGCGCGAGAGGCCCTCAACCGCGCGAAGGCGGCGGCGCGGGCCAAGGGACTCCGGCCCGGCTCGCCGGCGCGCCGCTCCCCCCTCGCAGAGCCACGTCTGTCCGGGCAGGGGCCCGGCGCCCGCGACCCGCAGCTCCTGTCGGAGGTGCTGGGGCGCCTCATGCGGGACAAGGGGTGGACGGCGGACGTGTCCGTCGGCGGCGTGATCGGGCGCTGGCGCGAGGTGGTGGGCGACCAGGTCGCCGACCACTGTCAGCCGGAGACCTTCGAGCAGAAGGTGCTCGTGGTGCGGGCCGACTCGACCGCCTGGGCCACGCAGGTGAGGCTGCTGGTGCCGACCCTGCTCCGCCGGCTCGAGGAAGAGGTCGGCGAGGGCGTCGTCGAGCAGGTCACCGTGCTCGGGCCCGCCGGGCCGGGCTTTCGCCGCGGACGACGCACGGTGCGCGGCCCGGGACCGCGCGACACGTACGGCTGAGGGTTCGGGACCGCGCGGACATGACGACGGGGCCCGGCCGCTGGTGCGGCCGGGCCCCGTCGTCGTGCTCGCGAGACGTCAGTGCTGGATGCGGCGACGCAGCCAGAACAGCACGCCGCCGCCGACGATCAGCAGCGCGGCGATCCCGGCGAAGACGCCGACCGTCGCACCCGTCTGCGGGAGCTCGTCGGCCGTCTCCGCCGCGGCCGGCGGGACCTCGGCGTCGTCCGCGACGACGTCCACGTCCGCGCCGCCGGCGCCGACCGGGTTGGCGCACTCGGTGCTCGCCTCCGGGTAGCTCACGAGCTGCGAGTACTCGGGGTTGACCTCGAAGAGCACCTCGACGCCCTCACGGGTCCAGGCGTAGTTGCCGTCCGTCTCGGCGTAGGAGCCGTCGTCCTGCTGCTCCCAGCCCGGCCACTGCTTCGGCGCCGTGTCCGAGGCACCCGGCCACAGCAGCTGGCCCTCCAGCGGCTGGTCGGTGGCGACGTAGTTCTCGCCACCCTCCGGGTGGATGAACGTGATGGTCAGCGGGGTCTCGTCGTCGACCTCGATGCCCTCGGGCAGCGAGACGCCGTAGTCGAGGTAGGGCGTGTCGCCCACGCACACGGCACCGATGTCACCCGGGATCAGCGCGCACGACTCCTCCGACGGGACGAGCTGCTCGATCGGGAAGATCACGTCGCCACCCTCGGTGCGGGTGTAGCCGCCCAGGTCGTCGCCGAACGTGCGTCCCTCGGTCGGCACCGCGAGCACGCCCTGCTCGGTGGTCAGGTAGGTGACGTCCGCGGTGTCCGCGGGGAGGATGACGTCCGACGCGACCGCGCCGCAGACGTCGAGGGCGTCCGGGGCCTGCGGGACGACGGTCTGAGGCTCCTCGACGACCGGGACCTCCGGCTCGGTCGGGGTGGCGCAGTCCTCGGCGGACGGCAGCTCGATGCCGAAGTCGCTGAGCTCCTGGTGCTGCCAGTCGACCAGGTGCCCGTCCATGGACGAGCCGTCGGGGTAGGTGATCGTCTCCGGCATCGTGTACTCGTCCACGCCGCCGCGCACCAGGTCCTGCTGGATGCCCCACCCGGTGCACAGGTCGATGTCGTCGAGCGCGTCCGTCTCCGGGAGCTCGGTGTACCAGTGCTGGTCGTTCTTGAGCTCGTCCTCGGGAACGGTGAGCGGCGTCGTGCCGAGGAGCTGCTGCTCGCCGGAGTTCTCCCACGCGGCGGGCTTGTCCTTGTCGAGCTTCGGGTACAGGTAGATGCCGACCTGGACGTCGGTGACCTCCGGAGCCGGGCACGCCTTGGTGCTCTCGCCGTAGGACCAGTCGTACTGGGTGCCGTTGTGGCCGTCCCATGCATCGACCTCGACGGTCCACCGGGAACTGCCGGAGATGTCGATCTTGTCGTTGTGGTACCCGGTCCCGAAGGACTCCTCGACCACGGTCTTGTCGTCGACCTTCACCTTCACGGTGTTGGTCCGGCCGTCGTGGCCGTTGGCGTATGCCGCCAGGTTCACGGTGAGCGTGTCGCAAGTGGCCGACGCTCCGGGGGTGTGGGCGGAGGCCGGCGCCGCGGTGGCGACGAGCATCCCTCCGACGGCGAGCGTCGTCGCGGCGACGCCGGCCAGAGTCCTCTTCACTGTGGGGTTGTCCCTTCGGTGGTGACCGGTGCACGGGCGCGCGCCAGTCGACGTGCGAAACGGGGAGTCGTGGGGTAGTACACCAGTTTTTGGAGTAAATCGGGAGAGCCGTTGATAACGGTCAGAGCACAAAAAACCGACGTTCCGGAAGAGCCGCTCCGATCACCCCCCCAACTGTGGACAACCTTGGGGACAAGCCTGTGGACAAGGCTGTGGAGAGCGCGCTTTCCACGACCTGTGGACAACGTGTGCGGAACTTCCCTCCAGCGGCGTCAATCCGCCGTTTCCTTGCCTCCGGCAGGTAGACTGGGACGGTCATTCCGGGTCGTGCTGCGACCTCTCGCACGGCTCGGTCGAGCGCAGCCCGGAACCTGAGAGCCGCGCCGCCTGCACACCGCACGAAGCGTCGGCGCGTGCACGACGACCGAGGAGCAGCTCCGCCTGTGGCAGACCGAACCGACACCCCCCGTCCCGACACTGTCGCCAACGGAGCCAACGAAGCAGCCGGACCGGGGAACGGGTACGACGCCGGCAACATCACCGTCCTGGAGGGCCTCGAGGCCGTCCGCAAGCGCCCGGGCATGTACATCGGCTCCACGGGCGAGCGGGGCCTGCACCACCTGGTCTACGAGATTGTGGACAACTCTGTGGACGAGGCCCTCGCGGGTCACGCCGACAGCGTCGAGGTGACCCTCCTCGCCGACGGCGGTGTCCGGGTCCGCGACAACGGCCGAGGCATCCCCGTCGCGATGCACCCCACCGAGGGCAAGCCCACGCTCGAGGTCGTCATGACGATCCTGCACGCGGGCGGCAAGTTCGGTGGCGGCGGCTACGCCGTCTCCGGCGGGCTGCACGGCGTGGGCATGTCGGTCGTGAACGCGCTGTCCACCCGCTTCGTGTCCCAGGTGAAGCGCGACGGCTTCCACTGGCAGCAGGAGTACCGCGACGGCGGCGAGCCCGTCACCGAGGTGCAGAAGCTCGAGCCGCTGGCCGAGGGCGAGGCCACCGGGACCACGCAGACGTTCTGGGCCGACGACTCGATCTTCGAGACCACGGAGTACGACTTCGAGACGCTGCGCTCGCGCTTCCAGCAGTACGCCTTCCTCAACAAGGGCCTGAAGATCACGCTGCGCGACGAGCGCGCCGGTCACGCCGTCGCGGACGACGAGGTCGCGGGCCGGGCCCCGGACGGCGCGGACACCGACGTCACGGCCGCCGACGGTGCCGCCGACGTCGAGGACGCGAACCCCGTCCGTACGGTGACGTACCGCTACGACAACGGCCTCACGGACTACGTGGCGCACATCAACGCGGCCAAGAAGTCCGAGCTCATCCACCCCGAGATCATCGACGTGGAGTCGGAGGACACGGAGCGGAAGATCTCGGTCGAGATCGCGATGCAGTGGACCAGCGCGTACAGCGAGTCGGTGCACACGTTCGCGAACACGATCTCGACCACCGAGGGCGGCACGCACGAGGAGGGCTTCCGTGCGGCGCTCACCACCCTGGTGAACAGCTACGCCCGCGACAAGCAGATCATCAAGGAGAAGGACGACAACCTCACGGGCGACGACATCCGCGAGGGCCTCACCGCCGTCATCTCCGTCAAGCTCGGCGAGCCCCAGTTCGAGGGCCAGACCAAGACGAAGCTCGGCAACACCGAGGCGAAGACGTTCGTGCAGCGCGTGGTGCGCGAGAAGCTCGTGGACTGGTTCGACGCCCACCCGACCGAGGCGCGCGACATCATCCGCAAGGCCATCCAGGCGTCGCAGGCCCGCATCGCGGCCCGCAAGGCGCGCGAGGCCACGCGACGCAAGGGGATCCTCAGCTCGGGCGGGATGCCCGGCAAGCTCAAGGACTGCCAGTCGAACCGCGCCGAGGACTGCGAGGTCTACATCGTCGAGGGCGACTCGGCCGGCGGCTCCGCCGTCCGTGGTCGCAACCCGCACAACCAGGCGATCCTGCCGCTGCGCGGCAAGATCCTCAACGTCGAGCGGGCCCGGCTGGACAAGGCTCTCTCCAACCAGGAGATCCAGTCCCTCATCACGGCGTTCGGCACGGGCATCGGGGAGGACTTCGACATCTCGAAGCTCCGGTACCACAAGATCGTGCTGATGGCCGACGCCGACGTCGACGGCCAGCACATCTGCACGCTGCTGCTCACCCTGCTGTTCCGCTACATGCGCCCGCTCATCGAGCACGGCCACGTGTACCTGGCGCAGCCGCCCCTGTACCGGCTCAAGTGGTCGAACGCGCCGCACGACTACGTGTACTCCGACCGTGAGCGGGACGCGTTCCTCAAGGAGGGCCTGGCGGCCGGCAAGCGGATCCCCAAGGAGAACGGCATCCAGCGCTACAAGGGCCTGGGCGAGATGGACTACACCGAGCTCTGGGACACCACCATGGACCCGGAGCACCGCACGCTGCTGCAGGTGACCATGGACGACGCGGCTGCGGCCGACGAGATCTTCTCGGTGCTCATGGGCGAGGACGTCGAGTCCCGCCGCAGCTTCATCCAGCGCAACGCCAAGGACGTCCGTTTCCTCGACATCTAGCGGCGGACGACGACGTCGTACAACCCGTACGCACGTCGTTGTACACCAGCCGAGCATGATCTCGAGGACGACGGAACCCGCGCCCCGGCGGCGCAGGACAGGAAGAAGGTAGACGGTGACGGACGAGACCCCCGGTCCCGACATGACGGACGGCGCCCCGGACGGCGAGGCGATCGACACGACCGACGGTGCGGTGACGGTGCAGCACGGCCGCATCGACCAGGTGGACCTGCAGCTGGAGATGCAGCGCAGCTACCTCGACTACGCGATGAGCGTCATCGTCGGTCGCGCGCTCCCCGACGTGCGGGACGGCCTCAAGCCGGTGCACCGCCGCGTGCTCTACGCGATGTACGACGGCGGCTACCGCCCCGACCGCGCGTACTCGAAGTGCTCGCGCGTCGTGGGCGACGTCATGGGCAAGTTCCACCCGCACGGTGACACGGCGATCTACGACACCCTCGTGCGCCTGGTGCAGGACTGGGTGCTGCGGTACCCGCTCGTCGCCGGGCAGGGGAACTTCGGCTCGCCCGGCAACGACCCGGCCGCCGCTCCCCGGTACACCGAGTGCCGCATGGCCCCGCTGGCCATGGAGATGGTCCGGGACATCGAGAAGAACACGGTCGACTTCCAGGACAACTACGACGGCCGCACGCAGGAGCCCGTCGTCCTGCCCGCCCGCTTCCCGAACCTCCTGGTCAACGGCTCCGCCGGCATCGCGGTGGGCATGGCGACCAACATCCCGCCGCACAACCTGCGCGAGGTCGCCGAGGGCGTGCGCTGGCACCTCGCCAACCCGGACGCGTCGCGCGAGGAGCTCCTCGCCGCACTGATGCTCCGGATCAAGGGACCGGACTTCCCGACCGGCGCCACGATCCTCGGCACCAAGGGCATCGAGGAGGCGTACCGCACCGGCCGCGGTTCCATCACGATGCGTGCCGTCGTGAACGTCGAGGAGATCCAGAACCGGATCTGCCTCGTCATCACCGAGCTGCCCTACCAGGTCAACCCGGACAACCTGGCCAGCAAGATCGCGGACCTCGTCAACGACGGGAAGCTCGCCGGCATCGCGGACATCCGCGACGAGACGTCGGGCCGCACCGGCCAGCGCCTCGTCATCGTGCTCAAGCGCGACGCGATCGCCAAGGTCGTGCTGAACAACCTGTACAAGCACACGCCGCTGCAGTTCAGCTTCGGCGCGAACATGGTGGCGCTCGTCGACGACGTGCCGCGCACGCTCAGCCTCGACGCCTTCGTGCGGCACTGGACCACGCACCAGATCGAGGTCGTGCGTCGTCGCACCGAGTACCTGCTGGCCGAGGCCGAGCGTCAGATCCACATCCTGCGCGGCTACCTCAAGGCCCTCGACGCGCTGGACGAGGTCATCGCACTCATCCGCCGCTCCCCCGACGTCGAGGAGGCCCGCACCGGCCTCATGGAGCTGCTCGACGTCGACGAGCAGCAGGCCAACGCGATCCTGGCCCTGCAGCTGCGCCGTCTCGCGGCCCTCGAGCGGCAGAAGATCATCGACGAGCACGACGGCCTGCAGCGCGAGATCGAGGACTACAAGGACATCCTCGCGAAGCCGGAGCGCCAGCGGACCATCGTCCAGGACGAGCTCGACGACATCGTGGCCCGCTACGGCGACGAGCGGCGCACCACGGTGCTGCCGTTCGACGGCGACATGTCGGTCGAGGACCTCATCCCCGAGGAGGAGGTCGTCGTCACGATCACGCGCGGCGGGTACGCCAAGCGCACGCGCTCGGACAGCTACCGGGCGCAGCGGCGCGGCGGCAAGGGCGTGCGCGGCGCCGCGCTGCGCGAGGACGACATCGTCGAGCACTTCTTCGTCACGACGACGCACCACTGGCTGCTGTTCTTCACGAACCTGGGCCGCGTGTACCGCGCCAAGGGCTACGAGCTGCCCGAGGGCGGTCGCGACGCCAAGGGCCAGCACGTGGCGAACATGCTGGCGTTCCAGCCCGGCGAGCACATCGCGCAGGTGCTCGACCTGCCGGACTACGAGGCCGCGGACTACCTGGTGCTCGCCACGCGCCGCGGGCTCGTGAAGAAGACCCGCCTCGGCGAGTACAACTCGCCGCGCTCGGGCGGCCTCATCGCGATCAACCTGCGCGAGGACGACGAGGGGCATCCCGACGAGCTCGTCGCGGCGCGCCTCGTGAACGCGGACGACCACCTCATCCTCGTGTCCCGCAAGGGCCAGTCGATCCGCTTCCCCGCCGACGACGACACGCTGCGCCCGATGGGCCGTGCGACGTCCGGCGTCACCGGCATGAAGTTCCGCGAGGAGGACGAGCTGCTCAACGCGGACGTCGTCACGCCGGGGACGGACCTGTTCGTCGTGACCGAGGGCGGCTTCGCGAAGCGCACCGCGATCACGGAGTACCGCGTCCAGGGTCGCGCCGGCTACGGCATCAAGGTCGCCAACCTGGTCGAGGCTCGTGGAGACCTCGTGGGGGCCTTGGTCACGGAGGCGGACGACGAGGTGCTGGTCATCATGGAGCGTGGCAAGATCGTGCGCTCGGCGGTCGCGGAGGTGAACCTCACCGGCCGCACCACGCAGGGCGTGACGTTCGCCAAGCCCGACCGCGGGGACCGCATCATCGCCGTCGCCCGCAACGTCGAACGTCGGGACGTCGACGAGGCAAGCGGCGACGAGTCGGTTAGCGTGGACGAGCAGGCCGCCGACGAGCAGACCACGAGCGGGGACGAGGACTGATGACGGAGAACAGCGCGTCGACCCGGGCGTCGGCGCCTCCCACGCGGGAGGCGGAGATCGACGAGTCGACCCACCGCCGCAGCCCGGCAGCGGGCGCGGCACCGATCGGCGTCGTCCGCGTCGGCGAGGTGCCGGCCCCGCCCGCCCCACCGGTCGCCGCCCCGGCGCCCGGTCCCTCGGTCGCCCCGGACGGCACCGCCGTCCAGGGCGCGTCGCCCGTCAAGGAGGGCGCGGTGAAGGCGGCCGCCGCCGCGCTCGCCGCCGCACGGAGCGCGGCGAAGAAGGTCCAGTCGGTCATGCCGGACGCCCAGGGCAAGGGGCAGGACGGCGCAGGCAGCACGAGCGGCACGGGCACGACCAAGAGCGCCGCGAAGCCCGCCGAGCCGCGCCCGGAGATGCACTACTCGGCCGGCGGCGTGCACGGGACGGCAGCCCCCGCCGCCGCGGCTCCCGTGGGGAGCCCGATGGTCGGGGCCGTCCAGCCCGGTGCCGGCGCGCGCCGCGTGCGGCTGTCGGTCTCCCGGGTCGACCCGTGGTCGATCATGAAGCTCGCGTTCCTGCTGTCCGTCGCGATCGGCTTCATCACCGTCGTCGCGACGATGGTGGTCTGGTACGTGCTCAACGACATGGGCACGTTCGCGAAGATCCAGGGCTTCCTGAGCGAGACGATCGGCCCGCAGGCCGTGAACCTCATGCAGTTCATCGAGTTCGACCGCGTCGTCTCGTTGTCGGTGCTGATCGCCATCGTCAACGTGGTGCTGCTGACCGCGCTCGCCACGATCATGGCCATCCTGTACAACATCACGGCCGCACTCGTCGGCGGCGTGCACCTCACGCTGACGGACGAATGAACCCCGTCCCGACCGGGACCGACGTCACACCGCGTGACGGCTCTCCCGGTTTGGGAACGGACCCGCGCGTACGGTAATGTTCCGTGCTGCACGCGCTCCCTCGTGGGGGCGCGCTCGGGGCTATAGCTCAGACGGTTAGAGCGCTTCCCTGATAAGGAAGAGGTCGGAGGTTCAAGTCCTCCTAGCCCCACTCCAGGCCACCTCAGGCCCGGGCCCGAGACGCACGACGACGGTCGTGACGAGGAGGCAGAAGATGAAGAAGCTGTTCGTCCTCCTGATCGCGCTGGGCGCGGGATACCTGGTCTGGCGCCGTCTCAACGAGGACTCGGCCGACCGGGACCTGTGGTCCGAGGTCACCGACACCATCGACTGAGGACGCCCGGCCCGTCTGACGAGGCCGCCAGGGGCCATGGCGCAATTGGTAGCGCACCTGCTTTGCAAGCAGGGGGTTAGGGGTTCGAGTCCCCTTGGCTCCACCACCGAAGACCCCGTACGCCCGTCGGCGTGCGGGGTCTCGTCGTTCGGCGACGAGCGCGCCCGGAGGTGTTGAGCTCAGGCGCCCGGTCCCGCATGGTGGATGGTGGGCCGCCGATCGGCCGGCCGTCACGACGAGGGGGTCACGATGACGCTCTACCTGCTGTCCGTGCCGCACGACTCCGAGAGCGAACCCACGATGGCGACGATGGACCCGGCGGAGCTGGAGGCGACGCTCGCGGCGGTGGGCGCCTTCAACGAGTCGCTGGAGGCCGCGGACGCGCTCCGGTTCGCCGGCGGGCTGCACCCGCCGAGCACGGCCACGACGATCGACGGTTCCGGTGAGCCGGCGACCGTCTCCCCCGGTCCGTTCGTGGAGGCCCCGGAGTACCTCGGCGGCCTCTGGGTGATCGAGGCGGCGGACGACGCCGCGGCCATCGCGTGGGGCACGCTGGCGGCCGAGGCGCTCGGCGGCCGGGTCGAGGTCCGCGCCTTCCAGGACGTGCCGCAGGTCTGAGCCCGGGGACGCCGCAGGGCCCCGTCCCTGTGGACGAGGCCCTGCGGTGATCGGTGCGGTGCCGTCCCGGGACGGCGAGCTGGTCAGGCCTTGTCGCCCTCACCCGCATCCTTCGCGGCGTCGGCGACGTCCCCGGCGGCGTCCTCCGTCTTGCGGGCGGCGGAGCGCGTACGGTTCGTGGCCTTCTTGGCGGCGTCGGTCGCCTTGTCCTTGGCCTTGTCCACGGCCTCGGTGACCTCCTCGCCGAGCTCGGCGGCCTTCTCGGAGGCGCGCTCGGCGGCCTCGCGACCCTTCGCGACGGCGTGCCCCGCGGCCTCGCCGACGGCCTCCGCCGCGTCGGCGACGGCGTGCCGCGCGTCTCGCGCCGCGCCGTCGTAGTCGGGTCCGGACTGCTGCTCCCAGGGCTCGGCCCACGGGTCGTTCTGCGGCTGGGCCCGGCGCCAGAAGGCGTAGCCGGCCACGGCCGCCCCGGCGAGCGCGAGGAACCAGAACAGCCCCTTGCCCTTGCCGGACTTCTCGGCCTCCTTGGCGGCCTTCTCCGCCGCCTTCTCGGCGGCGGCCTGGGCCTTGGCGGCCTCCTTGGCCGCCTTCTTCGCGGCCTTCTTGCCCGCACGACCGGCCTTCTCCGCGGCGTCGCGCGCGGCGTCCGCCGCCAGGACACCGGCCGCACCCGCGGCCGCCCCGGCGCGCGTCGCGGCCTCGTTGAACGCGGAGACGACCCGCGGCAGGTAGTCGTCCACGATCTTGTCGTGCGCGGTGTCCACGAGCGGGCCCGCCTTGTCGGCGGCCTTCTCGACCCGCGGCGCCGCCGCGAGCACGCTCTCGCGCCACGCCTTCTCGGCGCGTGGCACGAGCCACTCGAGGAAGGAGTCGACGCGCGGCTCGGCCCAGTCCTTGGCCTGGTTCGCGGCGTCCTTCGCCCCACCGGCGGCCCGGGCGCCGACGTCGACCAGGACGGCGGCCGCCTCGGTCGCGGAGCCCTTGAGCTTCTCGGTGTCGATGTCGTTGATCGTCGAGCTCACCTTGTCGGAGACCTTCGAGGAGAGCTTCTCGGCCTGGTCCTTGGCAGCGTCCTTGACGCTGTCGCCCACGTTCTTTCGCACCATGGACCCACTGTGCCACCAGGTGCCCTGGCCTGCAGCGCTACGCGCGGGCCGCGTCGTGAGAGTCCAGGGAAGGGAGAGTGAGAGGATGAGGGCATGTTCGCAACCCTCCACACCACCGCCGGTGACATCCGCATCGAGCTGCTGCCGAACCACGCGCCCAAGACCGTCGCGAACTTCGTCGGGCTGGCCAAGGGCACCACGACGTGGACGGACCCGGCCACGGGCGCCGAGCGCAACGACCCCCTGTACGACGGCGTGATCTTCCACCGCGTCATCGACAACTTCATGATCCAGGGCGGGGACCCGCTGGGTACCGGCACCGGTGGCCCCGGCTACACCTTCGACGACGAGATCCACCCCGAGCTCCAGTTCGACGACAAGTACATCCTCGCGATGGCGAACGCCGGCAAGCGCCGCAACCCCGTCACGGGCGCCGTCGAGGGCACCAACGGCTCGCAGTTCTTCATCACCACCGGCGCCACGCCGTGGCTGAACGGCAAGCACAGCATCTTCGGCAAGGTGGCCGACGACGAGTCGCGCGCCGTCGTCGACGCGATCGGCACCACGCCGACCCGCCCCGGCGACCGTCCCGTCCAGGACATCGTCATCAACAGCGTGACCATCGAGGACTGAGCTCCGGTCCAGGTCACGGTCGGGGTCGAGAATCTCGACGCAGTCCCGTTCACGCGCCCCCAGGGGGCGCGCCACGTCGGGAAAGAGCGTACTGCGACGAGATTCTCGACCCCGACCTCTCTCTCGCCTCACGGAGGGCTGACCCATCTCGACCCCAACTCCCGGTCCGCAGCCGACGGCTCCTCCCGTGTGCCCGCGGCACCCCGACCGTGTGTCCTACGTGCGCTGCCAGCGCTGCGGGCGGCCGACGTGTCCCGAGTGCCAACGACCTGCCGCCGTCGGGATCCAGTGCGTCGACTGCGTCAAGGAGGCGTCGCGCGCGGTGCCGAGCGCCCGGACGATGTTCGGCGGCACGGTCCGTGGCGGGCGGCCGGTCGTCACGCTGACGATCGTCGGCCTGTGCGTGGTGAGCTGGGTGCTGCAGCTCGTCACGGGCGGCGAGTGGACGCAGCGCTGGGCCTTCGCCCCCTCGGTGGGGCTCGACGAGCCGTGGCGGTTCCTCACCGCCGCGTTCCTGCACTCCACCAGCCCGCTGCACATCCTGTTCAACATGTACGCGCTGTGGCTCACCGGCCCGTTCCTCGAGCAGGCGTTCGGGCGCGGCCGCTTCATCGCGCTCTACGTGCTGTCCGCGATCGCGGGGTCCGTGGGCTACCTGCTGCTCGCCGACCCGACGAGCTACTCCTGGATCACCGCCGTCGTGGGTGCCTCCGGAGCCGTCTTCGGGCTGTTCGGCGCGATCATCCCGGTCCTGCGGCGCACCGGGCGCAGCGCCGCGCAGATCGTCGTGCTCATCGCCATCAACATGGCGATCCCGTTCTTCGTCGGTGGGATCGCGTGGCAGGCGCACCTGGGCGGCCTGGCGGTCGGTCTGGCGATGGGTGCCGGGTTCGCCTTCGCGCCCCGCGAGCGGCAGGCGCTCGTGGGGTGGCTGGTCCCGGCGGGCGTGGCCGTCGTCCTCGTCGCCGCGACCCTGTGGAAGTACGCCTCGGTGGGGATGCTCTGAGCGCCGCCCACAGGGTTGTCCACAGGTGTGGAACGAACTACACGGGTGGAAGACCCGGCGTCAGCGCCAGCGGGTGGTGAGCCCGAAGCCCGCGATGATCAGCACGAATCCGACGGCGAGGTTCCAGGCGCCGAGCGCCGGGATCGGCAGGCCCAGCCCCTGCGCCGTGAGGTAGTACAGGACGATCCATGCGAGGCCCAGCAGCATGAGCGTGAGCATCGTCGGCACCAGCCAGCGCGGGTTGCCCTGCGGCTTCGCCTTCGGCGTCGCCGGCTGCTCGGCGGGCGTGCTCTTCTTCTTGCGGGACTTCGACTCGGGCACGGGGAGGTCTCCTGTCCGGACGGGTGGGCGGCGGCCGCGGGCCGGATGCCCGCCACCGTCGGCGATTCTGTCGACTAGCGTAGTCGTCAGCAGGCTCGAGAAGGACAGCCGCGACCGACCGGAGGGCCGATGAACCGCCGACTGCGCCAGAGCGCGACCGTCGCGTGCGTCCTCGCCGCGTCCGGGCTCCTCTTCACCGCCAGCGCGCAGCTCGCGGACACCAAGGACGGTCGCGACCCGCAGGACCTCGCCGAGCTCGTCACCACGGAGTCCGACCGCGTCGCGGGACTCACCGACCGGATGAACGAGCTCGAGGCCGAGATCGACGACCTCGGCAAGCAGGCCGGCACCGACCTGCCCACGCGGAGCGCCGACCTCGTGGCCGACGAGTCGGTCGTCACGGGTGCCGCGCCCGTCTCGGGGCCCGGGCTGCGGGTGGCGCTCGACGACGCGCCCGCGTCCAGCCAGTCGATCAGCGGGGCGCGGCCGGACGACCTGGTCGTGCACCAGCAGGACGTGCAGCACGTGATCAACGCGCTGTGGGCGGGCGGGGCCGAGGCGATGACGCTGCAGGGCGAGCGCGTCACCGCGACGTCGGCGTTCCGCTGCTCCGGCAACATCCTGCTGCTGCACGGCAAGGTCTTCTCCCCTCCGTACGTGATCGAGGCCGTGGGCGACCCCCAGCAGCTCCGGGCGTCGCTGGACGCGGACCCGGGCGTCGCGATCTACCAGCAGTACGTCGACTGGGTCGCCCTCGGGTGGTCGGTCAAGGACGCGGGCACCCTCGAGCTCCCCGCCTACACCGGCAGCTCCGAGATGAAGTACGCGACCGTCCCCGCCGGCACGGACGTGTTCTCGTGAGCGCCGCGACCGTCGTGAGCACCGCGCTGCCGGGCCGGCGATGGCGTGGCCGCCGTCCCGCCCCGCAGCCCGCCTGACCACTCCCCCGAAGCGAGACAGCCATGACCAGCCCCACCCCCACGACCGCCGGCCCGCGCATCCTCGTGGTCGACAACTACGACTCGTTCGTCTACACGATCGTCGGCTACCTGGACCAGCTCGGGGCGCGCACCGTCGTCGTGCGCAACGACGCGGTGCCCGAGCCCGACGCGGACGGCGTCTTCCACGACGCGGACGGCGCGCCCTTCGACGGCGTGCTCGTCTCCCCCGGCCCGGGTACCCCGAAGGAGGCGGGCTCGTCGGAGGACGTCATCCGCGCCTGCGCGCGCTCCCGCACGCCGATGCTCGGCGTCTGCCTGGGCCACCAGGCCCTCGCGGAGGTGTACGGCGCCACGGTGGCGCACGCGCCGGAGCTCATGCACGGCAAGACCAGCCTGGTGGAGCACGACGGCGACGGCGTGCTCGACGGTCTGGCGTCGCCGTTCACGGCGACGCGCTACCACTCGCTCGCGGTGCTCCCGGAGACCGTGCCCGCCGAGCTCGAGGTGACCGGCGCGACGGCGAGCGGCGTCGTCATGGGGCTGCAGCACCACGAGTTGCCGCTGCACGGGGTGCAGTTCCATCCAGAGTCCGTGCTCACCGAGGGCGGGCACCGGCTCCTCGCCAACTGGCTCGCCGTGTGCGGCGACGACGGCGCGGTCGCGCGGTCCGTCGGCATGGCGCCGCTGGTGCACCAGGGCTGACGCCACCGGGCACGGACGAGCCCGTCAGGACCGCAATGTCCTGACGGGCTCGTCCGTTCCTTTGGTGCTCGACCGCTCGTCTCAGTCGGGGAGGATGCCGAGCGGGTCGCCGTCGTCGCCGGCGTTGTCGGACTCGCCGTCGGTCGCCTCGCCGCTCGGTTCACCGCTCGGCGTCTCGCCCGCCTCCGGCCCGCTGGACACCACGACGGCGACGTCGGAGCCGACCTCGGCCTCGCCGCCCTCCGGGTCCTGGGAGATCACGGTGCCGTTCGGCACGTCGTCCGAGGGCTCGAAGGTGATCTGCGGGTTCAGGCTCGCGCCGCTGATAGCGGCCTGGGCATCTGCAGCAGTCTGCCCGACCACGTTCGGCACCGTCGTCATCTCCGGGGCCTTCTTCTTGGCGATGACGATCGAGACGCCGCTCCCCTGCGGCACCGAGCCGGCCTGCGGGCTCTGGCGGATCACCGTGCCCGGTTTCTTGTCGCTCTCCTCCGTGCTGGTCTCGGAGTTGAGCCCGAGGTTGGTGATCGTCTCCTTGGCCTTGTCCTCCGTCATGCCCAGCAGGTTCGGCAGGTCGACCTGCCCGGTGGAGACGACGATGTCGACGGCCGATCCTTCGCTGACCGCCTGGCCCTCGGCCGGGTCGGACTTGATGACGTGGTCCTTCTCGACGCCCTTGCTGTTCTCCTGCGAGACGTCGCCGAGGGTCAGCTTCGCCTTCTCGAGCTCGTCGGAGGCCTCGTCCTCCGTCATGCCCGAGAGGTCGGGCACCGCGACGGTGTCCGGGCCGGCGGAGAACGTCACGGTCACGGTGGTGCCGCGGTCCACCTCCGTGCCGCCGGTCGGGTTCTGGTCGAGGAACGTGTTCTCGGGCTCCGTGGACTCCGTGTCGGTCGCCTGCTCGTACTCGAGCCCGGCGGCCGTGATCGCGCGCTCCGCCTCGGCGGGGGTGACGTTGGACTGGAGCTCGGGCACGGTCGTCTTGGCCTCGGCGTCGTTCATGACGAGGAACGTGATGATCGCGGCCAGCGCGACGGCGCCGATCGCGATGAGCGTCCACATGAGGCCCTTGCGGCTCTTCTTCTCGTCGTCGGGCTCGCCGTTCGCGCCCTGCACCCCGGTGGT
The DNA here is from genome assembly GCF_044389385.1 of Isoptericola sp. NPDC019571. Classification (NCBI taxonomy): domain Bacteria; kingdom Bacillati; phylum Actinomycetota; class Actinomycetes; order Micrococcales; family Promicromonosporaceae; genus Isoptericola; species Isoptericola sp. NPDC019571. Next base: position 189,224 of record NZ_JBIRXZ010000004.1, read on the forward strand.
GCCCCACTGCGACGTGCTCGCGGGGTCCATCACCTGGGTGCCCTGGGGCTGGCCCATGACCTGCGTCGCCGCGGCGCCGGCGGCGGCCGCTCCGAGGAGCGGCGCGGTGACGTCGCCGCCGCGCAGCGCCGTCTCGAGGTCCGCGCGGAACTCCGCCGCCGTGGAGTAGCGGGCGTCGCGGTCCTTCGTGAGGGCCTTGAGCACGATGCGGTCGAGCACCTCGGGCACGTCCGAGGCGAGCTCGCTGGGGCGCTGCGGCGCCTGCCCGACGTGCTGGTACGCCACGGCGACCGGGGAGTCGCCCATGAACGGCGGGCGCCCGGTGAGCAGCTCGAACAGCACGCAGCCCGTGGAGTACAGGTCGCTGCGGGCGTCCACGGTCTCGCCGCGGGCCTGCTCGGGCGACAGGTACTGGGCCGTGCCGATGACGGCGTGCGTCTGCGTCATCGTCGCGGCGGAGTCAGCCATCGCGCGGGCGATGCCGAAGTCCATCACCTTGACCGCACCCGTGGGCGTGATCATCACGTTCGCGGGCTTGATGTCGCGGTGCACGATGCCGGCCTGGTGCGAGTACTCCAGCGCGCTGAGGATGCCCGCCGTGATCTCGACGGCCTCCTCGATCGGCACGGCCGCGCCGTCCTGCAGGATGTCGCGGACCGTGTGCCCCTCGACGTACTCCATGACGATGAACGGGACGTGCACGGACGCGCCCTGCGTGTCCGTGTGCGTGTCCTCGCCGGTGTCGTAGACGGCGACGATGGCGGGGTGGTTCAGCGCGGCGGCAGACTGGGCCTCGCGACGGAACCGCGCCAGGAAGGACGGGTCGCGGGCGAGGTCGGACCGCAGCACCTTGATCGCGACGGTGCGACCCAGGCGCGTGTCGTGCCCGATGTGCACCTCGGCCATGCCGCCGCGGCCGATGAGCTCACCGACCTCGTAGCGGCCGGCGAGTACCCGGGGCGTGTTGTCCACCACTCAGAAGTCCTTCTCGGTCATGGCCGCGCGCGGGGCGCGCGGCGTGTCTCGGAGCATCATCCCAGAGGAGGGACGCGCACCCGTGCGGGAGGGGCGGGAGACCGCGAGGGCCGGTCCCACCAGGAGGGCCGCCGCGTGGCCCTCGGCGTCGGCCGCCATGGCCTGCACGAGGGTGGCGAGCAGCAGGACGACGAGGAGGCCGAGCAGCGCGATCAACGGCCAGGAGAGGCGTCCGAGCGGGCCGAAGCGCTGGCCCGTCGAGGTCGACGTGCGGCGCGCCGGCTTGGCCTCGGGCGCGGAGCGCGACGTCGAACGGCTCCGGGTGCCGGTCGACGGGGCCTTGCGCACCGGGGGACGGCGGGCGTCGTGGGTGCCGGCGCGCACCTCGCGGCGCCGCGGGTACGCACGTCCGGCGGCGAGGCCGTCGACCGGGGTCTGCGGGGTGGGCTCGTCGCTGGGGACGACCGCCGCGGGCTCGGCGGGCGTCGCACGCTCGTCCTCGGACGGCGTCACCGCAGTCCACGCGACCGGCATCGCCGCCGACGGCGGGGTGGAAGGGCTCCCAGGGCCGGCAGGAGCGGCAGGAGCGGCAGGTCCGGCGGGTCGTGGCGCCGTGGGCGCGGCGTGCGCGGGGACGGCACGCGCCGGGCGGGCGCCCTGGCGCGCCGCCGCGGCACGCCGCGCAGACCGGGACCGGGCGCCGAGCGGGTCCTCCGCGATCTCGCGGGCGAGCGAGTCGAGCTCCCCCGCGAGGGCGGCGGCCGACTCGGGCCGACGCGACGGGTCCTTCTCGAGCATGCGCCCGATGACGTCCGCGAGCCCAGGGTGCACGTGCGTGGGCAGCGGCGGTACCGGCGCGTTGACGTGCGCGACGGCGATGTCGACCGGCGTCGAGCCCGTGAACGGGCGCTTGCCCGCCGTCGCCTCGTACGCGACGACCCCGAGCGCGTAGACGTCGGACGCCGCCGTCGCGGGCTGCCCCACCGCCTGCTCGGGCGACAGGTACTGCGCCGTGCCCATGACCATGCCGGTCGCCGTCATGGGGGCCTGGTTGGCGGCGAGCGAGACGCCGAAGTCGGTGATCTTCACGCTGCCGCCGTGCTCCAGCAGGATGTTGCCGGGCTTGACGTCGCGGTGCACGACTTTGGCCAGGTGCGCGTGGTGCAGCCCCCGCGCCGTGGCGGCGAGGATCGGCAGCAGCTTGCGGGGCGCGACGACGGGCTCGCGCTCGAGCAGGTCGGCCAGCGGCTCGCCCAGCACCAGCTCCATGACGAGGAAGCCGGCGCCGTCCTGCTCGCCGTAGTCGTACATCTGCGCGATGTTCGGGTGCGACAGGGCGGCGCTGTTGCGCGCCTCCGTGCGCAGGCGGCGCAGGAAGTCCTCGTTGCCGGTGTACTCCTCGCGGAGCACCTTCACCGCGACCTCGCGGCCCAGGTAGCCGTCGTCGGCCACCCAGACCTCGCCCATGCCGCCGATGGCGATACGGCGCGTGAGGCGGTACCGCTCGCCGAGCGCGAGCCCCGTGGCCGGCCTCATCCGTTCAGCACCGCTTCCATGACGGCCTTGGCGATCGGCGCGGAGACCGAGCCGCCGGTGGCCTGGCCGCCGAGGTCGCCGCCGTTCTTGACGACGACGGCGACCGCGACCTGCGGGTCCTCCGCCGGCGCGAAGCCGGTGAACCACACGTGCGGCGGCTGGGAGTTGTCGCCGTGCTGGGCGGTGCCGGTCTTGCCGGCGACGGTGACGCCGGGGATCTGGGCGCTCGTACCCGACCCGGACTCGACGACGCTCTTCATCATGTCCGTGAGCTGGCCCGCGGTCTTCTCCGAGACGGCGCGGCCGAGGCTCGACGGCGAGGTCTCACGGACCACCTCGAGCTGCGGGTCCCGCACGGTGTCCACCGAGAAGGGCTGCATGACCTCGCCGCCGTTCGCGATCGCCGCGGAGATCATGGCGACCTGCAGCGGCGTGGTGGCGACGCTGCCCTGGCCGATGCCGGACAGCTCGACCTGCGCCGTGTTCATCTCGTCCGGGTCCGGGTCGTACTGGCTCGCCGCGGTCGAGAACGGGACCTCGAACCGCCTGCCGACCCCGAACTTCTCGGCCTGCTCGTTCATCGCATCGGCGCCGAGCTCGCCGCCCAGGCCGAGGAAGGCGGTGTTGCAGGAGATCCGCAGAGCGTCGGCCAGCGTCATCTTCCCCGACGACGCGCACGACGTGCCTGCGAAGTTGCCGACCTGCGTGTTCGTGCCCGTCAGGGTGTACGAGGACGGCGCGTCGATCACCGTGTCAGGCGTGTAGTCGCCGCTCTCGAGCGCAGCGGCGGTCGTGACGAGCTTGAACGTCGACCCGGGGGGCGGGTTCCAGGACGTCGCGCGGTTCACCAGCGGTTCGTCGTCGTCGTTGAGCAGGTCGGTGTACGCCTGCCCGGCCTTCTTGGTGGAGTGCGACGCGAGGTCGTTGGGGTCGAAGGACGGCTTGGACACCATCGCGAGGACGGCGCCCGTCTTGGGGTCGAGGGCGACGACGGCGCCCTCCTGGTCGCCCAGGGCGTCCCACGCGGCCTTCTGCGCCTTCGGGTCGATGGTGAGCTCGACGGAGGAGCCCTCCGGGTCGCTACCGGTGAGCAGGTTCTGCAGGCGGTCCACCCAGAGGGCGTCGGCCTGCCCGTTGAGGTAGTCGTTCTCCGCGTGCTCGATCGCCGTCGTGCCGTTGGCCAGCGAGAAGAACCCGGTGAGCGGCGAGTAGAGCTTGCCGTTCGTGTACTCGCGCTGGTAGCCGAACTCGTCGTCGACGGGCTTGGACAGCGCGACGGCCTCGCCGCCGACGACGATCGGGCCGCGGGCGCGCCCGTACTCGGCGTAGATCGAGCGGATGTTGCGGGTGTCGCTGTTCAGCTCGTCGGCGTGGAAGAACTGGATCCACGTGGTCGACACCATGAGCGCCAGGAACATGACCATGACGACGCTCGCGAGCCGGCGCAGGGTCGTGTTCACAGGTGCTCACCTCCAGTCGTTCCTCGGGGATCGTCGCGGCGCGGGTCCAGCGGCCCGCCGAACGCCTCGGTGGGGTGCGACGGCGTCGACCCGCGCGACGGCGCGTCCGCGGCCGACCGCCGGACGGGGACGCCGCCGCCCGGCGTCGTCCCGTCGTGCGCGCCGACCACGATGGGGTCGTGCATGCCGCCGCCCTGCGCGACCGTGCCGCGCATCGGCAGCGCCGACGGGCGCCTGGCGTTGTCGGAGACGCGCAGCAGCAGCGCGATGACGATCCAGTTGGCCAGCAGCGACGACCCGCCCTGCGCCATGAACGGCAGCGTCAGGCCGGTCAGCGGGATGATGCGCGTGATGCCGCCGACGACGACGAAGAGCTGCAGCGCCATGACGAACGCGAGACCGCCGGCCAGCAGCTTGCCGAAGCCGTCGCGCACGGCGATGGCGGTGCGCAGGCCGCGCTGCACGATGAGGAGGTACGTCAGCAGGATCGCGAGCAGGCCGGTGAGGCCGAGCTCCTCCCCCAGCGACGAGTAGATGAAGTCGGAGAAGGCGTACGGCACGAGGTACGGGTAGCCCTCGCCCCAGCCGGTGCCGAACAGGCCGCCCGCGGCCAGCGCGAACGTGCCCTGCACGATCTGGTAGGACCCGCCGACCGCGTTGTACAGCTCGTTGTCGAACGGGTGCAGCCACACGTCCATGCGGGCGCCGACGTGCGGGAACACGCTCGCGGCGACGAGCGCGCCGGCCGCGAACAGCACGAGCCCGATGAGCACCCAGCTGAACCGCTCGGTGGCGAGGTACAGCATCGCGACGAACAGGCCGAAGAACAGCAGCGAGGTGCCCAGGTCGCGCTCGAAGACGAGGACGGCCAGGGACGCCGCCCACACGATGATGATCGGGCCGAGGTCGCGGATGCGCGGCAGCTGCAGCCCGAGCACCTTCTTGCCCGCGAGGGCCAGGGTGTCGCGGTTGGTCACGAGGTACCCGGCGAAGAAGATCGCGAACGCGATCTTGGCGAACTCGGCAGGCTGCAGGGAGAAGCCGGCGATGTTCACCCAGATGCGGGCGCCGTTGATCTCCCGCCCGATGACGGGCAGGAGCGGCAGCACGACGAGCCCGAGGCCCACGAGCATCGCCGTGTACGTGAGGCGGCGGATCCACCGGTGGTCGCGCAGGAACCAGACGAGGAGGATCGCGATGACCGCGCCGAGCGCGGTGTACATCATCTGCGACCAGGCGTCGGCGCCCTTGGTGTCCGCGAGCTGGAGCCGCAGGATCATGGCCAGGCCGAGGCCGTTGAGCAGCACCACGGCGGGCAGGATCACCTGGTCGGCCCACGGCGCGCGGAGACGCAGCACGACGTGCGCCGCCGCGGCGATGCCCACCAGGAGCAGGCTGACGGCCCAGAAGTCGCCGGGCAGCTCGCCCGTGACGCTGCGGCCGACCATCGCGAACGCGCTGATGCCCGCGGCCAGGGCGAGGATCAGCAGGAACAGCTCGGCCAGGCGGGCGGGACGGCGTTCGGTGGGCTCGACCGTGCGCCCGGCGGGGGTCTCGACGTCGACGCTCACCCCTTCGACCCCCCGTCGGCCTTGCTGTCGGCGTCGGCGGGCTGCTTCGTGGGCTTCGCGGTCGACGTGCTCTTCGAGGGGGACGGCGAGCTCGAGGGGCTCGCGGAGGGGGTGGGAGACGGTGACGGCTCGGGGGCGGCCTCGGCGATGAGCCGGTCCGCGCGCTCGCGAGCCTCGGCCTCGGACGACGCCCGGATGGACCCGTCGAGGCGGTCCGCCCAGTAGTCCGGCAGGTCGGAGACCGGGGTGCCGGTGAGCTCCACCGGGGTGGAGAGGGTCAGGGGGCCGGCGCTGGCCGGGATGCCCTGGAAGACCGCGACCTCACCGTCGGAAACGCCGACGTAGTACTGCTCCTGCGTCCACCCGTACGCGCGCCACAGGCCGTACCCGACGCCGCCGAGCACCACGAGCACCACGAGCACGGTGATCCACGGACGGCGCTTGCGGGCGGGCCGCGCGTCGTCGTCCGTGTCGTCGTCCTCGGGGTCGTCCGGGTCGTCGGCCGCGCCCTGCTCGGTGGGCGCGGGGTCGTCGGCCGGGTCGTCGGCCGGGGTCTGGAGGACCGCGGGGAGCTCGCCCGTGGCTGCCGCGCCCACGACCTGCGGCACGGTCGCGCCCTCGACCGGGGCCGCCGTCGCGCCCTCCGCCGCGGGGGCGTCGCCGTCCTCCACGACGTCGGCGACGACGACGGTGATGTTGTCGGTGCTGCCCGCCGTCATGGACAGCGTGATCAACAGGTCGGCGGCCTCGTCGGGCGCCGCGGTCTCGGTGAGCACCTCGGTGATCTGCTCGGGCGAGACGAACCCGGACAGCCCGTCGGAGCAGAGCAGCCACCGGTCGCCGGCGCGCGCCTCGCGCACCGACATGTCGGGCGTGAGGTCGACGTCGAAGTCGCCCAGCACCCGCATGACGACGTTGCGCTGCGGGTGGTGCTCCGCCTCCTCCGGCGAGATGCGGCCCGTGTCCACCAGGTGCTGCACGAAGGTGTGGTCCACCGTGACCTGCGTCAGGCGGCCGTCGCGCAGCAGGTAGGCGCGCGAGTCGCCGAGATGGGCCATCACCAGGGTGGTGCCCGTGTGCAGCAGGGCGGTGACAGTGGTGCCCATGCCGACCAGCTCCGGGTCGGCGTCGCTGACGCGCACCAGGTCCTGCCGGGCGCGCTCCACCGTGTGCTCGAGGTCGGTCAGCGCCTCCTCGGGGCCGTGCTCGGTGCGGTCGAGCGGGGCGAGGGCGGCGATCGCGAGGCGCGACGCGACGTCGCCGCCCGCGTGCCCGCCCATGCCGTCGGCGACGGCCAGCAGGTGCGGCCCGGCGTACGCGGAGTCCTGGTTGTTGGACCGCACGAGCCCGACGTCGGACCGCGCGGCGTAGCGCAGGGTGAGGGTCACGGAGCGGTCACCCCTGGAGCTCGACGACGGACTGGCCGATCCGGACGCCGACACCCGGCGCCAGCGGCTGCGGTCCCGACACCTGGGCGTCCCCGATGAAGGTGCCGTTCGTCGACCCGAGGTCCTCCACGTACCACTGGTCGCCCTGCGGGAAGATGCGGGCGTGGCGCGACGACGAGTAGTCGTCGTCGAGCACGAGGGTGCAGCCCGGCGACCGGCCGATGAGGATCGACGCCGAGGACAGCGGAAGGGTCGTGCCGGCCAGCGGGCCGGTCGTCACGACCAGGCGCGTGGGCCCGCCGCGCCGGGCGGGCGCGGGTGCTGCTGCGGCCGCGGCGCCCGCGGAGGGTGCGGGTGCGGCCTCCGCGCGACGGCGTTCGGACTTGGAGGCGCGCGGGGCGCCCCGGGGCGCCAGGTCGCGCCGCAGCACCGCGATCGCGGAGAGCACGAACACCCAGAGCAGCACCAGGTAGCCCAGCCGCAGCAGGGTGATCGTCAGCTCACTCATCCTGGGGGGATCACCAGCCTTCGTTCTGCTGGCCCGAGGCGCTGCCGGTCCAGAACATGATGCGGGTACGGCCGATGGTCAGGGTGTTCCCGTCGAGCAGCGTGGCCGCGGGCACCTGGTGGCCCTCGACGAACAGTCCGTTCGTGGAGCCGAGGTCGGTCGCGACGACGCCGTCCGGCGTCACGCGGATCTCCAGGTGGCGGCGCGAGACGCCCGGGTCGTCGACGACGATGTCGGCCTCGGCGTCGCGGCCGATGACCGTCACGGGGCCGGTGAGCAGGTAGCGCTGGCCGTCGATGTCGATGAGGGGGTGGCGGGTGGACGGCGCCGCCGACGTGGCGGGGGCGACGTTGCCGCGCACGGTCGCGGAGCGCAGCTGGAAGCGACCGCCCGGCAGGTCCTCGTGCTCCTCGAACGACACGCTGACCGGGCCCACGAAGGCGTAGTGCTGCGAGGCGGCGTACTCGGTGAGGTTCGTGGCCAGCTCGTCGGCCATCGTCTCCGCGCCCCAGGCGTCGATCTGCGAGAAGTCCGCGGACGACAGCTCGATGGTGAACTCGTTCGGCACGACCGTGCGGTCGCGCCCGACGACGGCAGCGCGGTCGTCGATCTCGCGCCGCAGGCGGCTCGCCAGCTCGACCGGCTTGATCTCGCTGTTGCGACCCACCTTCGCGAACGCGTTGTTCATCACGCGCTCCACGCCTTTCTCGAAGCGATCCAGGGCGCCCATGCCACCTCCTCCCATTGGCCCGACACGTCCGCGGGCAGACTATCTAGATCGTAGGCAGCGCCGCAGCACCACTCCTCCGCGCGGTGTGGATTTCCTGCGAACGCTCGGCGCAGAAGCGGGACCGGCAGGTCACGGTGCGGTGACGGCCGCCACGCTCGCCACCAGTGGCGGGACCATGCCCTTTCCGGGGTGCGCGAGGCCCTCGCCAGGCGATTGGGGAGCACCCCCCGCGCCGTGCTAATCTTCTGCGGCACGCGCGAGTGGCGGAATAGGCAGACGCGCACGGTTCAGGTCCGTGTGCCCGAGAGGGCGTGGGGGTTCAACTCCCCCCTCGCGCACGTGAGGAGGGTTTCGGCTTCAGGGTCGGAACACCTTCGGAAAGTCCCGGTCAGGTTCTCCTGGCCGGGACTTTCTGCGTTCCGCGGGGTGCGATCTGGCTGGGCGACGGCGCGGGCCCCGCTTCCCGACGTCGAACCGGGGTGAAGTCCCGTCGTGCGGGCAGCGGGAGGATGACGTTGACGAGGCGGTCGTCGGGTAGACCGTGCTCCGAGCGAGAGTTGTCCATGCACCCGCGCCGAGATGGCCCGCCATGGCGCCCTGACCCTGGCCACGAGGTTGCCGGTCTACTTCGCCGACCCCGCTCGCCCTGGCGGCGACCCTCCACGAGAAGCCTGGAGCATGTGCCAACAGCGAGGACGGGGTGCCATGGCCTCAGCCCATGGAGTTGTCCGGCGGGGCAACGCCGCGACCGTCTGCGGTGGTCGCGTGGCCACGTGGAGGCGCCGTCGAGTCGCCGGCTTCGGAACGCTGCAACACAGCTCGCCACGCTGACCGTCGCGGGGCTGGCGGCTCACCGTCGTCGCTGCACGCCCTCCTGGTGTGCCGCCGGGGTCCAGGGGTGTCTGACGATCCGGTCAGGGTGTGCTCGACGCTCCCGGGGCTCAGCAGTTGCGCCAGGCCAGAGCATTTCGTCGTTACCGGCGAGCTGGTGCCGTCCCGACCGGCGTGCGCCCGCTGAAGACGCCGCTCAGCAGGCAGCGATTCGGACCGTCGGACCGTTTCAGGCTGTGAAGGTCGAAGAACCGACGCCTCATGCCTACCGATCGGTGAGGAAGCGGGTGTCTGTCTGGCCCGGGCCCTCTGCGCACCCACGGAGGCGGCTGAGCGTGCGCTGAGCGGGTGAAATCTTCGGCCCTCGGGCGACGGCAGCGTGCCGCGCGGGAGGGCGGCGCGGGAGGCGGGGGCCGATCGATCAGCCCCCGCGAGGCCCGGCATCCCGGGCCTGCGCGACCTGTCGGCCCGCCGGCGAGGCCGCTCTCCGGTATCCGCTACTGCAGGTCCTGGGCGGTCCGGGCGGTGGTTTCGGCGGGCACATATCACGGGCACCTGAATAGGATCCGCGCGGCTCACTTCTCCCCTCGAAAGGGTCCCCATGCGCATCCTGTCCAAGCTCGCGGTCACTACGGTGGCGGCGGCCTCGCTCTTGCTCGGCACCGCCGTCGCTCCCGCGACCGCAGCCACCGCCCCGGCGATCGACGTGACCTCGATCAAGGTCACGCCCTCCAACGGCAGCACGGGGACCAACTCCGCGACGAAGTACTACGACGTCCGCACGAGCGTGAAGCTCGGCAACCTCAGCGGCTACGGCCAGTACTGGTGGGCCGACATCTCCGCCGACGTCTACCGCGGCAGCACCCGCGTCGCGAAGAACGTCGACCTGGGCTCGGTCGCCTCGCAGAACTACAAGAGCCTGGACACCTACATCGCCGCGAAGTCGTCCTGGGGCCGCGGCACCTTCAAGGTGAAGAACGTGCGCGTGGTGGTCGACACCGACTACAACTCGACCACGCCGGACGTCACGCTCAAGGACGCCTCGTACTCCAGCGGCACCTTCATGATGAAGTCCTCGATCGACGGCAAGCTCAAGTACGGCAACGTCATCCAGGTGACCTCGAGCGGCAGCCACAAGACCGTCAAGATCGGCCTGAAGAGGTACACCCCGTCCGGCTGGCACTCGTACTCGTACGCCAAGGTGAAGGTGCAGTACAAGAACTCCACCGGCTGGCACACGCGCAAGACGATCACCCTGGACAAGTACGGCCTGAAGACCTACAAGTTCACGGCCTCGCACAAGTACAACTACCGTGTCACGATCGCTCCGACCACGACCAACGGGGGCGGCACGACCACCGCGACCCCGAAGGTCTGACGCGTCGCACCACGCAGCAAGGGCCTCCGGCCCGGGACGTCCCTCCCACGTCCCCGGGCCGGAGGCCCTTCTCGCACCCGAGATCAGCGCCTCCGCGCGCGACGTGTCCGTCAACTCTCGTGCGCGAACGGCGTGGTCAAGCTTGTCTACGACGTCGTGCGCTGACGGCGTCCCAGGAGACGGTTCAGTAGACGAGGTTCAGCAACCGGCTGGCGACGACGGCGGTGACCGTGGTCCAGCCGACGATCGCCACCGCCTGCCAGACGAGCACGCGGGCCTTGCCGACGCCGGACGCCACCAGCATCGAGGCCGTGAAGTGGGTCGGCAGCAGCAGCGGGCCGAGGAGGCTGACGCCGGGGACGCCGTAGCGCTCGTACGCGCGCTGGAACTTCGCCCGGCGGGCGCTGTGTCGGTCGTCCGCCGGCTCGGCCGGGATCGTCGCGTCCTTCACGGCACCGGAGCCCACCGGGACGGCGCTGCGCTGCCGGGTCTTCGCGCGACGGCGGTTCACGACCGCGTCGCGGGCGCCGGCGCTGGCCAGCACGACGGCGGTCACGGCGAGGAAGTTGCCGACCATCGCGGCGCCGGCCGCGACGGCGGGGTGGATCCCGCCGAGGATGCCGATGGTCGCGCCGCCCTCCCCCTCGATGAAGGGGATCATGGCCGCGACCGCGACGATCAGCGGCTGGGCGAGCTCGGGGACCTGGGCGACCAGGTCCTGGAACGTGTCGACGAGGTTCACGGTGTTCTCCCTGGGTGTCGGGCGTCATGGGCTTGTCCCCAGTCCACCCGGGGCGGGGAGCACCTGGTAGTGCCCCCCGTCACCGGCTCCTGTGTCGACCGCACGTCTGGGCCATGACATGTGTCATGCGGTGCGGGCGTCGGCGGGACGAGGTGGTGGCACGCGGGCGGCCGCGCCACGATGACGTCATGCCCGCGCCCGCCGTCGTGGAGATCGCGTGCGACGAGTCGGGGTTCTCCGGGACGAACCTGCTGGACCCGGCGTCGCCGGTGATCGCGCACGCGGGGGTGGACCTCACCCGCGAGGAGGCGGCGGCGGTGCTCGGCACGCTGCGGTCGCGGTTCAACCACCGTCGGACACGGGAGCACAAGGCCCACCTGCTCCTGCGGCCGGGGCAGCCGGAGGCGTTGGAGTGGTTCCTGGCGGAGCTGGCGGGCCGCTCGACGGTGCACGTCGTCGACAAGCGCGACCACGTCGCCGGGCGGGTGCTCGACCTGCTCACGGGCGAGCCGTCGTACCTCGACGGGTCGCGCCTCGGCCGCGACCACGGCCGCGCGGTCGCGGTCCTGCGAGGCCGGGGCGACGTCCTCGCCGCGTTCGTCGCGATGACGCACCTCAAGCACCGGCGCCGGCCGGACCCTGCTGCCGTCGGCCGTTTCCTCGCCCTCGTCCCGGGCGTGGTGGCCGACGGCGTGCCGGAGCTGGCCGGCCTGACCCTGCGGGACGTCGTGGCGGTCCTGGACCGGCTGCTCGACGGCGACCCCGCCGTCCCGCCGCCGCTCGAGCCGCTGGTGCCGGCCCTGGCCGAGACGGTGCTGCGATGGAGCGACGGCTACCGCTCGGTCGTCGTCGTGCACGACGAGCAGAGCGCGCTCACGCGGCAGCGGACCGCGGTCCTGGCCGCGAGCCTCGCCGCCGCGGCGTCGCCCGCTCCTCCGCCCCTCCTCGGGGTGCGGCAGGTGGACTCCCGCCACGATCCGCGCGTGCAGGTCGCCGACCTCCTGGCCGGGTGGGCCCGGAGCTCTGCGGAGCCCGCTGCCTGACGCCCGGCGGCGCCGTCAACCGTCAGCCCCACCCGGCACCGGGTGAAATTGGGGGTTGCGCTCCGGGAAACCGGTCCCCTACGGTCAAGAAACCGGTTGCTGTGATCTGTTCGTAACCAATGTGGGTGGCGGACAGCGGTCGTACCGCCGTGCGGAGCGGCCTCGGCACCGGCTGCAAGTCCCGCGTTCGACGACGAAGGTGAGGCAGCAACGATGAGACGGCAAGCAGCGCGACGACTCCTGGCGGCGGGGGTGACGACGTCCTTGGCCGCCGCGATCGGAGTGACCGCCCTGACGCTCCCCGGCGCTCAGGCGGCAGAGACCGGCCCGACCGGGTTCGCCACCCAGAACGGTGGCACGACGGGCGGCTCCGGCGGCGCCGTCGTGAAGGCGACGACCGGCACCCAGATCCACGAGGCGCTGTGCGGCCGCGCCTCGGAGGACACCCCGATCACCATCCAGGTCGAGGGCACGATCAACCACGGCAACACGAGCAAGGTCTCGGGAGACAGCTGCAACACCGCGGACGGCGTGATCGAGCTGAAGCAGATCAGCAACGTCACGCTCGTCGGGGTGGGCAGCGGCGCCACGTTCGACCAGGTGGGCATCCACATCCGCGAGGCCAGCAACATCATCATCCAGAACGTCACGGTCAAGAACGTCAAGAAGTCGGGCTCCCCGACGTCCAACGGCGGCGACGCGATCGGCATGGAGTCCGGCGTCTCGAACGTGTGGGCCGACCACGTGACGCTCGAGGCCTCGGGCGGCGAGTCCGAGGGCTACGACGGCCTCTTCGACATGAAGGGCGACACGAAGTACGTGACGCTCTCCTACAGCATCCTCCGCGGCTCCGGCCGCGGCGGACTCGTCGGCTCGGGCGACAGCGACCTGGGCAACGGGCCGGTCACCTACCACCACAACCTCTACGAGAACATCGACTCTCGCCTCCCCTTGCTGCGCGGGGCGACGGCCCACATCTACAACAACCACTACGTCGACATCCACGAGTCGGGGATCAACGCGCGCGCCGGCGGCAAGGCGAAGGTCGACAACAACTACTTCCAGGACTCGAAGGACGTGCTCGGCACGTTCTACACCGACCTGCCGGGCTACTGGCAGGTCGCCGGGAACACCTTCGACAACGTCACGTGGTCGGAGCCGGGCGAGGACAACAACCCCGCCGGCCCGAACCCGACGTCCACGACGACGGTCAGCATCCCCTACGACTACTCGCTCGACGACGCCGGCTGCGTGCCGGACGTCGTCGCCGCGACCGCCGGGGCGAACAAGGGCCTCAAGGTGTCCGACGGCTCGTGCGAGGCGACGACGCCGGACCCGACCGACCCCACGGACCCGCCGACCGAGGAGCCCACCGACCCGCCGACCGGTGAGCCGACCGACCCGCCGACGGAGGAGCCGAGCGGCACCAACCTCAGCCTGGGCGCCGGCGCGGACGGCTCGACCAAGGCGTCGGGCAGCAGCTTCGGCAACGTGACCGACGGCAACCTGAGCACCTTCTGGTCGCCGACGAGCACCACGGGCCGCGTGTCCGTCAAGTGGGCCGCCCCGCAGACGGTGGCGCAGGCCAAGGTCGTCGAGGCGGCCGGCTCCGAGGGCACGATCACCGCGTTCCGCATCGTCAACCACGACAGCGGCGCCGTCCTCGCGACCGGCAGCCGCGCGGGGGTCGTCAACCTGCCCACGACCACGCTGAGCAAGCTCGACCTCGAGATCACCGGCGCCTCCGGCACACCGAAGGTGGCCGAGCTCGAGACGTACGCCGGCCAGGGCTCCACGGACCCGACGGACCCGCCGACGGACCCGACGGACCCCACGGACCCGACGGACCCGCCGACCCCGAGCGGTGAGGTCATCTACGCCGCGCCCGACGGCTCGGCCGGCGCGGCCGGCACCGAGGCGGACCCGACGACGGTCGCCGCGGCGATCGCCGCCGTCGAGCCGGGCGGGGCGATCTACCTGCGCGGCGGCCAGTACGACCTGGCCGACACGCTCACGATCGAGCCGGGCAACGACGGGACGTCGTCGGAGCGCACGCTCCTGTCGGCGTACCCGGGCGAGAAGCCGGTGCTCGACTTCTCCGCCCAGGCCGAGGACTCCGCCAACCGCGGCCTCGCCATCGGGGGCAACTTCTGGCACGTGTACGGCATCACCGTGCAGAACTCGGGCGACAACGGCATCCTGCTCGGCGGCGACGACAACGTGATCGAGCGCGTCGTCACCCGCGGGAACGCCGACACGGGCCTGCAGATCGCCCGCCTGGTCGCCGGTGCGCCGAAGGCGGAGTGGCCGTCGGACAACCTGGTGCTCAGCTCGGAGTCCTACGACAACGTCGACTCCGACGGCGAGGACGCGGACGGCTTCGCGGCCAAGCTGACGGTCGGCGAGGGCAACGTGTTCCGCGACTGCGTGGCGCACAACAACATCGATGACGGCTGGGACCTGTACGCCAAGTCCGACACGGGCCCCATCGGCGTGGTGACCATCGAGGACTCGCTCTCCTACGAGAACGGCACCCTGTCGGACGGCTCGCAGGCCGGCAGCGGCGACCGCAACGGCTACAAGCTGGGCGGCGAGGACATCCCCGTCGACCACGTGATCACGGGCAGCATCGCCTACGAGAACGGCAAGCACGGGCTCACGTACAACAGCAACCCGGGCTCGATCACGGTCAGCGACAACGTGAGCATCGGCAACGAGGAGCGCAACTTCAACTTCGACGAGGGCACGCACCGGTTCAGCGGCAACGTGTCGTGCGACAGCGGGTCGAACGACCGGATCGTCGGCAGCGACGACGGCACCAACCAGTTCTGGTCCGGCTCCAACGGCTCCGCGTGCGGCGCCTACGCGGGCGACCTCGACTGGTCCTTCGCCGCGGACGGCTCGCTGGAGGTGACCTTCGGCTGAGCCGATCCGCCCCTGACGGCGCGCCCTGCGCGGGCGCGCCGTCACCCCGACCCCGGCCGGCCCGTCGACCCCTCCGACGGGCCGGCCGGCCCGTGCTGCGGGCGTCCGGCCTGCGCATCCCCGCGGCGGCCCCGTGGCATCCTGGCCCCGTCCGTGACGTCGAGGGCCAGGAGACAGCAGATGAGCGCCGGGACGGGGCTGCCGTTCGTCACGGGCGACGAGGTCCGCCGCCGGATCGGGCCCGACGACGCCCGCCGGCTGGTCGAGCGGGCGCTGGCCGACGGGTTCGACCCGGCCGACGACCCGGCACGGTCGTCGGTGGCCGCCGGCCCGGGGCACCTGCTGCTCATGCCGTCGGTGCTCGGCGACTGGGCCGGGGTGAAGATCGCGTCCGTGGCCCCGGACAACCCGGCCCGCGGCCTGCCGCGCATCCAGGCGACCTACCTGCTGCTCGACGCCGCCACGCTCACCCCGCGGCTGCAGATCGACGGGTCGGCGCTCACCGAGCTGCGCACGCCCGCGACCTCGGCGGTCGCGGTCGACCACCTCGCCGCGGCGGACGCGCGGCGCCTGGTCGTCGTCGGCACCGGGCCGCAGGCGGTGGAGCACGCGGTCGCGATGGCGGCGGTCCGCGACCTCGACGACGTCGCGCTCGTCGGCCGCGACCCGGGGCGCCTGGCGGCGGCCGTCGAGGCGCTGGTCGCGCGTGGCCTGCCGGCCCGCGCGGGAGGCACGGCCGACGTCGCCGACGCCGACCTCGTGGTGTGCGCGACGTCGGCGGGCGCGCCGCTCTTCGACGGCGCCCTGGTGCGCGACGGCGCGTGCGTCGTGGCCATCGGCTCGCACGAGCCCGACCGTCGCGAGCTCGACGCCGGGCTCATGGGGCGGGCGCTCGTGGTCGTCGAGGACCGTGCGACCGCGATGCGCGAGTGCGGCGACGTGGTCCTCGCCGTCCACGAGGGCGCCCTGCGTGTCGACGACCTCGTGCCGCTCGCCGACGTCGTGCGCGGGCACGCCCGGGCCACGGACCGGCCGAACGTCTTCAAGGGCTCCGGCATGTCGTGGCAGGACCTCGCCGTCGCGGTCGGCGTCGCGGAGACGGACGAGGCCTGAGCCGGCGGGCGGTGCTCAGGCGAGGCCGAAGAACGCCGCAGCCTCGGTGAGCACCGTGCCGGCGCGCTCGGTGCCGACGAACCCGTGCTCGGCGCCGGGAAGCTCGACCAGCCGGCAGGGCACGCCGTCGCGGCGGCAGGTGTCCGCGAGCTCCCGCGCCTCGGGGCGCAGCGAGTCCAGCTCTCCCACGGCCACCAGCGTGGGCGGCAGCCCGCGCGCGGAGCGCTGCAGGCGCGGCGCGTCAGCGGGCTCGATGCCGGTCCACGCGCGCATCGCGTACGTGGAGAGCTCGCGGCCCGGCCCGCCCGGCAGGTCGTCGTCGTAGGTCTCGAGCGACAGGTCGAGGTTGGGGTTGGTGAGCAGCAGGCCGGCCAGCGGGTGCGCGGTGCGCGCGGCGGCGAGGACGGCGACGGCGCCGCCTGCGGAGTCGCCGTCGAGGTAGAGCCGGTCGAAGCCGTCGCCGGCGAGCAGGTCGAGCGCGGCGAGCGCGTCCACGACGGCGTCGTCGAGCCTCGCCTCCGGCGCGAGCCGGTAGTCGACGGCGAGCACGACGACGCCGAGCGCCTCGGCGGCCCGCCGGCACCAGCCGTCCTGCAGCTCGAGGTCGCCGAACAGCCCGTACCCGCCGTGCAGGAAGACCACCGCGGCGCCGGGGCGACGGCGGTCGGGCGTGTAGCGGCGCAGCGCGACGCCGTCGGTCGCGAGGTCCGTCACCGCACCCGCGAACGGCCGCCGCGGGCGGGCGACGGCGCGCTCGTGGGCGCCGCGCCGGAGCGCCGCGACGTCGGGCACGCCCTCCGGCTCGGGAGTCACGGGACGATCCTCACCCGTCAGGCGCGGAGCGTCCGGGCCACGAGACGGACGGCGATGCCGAGGAGCAGCAGCCCGAGGGCCAGCAGCGGGAGCGTGCCGCCGCCGAACCCCGTCTCCGGCAGCGTGCCACCCGGCGTCGTCGGACGGGCCGTGTTCGTCAGCGTGACGGCGTTGAGCCGCTCGTCGTTCGCGTGGATCACCACCCAGCCGTCGTCGTCGGGCTCGAGCGTCTGCCCGTTGATCGCCCAGCGCGGCGCGGCCCACGTGCTGCCGTCGACGGCGGGCGGGTCGGCCTCGCGGATCTCGACCGTGGTGCCCAGCGGGACGTCGTCCGCCACGAACGGGTCGCCGAGCACGAGGTCGCCCTCCTGGACGGGGCCGTCGTCCACGCGGTACTCGACCGGGAAGCGGGTGCCGTCGGGCAGGTCCGCACCCTCGACCAGCTTCTCCACCCGCAGGGTCGTGATGGGGACGGCCGAGTTCGTCACCGTGAAGGCCCTGGTGCCGGTGCCCTCGTCGATCGTCACGCTGCTGCCCGGGGACCAGGTCGGGACGGCCGAGGTCCAGCCGTCGGGCAGCATCGCGTCGGAGGGCGGGTCCTCGGTGACGTGCACCGTCGTCCCCACCGGGAACTCGCGGTCCGGGCCGACGGCGGAACCGTCGGCCGGCACGGTGAGCACCCCCTCGTCGGTGCTGCCGTCGGGCAGGGTGGCGGTCCACGGCACGGCGAACCCGTCGCCGCTCACGTCGCCCGGGTCGGCGCCCTCGAGGGCCTTCGAGACCTCGAACGTGCCGTGCTCCACCGTGGCGGAGTTGGTGACGACGACCTCGGCGGTCTCACCATCACCCACCGTGAGCTCTGCCGGCGTGATCGTGGGCTCGCCCCAGTCCCAGCCGGGGAGGTCGGGCAGGTCCGCCTCGTCGAAGGTGACCGTAGTGCCGACGGGGAAGTCGAGCGGGTCGCCGTCGGCGTCCGTCGGGGCCACCGGCTCGCCGTCCGGGGCGAGGGTGGTGGAGCCGCTGGTCGTGGTGCCGTCGACATAGGTCGCCGTCCACCCCACCGTGAACCCCGTGCCCTCGGGCACGTCCTCGGCCTGCGGACCGTCGAGCGTCTTGGACAGCTCGAACGTGCCGGTCGCCACCTGCCCGACGTTGGACACCTCGAGCGCGACGGTCTCGTCACCCGTCAGCTCGATCGGGTAGAAGCCGTCCTCGTCCGGGTCGGTGAGCGGCTCCCCGTTCACGGTGAGCACCGGGTCCTCCCACGTGATGCCGTCGTCGCCCGTCGGCGCGGGCTCCTGCACCCACACCGTGCTGCCGGCGGGGATGGGCTCGCCGTCGAGCAGGGTGTCGATCGTGATGGGGTCGCCGACGGCGATCTCCCGCTGCCGGGCCTCGCGCGGACCGCCCGGCGGGTCGAACGTGTAGGCGATCGAGAACTGCGGTTCCGGGTCGACCGGCGCGTCCAGGTCGAGCACCTTGACGACGCTGAACGACGCCGTCCCCGACTCGGGCACCAACAGGTTCGTCAGATCGACCGTCACGGCCTCGCCGCCGCGCTCGATGGTGAACTCCTGGCCCGGGCTCCACGTGGGGTCTCCCCAGTCGTAGCCGTCCGGCGCCGCGCCGGCGTCGACCTCCACGAGGCGGATCACGGTGCCCACCGGGAAGGTCACCGGGTCCCCCTGGTCGTCCACCGGGCCCTGCGGCGTGAAGGTGCCGTCCGCGTTCGCCACCAGCTCGATGGTGCCGGAGGCCGTGCCCACGCCACCCCCGGGGAACTCCGCCTCCCACCGGACCGTGACGGTGGTGCCCTCGGGCACCGTCGGCGGGTCCTCGGTGCCGTCCGACGCGGTCTTGGCGACCTCGAAGGTGCCGGTCGTGCGCTCCGCGGTGTTCGTCACCGTCGTGGCCACGACGCCGTCGCCGTCCGCGGTGATGGTCACCGGGTTCGGGGCCACGGACGGCGCCCCCCACTCCCAGCCGGGCACGGCGTCCGGCGTCTGCTCCTCGAACGTGATCACGGTGCCGACAGGGAAGGTCTGGGGGGTGCCGTCCACCGCCGTCGGGCGCACGGGCGAGCCGTCGGCGGGCAGCTCGAGCGTCCCGGTGTACAGCACCTCGCCGTCGGGCGACGTGGCGGTCCAGTCCACGGCGAAGGTGGTGCCCTCCGGCAGGTCGCCCGCGGTGATGCCGTCGAGCTCCTTGTCCACCTCGAACGTGCCCCGCGGCTCGCCGCACGGGATCGTGCTCGCGAACAGGAACGAGTGCACCTCGCCGCCCAGCAGGGTGACGTCCCGCCCCATGACCTGGCCGTCGAGGGGCGCGGCGTCGACCGTGACGTCGGCGAACGGCGCGAAGATCGAGCCGTCGATGCGGCTGCCGGTGTTCTCGACCGTCACGTTCCCCGTCACCGCCGACAGGTCCCACAGGATGTACGGGGAGAACTGGCCCTGCGGGTCGACGCGCAGGCCGTGCACGTCGGTGGTCCCCGCGGGCACGCGGATGATCAGGGGGTTCGCCTGGCCGGGGGTGGGGCTGCCCGCCGAGAACTGGAGCAGGCTCGCACCCGCGACGTCCTCGTACGCGACCACGTTCGGGCGGTCGGCCGCGAGGGGGGCGAGCACCTTGCGGTCGCCGTCGTCCTCCGCGACCGTCACGTGGTGCGCGTCCTGGCTGTCGGGGTCCGCCATCGCCGCGAGGCACTGCGCGCTCTCCTCGGTGGTCGCGTCCTGGTTCGCCTGCACGTACCCGGCGACGACGTCCTGGGTGCCGCCCGTCTGCGCCGTGAAGATCGACGTGTTGCCGCCCGTCGGGGGCTCCGCGTCGGCCGGGTACGTCTGGGCCGTCGCGTCGATGAGGGGAGGGGTGGAACCGGGCTGCGACAGGCGCACCCAGTTCTCGCCGCGCGCCGACGTCTCGTACGGCCCGAGATCGCGGTCCACCAGCTTCAGCGTGCCGACGTTCTCCGGGGTGGTCGCGCCGCGGCTCGTGACGTTGACCTCGCCGACGTTCCGGCCCGTGTCGGGGTCGAAGCGCCCGATCAGCAGGCGGTTCGGGTCGCCGTCGACGGTGGGGACCGTGTAGTCGGCGGTGCCGGCGGCGACGTGGATCACGGCCCACTGCTCGGCCGTCGTCCGCGCGAAGTTCCGGCCCGCGGCCAACGAGCCCTCGAGCTCCTGGTTGCCGGCGAAGGCGTCGCGCTGCGCGTAGACGGTGTAGCCGCCGGCGGACGTGAACGGGTTGACGTCGCCCTCGGCCGCGGCCGCCGGCGGTGCCGTCGCCGTCTGCGCCCCGAGGCCCACCAGCCCACCCAGCGCGAGCGCGGCGGCCAGCAGGCCGCTCGTCGTCCTGCGCCCGACCGCCGTGCTCGTCCTTCGCATGTGTCGCCCCCGAGACATCACAGACATCGCGTACCCTCGCGACACTCTAGGGACGGGCGATCGTGGGCGCTGCGTGGTCGCGCTCCCAACTTTCGGGGCCGCTTTCGGGGCCCCGGCTGAACGGCCGGCGAACGCTCGGCGAACATCTCCGCGGAGCGCCTCTGACCGGGTCACCGGGTGGCCATACTTCCGCCTGTGCACGACGAGATCGCCCGCCTGGCCCGCCACGTCGCCCCCCGCCGGACGGCGCGCGTGGCGTCGGTCGCGGCGCTGGCGCAGCCGGTGCTGGTGGTGGGTTCCACGCTGCCCGTCGGGCAGCTCGAGGTGATCTTCCGGCGTCCGGAGGTGGGATCGGTCGCCGTGCAGGACGACACGGAGCCCGCCCGCACCGGCATCGTCACGCGGGCCGGTCTCACGGCGGCGCTCACCGGGCGCCTCGGGTACGGGCGCGGTCCTGGAGCGACGCCCGACCGGGGCGGTCGCGGACTGGTCGCCCCTCGTCGTCGAGCCCGGCACGGCGCTGGCGGACGTCGCGACGCTCGCGATGGCCCGCACCGCGGACCGGCGGTACGACGACGTCCTGGTGAGCGGGCCGTCGGGCTGGGGCGCGGCGAGCACGGCCGACGTGATGCGCGCCGTCGTCGCCGAGCTGGCCGAGCGTTCCACCCACGACCCGTTGACCCGCCTGCCGGGGCGCGCCGCCACCTGGTACGCGCTGCGGCACCGCTGCGCGCTCGTGCGCGGCGGAGCGACCCGTGTGGTGCTGGTGCTGCTCGACGTGCGGG
The DNA here is from genome assembly GCF_044389385.1 of Isoptericola sp. NPDC019571. Classification (NCBI taxonomy): domain Bacteria; kingdom Bacillati; phylum Actinomycetota; class Actinomycetes; order Micrococcales; family Promicromonosporaceae; genus Isoptericola; species Isoptericola sp. NPDC019571. Next base: position 210,405 of record NZ_JBIRXZ010000004.1, read on the forward strand.
GCATGGCGAGGCTCAACGCCGACCACGGGCAGGACACCGGGGACGCGGTGCTCGGGGAGCTCGCGGCGCGGATCGGTGCGGCGCTGCCCGCCGGCTGCGAGGCGGGTCGTGTCGAGGGCGACGGCTTCGCCGTCCTGGCGACGTTGCCGGCGATGGACGACATCCAGGCCGCGGCCTCCGCGGACGCCCTGCGCCAGCACCTGCTCGCGCAGGTCGCCGCGCCGTCCGGAGGGCTGGAGGGCGGGCTCGACGGCGTGGCGTGGCCGGCGCTGCACTCGGCCGCCGCGTGGTCGGTGGCCGGTGCCGCCGACACGGACCAGCTCGTCGCCCAGGCGGAGCGGCGCCTGCTGCGGGAGCGCCGCGCGGCGATGCTGGTCTGACGACCGCCCAGGACCACTCCTCCCCCGGACAGCAAAGAGCCCGCGGGCCGGAGGTCGAACCTCCTGCCGTGCTGGACGAGGGCACGGCACCCGCGGGATCCGGTGGTCGCGAGGAACTCGCTACCCGTCCCGTGCGCCGAACGGTCCGACGAATGATCAGGTCGTCAGGCCGACAGCGCGAAACGCTCAAGGGCGCACGCGACTAGCGCGCGACCACCTCATGGGTCCGAAGAGTCTTCACTTCTCCGATCACCTCCTTTCTCATGTGCCGACGACGCTACGCCCGCCCGGCGAGGGAGGCCAAGGGTTTTCCTCAGGGTGAACTCCGCAGCACGAGCCGACCGGGATCAGGCGCGCCGCAGGTGCGCCCACTCCCCCGGGTAGTCGTCGAGCCACTGGGCGAGCGAGCGCGCGGGCCGGCCGACGAGCCGGCCGACGTCGTCGGAAACGTGCGCCAGCTCGCCCGCGGCGATGGCGGTGTACGACGTGACCCACCCGTCGAGCTCGAACGGCTCCGCCCCGTACCCGGCCCGGGAGGCGTACGCCTCCTCCTCGGTCTCGGGGTGGTAGGTGACGTCGCGGCCGGCGGCGCGGCCGAGCGTCGCCGCGACCTCGTCGAGGGTGAGCGCCTGCGGCCCGGTCACCTCGTAGGTGGCGCCGTCGTGGCGGGCGGGCCGCTCGTCGAGGATGACGGCGGTCGCGACGTCCGCCACGTCGTCGTGCGACACGGCCGCCACGCGCCCGTCCGCCGCCGGGCCGCGGATCACGCCGTCGTGCCCGACGAACGTGCTCAGCGCGTGGAAGTAGAGGTTGTCGCGCAGCACCGTCCAGCGCAGCCCGGTGCGCGCGGCGACGTCGGCGAGGTGCTGCTCCGTGTGCCAGTGGTCGCGGGCGAACGTGAACACGGCGTCGGGCGCCGCGCCCGCGAACGACGTGTAGACCACCCGCTCGACGCCGGCCGCCGCGGCGGCGTCGATCGTCGCGACGTGCTGCGCGACGCGGTCGGGGGCCTCGCGCGCGCTCACCAGGAACACGGTGCGCACGCCGTCGAACGCGGCCCGCATCGCGTCGGCGTCGTGGAAGCCGTCGGCGACGGCGACCTCCGACACCGGCAGCGCCCGGCCGTCGCTGAGCCGCGGCGCGCGCGCCGGGTCCCGCACGACCAGCCGCTGCCGCGCGCCCTCCGCCGCGAGCCGGAACGCCAGTCGTGACCCGAGCCGCCCGCTCGCGCCGGTCACGGCGATCAGCCCGTCCGCCGCCCATCTCGCCATGCCTCACGGTAGGCACGGATCAGGGGCGGGGCTCGGCGAGAGGTGAGAATGGGCCGGTGACCGCCACCCCGTACCGCGTGATGACCGTCTGCACCGGCAACATCTGCCGCTCCCCCATGGCCGAGATCGTGCTGCGCGAACGGCTCGAGGCCGCCGGGCTCGGCGACCGCGTGGTCGTGGACTCCTCGGGCGTGAGCGACGAGGAGCACGGCAACCCCGTGGACGGCCGCGCGCGCCGCACGCTGGCCGCGCACGGCTACCCGACGGGCGACGGCCACCGCGCCCGCCAGGTCACCCCCGCGGACCTCGCCGACCACGACCTGGTCCTGCCCATGACCGCGCAGCACGCGCGCCGCCTGCGCCGCCTCGCGGACGGCGCGGCGGGGTCCGCCGGCCTCGCCGAGATCCGCCTGTACCGGTCGTTCGACCCCGACGCCCCCGTCGTCGAGCCGGGCGGTGACGAGCACCTGCTCGACGTCGACGACCCCTGGTACGGCGACGAGTCCGGCTTCGAGACCACCCTGGCGGAGGTCGAGGCCGCCGCCGACGGCGTCGTCGCGCACGTCCGCGCCCGCGTCCTCGGCGCGTCGTGACGCGTGAGGTAGCAGGAGACCCTGACTACCTCGCGAGTCTCCGTACTACCTCGGTGGGTTCCGTACTACCTCGGCAGATCCTGCACCACCTCGGCGTGTCGGGTCCTGCCTCGCGGGGTGGCGGCCGTGCCGGGTCCCGAGGTGACAGGATCGGCACATGACGACCCCGCCCGCCCTGCTCACCGTCCGCCGCGCCCGGGAGGACGAGTGGCGCGAGACCCGCGACCTGCGCCTGGCGGCGCTCCAGGACCCGGCGGCCCCGGTGGCGTTCCTCGAGACGCACGACGTCGCGGCCGCGCGGCCGGACACGTTCTGGCAGGAGCGGGCGCGCGGCAACGCGACGAGCGACGCGGTGGCGGCGTTCGTCGCCGTCGACGCCGACGGGCGCTGGGTCGGCACGACGACCGGCCTGGTCGAGGAGCCGGGCGCGACCGACGTCCTGGGCGGGCCGGTCACGCAGCGGCAGGTGCACCTGGTGGGCGTGTTCGTCCGGCCCGAGCACCGCGGCGCCGGCCTGCTGGCGCGGCTGTTCGACGGCGCCCAGGACTGGGCGCGGAGCCGCGGCGTCGAGCGGGCGCGACTGTGCGTGCACGTCGACAACCCGCGCGCCCAGGCCGCCTACCGCAAGCTCGGGTTCACGCCGTCGGGCGAGCGCTTCGTCCTCGAGCAGGGCGAGGAGGTCGAGCTGGTGCGGGCGCTGTGACCGCCCGCCGGGACGGGCGGCCGCGGCCGAAGGCGCGGCGCCACCAGGCGGCCACGCCCTGCGGTTCCGGCTCGGCCGCTGGCGCCGCGGCGGGCACGTAGGCGCCGACCCAGCGGGAGATCTCGCGCCAGACGACGTCGCGGACGGCGGGGGCGGAGAGCGTGACGTCGTGCATGGCGCCGTCGATGCGCACCAGCGTGACGAGGCTGCCCAGTGCGGGCACCCGGCGCGCGACGCCGCCCACCTCGAGCACGGAGTCGGTGGTCATCATCTCGGGGCTCCACCGCACGGGCGCCGTCGAGCGGGCGGACAGCAGCACCAGCACCGGGACGTCGATGCCGAGCCCGCGGGACACGCGCTCCTGCCCCTGGAAGATCGCGGACAGCCACGCCGGGGTGGTGCGCCAGCCCGTGTCGGGCCGCCAGGCCGGGTCGATGTCCCACGCGCCGTCGAACCGCCGGGACACGCTGCGGGTGTAGAACCCGAGGTCCACGTTCACGAGGTGGCTGCGCGGCGCGAGCGCAGCCTGGGCGCGCAGGCCCGGCTCCAGCATCCACCGGCCCACGCTGCGGGTCTGGAACTCGAGCCACGGGCTGTTGAGCACCAGCGCGTCCGCGCGGCCCGGCCGGTGCGACACCCACAGGCTGAGCACCAGCCCGCCCGTCGAGTGGCCCATGAGCACCAGCCGGCGGCCCGACGACGGCTTCGGGCCGTGGCCGAGCACGGCCAGCGCGGCCTCGATGTCCTCGTCGTACGTCGCCAGCGCGGTGACGAAGCCCGGCGTCTGGTGCTCGCGCAGGCTGCGGCCGTACTTGCGCAGGTCGAGGGCGTAGAACCGCGCGCCCTGCCGCTCCCAGAACGCCGCGAGGTGGGTCTGGAAGAAGTAGTCCACCCAGCCGTGCACGTACAGGACGTCGATGCCCGCGTCCCGCCCGGTGTCGCCGGCGGGCGGGCCGGACGTCGCGACGCCGGGCTCGACGGCCCTCCGTACCAGCGTCGCGACGACGTCGCCCTCGAAGTCCGGCTCCAGCGGCAGGGTCAGCCGCTCGAAGCCGGGCAGCGCGTCGGGCTCCCACGCGCTGCTCGTGCCGGCCTGCTCCACGACCCGAAGGTAAGGAACTCGGCCCGCCCGCGCGACCGGGCCGTGCCGGACGACCGGCTACACCACGAGCCAGAGCAGCCAGGTGAAGACCAGTCCGAGGACGGCGATGATCGTCTCCATCACCGTCCAGGTCTTGAGCGTCTGGCCGACGGTCATGCCGAAGTACTCCTTGACCAGCCAGAACCCGGCGTCGTTGACGTGCGACAGGATGAGCGAGCCCGCGCCGATGGCCAGCACGAGGAGCGCGAGGTGCGTCGGTGTCAGGCCCGTGGCGAGCGGCGCGACGATGCCCGACGCGGTGACGATCGCGACCGTCGCGGACCCGGTCGCGATGCGCACCAGCACGGCGATCAGCCAGCCGAGCAGCAGGATGGACAGGCTCATCGCGACGGCGGCCTTGCCGATGGCGATGCCCGTGCCGCCCTCGACCAGCACGGCCTTGAAGCCGCCGCCGGCACCGACGATCATCGTGGCGCTCGCGATGGGCTTGAGGCTCTCCGTCATCTTCGAGCCGAGCGTGCCGAGCGAGAACCCGACGCTGGTGCCGAACGTGATCATCGCGAGCAGGACGGCGATGAGCAGCGCCACCAGCGGCTCGCCGATGAACGACACGAACGGGAAGAACCACGAGTCCGGGCTGGCCCAGACCTCGACGCCCGCGCGCACCAGCATGAGGATCACCGGGCTGAGGATGGTCACCAGGGTGAGCACGAAGGTGGGGTTGCGGGTCTTGACCGTGCCCGGCTCCCCGGAGCCGCCCGCCTCCTCGGCGACGATGCCCCCGCCGCCGCCCTGCGCGCCGATCGGCACCAGCCTCGCGGCGAACCGGCCCCACACCGGGCCGGCGATGATCACGGTGGGCACGGCGATGAGCAGGCCGAGCGCCATGGTGATGCCGACGTCGGCGCCGAGGTTGCCGATGGCGGCCAGCGGCCCGGGGTGCGGCGGCACGAAGCCGTGCAGCACCGACAGCCCGGCCAGCGCCGGCATGGCCAGCAGCATCGCCGGCAGGCCCGAGCGCCGGACGGCCAGCATGATCACCGGGATCAGGAGGACGAGCCCGACCTCGAAGAACATCGGGATGCCGATGAGGAACGCGATGAGCGCCATCCGCCACGGCAGGCTCCCGGTGCTGCCGCGGAAGATCTTGTCGACGATCTCGTCCGCTCCCCCGGAGTCGGCGAGCAGCTTGCCGAGCATGGCGCCCAGCACCACCAGCACGCCCACGGTGCCCAGCACGTCCCCGACGCCGGTCTCGAACACCCCGGCGACGTCGCCGAGCGGGATGCCGGACCCGATCGCCACGAACAGCGACCCGATGGTCAGGGCCAGGAAGCCGTGCATCTTGAGCATCGTGATGAGGAGCACCACCACGGCGATGCCGATGGCGGTGACCACCAGCACCTGCGTGTCGTGCTCCGACCACGGCTGGTTGATCAGCGCGAGCGTGTCGTCGTCGTCCCCCGCGGCCTGCAGCAGCGCGTGCATCGGGTTCCTCCTGTCTCAGCGGGTGCCGCTCCCGGTGCGTCGCAGCGCGTGGCCGGGGAGGGCGTCGGTGCGTGCGCCGTCGTCGATGACGGCGACGCCGTCGACCAGGACCAGGTCGATACCCGTCGCCTGCTGGCGCGGGTCCTCGAACGTGGCCGCGTCCTGGACGGTGTCGGGGTCGAGCAGCACGAGGTCCGCGGCGTAGCCGGGGCGGACCAGGCCGCGGTCGACCAGCCTCAGCCGCGCCGCGGGGCGGCCCGTGAGGTGGTGCACGCAGTCCTCGAGCGTGAGGACGCCGAGCTCGCGCACGTACCGTGCGAGGTAGCGCGGGAAGGTGCCCCACGCGCGCGGGTGCGGGCGGCCGCCCACGAGGATCGCGTCCGAGCCCCCGGTGTGGGTGCGGTGCTGCATGATCGCGCGCACGTTCTCCTCGTGGCCCACGTGCTGCAGGATCGTCGTGCCGAGCCGGTCGGCGATCAGCTGTTCCACGAACACGTCGCCCGGCGCGCGGCCCTCGTCGCGGGCGATCGCCTCGACGGTGCGGCCCACGCGGCCGGCCAGCGCCGGGTTCTGCACGCCGCTGATCTCGATCGTGTCCCACTCCGCGACGCAGCCGTGGCAGCCGTCGGTGCCGACGTGCTCCAGCTCGTCCACGATGCGCTCGCGGTCGGCGGGGTCCGCCAGCCGCGCGAGCAGCGCGTCCGTGCCGCCCGAGAACGACCAGCTCGGCAGGATCGCGCTGAGCGTCGTCGAGCCCGGCAGGTACGGGTACGTGTCGAGCGTGATGTCGACCCCGTCGCCCAGCGCCGCGTCGATCAGGGCGAGCAGCTCGCCCGCGCGGCCCTTGTTGGGCGCGAAGTTCATCGTCGCGTGCGTGAGGTGCAGCGCGCAGCCCGTCGCTCGGGACAGGTCGATCATCTCGGCGTACGCCTCGAGCGCGCCCTTGCCGTACGACCGGTGGTGGGGGCTGTAGTAGCCGTCGTGCGCGGCGACGACGCGCAGCAGCGCGGCGAGCTCGTCGTCGTCGGCGTACATGCCCGGCGTGTACGTGAGGCCGCTGCTCATGCCCAGCGCGCCCTCGCGCATCCCCTGGGCGAGAAGCTCGCCCATCCGGGCGACCTCCACGGGCGTCGCCGAGCGCTCGTCCGGCCCGACGACGAGGTGCCGCAGCGTGCCCTGCGGCACCAGGTAGGCGGCGTGGCACGCGATCCCGCGGTCCAGGCGGTCGAGGTAGCCGGCCACGGACTCCCAGTCCCAGGCGAAGCCCGGCGGGTCGTCGTTCCAGCCCGCGATCTGGGCGCGGATCGCGGTGCGCGTGCGCTCGTCCACGGGCGCGAAGGACAGGCCGTCCTGGCCCAGCACCTCCAGCGTGACGCCCTGGCTCACCTTCGCGGTGTGGTCCGGGTTCGCGAGGATCTGCACGTCGGAGTGCGCGTGCATGTCGATGAAGCCGGGCGTCAGCGCGCGGCCCCCGGCGTCCACCGCGCGGTGGGCGCCCGCCGCGCGGGCGTCGGAGCGGCGGTCGTCGACGGCCGTGACGCGCCCGTCGGTCACGGCGACGTCGGCGACGACGCCCGGTGCGCCCGTGCCGTCGAGCACCAGCGCGTCGCGGATCAGCAGGTCGGCGGCCATGCCGCTGCCCCTCAGAACCAGGTCCGGACGAGGTCGACGACGACCGGGTCGGCCGTGTCGGCGTCGTCCACCACCGGCACGAGGGTCCACTTGTCCATCGCCGTGCACGGGTGCGACAGACCCAGCCGCAGCTCGTCGCCGATGCGCAGGTCGACGCCGGCCGTGGCGTCCCAGCGCAGGAAGCCGTGCTGGTCGTTGAGCGCGGTGACCTGGACGCCGGGGACGGCGGCGGGCTCCTCGCCGGCCGCGCGCGGGCGGCGCAGCTGGACCTCGGGCAACCCTTCGTCGAACGGCAGGTCGCGCTTGCCGGCGTCGAACAGTGCGAGGCCCGGCTCGGGCTGCGAGCTCACGCGCACCCACCCGTGCATCGCGCTGCGGAACCTCGGCCCGCCGCTGCGCGGCTCCTCGCCCAGCGGGGAGACGTGCCGGTAGAAGCCGTCGTCGTGCACGATGTAGGCGCCGCTGCGCAGCACCACGCGCGTGCCCGTCGCGACCAGCGGCGCCATGACCTCGTCGACGACGTCGAAGTACGCGCTGCCGCCCGCCGTCACGACGGGCACCTCCACCTCGTAGCGCCCGTCGGCCGCCAGGCGCTCGTGCACCTCGACCATGTCGCGCAGGTAGCCGCGCACCACGTCCCGGCTGTGGGCGTCCGAGTCGTGCGCCAGTGCGCCCTCGTACCCCCCGACGCCGGCCAGGCGCAGGTGCGGCGACGCGACCACGCGCTCCGCCGCCGCCAGCGCCGTGTCCAGGTCCCGGGCGCCCGTGCGGCCGCCCGCGCCGCCGCGCTCGACGAGCACGTCGATCGGCGGGCGCGAGCCCGAGGCCTCGACGTGCGCCGCCAGCGCGTCGTGCATGAGGTCCACCGCGACCGGCGAGTCCGCCCAGACGAGCACCCGCAGGTCCCGGTCGGCGGCCAGCTCGTCCGCGATCCAGCGCAGCGCCAGCGGCGAGATCACGCTGTTCGCGACCATCACGCGACTCACGCCGAACTCGAGGGCCACGCCCAGCTGGAACGGGTTCGCGACCGTGATCGCCCACGCCCCGGAATCGACCTGCTCGGCCCACAGCTGTGGCGCCATCGTCGTCTTGCCGTGCGGGGCGAGGTCGAGGCCGCGCTCCGCGCACCAGTCGGCCATCACGCGGAGGTTGGTGTCGAGCGCGGACCGGGACAGCGTGAGCAGCGGGGTCGGCAGCTGCGACAGGCGCGGGCGGCGCTCGCGGACCTCCGCGACGGTCAGCCCCCACAGCTCGGGCGGGATCGCCTTGTGCCGCCGGCCGACGCGCTCGCCCTCCCGGGCGGCGACCTTCTCGCGGTCGATCCGACAGGTGTCCTCGGCTCCGGTACCGTCCATCGTCAGGCCCTCCTCGTTCCCCCGTCGACGGTGCGACGATGCCGCACACGCCGCTGAAATGCACGCCGGGTCCAGAGCGGCCGTACCACCCCCGAAAGGACGAGCCAATGGCTGAGCAGACCTCGAAGACCGCGATCTCCACCGACCAGGCCCCCGCCCCGGCCCACACGTTCCACCAGGGCGTGCGGGTCGGCAACCTGCTGCAGGTCTCCGGGCAGGGCCCCGTGGACCCTGCGACCAACGAGTACCTCTACCCGGGCGACGTCGCCGCGCAGACGACGCGCACGCTGCAGAACGTCGAGGCGATCGTCCAGGCCGGCGGCGGCACGATGGCGGACGTCGTCATGCTGCGCGTCTACCTCACGACCCGCGACGACTTCGGTGCCATGAACGACGCGTACGGCGCGTTCCTCACCGAGCGGCTCGGCCCGGACGCCGTGCTGCCGTCGCGCACCACCGTCATGGTCGGCCTGCCCCGCGAGGAGATGCTCGTCGAGATCGACGCGCTCGCCTACGTGGAGTGAACCTCGGCCGGGCGGGCGAGGTCCGGCGCGGGCAGGAACGTCACCGGCACCTCCGGCACGACGTCGCGCAGCCAGTCGGCGAAGAACGCCATCCCCGCCTGCTCGGCCGGCACGTGCCCGGCCACGACCAGCCCCTTCGGCGCGCCCCGACCGGTCGTGCCGAGGTGCGCGGCGTCCACGGCGTACGACTGGGTCTCCCACTCGTGGGCCTCCCCCACGACGACGGCGTCCACGTCGGCGCGGCGCAGCAGCGCGCGGTTGCGCGCGAAGCCGCGGAACCCCAGGTCCAGGCCCACGCGGCGCACCGGCTGGTCGGGGTCGCCCACGAAGCGGGCCGTGCGCGAGCCGAGCGCCGTCGCGACGTGCGTGGCCAGGGCCCCCAGCGTCGTCGGGCCGACGTCGCACACCGATGCTCCCTCGGCGGCGGGGTCGAGCGACCAGCCCAGCGCGCGGGCCGCGCCCTCGTCGACGCCGTCCGGGCGCCGGTCGTGCCAGGCGTCGTGCGCGCGCCACAGGACGAGGCCGTGCTCGGCCACGAACGCGCGCTTGGCGGCGAGCACGGGGTCGCCCTCCGCCTCCAGGTCGGGCACCGAGGCGCCCGTGTGGTCGTAGTCGGGCGGCTCGTGCGTGACGACGACGTTCGCGCCCGCAGCGACGGCGCGCTCCAGCACCTCGAGCGTGGCCAGCGTCGTCACGGCGACGCCGCGCACCACCGTGCCGGGGTCACCGGCCACCAGGCCGTCGACCGTCGTCGGCCGCCGCGTCACGGCCAGCGCCGCGGCCGCACGGGAGGCCAGGCAGGCGGCGGTGAGGGTCGGGTCGTGGGGCGTCGTCACGGCGCCACGGTAACCGCCGGGGCCGACGCTCGTGCCCGGCGCCCTCACGCCCGGCGGAGCAGCTCCGGCAGCGCCGTGACGTCGTCCAGCACATGCTCGGGCCGCGGCAGCGAGCCGTCGTCGGCCTGGCGGGCGAACTTGCCCGTGCGCACCAGCACCGTGCGGACGCCCGCGGCACGGCCCATCGCGACGTCCGACGAGCGGTCGTCGCCCACCACCCACGTGCGCCCGGGCTCCGGCGCCGGGCTGACGGTGCTCAGCGCGAGCCGCAGGAACTCCGTGCTCGGCTTGCCCAGCGTGCGCGCCGCCACCTCGGCGCCGTGCTCGATCGCGGCGACCACGGACCCGGTGTCGAGCGCGGGCCGGCCGCCGCGCAGGAACCAGCGCCCGTGCTGCAGCGCCAGCAGCTCCGCGCCGCCCAGGACGGCGCGGAAGGCGGCATCCAGGGCCGGGTAGTCGAGCACGTCGTGGACGTCGCCCACGAGCACGTGCGTCGGGTCGTCCTCCGGCCCGACGACGTCGAGGCGCGCGGCGAGCTGGTCGCGGACGGCGGAGGTGGCGAGCGCGTGCACCCGCGCGCCGGTGCCCTCGAGGTCGGCGACGGCGGCGTCCACCGGGGTGAACAGCTCGTCCGCGTCCAGGCCGAGACCCATCCCCCGCAGCCGCGCGACGATCGACGCCGAGTCCTGGGAGTCCGTGTTGGTGACGAAGCGGACGGCGTGCCCCGCGTCGCGCAGCGCCGCGACCGCCGCGTCGGCACCGGGGACCAGGCGGTCGCCCTCGTGGACCGTGCCCTGCAGGTCGAGCAGGACGGCGTGCCCGGTCACGGCCACGCTCCCCCGGTCGGGACCGGGCCGGGCACCCGCAGCGCCCCGGCGTGCAGCAGGTCGCGGACCCGCGACGCGAGGTCGGCCGGCGAGGCGCCGTCGTCCCGCAGGACGGCGCGATCGGCCGCCGGGTCGGCCTGCGCGCCGTGGACTTCCGCGGCGAAGGCCGCGTGCATGTCCCGCGTGGCGTCGGGGTCGTCGAAGCCGTGCCCCGTGCGTGCGGCCACGCGGGTCAGGCACACGTCGACGGGCGGCAGCAGGACGGCGCGGTGCACGGCGATGCCCGCAGCGGCGGCGCGGGCCGCGAGGTCCCGGGCGGCGTCGCGGTGCAGCACGCCGTCATAGACCACCCAGGCGTCGGACCGCGCGAGCTCCACGGTCGCGGCGAGGGCGGCCCGGCCGGCGGGCGCGGTCTGGGGCGCCGCCTCCGGGAGCCAGGGGTCGACGGCGCCGCGCCGCCACCGGCCGAAGAACCAGTCCGCCTCGAGCAGCGCGGACGGGTCGAGCAGGTCGGCGAGGGCCGCCCCGACGGCCGACTTCCCCGAGCCCGGCGGTCCCGACACCACGACGACGTCACCCACGGTGCCTCAGAAGATCCCGCGGGCGCGGCGGCGCTCGCGCCACCGCTGCACCTCGCGCTCGACGTCGCGCGTCGGGGTCACGACCGGCGGGCCGCCCATGAGCTGCCGGCGGGCGTCGATCACCCGCGCGTTGAACTCCTCGACGGCATCGCGGACGCGCCGCTCCTCGGGCTCGCGGTCGAGCGTCTCGTCCAGCTCGGCGTCGTCGCGGCGCAGCTGCGCCGCCGGGAGGACGCCGGTGATCTGCTCGCGCTCCACGAGGTTCTTGAGCCACCAGTCCGGGTCGTGCGTGCCGCGCAGCCCGGGGATGGGCTTGCCTGCCAGCGGCAGGTCGTCGAACTCGCCGCGCCGGATGGCCTGGTCGACGACGGTGTCCACCCACAGGGCGCGGTCGTCCATCCGGCGCCTGGCCCGGCCCGCGCCGGCGGCCTCCTCGTCGGGTGCGGCGTCGCCCGCCTCCTCCGCGGCCGCGGCGTCGGCGGCCGCCTCCCGGTCCACCTGGTACTGCGCGGCCCGGCGCGCCGGGTCCTTCTCCGTGTCCTGGCGTCGTCGGAACATCGGCATCCCCTCGGGTCGGCTGCTCCCAGCCTAGGGCGGACCGGGCCACCGCCGCGGGGACCGGACCCGGCATGATGGCCGTATGAAGGTCTCGCGCCGCAGCCACGTGCCGCCGTTCGCCGTCATGCAGGTGCTGGCCACCGCCAACGAGCGGCGTGCCGCCGGCCACGACGTGCTCAACCTGTGCGCGGGCGAGCCGTCGACCGGCGCCTCGGACGTCGTGCGGGAGAAGGCGGCGGAGCTGTTGCGCACCGCGGACCTCGGCTACACGGAGTCGATGGGCGTGCCCGCGCTGCGCCGCGAGATCGCGGGGCACTACCGGCGCTGGTACGACGTCGACGTCGACCCGGCGCGCATCGCCGTGACGACCGGGTCGAGCGGCGGGTTCCTGCTCGCGTTCCTCGCGGCCTTCGACGTCGGGGACCGGGTCGCGCTGGCCCGCCCGGGGTACCCGGCGTACAAGAACATCCTCGCCGCGCTGGGGTGCGAGGTGGTGGAGCTCGACTGCGGCCCGGACACCCGGTACCAGCCCACCGTCTCCCAGCTCATGGAGGCGTACTACGAGGGCGGGCTGGACGGCCTGGTCGTGGCCTCCCCCGCCAACCCGACCGGCACGATGCTCCCGCCCGCCGAGCTGGCCGCGCTGGCGCGCTGGTGCGAGGAGCACGACGTGCGCCTGATCAGCGACGAGATCTACCACGGCATCGCCTACTCGACCGATGTACAGCAGGCCACGGCGGCGATGTACACGGATGCCGGGGCCGTGGTGGTGAACTCGTTCTCCAAGTACTGGGCCATGACCGGCTGGCGGCTGGGCTGGCTCGTCCTGCCCGACGAGCTGGTCGGGCCGGTCGACGCGCTCGCCGGCAACGTGGCCCTCTCGCCTCCGGCGCTGGCGCAGCACGCGGGCGTCGCGGCGTTCTCCCCCGCCGGCTACGCCGCCGCCGCGGAGAACGTGGCCCGGTACGCGGCGTCGCGCGCCGCGCTGCTCGACCGCGTGGACGAGCTCGGCTGGCGCCCCGTCGCGCCCGCCGACGGTGCGTTCTACCTGTACGGGAACGTCGCCGGCTTCCGCGACGCCGTCGGCGGCGACTCGGTGACCTACTGCCGCCGCCTGCTGGCCGAGGCCGACGTCGCGATCACCCCAGGCGCGGACTTCGACGTCGTGGGCGGGGGCGACTGGGTGCGCCTCTCCTTCGCCGCCGCGCCCGACGTCGTCTCCCGCGCCGTCGACCGCATCGTCGCCTGGCACCGCACGCTCTGACGCCGAGGTGGAACCCGCCCTCGCGAGGTGGTACGCACCTTCGCGAGGTAGTACGCATTCCCGCGAGGTAGAAGGGGCTCCCGCGAGGTCGTGGGCAGGAGGCCCGAGGCCGCGGTCGTGGGTGCGAGACGGCGCGTGGTGCGGGAGGCTCGCACTACCTCGTGCGGGTTCGTACTACCTCGGCAGGCCAGGTACTACCTCGACAGGGCTGGTACTACCTCGCGGGGGTGCGTACTACCTCGGCAGGGCTGGTACTACCTCGTGGACGGAGGGCGGATGATCCGGCTGGTGACGGCGAACGTCCAGCACGCGCTCGTGGACGGGCGGCAGGTGGACCTCGACCGGCTCGGGCAGGCGCTGGCCGCGCTGGACGCCGACGTCGTGGCGCTGCAGGAGGTGGACCACGGCCAGGCGCGGTCCGACGGGGAGGCGCAGGCGTACCGGGTCGCCGCGGCGCTCGGGATGCCGGAGCACCGCTTCGTCCCCGCGGTCCGCGGGTCGCTCGACCCGGCGTGGCGCCGCCGCCGGGCCCCCCGCACGGCCGCGGGCGACGACGGCCGCCTGCCCGCCCCGCCCGGCTACGGGATCGCGCTGCTGAGCCGGCACCCGGTGCGTGCCTGGCACGCCATGCGGCTGCCCGGCCTCAACCTGCCGGGCGTGCCGCCGCTCGGCGTGGACGAGCCGCGCGTCGCCGTCGCGGCCGCCGTGGCGACCCCCGACGGCCCGCTGACCGTCGTCGCCACCCACCTGTCGAAGACCGAGCCGTGGAAGGGCGCGCAGCTGCGGCGGCTGCGGCGCCGGCTGCGGCACGCGCCGCGGCCGCTGGTGCTGCTGGGCGACCTCAACACCCGCGGTGACCTGCCCGCCCGGCGCACGGGCTGGCGCGAGCTCGTGCACGTGCCGACCTATCCGCGCACGCGGCCCTGGCTCCGCATCGACCACGTGCTCGCGGACGGCCCGGTCACCGCGGCCGCCGCCGCGCGGGCCGTGGACCTGGGTGTCAGCGACCACCGCGCCGTCGTGGTCGACGTCGCGCTCGACGTCGCACCCGGTGAGGACGGGGGATGACGGACGAGCCCACCGGCGGCGTGCCCGACCGGTCCCACGGCCGTCAGGAGACTCCGGAGCAGCGCTCGGACCGCAACTGGAACGAGCTGCTGCAGGAGCTGCGCGTCATGCAGACCGGGGTGCAGATCCTCACCGGATTCCTGCTGATCCTGCCGTTCCAGAGCCGCTTCGCGGACCTGGACGACTACCAGCGCACGGTCTACCTCACGCTCGTGCTCGTGTGCGTGGCCACGACGGGGCTCCTCGTCGCCCCGGTGGCGCTGCACCGGGCCCTGTTCCGCAAGCACCTCAAGCGGTCGGTGGTGACGGGTGGCGACCTGATGGCGCGCGCCGGGCTGGTGCTCCTCGCGATCGCGCTGGCGGGCACGGCGGAGCTCGTGTTCGACGTCGTGCTGGGCCGCACGGCGGGGATCGTCGTGGGCGCCGCGTCGGCGGTCGTGCTGCTCGGCCTGTGGGCGGTGGTGCCCGCGTTCGTGCGGCACCGCCGGGAGTGACGCGCGGTCAGGCGGCGAGGTCGACCTGCTCGGCCGACTCGACGGGCGCGACCTCCGCGTCGCGGCGCGCGGCGGCCCGCGCCTTGCTGACGGTCAGCAGCGTCTGCGCGCCGATGACGATCCAGGCGAGGTTCGCGGCGGCGGACGGCCAGACGCCGTTCACGCCCGCGACGACGGTCATCACGACCGCACCGCACATGTTGGTGATCTGGAAGGCGAACGAGTTCGCGGTCCAGCGGCCCTTGCTCACCATCCCGTAGGCGATGAGCCCGGCGAGGGCGCCGGCCCACCCGAGGGCAGTAATCACGGTCAGCAGGGAGATCGTCATGACGGGCACCTCCGGGGGGTCGGCGTGGCACAGGTGTGCCACGGGAAGGAAGAGCTGAGGATGTGGGGACGCCGCTCCCGAGACCCGGGAACCGGAGAGGTCCGGCTGGCGTCGAAACGATTCTGCAGCACGACCTGCGTTCAGCACAATCAAATCCTTCTCCGACCGGCAGTTAGTATCTCTACATGGCCACAGACCCACGGAGACTTGCCTTCCTCCTTGCCGTGCATCGGGCCGGGGGCGTGCTCGCGGCAGCAGATCTTCTGCATGTCACCCCGTCCGCGGTGTCCCAGCAGATCGCCCGCCTCGAGGCCGAGGAGGGCATCGCCGTCCTCGACCGCGGGCCGCGCGGCGTGACCCTCACCCCGGCGGGCCGCGTGCTGGCCGAGGCCGGCGAGCGGATCGAGGCCGAGCTTCTCGAGGCCCGGCAGGCGATCGCCGGGCTCGGCGAGGGGGTGAGCGGCAGGGTCGTGCTGGGTGCCTTCCAGACGGCGATCCGTGCCGTCGTGGCGCCCATGCTGCTCGACCTGGCCGAGCAGTACCCGGCCGTCGAGGTGGACGTGCGCGAGCACGAGCCGGCCGAGGCGATCCGCATGCTGCGCGCCGGCGACCTCGACGTCATCCTCCTCGAGCGCGACGCCGACATGGACTCCCCCGCCCCCCGCGGCGTGCACGACGTCCCCCTGCTCGACGAGCCGTGGTGCGTCGTCGTGCCCGCCGGGCTGCCCATGCCCGAGCGCCTCGACGACCTGGCGAACCTGCAGTGGGTCGGCGCCGAGGCCGACACGGCGTCCGACCGCGCGCTGCGCCGCCTCGCCCGCACGCTCGGCACGACCGTCAGCCAGCGGCACCGCTTCTTCGACTTCGACACGGCGCTCGCGCTCGTCGCGGCGAACCAGGGCGTGGCCATGCTGCCCGCGCTCGCGCTCCAGGGCGGGGACGTGCCCGAGGGCGTCGAGGTCGCGCGCCTCGCGGGTCTCGGCACCCGCCGGATCGTGGCGCGGCACCGCGCCACGCGGCACGAGCCCGGCCCGGCCGTGCGCGCCGTCGTCGACGCGATGGTCGAGGTGACCCGCGACCTCGAGCTCGCCTGAGGGCCGCTCCCGCTCGCGACGCCGCAGGTCTCCGCCGCGCGACCTGGCGGGACCGCTCCTAGCATCGCGAGCATGAGCGACACGACGTCGGGGCCCGCCGGGTCGTCGGGGGCCGCGCCCCTGTCCGACCGCACGTTCGGCGCCGCGCGCCGCCTCTGGGGTCTGGTGTACCTGCGCGCGCTGATGTACCTGGCCGCGGGGGTCGTGCTGTTCGCGAACCCCGACCGCGGGCTCGTGTGGGTGCGGTGGCTCGTCGGCCTGGTGATCGTCGTCCAGGGCGTGCTGCTCACGCTGGAGGGCGCCCCCACCAAGCGGTCGGGCCGTCCGCAGGGTACGGGCGACGAGATCAGCTGGCGGCTGATCGCGGGCGTCGTCAGCCTCGTCGCCGGCGTCGTCATCATCGTCTGGCCGTCCATGACCGGCCCGGTGATGTACCTGGTCGTGGCGGTCTGGGCGTGCGCGGCCGGCGTGGTCGGCGTCATCGGCGCGCTGCGGGGTCGCGCGCTCCGCACGACGTCGTGGGACTGGCAGCTCGTCAACGCGGTGCTGTGGATCGTGCTCGGGCTGGTGATGCTGCTGCGGCCCAGCTCGGACGTCGCCACGGGCGCGCAGCTGCTCGCGCTCTACCTGGTGCTCGCCGGCGCGGTGCTGGTCGTGGGCGCGTTCGCCACGGGCACCCGGGACCGGGACGCCCGCAAGGCCCGGGACGGCGCCGCGGCCGGGTAGGATCGGGCGCGTCACACCGCAGCCCCGGCTGCCCACAACGCGGCCGCACCTCCGGGTGCGGTTGCCGCATAGCCGCTCGAACCGCGACGGGAGAGCTCGCGCCGCGCCCCCGCAAGGTGGCCGGCCGGCGCCGAAGGAGCAACCCTCCCCGGGAATCTCTCAGGCATCCGTACCGTCGTGGCGAGGCAACTCTGGAAAGCGGCCCTGCCCCGTCCTCGCGACGGGCGGGCCCACCGACGGTGCAAGTCGGCGCGCCCCGTCGACGTCGTAGGTCACGTCTGCGACGACGCCATGGCGGACCGGCAAAACTCTCAGGTCGACGCGCGCGCGTCCGATGACAGAGCGGGGAGGACCTGCCAGTCCCCCGCCTGCCCGGCCCGACCCACGGAGCTCCGACGTGACCACCCTCCCGGACGACTCGCACATCCTCACCGGCGTCGACCCCGACGTCTTCGCGGACCGGCACGTGGGCCCGCGCGGCCGCGAGGTCGCCGCGATGCTCGACACCCTCGGCCACGCGAGCCTCGACGCGCTGGTGGACGCTGCCGTCCCCGCGTCGATCCGCACCGACCGCCCGCTGGACCTGCCGGCCGCCCGCTCGGAGGCCGAGGTGCTCGCCCACCTGCGCGACCTCGCGGGGAGGAACCAGGTCAAGCGCCAGATGATCGGCCTCGGCTACTACGGCACCGCCACTCCCCCGGTCATCCGCCGCAACGTGCTCGAGTCCCCCGCCTGGTACACGGCGTACACGCCGTACCAGCCGGAGATCTCCCAGGGCCGCCTCGAGGCGCTGCTGAACTTCCAGCAGGCCGTGGAGGACCTCACCGGCCTGGGCATCGCGGGCGCGTCCCTGCTGGACGAGGCCACGGCCGTCGCCGAGGCCGTCGCGCTGATGTGGCGCGCCTCGCGCGCGAAGAGCGGGTACGTCGTGCTCGACGCCGACCTGTTCCCGCAGAGCCTGTCGGTCACGCGCGGCCGCGCCGAGGCGATCGGCCTGCCGGTGGTCGTGGTCGGGCTCGACGGCGGCCTGGCGGCGGGCCTCGACGCGTTCGTCGCGGCGGGCGGCACGCTCCCTGCCGGCGACCTGGTGGGCGTCGTGGTGCAGCAGGCGGGCGCGTCGGGCCGCGTGCTGGACGCACGCGGCGTGGTCGCGGAGGCCAAGGAGCGCGGCGCGCTGGTCACGGTGGCCGCGGACCTCCTGGCGCTCACCCTGCTGACCTCCCCGGGCGAGCTCGGCGCCGACGTCTCGGTCGGTTCGGCCCAGCGCTTCGGCGTCCCGCTCTTCTACGGCGGCCCGCACGCCGCGTTCATGGCGGTCCGCAAGGGCCTGGAGCGCCAGCTTCCCGGCCGCCTCGTCGGCGTCTCGACCGACGCCGACGGCGCCACGGGCCTGCGCCTCGCCCTCGCCACCCGCGAGCAGCACATCCGCCGCGAGAAGGCGACGAGCAACATCTGCACCGCGCAGGCGCTGCTCGCCATCGTGGCCTCGATGTACGCCGTGTACCACGGCCCCGACGGCCTCCGCGCGATCGCCGAGCGCACCCACGCCCGCGCCGCGGCCGTCGCGTCGGGCCTCCGCGCGGAGGGCATCGCGGTCGAGCACGACGTCTTCTTCGACACCGTCCGCGCGGTGGTCCCCGGCCAGGCAGGGCGCGTCGTGGCAGCAGCCGCGGACGCCGGCTACAACCTGTACAAGGCCGACGCCGACCATGTACAGATCGCCTGCGACGAGACCACCACCTCGGCGGACGTGGACGCCGTTCTCGCGACCTTCGCCGCCGCCACCCCCCAGGACGGCGGAACGCACCAGGGAGCGGGGAGGTCGGCAACCTCTCGCGCGGACGTAGACCTTCCCGAAGTGGAGGGCGCCCTGGCGCCCGTGAACGCGTCCGCGCGAGAGGTTGTCGACCTCCCCGCGGAAGTGACCCGACAGACGCAGTACCTCCAGCACCCCATCTTCCACCTGCACCGCAGCGAGACCTCGATGCTCCGGTACCTGCGGTCGCTGAGCGACAAGGACCTGGCGCTGGACCGCACGATGATCCCGCTGGGCTCGTGCACGATGAAGCTCAACGCGACGGCGGAGATGGAGGCCATCAGCTGGCCGGGCTTCGCGGACATCCACCCGTACGTGCCGGCTGACCAGGCGCTGGGCTACGCGGAGCTGGTGTCGACGCTGGAGTCGCAGCTCGCGGAGATCACGGGGTACGCGGGCGTCTCCGTGCAGCCCAACGCGGGCTCGCAGGGCGAGTTCGCGGGGCTGCTGGCGATCAAGGGGTACCACCGGTCGCGGGGCGAGGAGCACCGCGACATCGTGCTGATCCCGGCGTCGGCGCACGGCACGAACGCGGCCTCGGCGGCGCTGGCGGGCCTGCGCGTGGTGGTCGTGGCGACGGCGGACGACGGCGAGATCCAGCTGGACGACCTGCGGGCGAAGCTCGAGCAGCACGGCCCGCAGGTGGCCGGGATCATGATCACGTACCCGTCGACGCACGGCGTCTACGAGGAGCACGTCCGCGAGGTCTGCGACCTTGTACATCACTCAGGTGGTCAGGTGTACATCGACGGCGCGAACCTCAACGCGCTGGTCGGGCTGGCGCGACCGGGGGAGTTCGGCGGCGACGTCTCGCACCTCAACCTGCACAAGACGTTCTGCATCCCGCACGGCGGCGGTGGTCCGGGCGTGGGCCCGGTCGCGGTGGCCGCGCACCTGGTGCCGTTCCTGCCGGCGGACCCGACGCCGGGGATCGACGGCCACGACGGCATCGCGCCCGTGAGCGCGGCGCCGCACGGGTCGGCGGGGATCCTGCCGATCTCGTACGCGTACCTCGCCCTGATGGGGCCGGACGGGCTGACCGAGGCGTCGAAGGCCGCCGTCCTCACCGCGAACTACGTGGCGAAGCGCCTGGACCCGTACTTCCCGGTGCTCTACACCGGCGAGAACGGCCTGGTGGCGCACGAGTGCATCCTCGACCTGCGGCCGATGACCGCCGAGACGGGCGTGACCGCGGAGGACGTGGCGAAGCGCCTCATCGACTACGGCTTCCACGCCCCGACGATGTCGTTCCCGGTGGCGGGCACGCTGATGGTGGAGCCCACCGAGAGCGAGGACCTCGCCGAGCTGGACCGCTTCGTCGACGCGATGATCGCCATCCGCGGTGAGATCGACCGCGTCGCGGCGGGGGAGTGGACCGTGGACGACAACCCGCTGCGGCACGCCCCGCACACCGCGGCGAGCGTCGTCGCCGACGAGTGGGAGCACCCGTACTCCCGCGAGCGGGCCGCCTTCCCGCTGCCCAGCCTGCGGGGCGCGAAGTACTGGTCGCCCGTGCGCCGCATCGACGGGGCCAAGGGCGACCGCAACCTCGTGTGCGCGTGCCCGCCCCTGGAGTCCTACACGGAGCCCGCCCCCACGCACTGATCGCTGCCCACCACACGCGACCCGGGACACACCGAAGGGAGCCTCGATGGCCGAGGACCAGCAGGAGACGCAGGACAAGACCACGCCGCTGCACGACGAGCACGTCGCGCTGGGCGCCAGCCTCACCGGCTTCGGCGGCTGGCTGATGCCGCTGCGGTACACCTCCGACCTGGCGGAGCACCGCGCGGTGCGCGAGGCCGCGGGGCTGTTCGACCTGTCGCACATGGGGGAGATCCACCTCGAGGGCGCGGAGTCCGGCGCGGCGCTGGACCGGGCGCTCGTGGGCAACGCGAGCGCGATCGGCGTCGGCCGGGCGCGGTACTCGATGATCTGCGCCGAGGACGGCTCGGTGCTCGACGACCTCATCGTCTACCGCCTGGCCGACGAGCACTTCCTCGTCGTCGCCAACGCGGGCAACGCGCCGCGCGTCGCGGCCGAGCTTGTCGCGCGATCGGCCGGCTTCGACGCGCTCGTCACCGACCGGTCCGCCGAGACCGCGCTGGTCGCGGTGCAGGGCCCGCAGGCCGAGGAGATCGTCGCCTCGCTCACGTCCGACGACGACGTCGACACGGTCCGCGGCATGAAGTACTACGCGTCGGCGGAGGTCACGGTCGCCGGGATCGGCGTGCTGCTGGCCCGCACCGGGTACACGGGCGAGGACGGCTTCGAGCTGTTCGTGCCCGCCGACCGGGCGGTGGAGCTCTGGCGGGCGCTGCTGGCGGCGGGGGAGGGGCGCGGCCTCGTCCCGGCCGGGCTGTCCGCGCGGGACTCCCTCCGGCTCGAGGCGGGCATGCCGCTCTACGGGCACGAGCTCGACGAGACCACGACGCCGTACGAGGCGGGCCTCGGCCGCGTCGTGAAGCTCGACAAGACCGGTGCCGACGGCGAGCCCCTGCCGTTCGTGGGCCGCGACGCCCTCGCGGCGCGCGCCCGGAGCGCGCCGGCACGCGTCCTCGTCGGCCTGCGCGGGGAGGGTCGCCGTCCCGCCCGCGCGGGGTACGACGTCGTGCAGCGCGGCCTCGACGGCGCGGTGGGAGCCGTCGTCGGCCACGTGACGTCCGGCGCGCCGTCGCCGACGCTCGGCTACCCGGTGGCGATGGCGTACGTGACGCCCGAGGTGTCGGCCGAGGGCACCGCCCTCGCCGTCGACGTGCGCGGCCGCGCCGAGCCGTTCGTCGTCGTCCCGCTGCCCTTTTACCAGCGGTCGTAGGACGATCGTCCTGACCTCGTCCTGAGCCCGACCGTCGTCAAGCACGCAGAACCCGAAGGAGCAGTCCCCATGGCCGACTTCCCCGAGAACCTCCGCTACTCCGCCGAGCACGAGTGGGTGGACGACGCGTCGCCCGCCACGATCGGCGTCACGTCCGTCGCCGCCGACGCGCTGGGCGACGTCGTCTACCTCGAGCTGCCCGAGGTGGGCGTGACGATCGAGGCGGGCGCCGTCGTCGGCGAGATCGAGTCCACCAAGTCCGTCTCGGAGCTGTACTCGCCGGTGAGCGGCACCGTGGTGGAGGTCAACCAGTCGGCCGTGGACGACCCGGCCGTCGTGAACTCCGACCCCTTCGGTGCGGGGTGGCTCTTCAAGGTCGACGTGACCTCCCGCGGGGCCTTGCTGACGGCCGAGGAGTACGCCGCCCAGGCCGGCTGACGCTTTCCCGAATCTCGTGACCGAATCGTGACCATCGGGCCCGAATTGCGTTGATTGCCTGGGATAACCGCGCTGACCTGCGACGACATGGCCGGTCGCGCCCTTCGAGGGGGCGCGGCCGGCCGTCGTCGTCCTCGGGCGACAGCAATCCGCAGGATTTCGCGTCATGAGAGCGGCCCGTCCGCATCTTCATCCATGACGGCTTCCCCTGGTCGACCTTCGGTCGGCGGCCGTCGACGGAGGAAGAACGATGAGCACGATCGAAATGGCCCCGGTGACGAACCGTCTGCTGACGCG
Source organism: Isoptericola sp. NPDC019571 (assembly GCF_044389385.1). Taxonomy (NCBI): domain Bacteria; kingdom Bacillati; phylum Actinomycetota; class Actinomycetes; order Micrococcales; family Promicromonosporaceae; genus Isoptericola; species Isoptericola sp. NPDC019571. Next base: position 232,595 of record NZ_JBIRXZ010000004.1, read on the forward strand.
CCGCGAGCGCGTGGTCCTGTCCAACCTGTCCGAGGACGTCACCCTCGAGCAGATCGCGACCAAGCTGTTCGTCACCCGGAACACGGTGAAGTCGCAGGTGCGCAGCGTGTATCGCAAGATCGGTGTCTCCAACCGGGCGGAGGCCGTCGCATGGGCGCGACAGGCCGGCCTGGGAGTCGGCTGACAGCGGGTAGGTGCGAGCCCCGCCCGACGACAGGGGAGGTCGTCGGCGCGGGGCTCTCGCACGTCCGGGGACCGGCCACGACACGGTGCGCCGGGACACGGATGGCAGACTTTCCGTCATGACAGCCCGCCGCCTCGTGGTCGCCGCCGCGATCGTCGACGACCTCGACCACCCGGCGCGCCTGCTCGCCGCCCGGCGGAGCCGGCCCGAGCACCTCGTGGGCCGGTGGGAGTTCCCGGGCGGCAAGGTGGACCCGGGGGAGACGCCGGCCGAGGCGCTGCACCGCGAGCTCATGGAGGAGCTCGGGGTGCGGGTCGATCTCGGCCACGAGCTGCCCGGCCCCGACGACGGCGGCTGGATCATCACCGACCGGCACGTGCTGCGCCTCTGGCTGGCGGTCGTCACCGACGGTGACCCGCGGCCCCTCGTCGAGCACGACGACCTGCGCTGGCTGGACCGTTCCACGCTGCTCGACGTCGACTGGCTGGACGGCGACGTCCGGATCGTCGAGGCGCTCGACGCCGTCCTGCACGACCGGGTCGACACCGCGCGCTGACACCTCGACAGGCGACTCGACGGGCGGTCTCGTTCCGCCCCGCCTACGTTCGCACCAGACCCGGACGAAGGAGCACAGGTGGGCGCAGCGATCGGACAGTCCCTCCCGGTGGCGGTGGGCGTCCTCATCAGCCCGCTGCCGATCGTCGCCGTGGTGCTGATGCTGGTCAGCCGGCGTGCCAAGGCCAACGCCGCCGCCTTCCTGATCGGCTGGTTCGTCGCCGTCCTGGTCGTGGTCGCGCTCGTCGCCGTGCTCGCCGGTTCGGCCGCCCCCGACGAGGAGGGCACGCCCCTGTGGTCGGCGATCGTCAAGATCGTGCTCGGCGTGCTGCTCCTGCTGCTCGCGGTGAAGCAGTGGCGCGGCCGGCCGCGCGAGGGCGTCGAGCCGGAGACGCCGAAGTGGATGGCGGCCATCGACCAGTTCACGCCCGGCAAGGCGCTCGGCCTCGCCGTCCTCCTGTCCGCGGTCAACCCGAAGAACCTGCTGCTCGTCGTGTCCGGCGGTGCCGCCATCGCCTCGGCCGCACCGGGCGACACGAACGCGCAGGTCGTGGCCGCCGTCGTCTTCGCGCTCATCGCCAGCGCCGGCGTCGTGACCCCGCTGGTCATCTACCTCGCGATGGGGGAGCGCGCCGCCCACGTGCTCGACGGGCTGAAGACGTGGATGGTCCAGAACAACGGCGTGATCATGGCCGTCCTGCTGCTCGTCATCGGCGCCAAGGTGCTCGGCGACGGCATCAGCGCGCTGTGAGGCCGCGGCCGACCAGACGGTGACGGTGCTCCGCCGCGCTGCTGGAGACCTCCGGCTCCTCAGGCCGGGGACCCAGGGCGCGCACCCAGCGCTCGACGTCGCGGCGGCGGCGCAGCCGCACGACCTGCACGTGCGGCGCCTCGCGCGCCAGCCGCCGGTCGAGCCCGCGGAGCTTGTGTCGGGTGCGCCACGCCCACCGGAGGATGTGGTCGCGGTCGGAGAGGACGGTCCGCAGGGGCGGCTCGACGTTCCCGTTCCACAGCTCCGTCCGCCGCAGCCTGCGCCGCACGGTGCGCCGTCCGACCTGCCACAGCACGACCGGCACCGGCAGGTCGAGCCACACCAGCAGCTCGGCGCGCTCCAGCAGCAGCGGCCGCACGGGCGTGTACTGCCACTCGCTGACCCAGGCGTCCTGCGCGACGACGGCGCGGACGTCGTCCTCGAACTCCGCACGGGGCGTCCAGCCGGGGCCGTGGAACAGGCTGTCCAGCTCGGTGAACGGCAGGTCGAGGGCGGCCGCCACGCGCCCGGCGAGCGTCGACTTGCCCGCCCCGGACGTGCCCGCCACGAGGATCCGGCGGGCGGTCACGGGTGAGGGAGGGGCGTCGTGCGGCACCCGCCGAGAGTACGGTGGCGCCAGCGCCTCACAGCCCTCAGCCACGCCCGCGGTCGACGTCGACCCGGAGGACGGAGCACCCGTGCCGCACGACGAACCCGCCGGCTTCGAGCTGCGGACGGACCTGCTGACGCGGGTGGCGCACGCGCACGACGCGTCGCACTACCTGCTGCGCCCGGAGGTGGTGGTGCGGGCGCACGACGTGGACGGGGTGGTGGCCGCGATGCGGGAGGCGAGCCGCCGCGGCCTGCCGGTGACGTTCCGCTCGGGGGGCACGAGCCTGTCGGGGCAGGCGTCGGGTGCGGGGATGCTGGTCGACACGCGCACGCGGTTCACGCGGGTGGAGGTGCTCGACGGCGGGGAGCGGGTGCGCTGCCAGCCCGGCGCCACGCTGCGGCTGGTCAACGGGCACCTGGCGCGGCGCGGGCGGCGGCTGGGGCCGGACCCGGCGAGCGAGATCGCGTGCACCGTCGGGGGAGCGGTGGCCAACAACTCCTCGGGGATGTCGTCGGGCACCACGCGCACCGCGTACCGCACCGTCGAGGCGATGACGGTGGTGCTGCCCGGCGGCACCGTGGTCGACACGGGCGCGCCCGACGCCGACGCGCGCCTGGCCGCCCTGGAGCCGGACCTGCACCGCGGCCTCGCGGAGCTGCGCGACCGGGTGCGCGGCAGCGCGACGATGCGCGCCGAGGTGGAGCGGCAGTTCGCGATGAAGAACACCATGGGCTACTCCGTGAACGCGCTGCTGGACCACGACAGCCCGGTGAAGATCCTCGAGCACCTGATGATCGGTTCGGAGGGCACGCTGGGGTGGGTCGCGGACGTCACGTTCCGCACGGTGCCGCTGCTGACACAGGTCGCGACGACGCTGCTCGTCTTCGACTCCCTCGAGCGCGCCACGGACGCGCTCGTGCCGCTGGGCGCCTCCGGCCCCGAGGCGATCGAGCTCATGGACCCCGCCTCCCTGCGGGTCGCGGCGGCGGACCCGAAGGCGGACCCCTCGATGCGGTCGCTGGCCGCGGTCGCCGGCATCACGGGCCAGACGGCGCTGCTGGTGGAGTACCGCGCCGCGACCGACGAGGCGCTCGCCCCGCTGCAGGACGCCGCGCGCGCCGTCGTCGACGGTCTCGCGCTGGAGCTGCCCGCCACGCTCACGACCGACCCCGCCACGCGCGAGCGGCTGTGGCGCGTGCGCAAGGGCCTGTACACGGCGGTCGCGGGAGCCCGCCCGGCCGGCGCGACGGCGCTGCTGGAGGACGTCGTCGTGCCCGTGGCCGACCTCACCGCCACGGTGCGCGACCTGGGCGGGCTGTTCGCGCGGCACGGCTACGACGGGAGCCTCAACGACGAGGCCGTGACCTTCGGGCACGCGAAGGACGGCAACCTGCACTTCATGATCACGCCTCGGCTCGGCGACACGGCGGAGCTCGACCGGTACGCGGCGTTCAGCGACGACCTCGTGGACCTGGTGCTCGGCCGCGGCGGCTCGCTCAAGGCCGAGCACGGCACGGGCCGCATCATGGCGCCGTTCGTACGGCGCCAGTACGGCGACGACCTGTACGCCGTCATGCGCGAGATCAAGAGCCTGTTCGACCCGCGGGGGCTGCTCAACCCGGGCGTCATCATCACGGACGACCCGCACGAGCACCTGCGCGACCTCAAGGTCGAGGCCTCCGCCGGCGGCGAGGACGCCCCGCTCGTCGACCGCTGCGTGGAGTGCGGGTACTGCGAGCCGGGCTGCCCCTCGCGGACCGTCACGACGACGCCGCGCCAGCGGATCGCGCTGCTCAAGGAGCTCGCCGTCGCGCCCGAGGGCGAGCGCGAGGAGCTGCAGAAGGCGTACCGGTACCGGGGCGTGCAGACCTGCGCCGCGGACTCGATGTGCGTCGAGGCGTGCCCCGTCGGCATCGACACCGGCGTCGTGATGAAGGGGCACCGGGCGCGGTCGAACCCCGCCGTCGTGCAGAAGGGCGGCGAGGCCCTCGCGGGGTCGTGGGGCCCGGTCGTCGACGTGCTGCGCGGCGCGCTGGGCGTGGTGGAGAAGCTGCCGACGCCCGTGGTGCGCGTGGCCTCGGAGATCGCGCGCGGCGTCGTCGGGACCGACGTCGTGCCGCGCGTGGACGACGACCTGCCCGGCCCAGGCCTCCGGCGCGAGGCCGACGACCTCCGTGCCGCCACCGGCGGCGCACCCCGGGCCGTCCTGTTCTCGTCGTGCATGGGCGAGCTGTTCGCCCCCGCCCCCCGGGGCCTGCCGGACGTCGACGGGAGCGCGGTGGGTGCCGAGCACGCCCTCCGCGTGCTGTGCGAGCGCGCCGGGATCGGCCTGGCCGTGCCGGAGGGGATCGGCGGCCTGTGCTGCGGCACCCCGTGGGCGAGCAAGGGCCTGCCGGGCGGCGCGGCGCGGATGGCGCGACAGGTGCTCGACGCCCTGTGGGCGGCGACGCGCGGCGGGGCGCTGCCGGTCGTGTGCGACGCGTCGAGCTGCACGCACGGCCTGGTCGAGACGCCGCACCACCTCTCCGGCGAGGACGCCGAGCGGTTCGCCCGGCTGCGCATCGTCGACGCCGTGACGTTCGTGCGCACCGACGTGCTGCCCGCCCTCGCCGCGCAGGGCGTCGCGATCGAGAAGCAGGGCAGCGTCGTCGTGCACCCCACCTGTGCGACGGTGCACCTGGGCGCGGTGGACGACCTGCGCGCCGTCGCGGCCGCCGTCGCCGACGACGCCGTGGTGCCCGCCGCGTGGGGCTGCTGCGGCTTCGCCGGGGACCGCGGGATGCTGCACCCCGAGCTCACCGCCGCCGCCACGCACGCCGAGGCGACCGACGTCGCGGCGGGGGAGCGGGCACTGCCCGGCGGCCGGTACGACGCCTACGTCTCGACCAACCGCACCTGCGAGATGGGGATGTCGCGCGCCACCGGCCGCGACTACGTGCACGTGCTGGAGCTGCTGGAGGCGGCCACGCGCGGCTCGGGGCCCGGGGTCCCCGGCGCGCCCTGACGGGGCCTGGTCCTCCCTCCCGCGTTGACGAGCGCGACGCTCGCCAGCACGAGACCGATCCCGAGCGTCTGGGACCCGGTGAGCACCTCGCCCCCGGCGAGGACCCCGAGCGTGACGCCGGTGACAGGGTTCAGCAGGCCGATCACGCCGACGGCCCCGGCCGGGAGGTGGCGGAACCCGCTGAACCAGCAGACGAACCCGAGCGCCGTCGCGACGAGGCTCACGTACGCGAACGCGAGGGACTCGGTGACCGAGAGCGCGGGCGGCGCGCCCTCGACGAGCGCCGCGGCGACGAGCAGCTCGAGGCCGCCGACGACGAGCTGCCACGCGGTGACCGTGAGCACGGGCGTCCCGTCCTGCCAGCGCTTGGTGAGGACGGCGCCGACGGACGAGAGCACCATCGAGGCGACGGACGCCGCGATGCCCCAGCCGTCGAGCGCGCCGGTCGCGGTGCCGACGATCAGCAGGACGCCGGCGCCGCCCACGGCGGCCGCGACGACGACGCGCGGCGTGGGCCGTTCACGGAGCAGGAGCCACGCCGCGCCGGCGATCGCGATCGGGCTGAGCGACATGAGCGAGGCGGCGACGCTGGACGGCAGCAGCTGGGCCGCGACGTACACGAGGCAGAAGAAGATCCCCATGTTCAGGGTGCCGAGCACGACCGAGCGCCACCACCACGACCCGCGGGGCAGCCGGCGCGCGACCAGCAGCAGGACGACGCCTGCCGGCAGCGCGCGGATCGCCGACCCCCACAGGGGGGAGCCCCCGGGGAGGAGGTGGTGGGTCACGACGTAGGTGGACCCGAACGCGACCGGCCCGACGGCCGCGACCAGGGGCCAGCGGACGCGCAGCCAGGCCCGGCGCGGCCCGGAAGAAGTTTCCATGGAAAGCATCTTACTTTCCGTGGAAAGTAGGATGGCCCCATGGCTGAGGTCGATCGCGTCGCGACGTTCGTCGAGCAGTGGCGCAGAGAACGCCCCGACCTCGACCCGAGCCCGATGGCGGTGATCGGGCGGATGCGTCGGATCTCCGACGACTTCACCGCCGCGCTCGTCGCGAACTACCGGCGGTTCGGGATCGGGGAGGGCGAGTTCGACGTCCTGTGCGCGCTGCGGCGCGCGGGCGACCCGTTCGCGCTCAACCCGGGGGAGCTCGCGGAGCACACCATGGTGACGGCCGGCGCGACGTCCAAGCGGGTCGACCGGCTGGAGGCCGCCGGGCTCGTGGCCCGGCAGGCGCGGGCCGGCGACGGGCGCGGGCGGGTGGTCACGCTGACGCCCGAGGGGCGCCGGCTCATCGACGAGGCGTACCCCGCGCACCTCGAGCTCGAGGAGGGCCTGCTGGGTCCCCTCTCGCGTGGGGAGCGCGAGCAGCTGGAGGCGCTGCTGCGCAAGCTCGTCGTCGGCTGACGCCGGAGGTCGCTGCGCCCGCGGGCATGAGGACCCGGCCCGGGGTGCTGGCCGGCGTCGGGCTCGCCGTGCTCGTCGCCGCCCTCCTGGAGCAGCACGAGCAACCGCCGCGGCTGCAGCGCCGACGCCTCACCGGTCCGCCGGGTGCACCACCATCGCCGCGCCGCCGCCGCGCCGTCGCGGCTCGGAGACGGCCGTGAGCAGGCCGTCGTCGCCGAGCTGCACGGCGGTGGCGGCCCCGATCTCGGCGGCGGAGGTGAACGCGTCGCCCGACGGCACGAGCGTGTGCCCGTACTCCTCGAGCGCCGGGCCGTAGGCCTCGATGAACTCCGGCTCGGCGGTGACGGACGCCGTGTTGCGCTGCGCCGCGCGCGGCGCGGCGAGCGCCTCGCCGATCGGCATGCCGCGGTCGAGGTGGTTGGTGAGCGTCTGCAGCACGGTCGTGATGATCGTGGAGCCGCCGGGCGAGCCGAGGGCGAGGACCGGCTCGCCGTCGCGCAGCACGATCGTCGGCGCCATCGACGACCGCGGGCGCTTGCCGGGCTCGATGCGGTTCGGGTCGTCCGCCGCCCACACGGTGGAGAAGTCGGTGAGCTCGTTGTTCAGCAGGAAGCCGCGGCCCGGGACGAGCATCCCGGAGCCGCCGGTCTGCTCGATCGTCAGGGTGTACTCGACGACGTTGCCGTCCCCGTCGACCACGGTGAGGTTGGTCGTCGAGACGTTCTCCGTGTCGGAGTCCGCGGGCGCGATCGTCTCCCCGCACGCCGCGTCGTCGGCGTCCACGTCGCCGGGCGCGACGGGCTTGGTCGCCGCGGCCTCCGGGTCGAGCAGGCACGCGCGCTCGGCGGCGAAGTCGTCCGACAGCAGGGTGTCGAGCGGGACGTCGACGAACGCCGAGTCGCCCACGTAGGCGCCGCGGTCGGCGAAGGCCAGGGCGCTCGCCTCGAGGTAGTGGTGCAGGTAGGCGGCGTCGTCCATGCCGGCCAGGTCGAACGTCTCGAGGATGTTCAGAGCCTCGCCCACCGTGGACCCGCCGCTGGAGGACGGCGCCATACCGTAGACGTCGTAGTCGCGGTAGTCGGAGACGGTCGGGTCCTGCAGCAGCGCCTCGTACCCGGCCAGGTCGTCGAGGTCGAGGAAGCCGGGCGGCACGGGCAGGTCGGTGTCCGGCGAGGTCTGCGGGTGCTGCACGACGTCCACCATCTCGGCCGCGAGCTCGCCGCCGTAGAACGCGTCGGTGCCACGCTTCGCCAGCAGGTCGTACGTGTCCGCCAGGTCGCGGTTGCGGAACACGCTGCCGACGGCGGGCGGCTCACCGCCCGGCAGGTACAGCTCCGCCGTGGCGGGGAACGCGGCGAACCGCTCGGCGTTGCTCGCCGTCTGGTCGTGGAACGTCTGGTCGACGACGAACCCGCGCCGCGCCAGCTGCGTCGCCGGCTTCAGCGCCTTCTTGAGGGAGTAGGTGCCCCACTCGTCGAGCGCCGTCTGCCAGGTCGCGGGCGTGCCCGGCGTGCCGACCGAGACGCCGCTGGTCACCAGGTCCGGGGTGAACGGGTACGGCTTGCCGGTCGCCGGGTCGACGAACGCGTCGTTCGGCATCTCCGCCGGCGCCGTCTCCCGACCGTCGATCGTCTGCACCTCGCCGCTGTCGGCGTCGTAGTACACGAAGTACCCGCCGCCCCCGACGCCGGCGCTGTACGGCTCGGTCACCCCCAGCGCCGCGGCCGCCGCCACCGCCGCGTCGACCGCGTTGCCGCCCTTGCGCAGCACCTCCAGGCCGACGCGGCTCGCCTCCGGGTCCACCGTGCTGATCGCGCCGCCGTACCCGACGGCGGTCGGCACCTTGACGTCGTCGCGCGGGGCGGCGCTCGCCGTGGACGCGGCGGTGGTGCCCACGACGGCGGTCGTCGCGGTCAGCGCCGCCGCGCCCAGCGCGGCGAGCGCGCGGGTGCGACGGGCGGGGCGGGAGGAGGAGCGTCGGCGGTCCATGCGTTCCACCATGGCGGATCCGGACGTCGGTCGCGCGCCGTGCGGCGGCGTTTCGGCGCCCGCTCGACGGCGAAAAGTTTCCCTGCTGGTTGACAGAGTGAAAGTTGGTGGCAACCTGGTCGCGGGACGCTGCGACGGCGCACGTCCCGGCCCGACCAGCGGAGGATCCCCCAGTGAGCCGAGCACAGAGCCGAGCACTGCCCCCTGCCCGACGGACCGTGCCCCTCGGGGTCGGTCTCCTGCTCGGCCTGGCGATGGCGGTGCCCGCGGGCGCCGCCGCGGCCGCGACGCCCGATCCCGACCTGCCGCTCGCCACCGCCGGCGTCGCGCCCGCCACGGCGGGCACGGTCTCCGACGACGTCGCCGACCTGCCGCTGGACGACGCGGGCGCGGCGATCGTCACCGAGCGCGCGGAGCGGCTGATCGCCCCGGGGCTGGAGCTCACGGAGTTCGCGCGCGTCTCCGCGGAGGGCTGGCTGAGCGGCGAGGTGCTCGTCGCGCACCTCGGCCGGGACGACGGGCCGCGCCTCGGCTACCTCGGCCCCGACGCCGTCGCCGGCAACGCGACCGTGAGCGAGATGGCCGCCGACCGCAGCGCCGTCGCCGCGATCAACGGCGACTTCTTCGACATCAACAACTCCGGCGCCGCGCTCGGCGCGGCCGTGGACGACGGCACGCTGCTCAAGTCCGCCGCCCCCGGCCGCGAGAAGGCGCTGACGGTCGACTCGTCGGGCGTCGCGCGCCTCGCCGAGCTGTTCCTGGAGGGCACCGTCACCCTCGGGACGGCAGACGACGCGCCCGAGCTGCCCGTCGCGGGCCTCAATGTCACCGCCGTGCCGGCGGGCGGCGTCGCCGTCTTCGACGCCGCCTGGGGCGACGCGGCCCGCACCCGCCCGCTCGGCGCGGGGGAGCAGGGCGTCGAGGTGCAGGTCCGCACCGCACCCGGGAGCGACGAGGGCGCGGCCGGGACCGTCGTCTCCGTGGGCGCGCCGGGATCCGGTCGCCTGCCCGCCGACGTCCGCGCCGTCGTCGCCCGGCCCGGGGCCGCGGCCGACGCGCTGGCGGCCCTCGCGCCCGGCGACGAGGTGACGCTCGCGTACGGCCTGCGCGACGACCTCGGCGAGCTCCGCACCGCGATCGGCGGCGACCCCGACGACTGGCTGCTCGAGGACGGCGAGGTCACGTCGTCCACCAGCGACTTCGCCACGCTCCGGCACCCCCGCACGGCGGTGGGCCTCAGCGCGGACGGCACGACGGCGTACCTCGTGGTCGTCGACGGCCGGCAGGCGCAGAGCATCGGCGCCTCCCTGCCCGAGCTGGGCCGGTTCCTCGATCAGCTCGGCGCCGACGACGCGATCAACCTCGACGGCGGCGGCTCGACGACGATGGTCGCGCGGCTGCCCGGGGACGCGGGGACCAGCGTGCTGAACAGCCCGTCGGACGGCGGCGAGCGCCTGGACGCGAACGGCCTCGGGCTGTTCACCCCCGAGGGGTCCGGCGAGGTGCACGCGTTCGACGTGCGCGCGGCCGTGCCCACGGGCGCCGCGCCCGCCGGCGACGCGCTGCGCGTCTTCCCCGGCCTGCACCGCACGCTGACCGCGGCGGGGTACGACGAGTCCCGCGCCCCCGTCGACACCCGTCCGGACGACTGGACGACGACCGACGCGGCGGTCGCCGCCGTCGCCCGCGCCGACGACGGCGCGGGGGGCGTCACCGGCGTCGCGGCCGGCACCGCGACCGTCCGCGCCGCGACCCCCGCGGCGGACGGGGTGGCGACGGGCTCCGCGGAGCTCACGGTGCTCGGCGGCCTCGAGCGCCTCACCGTTCCCGAGCCGGTCGTGACGCTCCCGGACGCGGACGCGACGGCGTCCCTCACCGTCGTCGGGCACGACGCCGACGGGTACGCGGCGCCGGTCGAGGCGCGCGACGTCGAGGTCACGGGCGGCGACGGCGTCGCCGCGCTGGAGCCGGCGGCCGACGGGTCGTTCACGGTGCGGGCGCTGCAGGGCGCGGGCGCCGCGACCTTCACGCTCGCGGTCGGGGACGAGCAGGTCGAGGTCGCCGTGGCGGTCTCGCTGGAGGACGTGGTCGTGGCGGACCTGGCGGACGCCGACCGCTGGACCTCGGCGCACGACCGCGCGCCCGGCGGCTCGGTCACCCCCGCCGAGGGCCACGAGGGCTCGGCGGGCCTGACGCTGACCTACGACTTCACGCAGTCCACCGCGACCCGCGGCCAGTACGCCGTCGCGCCGGACGGCGGGATCGTGGTGCCCGGGCAGCCGCGCACGCTCACGGCGTGGGTGCACGGCGACGGGAACGGCGCGTGGCTGCGGCTCCAGGTGCGCCAGGGCGACGGGGTCGTGACCAACCTCGACGGCCCGACCGTGTCGTGGGAGGGCTGGCGCCAGGTGCAGGTCGTCGTACCCGAGGGAGTCGCGTTCCCGCTCACGCTGCAGCGCCTGCGCCTCCTCGAGACGCGGGCGGCGGAGCAGTACACGGGCGAGGTCGTCGTCTCGGACCTGCGCGCGCAGGTGCCGCCGGACGTCGACGCGCCGGTGGCGGAGCGGGTCGAGGACCCGGTGGTCGTGGCCGACGGCGCGACGGACGACGCGCCGCTGCGCGTCGCGGTGCTGTCGGACGCGCAGTTCGTCGCCCGGGACCCGGGGTCGGGGGCGGTGCTGGGCGCGAAGCAGGCGCTGGCGGAGATCGTCGCGGCCGACCCGGACCTGCTCGTCATCAACGGCGACCTGGTGGACGAGGCGTCGCCCGCCGACTTCGACCTGGCCCGCGAGGTGCTCGACGAGGGCCTCGCCGACGCCGACTTCCCCTGGTACTACCTGCCGGGCAACCACGAGGTCATGGGCGGGTCCATCGAGAACTTCGAGGACGAGTTCGGCGAGCGGACGCACGTCGTCGACGTGCCCGACCCGCGCGGCGACGGCGGCACCACGCGCCTCGTCATGCTCGACTCGTCCAGCGGTCGCCTGGGCAGCGACTTCGCCCAGCTCCGCGCCCTGCGCGACGCGCTCGACGACGCGGCCGCGGACGACGCCGTGACGGGCGTCGTGACCTTCTTCCACCACCCGCTCGACGACCCGCTGCCCACGAGGGCGAGCCAGCTCGTCGACCGGGTCGAGGCGGAGACGCTGCGCGGCTGGTTCGAGGACTTCCGCGAGACGTCGGGCAAGCAGCTCGCCTCCGTCGGGTCGCACGTGGGCGTCTTCCACGCGGCCACCGCGGACGGGGTCCCGTACGTCGTCAACGGCAACTCGGGCAAGAGCCCGGCGAGCACGCCCGGAGACGGCGGGTTCACCGGCTGGTCGATGATCGGCGTCGACCCGGCGGCGCAGGGCACCGGCGACGGCGGCTGGTTCTCCTGGGAGGTCGAGGCGCGCGCCGAGAGCGTCGCGGTGAGCGGGCCCGAGGAGCTGGCCGTGGGCACGTCGGGCCAGGTCAGCGCGCTGCTCACGCAGGACGGCACCCGCCAGGTGCCGGTCGCGTGGCCGGTGTCGTCCCGCTGGGGCGGGGAGCGGGTGTTCGTCGGCTCGCCCGACGACGCGCCGTCGGGCGCCGTGCTGGCGCTGGACCCGGCGACGCACGAGGCCACCGCCGTCGCGCCCGGCCGCGCGACCGTCGAGGTCGAGGTGAACGGCGTCGTCGGCACGCTCGACGTCCTGGTGCCCGCCGGGGCGCCGGGTACCGCCCGGATCAGCGACGACAACGGCTGGGACACCGGCCTGCGCGACGGCGACTACCGCGTGCTCGTCGACCTGTGGTGGGGCGAGAACGCCACCGGCCTGCGGCTGTACGAGGACGGCGCGCTGATCCACTCCGAGAAGCTCGCGCACGGCGGCACGGGCGCCCAGCGGATCGCCGTCCCCGTCACCGGGAAGAAGAACGGCAGGTACGCGTACACCTGCGAGCTCGTCAACGCGGCGGGGACGACGCCGTGCGCCGGCCCCCACACGGTGCGGGTGACCGACGCGAACCCGGGCACGCCCACGCTGTCGCACGACAACGGCGACGGCGACGGGGACTACGTCGTCGCGATGGACAAGTGGTGGGGCACGCAGGCCACCGGCTACGTCCTCTACGAGGACGGCGTCGAGGTGGACCGGCAGGAGCTGGTCCCGGGGACCGGGGGAGAGGCGCAGTCCGCCGCCACCGTGCTCGCGGACCGGGAGCCCGGCACGCACCGGTACGTCGCCGTCCTCACCAACGCCGCCGGCGAGACCCGCAGCAAGGAGATGGCCGTCCGCGTGCGCCGCTGAGCGCCGCGGCACCGACCGCGGCGGGCGTTCGCCCCGCCCGCCGCGGTCGGCATATCCTCGGACCATGAGCGACTTCCAGGTCAATCCGCGCGTCAAGTCCGAGCCCACCGGCGCCGTCCTCGGCCGTTTCCTCGGCGCGCTCGTGCTCTTCCTGGGCGGTCTGGTGCTGCTCGGCTCCGGCGCCTCCGGCGGGAACCCGACCCTGGACCCCTACATGGTCGTCGGCGGCATCCTCGCCGTCGGGCTGGCCTTCGGCCTCCCGATGATCGGCGCGCACGAGCGGGGCTGACCCGCAGCCCACCACCTGTGTCGTGACGTCGTCCGGTCAGCGCCGCGTGACGACGAGGACCTCCGAGACGTTCCCCGCGCGGTCCGTCGCACGCGCCTCGACACGGTCGTGCGGGTGGATGCGGATCGTCCCGCCGTAGGTGGTCCACTCGCCGCGGCCGACCCGGTACTCCACGAGCGCGACGCCGGACGCGTCGTCCGTCGCGTCGAGGGTCAGGGTCTTCCGGTTCGGGTGGGCCCACGCGGACGTGACCTCCGGGGCGGTGACGTCCGGCAGCAGGTAGGCGCCGACGCCCTGCGCCGCGGTCCGGGTGGTGTCCTCCAGCAGCCACCGGGTCGCGGCGGCAGGGTCCGACAGGGTGAGCGAGACGCCCGACGCGGTGTGGCCGTCGACGTCGAGAGCACCGCCGGTGGCCGCGTTGACGAGCTGCCCGTCGTGCTCCTGCTCTGTCGAGGCGTCCGGTGCGAACGTCCACCGCTGCCGCGGGTCGTCCGCGTCCGCCCGGACGCCGGCGTACCGGACCTCGGTGTCCGAGACCGCGGCGAGCGCGCCGGAGCCGTCGGACGCGGCGATCGTGTACGCGCCGCCGCCGACAGGGGCGAGCGACCACACGCCGTCGCCCCACCTCGACCAGACGACCATGTCCCGCTCGGGGTGGTCGCCGTCGCCCGCGTACCGGTCGATCTGGTACTCGGTGCCGATCCCGTCGGCGACGATCCGGAACGCGTCCGTCGCGAAGTCGACGCCCTCGGCGGTGACGCGCTCGGGCGCCTCGGGCACCTGCGTGAAGTCGCCGTGGTAGACGTCGGGCGCCGGCTCGTCCCACGGGGCCGGGAGCGTGAGATCCGCGGGGTAGACCTTGGCGAACAGCGCGTAGGCCTGCGGGTCGTACTCCTTCAGCTCCGCCCGGGTGTTGATCGGGCTGCGCACCCCGTCCGTCCAGTCGGGCTTCTCCGCCATGACGTCGAACCAGATGGCCGACAGCGTCGCGAAGTACTCGTCGATGTTGCCGATCGCGTACGTGTTCGGCCACCGGCCGGTGGACCACGAGTTCTCGTACGCCCTGTAGAGCTCGTCGGAGAGGCTCTTGTCGGCCAGCGTCTCGATGCCCACGAGCCGCACGGCGTGGCCGAACTCGTGCACCAGGATGTTCTCGTTCCGGTAGCCCGTGTTGAGGAACGCGTTCTCGTCGTCGCGCGTGCGCAGCACGTTGCGCTCGGAGATCGACGACACGCAGCCGTTCCACTCGCTGCCGCCGTACCCCTCGACGTCGTACATCTCGGGGTCGTAGCCGCCGCGATGCTCGGGCACGAGATAGGCGTTCTCGCGCGCCGCGTACACGGCGAGCGAGCAGCCGAAGTCGGCCATCCGCGCCGCGATCCCGTTGTCGGCCTTGCCGAGCTGGACGTCCACCTGCGCGGCGGCCAGGTCGAGCGTGGCGGGGTCGACGCGCGGGTTCGCCTTGACGACGATCCCGGATCCGGTGGTCACGGACTGCGTGTAGTAGTCGAGCCGGGGGACGCCGGTGTACGTCACGTCCTCGGCGGGCCGGCCCTCGGCGTCCTCGATCTGCGACCCGTCGACGGTGACCGTGAGCGGCTCGTCGGGGTCGAGCGTGCCGGTGTACGCGATGCTCGCCAGGTGCAGGTCGTCGGGCAGGCGCGCCATGCTGTTCGCGTCCGACGCGGCGATCTGCCGGTTGTCCTTGTCGAAGAAGATCGTGTCCGTGGGCCCGGTGGCAGGCTTGGCGGTGAGGGCGACGGTGGTGCCGCCCTGGCTGAGCGTGACGTTCTCGGGGCTCACCGCCGCGGTCTCGTCGACGTACCGGTCCCACGAGACCTCGAGGAACCTGCCCTCGTTGATCACGCGGACCTCGGTGACCTGGGGGCCGTCGTACGTCGGGTCGACGGCGACGGTGCCGTCCGCCGCCACGGGGATCTCGGGCGGCGCGTCGGCCGCGGCCGCCGTGCCCGCTCCCACGAGCAGCGACGCTCCCACCGCCGCCGCCGTCGCTGCTGCCGTCAGGGCGGGCAGCCCGCCCCGGTCTCGTCCGTTCTTCACACCAGTTCCCTTCGTCTGCGGAGGTCCTGCCTGACGGGGGTGACGCGGGTGTTGCTCGGCCCCGCCCCGGCAGGCGCCGGGGCGGGGACGCCTCAGACGGCGGCGGGCAGCAGCGCCGACGTCCAGGCCTCGACGCCGGCGGCGTCGATGGGCAGGGCGTCGGAGAGCACCTCGTGGCCGTCGGGGGTGACGAGCAGGTCGTCCTCCAGCCGCACGCCGATGCCGCGCAGCTCCGGCGGCACGGTGAGGTCGTGAGCGTGGAAGTACAGGCCTGGCTCGACGGTCATGACGACGCCCGGCTCCAGGTCGGCGCCCATGTACTGCTGCCAGTCGCTGTGCGCGCAGTCGTGCACGTCGAGGCCCAGGTGGTGCCCGATGCCGCACACGAGCCAGCGGCGGTGATGCTGGCCCTGCGGCGACAGCGCCTCGTCGACGGAGACGGGCAGCAGGCCCCAGTCGTGCAGGCCCTGCGCGATCACCTCCATGGCCGCGTAGTGGAAGTCGAGGTAGTTCACGCCCGGCTTCACGTGCGCCATGCCGGCCCGGTGGCTCTTCTCCACCAGGTCGTGCACGGCGCGCTGCTCCGGGCTGAACCGGCCCGACGGCGGCACCGTGCGCGTGACGTCGGCGGTGTAGAGGGTGGTCGTCTCGACACCCATGTCGAGCAGCAGGGCGGCGTCGGGGAGCACGGGGCCGTCGCAGCGCACCCAGTGGAGGGTGGGGGCGTGCGGGCCGCTGCCGACGATGCTGGCGTAGCCCGGCCCGTTGCCGGTGGTGCGGGCGTGCCGATCGAACGTGCCCTGCAGCCAGCGCTCGCCGCCGGACCGCACCGCCGCGGGGATCTCCCGGGCCACGGCCTCGAAGCCCGTCACCGTGTGGTCGACGGCGGCGCGCAGCTGCGCCACCTCCCAGGCGTCCTTGACCATGCGCAGGTCCGCGCACGCCCGGGCGAGCTCGGCCGAGGGCTCCAGCCCGTGCCGCGCCACGACGTCGTCCGGCACGGCGCGCCCGGCCCACCAGCCGGAGCCGTGCGCCAGGGCGTCGTCCAGGTCCGCGAGCGGGCGCACCGGGACGCCGAGCGCCCGCGCCCACTCGCCGAGCCCGGGGGAGGCGCCCACCCACAGCTCGCCGTGCATCGCGTCGGAGAAGAAGGCCGGGTCGCCCGGCCGCGCGGGCGGCGGCGCGTAGAGCACGGCGTCCGCCCCGTGCAGCACGACGACGGCGTCCTCGAGCTGGCAGCCCGTCAGCCACACGAAGTCGCTGTCGGCCCGGAAGTCGTACGACGTGTCGTTGCTGCGCACGGGCGCCCGGCCCGCGCCGACGACGACGGTCCGCCCGCCGAGCCGCTCCGCCAGCCGGGCGCGGTGCGCCGCGGCGGCCTCGGCCGCGCCGTCGGGCACCCGGGCGGGTACGACGTCGGTGGACCAGCCCTGGGCGATCATCTCGGTGAAGGCCGGCACCTCCGTGAGGCGCGGGGTGCGGTTCCCCGAGTGCGGGGGCCGGTGGTCGTGGGTCTGCTGCGTCATCGTCGTTCTCCTCCTGCGTCCCGGACCAGGTCCCGCAGGCGCCGCAGCACCCGAGGGTCGCCGATCCCGTCGTGCTCGTACTCGTTGGTCACCCAGGCGTGCGAGCCGCCCAGCCTGGACAGGGTGTCGAGCTGCAGCCCCGAGTCCACGTACATGTCGTCGAAGTAGACCGCCGCGGCCAGCGGCACGTCGTTCGCGGCGAGGCGCTCGACGTCGTACAGCGGGCTCCACTCCCGGCGCGCGGCGAGCTCGTGCACCGCCGGCGCGAACGGCTTGAGCAGCCGCACCTCGTCGAACATCCACGGGAACGCCATCTCGCCCGTGAGCAGCAGCGGCCGCTCGTCGGGCCCGAACTGTGGCCGCTCGTCGCGGGCGCGCTGCGCCGCCCACGCCGTCGGGCCGTTCGCCCCGTCGCCGTAGATGGACTCCTGGAGCGTCCAGAACAAGGGGTTCGACGCCGACGACGAGCGCACCAGCACCTGCTCCAGGAACGCGTGCGACAGGCGGCCCGGGCGCACGAACGCCTCGTCGACCAGCCAGTGCAGGCGCTCGGACCCGGGCTTCATCCCCAGGTCGATCCCCAGGGACTGGAACCGGTGCACGGTGAGCGCGTCGCCGTCGGGCAGGCGCACGTCGCCCTCCGCGAGCCGGTCGGCGATCGCGGCCACGGCGTCGACGTCCTGCGGGTACAGGTCGTAGTACCGGCGCGTCTTGGCCTCGGCGCGCGCGAACGTGCGCCGGTAGACCTCGTCGGCGCTCGCGGGCGTCCCCGGGATGCCGCCGGTCACGTAGCAGGCCGCGAGACCCTCCGGCGCGGTCGAGAGGTAGGCGAGCGTGATCCAGCCGCCGAACGACTGGCCCAGGCTCGCCCACCGGCGGCCGTCGTAGTGGGTGCGGCGCACGTGCTCCAGGTCGGCCACGATCGAGTCGGCCCGGAAGCATGCCAGGTAGTCGGCGCCCGCGACGGCGTCGCCGCGCGCCGCGACCGCCTCGCCGTCCAGCGGCGTGCTGCGGCCGGTGCCGCGCTGGTCCGGCAGGATCACGCGGTACGTGGTCAGGGCCTCGTCGAGCCAGCCGTCGCGCTTCAGGGGACGGGGTGACGCGCCGCCCGGCCCGCCCTGCAGGTAGACCAGGAGGGGCAGGTCGTCGCCGCGGCGCTCGGGGTCGACCAGCTCGCGCCAGAAGACGTCGATCTGCTCGCCGTCGGGCCGGGCGTGGTCGAGGGGGACCGCCGTCGTGCGTTCCGTGACGTGCAGCCCCGGCAGGTGATAGGTGGTCACGCGGTCGTCTCCTCCTCGGTGCCGGCGGCCTCGGCCTCGCGGTCGGGCGTGGCCGTCGCGGCCCGCGCCTCCGCCGCCTCGCGCCGCGCCCGCTCCCACTCGGGGCGGATGCGCGGCACGGCAGCCAGCAGGGTCCGGGTGTACTCGTGCTGCGGGTCGTCGAAGACGGCGTCGCGCTCGCCCTGCTCGACGATGCGGCCCTTCGACATCACCGCCACGCGGTCGGCGATCTGCCGCACCACCGCGAGGTCGTGCGCGATGAAGAGGTAGCTGAACCCCTCCTCGCGCTGCAGCCGGCGCAGCAGGTTGATGATCTGCGCCTGCACGGACACGTCGAGCGCGGAGACCGCCTCGTCGCAGACCACCAGCCGAGGCGACACGGCGAGCGCGCGGGCGATGCCGATGCGTTGCGCCTGGCCGCCGGAGAACTGCGAGGGGTAGCGGCGGTGGTGGTCGGGGTCCAGGCCCACGCGCTCCATGAGCTGCTGCGTGAACGCCCGGGTGCCGCCCGGCACCTCGCGCCCCTGGTAGACCAGCGGCGCGGTGACGATGCGCTCCACCGTGTGCCGCGGGTTGAGCGACGAGTACGGGTCCTGGAACACCACCTGCACGTCGCTGCGGAACCGCCGCAGCCGGTCGCCCTTCGCGCGCGTCACGGGCTCGCCGTCGAAGACGACCTCGCCCGACGTCGCGTCCGTCAGCCGTGCGACGATCCGCGCCGTCGTCGACTTGCCGGACCCGGACTCGCCGACGAGCGCCAGCGTCTCGCGGGCGCGGACCTCGAGGCTCACGCCGTCGACCGCCCGGAACGTGTCCGCCCGCCCCAGCAGCCCGCCGGTGCCGGGCACCGCGAACTCCTTGACCAGGTCCGTGGCGCGCAGCAGCGGCTCGGACGACTGCGACGTCGGGGCCGCCGGCGCGCTCGCGGGGGCGACGGTGCTCTCGCCGGTGCTCGCCCCGGTGCTCTGCCCGGTGCTCTGCCCGGTGCTGGTGGTGCTCATGGCTTCCCTCCCACGCCGGCGGCGGCGTCGATACCGCGCAGCTCGCCGATCTCGTCGTCGATCCGGGGGACGGCGTCCAGCAGCGCCCGCGTGTACGGGTGCTGCGGGTCGGAGAACAGCCGCTCGGCGGGGGCCTGCTCCACGGCCACGCCGTGCCGCATGACGACGACGTCCTCGGCGATCTCCGACACGACGGCGAGGTCGTGCGAGATGAGGATCAGCGCCGTCCCGGTCTCCCGGCGCACCTCCTGGAGCAGGTCGAGGATCTGGGCCTGCACGGTGACGTCGAGCGCGGTGGTGGGCTCGTCGGCGATGAGCAGGTCCGGCTCGGTGGAGAGCGCCATCGCGATCATCACGCGCTGGCGCATCCCGCCGGAGAACTGGTGCGGGTAGTGGTCCACGCGCCGCGCGGCGTCCGCGATGTGCACGCGCTCCATCGCCTCGACCGCGACCTTGCGCGCCTGCCGCCGCGTGACCCCGGGGCGGTGCGCCCGGTAGGCCTCCTCGATCTGCATCCCCACGGAGTAGTAGGGGTTCAGCGACGACAGCGGGTCCTGGAAGATCATCGACATGCGGTCGCCGCGCAGGCGCCGCACCTTCGACTCGGGCAGCGACGTCAGGTCCGCGCCGTCCAGGGAGACCCGGCCGCGCAGGCTCGCCGTGGGCGGCAGCAGGCCCATGACGGCCAGCGACGTCATCGACTTGCCGGAGCCCGACTCGCCGACGATCCCCAGCGACGCGCCCTGCTCCAGCGTGAACGAGAGCCCGTCCACGACGTCGACCGGCCCGTGGGCCGTCCGGAAGGTGATGGTGAGGTCCTCGACCTCGAGCAGCGTGCTCATGCCTGCCCCCTCATGCCCTCGCTCCGATCCGGACGCGCGGGTCGATCGTCGTGTAGACGATGTCCACGATCACGTTCCCGACGATGACCAGGAAGGCCGCGACGAGTGTGACGCCCATGATGACCGGCTGGTCGTTCTTGGTGATGGAGTCGGACGCCATCTTGCCGATGCCGTTGAGGCCGAAGACGGTCTCGATGATGATCGCGCCGCCCAGCAGGCCGGCGAAGTCCATGCCGAACAGCGTCACGACCGGCGTCAGCGCGGGCCGCAGCGCGTGCCGCCGCCACACCAGCCGCGGGGCGAGGCCCTTGGCGCGCGCCGTGCGGACGAAGTTCTCGTCGAGCGTGTCGAGCACGTTCGCCCGCGTGAGCCGCTGGTACATCGAAGCGTAGGTGAACGCGAGCACCAGCCACGGCATGACGAAGTTGAGGAACCACTGCCCGGGGTCGGCGGCGAACGGCACCGCCTGGGGGAAGGGCAGCCACCCGAGCCGCACCACCAGCACGTACTGCAGCACGAGGGCGAGCACGTAGTTGGGGATGGAGACGCCGCCCAGCGCGGCGCCGGTCGCGGCCCGGTCGAACCAGGTGCCCTTCTTGATCGCGGCGATCATGCCGCCCGAGACGCCCATGAGCAGCCACAGCACGGCCGCGCCCACGGCGAGCGTGGCCGAGACGCCGAAGCGCTGCTCGAACATCTCGAGCACGGGCTGCCCGGTCTGGAAGGAGTAGCCCAGGCACGGCGCCGCGCAGTCGATCGCGTTGGCGCCCGTGCCGTACGTCGTCCCGACGAACAGCCCGGACAGGAAGCCGAGGAACTGCTCGTAGAACGGCCGGTCCAGGCCCAGGTTGGTGCGGATCTGGTCGATCAGCTCCGGCGTGCAGTTCTTGCCGCAGATCTGCACCGCGGGGTCGGGGGAGAGCGCGAAGAAGATCGCGTACGTGAACAGGACGACGAGGAACAGCACGCCCACCATGCCGGCGAGCCTCGTCACGAGAAAGCGGACCATCAGCGCCTCTCCCCCGCGTCGACGACGTCCTTGAGCCGGTCGCCCAGGACCGTGAAGGACAGCACGAGCAGGAACAGGAAGGTTCCGGGGATCAGGAAGTACATCGGGTCGACGGCGTACCAGCTCATCGACTGCGCGATCATCTGCCCCCAGGACGGGGTCGGCGGGACGACGCCCACGCCGAGGAAGCTCAGCCCCGCCTCCGTGCCGATGTACCCGGGCACGGCGAGCGTCGTCATGACGATGATCGTGGAGCGCAGGTTCGGCAGGATCTCCAGCAGCACGATCCGCCAGCCCGACGCCCCGGACGCCCGGGCCGCCTCGACGAACTCGCGCTGCGTGATCGTCATCGTCTGGCCGCGCACCACGCGGGCGAGGTAGGGCCACCCGAACACCGAGATGACGAGCACGAGCAGCGGCGCGCGGTTGCTCGCGGGGAGCGCCGACAGGATCGCGATCATGAAGATCAGGGCGGGGAACGCCATGAGGAAGTCCATGACGCGCGACACGACCTGGTCGACCTTGCCGCCGTGGTACCCGGCGAGGAGCCCGAAGAGGACCCCCAGCAGCGTGGTGAGCGTGGTGGCGGCGAGCGCGATGAGCATGGAGGTGCGCGCTCCGTAGACGATGCGTGCGAACAGGTCGCGGCCGGTGCCGGGCTCGACGCCGAACCAGTGCTCGGCGCTGATCCCGCCGAGCGGACCGATCGGCAGGCCGCCGAGATTCGGGTCGATGGCGGTCTGGTCGAACTCGTACGGTCCCCAGCCGGAGAGCTTGACGACGAGCGGCGCGGCGACGGCCAGGAGCGCG
This sequence comes from Isoptericola sp. NPDC019571, assembly GCF_044389385.1. Lineage (NCBI taxonomy): Bacteria > Bacillati > Actinomycetota > Actinomycetes > Micrococcales > Promicromonosporaceae > Isoptericola > Isoptericola sp. NPDC019571. The sequence goes on from NZ_JBIRXZ010000004.1 coordinate 254,189, forward strand.
ACGAGCGCGATGTACGACAGGGCCAGCACCGCCCCGCGGTGGCGGAGCAGATGGTGCCAGACGCCCTGCCGGGGCGCCGGGGGCGCGACGCCGACGGACGGCGCGCCCCCGGTCTCTGCCTCGAGCGTGGTCATGCTGATGGTCATGGCTCAGCCCTTGCTCGGGTCCTTGAGCCCGACGCCGGTGTAGTCGAGCCCGCCGGTCGCGACGCCGGGGCTGGAGTACACCCCGGTGACGTTCTCGCCGGGCAGCAGCACGACCTTCTCCACCAGCAGCGGCACGATCGGAGCCTCGGTGAGGGCCTGCTCGTCGAGGTTGCCCCACGCCTCGTTCGCCGCCGCAGGGTCGGTGATGGCGAGCGCGTCGTCGATGGCGGAGTTGATCGCCGGGTCGTCGATCTGGGCGAGGTTCGAGTTGCCCTTGTCGGTGATGCGGCGCCCGTCGAACAGCGGCGGGATCACGGTGCTCGCCGACGACGCCCAGTCCGGGCACCAGCCCGTGATCGCGGCGTCGTTCTGCAGCTTGGGCGTGCCGATCGTCTCGTAGAACTTCGAGGTGTCGATCGGGTTGAACGTGACCTTGATGCCCACGCGGGACAGCGACTGCTGCACGGCTTCGGCCTGCGCCTGCAGCTTGGGCTGGGTGCGCATGTCGAGCGTCATCTCGAAGCCGTCGGGGTAGCCCGCCTCGGCGAGCAGCTCCTTGGCCTTGTCGACGTCGCCGGCGTTCCCCTCGCTGGGGTAGAGGTCGAAGTCCTTGAACCCGGCGACCGACTCCGGGATCGTCGTGCTGGCGATGTCGGCGAGCATCGTGCCGCCGGTGCCGTTCTGCACGGCCGCCTTGTCCACCGCGTACGAGATCGCCTGGCGCACCTTGACGTCGTCGAGCGGCTTCTTGGTCGTGTTCAGGCCCATGTACGTGGTGCAGACGCCCGGCCAGTCGACCAGGCGGTCCTTGTACTTCGGGTCCTGCAGGCGGGCGAGCGTCGCGGGCTGCAGGTTGCCGCCGATGGCGTTGACGTCGGTGCCCTGACCGGCCAGCAGGCGCTCGTCGATGGTGGCCGGGTCGAGGCCGAGCTGGAAGTTCCAGCCGTCCGGCTTGGCGGTGCGCACCTCGTCGGTGGCCGCGTCCCAGTTCTCGTTGCGCACGAGCGTGATCACGCTGCCGGGGGTGTACTCGTCGAGCGTGTACGGGCCGGACGCGACGATGTCGTTGAGGAACTCGTCACCGGCGCCGGAGCCGACGGGGAAGGGCGCGAAGTTCGGCTGCGACGCGACGGCGGGGAAGTCGGGGAACGGCGCCTTGAGGTGGAAGACGATCGTGGTGTCGTCGGGCGTCTCGATGGTCGGCAGGTCGCCGGACTTGTACGGCCCCTCGTAGTCCTTCGGCGCGTCGATGACCTGCTTGGCGTACGGGGAGCCGATGCCGATCTCCGGGTCCCAGGCGCGGGAGACGCCGAACTTCACCTCGGCGGACGTGATCGGGTCCCCGTTGTCGAACTTCAGCCCGTCCTTGAGCGTGAACGTCCAGGTGAGGCCGTCGTCCGACACGGTGCCGGTGTCCGTGGCGAGGTCGGGCACGATCTCGTTCGGGTCCTCCGCGCTGCCCGACGCCGGCGTCGTGAGCGTGCGGTACACGAGGCGGTAGAAGTTGTTCACGCCGCCGTCCCAGCCCTTGGCCGGGTCGAGGTAGGAGAAGTCGGCGTTCTGCAGCACCTGCACGACGCCGCCCTCGGCGGGCTCGCCCTCGAGGCCGCCGGCGGTGCTCGCCGTCGAGCTCCCGCCTCCGCCGCCGGAGGAGCACGCGCCGAGCGCGAGGAGGGCCGCGACGCCGAACGCTGCGGCACGGAGGGCTGGTCTGGTCACTCGTCGTGTCATGGAAAACCTCCCAGGGTGGGGATGGTGCGACGGGTCGGTCGGGGAGTGCGGTGGTGCGGTGGTGCGGGTCAGGACGTCCGGAGGAAGACGCGCATGGCGCCCACCTCGCGGTTGCCCCAGAGCGCGTAGGGCACGAGGGCCACCGGCGCGCGGTGCGTGGTGGGCGCCGTGGCGCCCAGCGGGGGGTACGGGTCGTCGCCACTCGGCGGCGCGACGGCGAGGTCGCCGCGCAGCACGCGCCACGGGTGGTCCTCGTCGACCACGAGCCGGGGCACGTCCTCGGCGGCGAGGAGCAGGTCGTCCACCGGGGCGGGGGAGTCCTGCTGCTCGACGCAGTACACGAGCGGCCCGCGCAGGACGGCGGCGCTGCCGCGCGCGGCGTCCAGGTGCGGGTGCGCGGTGACGGCGCGGACCGGCATGGGCAGGTCGAGCACGACCGTCGCGCCCGGAGCCCAGGTGCGGGTCAGCCGGAGCCAGCCGTCGGCCGGGAGCTCGGCCACGGGCTCACCGTCCACCGCGGCGGTGGCGCCGTCGGCCCAGGCGGGCACGCGCAGCGCGAGCGTCGTGGGGCCGTCGGCGGCGCGGCGCACGCGCACGGTGACCCGGCCGTCCCACGGCAGGTCGGTCGTCACGTCCACGTCGAGCGCGGGGGAGTCGATCGCGGCGCTCGCGTACAGCGCGAGGGTCAGGGAGTCGTCGTCGGCCACGGCCAGGTGGTCCTGGAGCTCCGACGTCCAGCGCACGACGTTGGGCGGGCAGCACGGGCAGCCGAACCAGGCCCGGCGCAGCAGCTCGCCGTCCTTCTCGGCGCCGCTGCGCTGCTCGTGGTCGGGGCGGCGCTGCAGCGGGTTGTCGTAGAAGAAGGCGGCGCCGTCCTCCGACAGCCCGACCGCGTACGCGTTGTGCAGCACCCGCTCGACGTGGTCGAGGACGTCGGCGCGGCCGGTGGCGAGGAAGAGTCTCCAGCCCCACTGCGCCGTCCCGATCGCGGCGCACGTCTCGGCGTACGCGCGCTCGGCGGGCAGCTCGAACCGGTCGCCGAACGCCTCGTCGGAGTGCCGGGAGCCGATGCCGCCGGTGAGGTAGGACTTGCGGGCCACCATGTCGTCCCACAGGTGCTCGAGGTGGGCGAGGAGCGCGTCGTCGTCCGTCTCGAGCGCGACGTCGGTGGCCCCGGCCGCGAGGTAGACCATGCGCACGGCGTGCCCGGTGACGGAGCCCAGCTCGCGCAGCGGCACGGCGTCCTGGAAGTAGTCCGCCGCGAAGATCGTGTGCTCGAGGGTCCCGGCGCCGCGGCGCTCGACGAACAGCCGGGCCTGCTCCAGGTAGCGGCGGTCGCCCGTCTCGCGGGCGAGCTCCACGAGGGCCATCTCCACCTCGGGGTGGCCGCAGTACGCCGGCTCGCCGTCGGGGCCGTAGCGCTCGACGACGAGGTCCGCGAACCGGGCGGCGACGTCGAGCAGGCGGCGGTCGCCGAGCTGGCGGGACGCCGCGACGGCGGCCTGGGCGAGGTGGCCGAGGTTGTACATCTCGTGGCCCCACGAGAGGTCCTGCCAGGGCTCCTTCGGGCTCTGCGGCGACTGGTAGAAGGTGCCGAGGTAGCCGTCGGCGCGCTGGGCCCGCTCGATCAGCGCCACGGACTCCTCGAAGAAGTCGCGGGCCGTCTCCAGCGCCGCGGCCTCGCCCTCGTCGGCCGGCTCGCGGCCGAGCTCGTAGGCGATCCCCTCGAGCGTCTTGTAGACGTCGGTGTCGAGGAACGGGTAGCGCCCGCGGTAGTCGCCGACCGCCGGGTCGTGGAGCCGCCGGAAGTTGTCGAGGTTCCCGGCCTGCCGCACCTCGCGGACGACGTGCGGGACGGTGACGACGCGGTTGCGCCGCTGCCAGTCGTGGAGCAGGCCGCCGGTGAGGCGCACGCGGTCCGTGCCGAGCGGGGTGCCGGCACGGCCGGCCGTCGCGACGGCGGGGGCGCGGGTCGGGACGGGAGCCAGGTTCGGGGTGATGGCCACGAAATCTCCTCGGTGGTATATCACATTGCACATGCACGGCCACGTCGCCCAGGGCGAGCCGGCGTGACGTCGTCGTCCGGTACTGCTGCCGCCGTCCGCGTCCTCGCGTCCGCCGGGTGGTCCGCACCCCGGGAAGATGCCCGGAACTGCGCCGTTCCTGCAGGTGGGCCGGGTGCCGGGTCGCGGTCCCTGTGCCCGTCGCCCGGCGGGTCGTCTTGACCTGCCAGCCGATGTGGGCGGTAACATATCATGCACTACTGTGATGTCCACCACCCCCGGACCAGCCCCCGTGAGGAAGTGCTCATGTCGGAAGCCGTCGCGTCGTTCCGCCGCATCGAGGCGCCGGTGAGCCTGCGCGAGACCGTGTCGCGGGCGCTCACCGCGGCGATCGTCTCGGGCGATCTCGCCCCGGGCACGCTGGTCTCGGTGCCGTCGCTCACCGCGCGCTTCGCCGTGTCCGCCACGCCGGTGCGCGAGGCGATGCTGGACCTGGAGAAGCGCGGGTTCGTCACCGCGGTGCGCAACAAGGGCTTCCGGGTCACCGAGGTGTCGCCGGAGATGCTGAGCCACATCGCCGAGGTGCGCCAGCTGCTCGAGCCGCCGGCGATGGAGAAGCTGGCCGGTCGCTTCCCGCAGGGCGCGCTGCCGGCCCTGCGCGAGCAGGCGGACGCCATCGTCACGGGCGCCCGCTCGGGCGACCTCGTGACCTATCTCGAGGCCGACCGGGACTTCCACCTGCGGCTCACGACCCTGGCGGGCAACCCCCTGCTCGTGGACGTGGTGGCCGACCTGCGCAGCCGCGCGCGGCTGCTCGGCCTGTCCCAGATGGTCGCCACCGACCACCTGGAGCAGTCGGCGGCCGAGCACCACGAGCTGCTCGACCTGCTCGCGGCCGGCGACGCCGCCGGGGCGCGGGACCTCATGCGCCGCCACATCGGCCACACCACCGGCTGGTGGGCGGGGCGACCCGAGGAGGACTGACCCGGCAGGGCCGGCGACGTGGCCGGCCCCTCACCAGCCTTGGTATGTGACATATTACCGAGCATCGACCCAAGGAGCAGCCGATGACCGACGACGTCGTGGTCGTGGGGGCGGGCATCGTGGGCGCCGCGTGCGCCCGCGCTCTCGCGCGCCGCGGGCTCGCCGTGACCGTCCTCGACCGCGGCGGCGCGGCGTCGGGCACCACCGCCCACGGAGAGGGCAACCTGCTCGTCTCCGACAAGGAGCCCGGCCCCGAGCTGGTGCTCGCGCAGCACGCGGCACGCCGCTGGCCGACCCTCGTCGAGGAGCTGGCCGACGAGCTGGGCCCGCGCTTCCCGGCCGTCGAGTACGACCCCAAGGGCGGCCTCGTCGCGGCCACCACGGCCGAGGGTGCGCAGCCGCTGCGCGACTTCGCCGCCCGGCAGCGCGGCGCCGGGGTCGACGCGCGGGAGATCGACGTCGCCCGCGCCCTCGAGCTCGAGCCCGCCCTCAACCCCGGCCTCACGGCCGCGGTCTGGTACCCCGAGGACGCGCAGGTGCAGCCCGTCGCCGCAGCCGAGGCGCTGCTCGCGTCCGCCCGCCGCGCGGGGGCGCGGGTGCGCACCGGCGTCGAGGTGACCGGCGCGTTGCGCCACGGCGACCGGGTCGTCGGCGTCCGCACCAGCGCCGGCGACGTGCCTGCCGGGGCCGTCGTCCTGGCCGCAGGACCGTGGTCCGGCGTCGTCGCCGCACGGCTCGGGGTCGCGCTGCCCGTGCGCCCGCGCCGCGGGATGGTGCTGGTGACGACCCGGATGCCGCACGCCGTGCGGCACAAGGTCTACGACGGCGACTACGTCGGTGCCACGCAGTCCGGCGACGCCGCGCTGCAGACGTCGAGCGTGGTCGAGTCCACCGCAGCCGGCACCGTGCTGATCGGGTCCAGCCGCGAGCAGGTCGGCTTCGACGACCGGCTGCGCGCCGTCGTGCTGCGCGAGATGGCCGCCCGCGCGGTGCGGCTGTTCCCGTTCCTCGCCGACGCGAGCGTCATGCGCACCTACCTCGGCTTCCGCCCCTACGTCCCCGACCACCTGCCGATCGTCGGCCCGGACCCCCGCACCCCCGGCCTGTGGGTCGCGACCGGGCACGAGGGCGCCGGCATCGGGCTGGGGCCGGTCAGCGGCGAGCTGCTCGCCGACCTGTTCACCGGCGCGGAGCCCGAGGTCGACCCCGCGCCGTTCCGCGTCGACCGCCCGGCGGTGCTCGCTGCCGGCTCGCCCTCCGAGGAGCCAGGGGAGGCCTCATGACCACGCACCACCAGGACGCCGAGCCACGCCCGCTGACCATCACGCTCGACGGCGAGCCCTTCGCGGGCACCGAGGGCCAGACGATCGCGGGGATGCTGCTGGCCGCCCGACGGCGGTCGTGGCGCACCACCAGCGTCGACGGCGCCCCCCGCGGCGTGTTCTGCGGCATCGGGGTGTGCTTCGACTGCCTCGTCACCGTCAACGGGGCCCGCGACGTGCGGGCGTGCCTGCGGCGCGCCGCGGACGGGGACGTCGTCGAGACGCAGCACGACCCGCTGCCGGGGGTGACCTCGTGAGCCGCCGCACCGTGGTCGTGGTCGGAGCCGGGCCGGCCGGCCTCTCCGCCGCGCGCGCCGCGGCCCGCGCGGGCGCCGACGTGACGCTGCTCGACGCGTCCGACCAGGTGGGCGGCCAGTTCTGGCGGCACCGGGTGCTCCCGGGCGGCGGGACCTCGCCCGACGAGGCCTCCTTCCACCACGGCTGGGGCACGTTCACGGCGCTGCGCGACGTCGTCGCCGGGCACCCGCGGGTCACGCTGCTGACGTCCGCCCAGGTGTGGGCGCTGGAGCGGCTCGACGACGGCGTGCGGCTGCGGGTGCTGGTCGGCCCCGCCGACGCCGGGGGGCGCGAGCACCTCACCCTCACCCCCGACGCGCTCGTGCTCGCCACGGGTGCCCACGACCGGACGCTCCCGTTCCCCGGGTGGCAGCTGCCCGGCGTCACGACGGCCGGCGCGGCCCAGGCCCTCGCCAAGGCCGAGCGCGTGGCCGTCGGCGACCGCGTCGTCGTCGCCGGCGCGGGCCCTTTCCTGCTGCCGGTCGCCACGTCGCTGCTGCGCACCGGCGCGCGGGTGCTGTCGGTGCACGAGGCCGCGACCCCGGCGGCGCTGGTCCGCGGGTGGGGCGCACGGCCGGCCGGGCTGCTGGGCGCGGCGCACAAGACCGGCGAGCTCGGCGGGTACGCCGCCGCGCTCGCCCGGCACCGGGTCGCGTACCGGGTCGGCGAGGCCCTGGTCGCCGTGCGCGGGGACGGCCGGGTCGAGGAGGTGACGATCGCGCGCGTCGACGCGCGGTGGTCGCCCGTGCCGGGCACCGAGCGGACCGTCGCGGCCGACGCCGTGTGCGTCTCGCACGGGTTCACGCCGCGCCTCGAGCTCGCCGTCGCGGCGGCGTGCGCGATCTCGCCGGACCGCTTCGTCGTCGTCGACGACCGCCAGCGCACCACCGCGCCCGGCGTGTGGGCCGCCGGCGAGCTGACCGGCATCGGCGGGGCCGAGGCCGCGCTCGCCGAGGGCTGGGTGGCCGGGCACCACGCCGCCTCCCCTTCCGACGATGCCGCGCCCGACGCCGTGTCCGACGACGCGGCGCTCGCCCGCGCCGTCCGCCGTCGCGGGCGGTCCGCCGACTTCGCGCGCCGGCTCGAGGCCGCGCACGGCATCCGCAGCGGCTGGACGTCGTGGTTGCGCGACGACACTCTCGTCTGCCGCTGCGAGGAGGTCGACGCCGGCACGCTGCGCGCCGCCGCCTGCGCCACCGCGTCGACCGACCTGCGCTCCGTCCGCCTCACCAGCCGCGCCGGTCTCGGCCCCTGCCAGGCGAGGATCTGCGGCCGCACGGTCGCGGAGCTCGTCGGGGCCGCGGGGCCCGCGGCCGACGAGGGCACGGGGGCGACGCCCGCGGTGCCCGACCGGCGGCCCCTCGTCGTGCCCGTCCGGCTCGGCGACCTCGCCACCCTGCCCGACGACCCCACGTGGTCCGACCCCACCCACACCGACCCCTCGCGCCCCGAAGTCGGGGCGCGCGAACCGAGAGGACACACCGCATGAGCTCCCAGAAGATCGACCTGGGCGGCGTCGTCGTCGCGACGACGCTGCCGTTCACCCCCGACGCCGCGGCGCCCGCCGGGCTCGCCGTCGACTACGCGGGCTACGCCGCGCACGTCGACCACCTGATGAACGCCGGCTGCCGGGGCGTGGGCCCCAACGGCTCGCTCGGCGAGTACTCGTCCCTCACGGACGACGAGCGCCGCAAGGTCGTGCAGACCGCCGTGGAGGCCGTCGCCGGCCGCGGCATCGTCATCGCGGGCGTGCACGGCGTGGGCTGGCACCAGGCCCAGCACTGGGCCGAGCTCGCCCAGGAGGACGGCGCGGACGCCGTCCTCCTGCTGCCGCCGACGATCTACCGGGCCAACCGGCGCGAGATCGTCGAGCACTACGCCCGCGTCAACGAGGTGGGCCTGCCGATCATGGTCTACAACAACCCGTTCGACACCAAGGTGGACCTCACGCCGGACCTCGTCGCCGAGCTCGCGCAGCTCGAGAACGTGGTCGCCATCAAGGAGTTCTCGGGCGACGTGCGCCGGATCTCCGAGCTGCGCGAGGTGGCCGACATCGACGTCATCGCCGGCGCCGACGACCTGCTGTTCGAGTCGCTCGTGATGGGCGCGACCGGTTGGTTCGCCGGCTACCCGAACGCGATCCCCGAGGTCGCCGTCGAGCTCTACGAGCTGGTGCGGGCCGGGAAGATCACCGACGCGCGGGACCTGTACGAGAACGTGGTCGCCATGTTCCGCTGGGACTCGCGCACCGAGTTCGTGCAGGCCATCAAGCTGTCCACGCAGATCGCGGGGCGCCCGTTCGGCATCGAGACCCGCCCGCCGCGCGGCCCGCTGTCCCCGGAGCAGGAGGCCACCGTGCGTGCCGACACCGAGAAGGCCCTCGCGTACATCGCCCAGCGCTGAGCCTGGACAACCACCCGAGCCCGGCACCGGGCCCGTCCCAGAGAGGCCGACCATGCGATCGTCCCGCACCTTCACCGCCGTCGACTCGCACACCGAGGGGATGCCCACCCGCGTGGTCACGTCGGGCCTCGGGGTGATCCCCGGCGCCACGATGAACGACAAGCGGCTGCACTTCATCGAGCACCTCGACGACGTGCGGAAGCTGCTCGTCAACGAGCCGCGGGGGCACGCCGCGATGAGCGGCGCCATCCTGCAGCCCTCGACGCGCGACGACTGCGACTTCGGCGTCGTGTACATCGAGGTCTCCGGCTGCCTGCCGATGTGCGGCCACGGCACGATCGGCGTCGCCACCGTGCTGGTGGAGACGGGCATGGTGACCGTCACCGAGCCGACGACCACCATCCGGCTGGACACCCCGGCCGGGGTGGTCGTCGCCCGGGTGGAGGTGCGCGACGGGCACGCCGAGTCGGTGACGATCGAGAACGTGCCCAGCTTCGTCGTGCGGCTCGACGACGAGGTCGACGTGCCCGGGCTCGGCGCCGTCCCTTACTCGCTGGCGTTCGGCGGCAACTTCTACGCCATGGTCGACCTCGACGACGTGAAGCTGCCGTTCGACCGCGCCCGCCAGCAGGACATCCTCGCCGCCGGGCTCGCGATCATGGACGCGATCAACACGACGGCCCCGCCGTCGCACCCCACGATCGCGGGCGTGGACCACTGCCATCACGTCGAGTTCATCGCGCCGGGCTCCACCGCGGAGCATTCCCGGCACGCGATGGCGATCCACCCGGGGTGGTTCGACCGCTCGCCGTGCGGCACCGGCACGTCCGCCCGGATGGCGGAGCTCTGGGCGCGGGGCGAGCTCGCCCTCGACACGGACTTCGTCAACGAGTCGTTCATCGGCTCGCGCTTCGTGGGCCGGCTGGTGGGGGAGACCGAGGTCGCCGGGATCCCCGCCGTCGTGCCCACCATCACCGGCCGTGCCTGGGTCACCGGCCTGGGCACCTACCTGCTCGACCCGAGCGACCCGTTCCCCACCGGCTTCCAGTTCTGAGGTGCAGAGAATGACGACCCCCACCGATGCCCGGACGACCGCCCCCGCGCACGCGGAGGCGGCGGCGCGAGCCGCCGCCGCGGCCGCGCCGGTGCTCGCCGACCTCCCCCCGTCGACCCGGGCCGACGCGCTGCGGGCCGTCGCCGACGCGCTCGGCGCGCACGAGGACGAGCTGGTCGCGCTCGCCGCGGCCGAGACCCGGCTGGCCGAGGCGCGGCTGCGCGGCGAGCTGAAGCGCACCCGCGTGCAGCTGCGGCTGTTCGCCCAGGTGGTCGAGGCCGGCGCCTACCTCGACGTGCGGCTCGACGCCGCCGACCCGGAGTTCGTGCTCGGCCCCCGCCCCGACCTGCGCCGCACGCTGTGGCCGGTCGGGCCCGTGCTCGTCTTCGCGGCGAGCAACTTCCCCTTCGCGTTCTCCGTGCCCGGCGGCGACACCGCGGCCGCGCTCGCCGCCGGCTGCCCCGTGGTCGTCAAGGCGCACCCCGGGCACGTCGAGCTGTCCCGCCGGGTCGCCGACCTCATGGCCGAGGCCCTCGCCGGCGCCGGGCTGCCGGACGGCACGTTCGCCCTGGTCGAGGGCGACGACGCCGGTCGTGACCTGCTGGGGCACCCCGCGGTCCGGGCTGCCGCGTTCACCGGCTCCACGCGCGTGGGCCGGCTGCTCGCCGATGCCGCGGCGTCGCGCCCCGACCCGATCCCGTTCTACGGCGAGCTCGGCTCGCTCAACCCGGTGCTCGTGCGTCCCGCCGCCCTCGCCGACCGCGGCGCGGAGATCGCCCGGGGATGGGTCGGGTCCGTGAGCGGCTCGGCCGGCCAGCTGTGCACCAAGCCCGGCTTCCTGCTCGTCCCCGAGGGGCACGACCTCGGGGACGTCGTCGCCGAGGCGGCCGCCGCGGTGCCCGCGCACGCGCTGCTCAACGCGCGCGTCGGCGCCGGGTACGTCGCGGGACGCTCCGCCGTCCTCGGCACCCCCGGCGTCACGGTGCTGGCCGAGGGCGTCGCCGACGCCGGGGAGGACGGCGTCGTCCGCGCGACGCCCACCCTCGTCGAGACAGACCTCGCCACCCTGCGCGAGCACCGCGACACGGTGCTCGAGGAGGTGTTCGGGCCGTTCGGCGTGCTCGTCACCTACCCCGAGGGCACGGACCTGGGGGCGGTCGTGGCCGAGCTCTTCCCCGGCGAGCTCACCGCGACCGTGCACCGCGGGCCGGACGAGGGGGCCGAGGTGGCCGGGCTGCTGGCCACCCTGGGCCGGCACGCGGGGCGCGTGCTCGTCGACGGGTGGCCCACCGGCGTCGCCGTCACGCCGGCGATGCAGCACGGCGGCCCGTGGCCGGCCACGACGAGCGACGCGACGTCCGTGGGCACGGCCGCCATCGGCCGGTTCCTGCGCGGCGTCACGTTCCAGGACGCCCCGCAGGACGCGCTGCCCGCGCCGTTGCAGGACGGTAACCCGTGGGGGGTGCCGCAGGCGCGGTCGGGTGTGGCAGAGTCGGCGCACTGGTAGGCAACGAGGCCACGACCAGGCGCTTCACGGGAGGTCCGACCACGTGCTCATCGCCGAAGAGCTGCTGCTCCTGGCCCACGACGACCTGCGCACCGGGCCGTCCGTGTTCGACGACGCCCCCTACCGGCTCGCCGGCGCGCTGCTCGTCGAGCTGGTGATCGCGGGCCGGGTCGCACTGCCCCCGACGGCCGGCGACGAGGGACCGGTCGTGGTCCTCGACCGCGCGCCGACCGGGCGCCGGGAGCTCGACGACGTCCTCGACCTCGCGGCGTCGGTCCCCCGTCGCGCGACGGAGCTCGTCGACGTGCTGGCGCGCCGCGTCGAGCGGCCGCTACTCGACGGGCTCGTCGCCCAGGGCCTGCTCCGGCGCGAGGACCGGGCCGTCTGGGGCGTGCTCCGGAGCACCCGGTGGCGCACGGTGGACGGGCCGGCCGTCGCCGCCCTGCGTCGTCGCGTGCACGGCGTCCTGCTCGACGGCGCCGCGCCCGGCGACCGCACCGCCGCGCTCCTCACGCTCGCCGAGGGCTCCGGCTGGCTCCGGCCCCGCGTCCCGCGCGACCGCCGCCGCGAGGCCGATGCCCGGATGCGCGAGCTGGCGGCCACGTGGTGGCGGGGGAGCGTGGTCCGTGAGGCGGCCGGGGCGGTCGCCGCGGCCGTCGTGGGCGTCGTCAGCGCCGCGACGCTGGTGCTGCCCGCCGCGACCTGACGCGAGCCGGCAGGGGCCACGCGCCGGTCAGGCGTCGTCGTCCAGCCGCCCGAGCAGGTCGACGGCGGCGCGCGCGTACTCGCCGATCCACCGGTCGTGGAGGCGCTTGATGGGCAGCGGCGCGAGCGCGAGGTGGCGTTCGCGACCGACCTTCCGGCCGGTGACGAGCTCGGCCCGCTCGAGCACGCGCAGGTGCTGCAGCACGGTGGTGCGGTCGAGCTGGGGGAACAGCGCGCACAGCTCGCCGGTGGTGCGGGTGGACTCCTTGAGCGCGTCCAGCATGCGCCGGCGCACCGGCGCCGCGAGGGCCTTGAACACGGCGTCGTCGTCGGCGGGGTCGTCGTCGTCCCTGGGCGCCGAGGAGTTCATGTGATAAAAATACAACATGAACGAGAAGCAGGCACTCTCCGAGCTCACCTTCACGGTCTCGGGCCGCGTCTCGCGCCCGAGCCGCGACGTCTACGAGGCCATCGCGGACCCCGCACAGCTGTCCCGGTACTTCACGACCGGCGGCGCCCGCGGGCGCCTGGAGCCCGGGGCCGACGTGTCCTGGGACTTCGCGGACTTCCCCGGCCGGTTCCCCGTCACCGTCGTCGAGGCCGACCCGCCGCGGCGCATCGTCATCCGGTGGGAGGGCGCGGACACCGCCGACGGGTCGGCGTCGACCACGACCACGTTCGAGCTCGAGCCGCTCGACGACGACACCCGCACCCTCGTCACCATCACCGAGTCGTCCTGGGCCCTCACGGCCGGCGGCGCGAAGAACGCGTTCGGCAACTGCGAGGGCTGGACCGGCATGCTCGCCGCGCTCAAGGCGTGGGTCGAGCACGGCATCAACCTCCGCGAGGGCTTCTACCGCTGACGTGCCGCGGGCCCGGCGCGCCGGGCCCGCGGCGTGCGGTCAGGAGCCGGCCTCGATCGCCGTGGGGGCGGCGGAGTGGGTCACCTCGATGCGGCGCGGCTTGGCGTCCTCCGCGACGGGGATGGTCAGCGTGAGCACGCCGTCGGCGTAGGACGCCGAGATCTGGTCCAGCGCCAGCCCGCGGCCGAGCGTGAGCTGCCGGGCGACGGTGCCGGTGGTGCGCTCGCGCAGCAGCCACTGCCCCTCGGCGGAGCGTGGCGTGCGCTCGGCCCGGATCGTCAGTGTCCGGTCCTCGCACGAGACGTCGATGCTGCCGGGGTCGATCCCGGGCAGGTCGACCGCAAGGACGTAGTGGTCGCCCTCGCGGAACAGGTCCATCGGCATGCCCGGAGCGCTCCGGCCGTTCAGGGCGAGCGAGCCGAACAGTCGGTCCATCTCCTGGAACGGGTCCCGGTAGGTAGCCATCGCGCATCACCTCCTCGTCATGAGGCCGCGCTGGCGGCCCCTGTCGCGAAACGGCGGGCCGGCCCCTCCGGCGCCGCCGTGGCTACACCAGAAGATTTAGCACTCTCGATGGGAGAGTGCCAGATCCACGGTGATCGCCCTCGGCGAACGCCGGAGCCCGCGCCGGTCAGGCGGTGCGGCGCACCTCGTCCAGGAACTTGCGGGTGTGCTCGCGCAGGGCGGCGACGCGCCGCTCGACGATCGCCTCGCGGACGCCGGGGTCGTCGCGCCCCGCCTCGGCAAGGGTGGGACGACGCCGCACGTTGCGGGAGCAGCGGAAGTCGCCGCAGACGAGCGTGCCGATGGTGTCGCCCTTGCGGCCGGCGGCACCGCCGCGCTTCGCGACGAAGAGCTGGACGTCGCGGGTCTCGACGACGTCCTCGCACCACGCGCACATGGCGGCGCGGCGCGGGCCGGTGCGCTCGGTGGCGCGCAGGAGGACGCCGACTGGCTCGGCGCCCGGCTCGTCGTCGAGCGTCATGACGACGTACGCGGACAGGGGCTGCTTGCGATCGCGCCAGCCCAGGTAGTCGAGGCGGTCCCAGTCGACCTCGGCGAGGTCGGGGACGATCATGCGCTGCCGCTCGCTGCGGGTGGCGTTGACGAGGGAGGCGCGGAGCTGCTGCTCGGTGAGCGGGGTCATGGGGGATCGGCTTTCAGGTGAGCGGGGGTGGGCAGGGCGAAGCCCCGCACCGCCTCACCTGCCGGCCCCGACGGGGCTCAGACGGAGGCGGTGCCGGGGCAGGCGGGACTGCCCGAGCAGGCCTGGTGGCCCACCCCGCTCCCTGCGACGCCCGGCATCGCTGTCTCCTCGCTCGTGGGAAAAGTCGTGGTCCGCTCGCGCCCCGAGGGCACGACCGGCCCTTCCATGGTGGCACGGGACCGTCGCCCGGGTCGACGTCTATTGCGTCACCCGGGCGACGGCACCGGTCAGAGGGTCGCGCGGACCTCGCGGGCGGCGGCGACCAGGTGGGCGAGCGCCGGCTCGACCTCCGCGTACCGGCGGGTCTTGAGCCCGCAGTCCGGGTTGACCCACACGAGCGCCGGGTCGATCGCCTTGACGGCGAGCGTCAGCAGCTCGGTGACCTCGTCGGACGACGGCACGCGCGGGGAGTGGATGTCGTAGACGCCCGGCCCGATGCCGCGGGAGTACCCGGCGTCGGCGAGCTCCGGCACGATCTCCATCCGGGAGCGGGCCGCCTCGACCGACGTCACGTCGGCGTCGAGGCCGTCGATCGCGCCGATGACCTCGCCGAACTCCGAGTAGCACAGGTGGGTGTGCACCTGCGTGGCCGGCGCGACGCCCGACGTCGCGAGCCGGAACGACCCGACCGACCAGTCGAGGTAGGCGGGCTGGTCGGCCCGGCGCAGCGGCAGCAGCTCGCGCAGGGCGGGCTCGTCCACCTGCACGATGCCGATGCCCGCCGCCTCGAGGTCCGCGATCTCGTCGCGCAGGGCCAGGCCCACCTGGTTGGCGGTGTCGCCGAGCGGCTGGTCGTCGCGGACGAACGACCACGCGAGGATCGTCACCGGGCCCGTGAGCATGCCCTTGACCGGCTTCGCGGTGAGCGACGCCGTGTACGCGGACCACTCGACCGTGATCGGCGCCGGGCGCTGCACGTCGCCCCAGAGGATCGGCGGGCGCACGCAGCGCGACCCGTACGACTGCACCCAGCCGTTCGCCGTCACCGCGAAGCCGTCGAGCTGCTCGGCGAAGTACTGCACCATGTCGTTGCGCTCGGGCTCGCCGTGCACCAGCACGTCGAGGCCCAGCTCCTCCTGCAGCGTCACGACGCGCCCGATCTCCTCCCGCATCGCGGCGGAGTAGTCGGCGTCGGACAGCTCGCCCTTCGTCCACGCGGCGCGGGCCTTGCGGATCTCCGGGGTCTGCGGGAACGAGCCGATCGTCGTCGTGGGCAGCGGGGGCAGGTCGAGCCGCGCGGCCTGCGCGGCAGCGCGCTCCGCGTACGGGCCACGGGCGAAGTCGGCGTCGGTGAGCGCCGCGGCCCGGTCGCGCACCGCGGGCACGACGACGCCCTCCGCCGTCGCACGCGAGGCCACGGCCGCGGACGACGCGGCGAGCGCGTCCGCGACGGACTCCCGCCCGTCGGCGAGGGCACGGGCCAGGGTCGCGACCTCGCCCACCTTCTGGTCGGCGAACGCGAGCCAGTCGCGCAGGCGCGGGTCGAGCGTGGTGCCCGCCGCCTGCTGGTCGAAGACCTCGTCCTCGACGTCGTGCGGCACGTGCAGCAGCGACGTCGACGTGCCGACGGCGAGGGCCCCGGCGCCGAGGCCCCGCAGCGACTCGACGACGTCGAGCTTGGCGGCCAGGTCGGCCCGCCAGACGTTGTGCCCGTCGACCACGCCGGCGACGAGGGTCTTGTCCTCGAGACCCGGGACCGGGCCGGCGGGCACGGCGCCCTTGACCAGGTCGATCGCGATCGCGTCGACGTCGGTGCCCGCGAGCACGGCGAGTCCGTCGTCGCCGAGCCCGCCGAACGGCGCCGTCAACAGGATCGCGGGCCGCACGCCCGCCGAGTCCTCGGAGGCGGTGTCGTCGGTGGCCGTCGCGAGGTCGGTCGCCAGGGTGCGGTACGCCGAGGCGATCGCCGCGTGCAGGCGCTCCGCCGGCACGTCGAGGGAGTCCGTGACGAGCGCGGGCTCGTCGAGCTGCACCCACGGCACGCCGACGGCGGCCAGCGCGCGGAGCAGGTCGGCGTACGCGGCGACGACGTCGTCGAGCCGGTCGAGCGGGTGGAAGCCCTCGCCCGCCTCGTCGGCCGCCTTCGACAGCGCGAGGAACGTCACCGGGCCCACGAGCACCGGGCGCGTCGTGACGCCGGCCTCCTTGGCCTCGGCGTACTCGCGCACGATGCGGTGGTCGGCGAACGAGACCGGCGTCGTCTCGCTGATCTCCGGCACGAGGTAGTGGTAGTTGGTGTCGAACCACTTGGTCATCTCGAGCGGGGCGTCCTCGCCGCGGCCGCGGGCCACGGTGAAGTAGCCGTCGAGCTCGAGCGAGCCGTCCGCGTCGTCGAGCAGGTCGCGGAACCGCTCGGGGACGGCGCCCAGCAGCGCGACGACGTCGAGCACCTGGTCGTAGTAGGAGAACGCGCCGGGCACGGAGCCGTCGTCGGGGTTGAGGCCGAGGTCGACGAGGCGGCGGGCCGTCTCGCGGCGCAGCGCGCCGGCCGCGACCTCCAGGTCGACGGCGTCGGTGCGCCCGGCCCAGAACGACTCGACGGCCTTCTTGAGCTCGCGGCGGCGCCCGATGCGCGGGTAGCCGAGGATCGTGCCACCGGGAAATCCCGTGGCGGGGGTGGGGCGTGTCGATGTGGTGGACATGAGCACTCCAGAGTTCGGGCTCCGCGCGTCAGACGGCGGGAGCCTGGGTCGGGATGCTCGGTACCCACGGCCTTCTGGCCAGGTCCGCGCCGTCCGACGTGGCGTCGGCCGGCGCCGGTCCGCCGAGGTGGACACCCTCGAGCAGGTCCAGAGCGGGACGGTACTTGTTGAACGTGTACACGTGGATGCCGGGTGCGCCCGCGTCGAGCACGCGCTGGGCGAGCTCCACGGCACGCGCGGTCCCGTAGGCGTGCTGGGCCTCCGGGTCCGGCAGGGCGTCGAGCGCGTCCAGCAGGTGCCGGGGCGCGCGGACGCCGGTGAGCTCCTCGACGCGACGGAGCCGGCGCGGCTCGGTCGTGGGCAGCTGCCCGGCGAGGATCGGGATCGTCACCCCGGCCGCGCGGGCCTCGGCGACGAAGTCGGTGTAGGAGTCGGCCTCGTAGAACAGCTGCGTGATGGCGAAGCTCGCCCCCGCGTCCTGCTTCTCCTTGAGGCGCCGGACCTCCTGGGCCCGGGTGGTGCCGGCCTGCACGTTGCCGTCGACGAACGTCGCGACGGCGATCGTCATCGGGCGCGCGGCGCCGCGCAGCGCGGCCCCGGGGTCGGTCGCGCAGCGCCGCGCCTCGACCTCGCGCAGCAGGTGCACGAGCTCGATCGAGGACGCGACGCCGTCGGCGGGCGGCTCCCAGTCCGGCTGGTCCTTCGGCGGGTCGCCCCGCAGGGCGAGGAACGCGCGGGTGCCGGCGTCGAGGAAGTCGTCGATGACGGCGGAGACGTCCTCGCGGTGCGCGCCCACGCAGGTCAGGTGGGCCACGGGCAGGACGGGCGTGCCCGCGAGCAGGGTGGACACGACCTGGCGTGCGGTCGCCCGGTCACCGCCGCCGGCGCCGTACGTCACGGACACGAAGTCCGGTCGTGCGGCCACGAGCCGGCGCGCCGTCTCCCAGAACTTGGGGGCGGCGTCCGGCCGGCGCGGCGGCATGAGCTCGAACGAGACCGTCGGGCGTGCCGGCAACGCCGGCTGAGCTGCCGGGGTGGGCGAAAGGGATGCCTCTGCGACCATGCGTCACTCCATCGATCCTGGCGTGAGCACCTTCGTCCTCGGGAGGCTTCCGTCGGAGAACGGGTTGCTGCGGCGTCGTCGAGCCAGGACTCTCGGCCGCTCTGGATGGCTTGTCACGCGATCGTACGCAGCATCCGCGATACGGGCGAGGATGAGACCGCCTGGTGAGACGATCGCCGATGCAGATCGGGCGGGAACGCCCTGCTCAGGGCACCAGCACGACCTTGCCGCCCGCGCGGCCCGTCTCGACGAGCGCGTGGGCGCTCGGCGCGTCGGCCAGCGGCAGCACCGCGCCGACGGTGGTCACGAGGTCGCCGCGGGCCAGGGCGTCGACGGCCTCGGCGAGCTCGCCGGCGTCGCGCTCGGACCGCCAGCTGGCCTCGACGCCGAGGTCCGCCGCGGCGTCGTCGGCGATGGTGACGATGCGCTCGGTGCCGCCGCGCAGGGCGATCGAGTCGGGCAGCACGCCCGCGCCGGTGGTGTCGAGGACGGCGTCCACGCCGTCGGGGGCGAGGGCGCGGACCCGCTCCACGAGCCCCGCGCCGTAGGTGGTGGGCGTCGCGCCGAGGGCGGCGACGCACTCCTGGTTCCGCGGCGACGCCGTGCCGATCACGCGGGCGCCGCGACGCACGGCGAGCTGGACGGCCAGCTCGCCCACCGACCCCGAGGCGCCGTGCACGAGCAGGGTCTCCCCGGGCCGGACGTCGAGGAGGCGCAGCACGCGGGTCGCGGTCTCGGCCGCGACGGGGACGGTGACGGCGTCGGTCGCGGCGAGCCCGTCGGGCACGCGCGCGAAGACCGACGTGAGGGCGAGCTCCGCGTACCCGCCGCCGACGGCGAACCCGACCACGCGGTCGCCGGGCGCGACGCCGGCCACGCCGTCCCCGACCTGGTCGACGACTCCCGCCACCTCCAGCCCGGGCACGACGGCCGACGTCGGCGCCGGGCCGCCGGTCGCCCCGGCACGCGACTTCACGTCCCAGCCGTTGACGGCGGCCGCCTCGACACGCACGCGCACCTGGCCGGGCCCGGCCTGCGGGTCGGGGACGTCGGCGAGGTGCAGCGCCTCGGGGCCGCCGTGGGTCTCGAACACGATCGCGCGCACGTCTCCTCCTCAGGCAGTAGCGGAACACGGTACCGAGGTCCTCGTGCCCCGGGCCGAGATCAGGGGAGCACCGGTGCGGCGTCGGCGTCGGTCGGGCCCGTGACGTCGCCGGGCGCGCTCATGAGCCATTCGGTGGCGAACAGGACCTTGTCGGTGAGGCCGAGGATCGCGTCGCGGATCTCGACGTGCGGGGTGGAGAACGCGAGTCGGGCGACGGACCGTGCGCCGGGAGCCGGCGCCCAGTAGTCGACCAGGAGCAGGGAGACGTCCTGGCCGCCGAGCTCGGCCGCACCCCGGCCGACGCGGACGTGGCGCAGGAACGGCCCCGAGAGGGTGTCGGTGACGGTGAGCTCGTCGTCGGGTCCGAGCCGGGGGTGGAGGCGGTCGTGGATGCGTTGCAGGTGCGTGACCTCGCCGGCCTCGGGGCCGAGGTCGTGCCAGTACAGCGTGAGGTTGAGCGCGAGGGCGGCGTCCTTTCCGGGCAGCACCAGGTAGGCCATCACCTGCCCGCCCGCGGCCGCGGCCTTCGCGGCGACCGCGGTGAGCTGCTCCCGCAGGTCGCGCCGCAGCCCTGCCCCGCGGTCGCCGAGCCCCGCGCCCTGCTGCTTGACGATCGCACGGATCTGCAGGTCGCGCTGCGCCTCGTCCTCCAGGTCGATCAGGGCCCAGTGGTCGGGCAGGTTGAGCTCGATGCCGATGCCGCGTGACCCTCCGGGCTCGTCCACGCTGGCCATGGCGTGCAGGCCCTCGATGCTGATGCCCGCCCCGGAGTCGTCGGACATACCCGTCGGATCGTCGTCGGGGTCGAGGTCCAGGGCGGCCAGAGTCTCGGCGACGCCGAGGACCATCGGGTGCGGCCCGGCAGGGTCGACCACGACCCGCTCGAGCACCGCGCCGTGGCGCGTGAGGAACGGGGCGAGCGAGTCGCGACGACGCAGGCTGAACTCGCGTCCCGGGTCGTCCCCGAGGAACGTCTCGAGAGCCTCGGGGGAGGAGAAGAGACACACGTCGTACGGCTTCGCCGAGCCGACGGGTGCGTCGAAGACCCGCACCTGCGGCGTCCCGTCCTCCCGCTCGAGGTGCGGCACCACCGCCACGCCGTCCCGCAGTGCGCGAGCGACGGTGTCGCGGTCGTCGGTCAGGAGAGCGGCGGCGAGGACGGCGGAGCCGGAGGCGGGGCGGGACCTGTCGGCCGGGTCCGGGCGGCTCGGTCCCGAGGTCCGGTCTTCTGGCGACGCGCTCATGAGGAGGATGCCTTTCGGTGTCTCGCAGGTACTGGATGACGACATTCGTCGCGGGGCTGTGTTCAGCCGATGGCCGGCCGGCGGTGCTCGATGCTTCCCCACGCCCGGGCCATTCGCTGATCGGTTCCGTGGAGAACGTCATGAGGGCACAGCCATGGAGGTACGTGACGTCCAGGTGTGTCAGCTCGGCTACGTCCGATTCGCCCGTCGACCGCGGTGATGAAGAAGACGTCGGTGAGTCACAGGCGCAGCCCGGTGGACACGATGAATGCGCCCTTCACGGATTGCTCCTCCGGAAGTCGATGCCTGTCGTCGTGACGCTGGACGCTCCGTACGCCCGTCACCCGGCGGCCGTGTTCTCCAAGGTACTGAACCCGACGACCGGTGTGTCGGGCCTCCACCGGCCTTCGTGGGTCGCTGCGGATGCGGCCTGCGGGCTGGCGAGGATCAGCAGGTCCGGTACGGCCGGGACGACGCCGGGTGACGCCACGAACGAGTCCCAGTCGACGTCGGCCGTCGTGCCCCGGCGGTCGACGACGAGACCCAGGGCGTCGGCGGTGGACGTCTCGATCACCTCCTGCGCCGCACGTGAGACCGCGTCGACGTCGTCGGGATCCAGTCCGTCCAGGTAGCAGGTCACGCCGACGAAACCCCGGCTCCCGTCGTCGCCGTACCGGTGTCGTCGGACCGTGACGATCATGTCGTCGGACCCGGACAACCATGTCTGGAAGGTCCGGTCGGCGTTTTCGGCGAGAAGCCCGGAGAGCTGGTCACGGTCGACGAGGTGACGGTCGCCTTCCAGGTCGAGCACGGCGACCAACCCGTCGGTGCCCGGTGCCGTCAGTCGAGCGCCCGTCCCCGTGACCCAGTCGGTGATCCACGTGCCGCGGACGGCGGAGACGTAGAGCGTGAGGAAACCGTCTGACATCTGCTACTCCTTGGGGAACGTGAACACGTTGTCGACGCCCAGCTTTCGACCCGCCTGATCGATCGCGCTCGTGGGAGTGCCGTCTTCGAGGTAGTACATGGCGCGGACGCCGTCCCGGTCCGCCGCGGCCTTGCTCACATTCAGTGCGTGGCCGAACTTGGCTGGGTCCTTCGCCTTGGCAGGGCCCCCGACGAAGATGTACTCACCGTTGGGCCCAATGACGTCGAGCCCGGTCGAGCCGACACCGTCGACCTTGATCTTGATGTCCTGTCCATCGGGGCCCTTGGCGACCTTGCCACCGACGATCTTGGCGACGCGCTCCTCGCGCGCGAGACCCACCGAGTTGGCCGCCTTGCCGTGCCCCGCGGCGTTGTGGACCAGGACGGGCAGGTCGCCCGCGAGGACGTAGTAGGTGTGGTGGGTCTCGACGTGGACGTTGTAGACCGTGACCGGGTCGTCCTCGGGGCGCTGCTCGACGTCGATCCGGTCCAGGGTGACCGTGCCGGTGCCCGTGCCGTCGCCGGTGTCGGGGGTCACGAGGATGTCGCCGGGCTGCAGGTCCCGGGCGAGGATCCAGCCCATGTGGGCGACCATGAACGGGTGCTCGTCCGTGGTCGTGACCACGGACCCGCCGATGGTCAGGTGATACAGCGTGGTCGTCGTGCGCACGAACGTCTCGATGACGAGCTGCAGCTCGTCGGCCCCGGTCTGCAGGTTGTGGGCCCAGACCTTGTCCCCGGGCGTGAGGTCCTCGATGGGGACATCGCCGTCGACCGTGCGCACCAGGGTCCCGGCGGTGAAGCAGGTGCCGAACCCGACCTTGCACCAGGCCTTCTTCGCACCTTGCTTGGCGCCCTGCTTGAACGCCGCCTTCGACAGGCCCGTGGCGGCCTTCGCCGCACCGCCCAGACCGATCACCGACAGCGCCGCGCCCGCGATCGCGATCCCCGCCTCGGCCCAGGACCGTTCCCCTGTGGCGGCCAGGGTGATGTTCGCCAACGCCGACACGATCGCCGCGACCGCGGCCACCACGATCAGCACCCCCGCCAGTGCGGTGCCCACGATCGGGATGAACGCGACCACGACCGCCAGCAGGCCCGCGATCATGGAGACCATGTCCGCGATGTCCGCGATCGCGGCCACCACCTTCGATCCCCAGTCGTCCCACCACGAGTCGTTCAGGTCATCACCGCCGGTGATGTCCTCGATGCGGGAGACCGCGTCGTTCGCCGCCCGGTCCCGGTCGGCCACCGCCGACTCGATGTCCGAGCGCGCCGAGGCGGCCTGAGCGTTCGCGTCGTCCGCGTTCCCGCCCGCGCTGTCCGCCTGCTGCTGATACTCCCGCTTGGTCTCCGCGTCGGTCGCAGAGTCCGCCAGGTCCTGATACCGGTCCCGGGTCCCGGCCGCGGAGTCCGCCGCATCCCGCGCCTGCCGCGCCCGCTCCAGTGCGTGCAGCGTCTCGGTCTGCACCCGCTCGAGGGCGCTCGCGTAGTCGACCAGCGCCTCCCCGGTGGCCTGATACCGCGAGTGCGCGCGCCGGATCTGCGAGACCGTGTCCTCCTTGGTCTCCATCAGCGCGTCGACCGCCTGGGAGATCGTGCCCGCCACGTCCAGGCGGGACATCGCGCCCGCCGCGTCGTCGATCGAGCCCGCGACCTCCAGATAGTCCTGCCCGCCCGTGAGCACCAGCACCGGATCCCCCGGCGTCGGGTCCGAGTCCAGACCCACCGG
Source organism: Isoptericola sp. NPDC019571 (assembly GCF_044389385.1). NCBI lineage: Bacteria > Bacillati > Actinomycetota > Actinomycetes > Micrococcales > Promicromonosporaceae > Isoptericola > Isoptericola sp. NPDC019571. Next base: position 277,124 of record NZ_JBIRXZ010000004.1, read on the forward strand.
GGACCAGTCCGCCGGCCTCACACCGGTCCGCCGGTCCGGGCCGGGGCGGGGGTGCCGTCGCCGCTGATGCCGTCGGCGAGGTCGGAGTCGATGTCGGTGAACGCCTGCGCCACCTGCACCGACGCGTCCGCCAGCAGCCGGAGGTTCTCGGTCATCTTCTCCCGCGTGTCGTCCCACGAGCTCGCGAAGTCGCGCACCGTGCCCGCCAGGCCGTCGTGCCCGACCGCGTCCGCGATCCGGTCCGACCGCGTCGTCGCGTTCTCGAACTCGTCCGCCACCGTGGTCAGGCTCGACCCCAGCTCCGTCACCGCATCAAGGTCCACCCGGAGATCCGCCACCGGCCCTCACCCCCTTCGCCCGCAAGAGAGTAACCAGCGTCACGTCTGATGCACCACGGGGAGAACTCCCCGTCGTGCCTGCTCAGCAGCAGCGCGACCCGGGGTTGCGGTCCTGCTCCGCGTAGTGCTCGCGCCAGAACTCCCGCTCGCCCATCGGCTCGCGGTCCGGGTGGGCCGACCGCTCGTGCGTCACGTACGTGCGGTAGGCGTCGTCGCCCATCACCTGCCGCACGTACCAGCGCAGGTTCGTCCACCCCGCCGACGCCGCCCGGGCCAGTGCCCGGGCGGCGTCGCGCGCGGTGGCGCCGAGGGTGCGGGCGTCAGTGGTGCCCGGCACCGCTGGTCTCCCGCAGGCCGGCGTCGGCCCACTCCTTCTCGATCCGCCTCTCCTCGGCCGTCGCGAAGAGGTTCGCCGGGGCGAACCGCCGGGACGCGACGGGCGCGTCCTCGTGGTTCTCGCCGCCGCCGTCGCGGAACGCCTTGATCGTCACGACCACCGCCGCGATGATCACGATGATCGACAGCACCACGAACACGATCGACAGGGTGCCCTGCACGAAGGTGTTGCGGACCACGGCCTCCATCGCCGCGACGTCGGGGGCGGTGCCGAACGAGGTCTCGCCGGCGGCGAGCGCGTCCTGGAACGCCCGGTGCTGCGCCCAGTACCCGACCTGGGGCACGTCCGAGAAGATCTTCTCGAACGACGCCCAGATGGTGATGAGCGCCGTGAAGGCGAGCGGCACGGCCACGATCCACAGCCACGCCCAGTAGGCGCGGCCGCGCTTGGCGACGATGGCGAGCACGACGGCGAGGGCGATCGCCGCGAGCAGCTGGTTCGCGATGCCGAACAGCGGGAAGAACGTGTTGATGCCGCCGAGCGGGTCGGTGACGCCCAGGTAGAGGATCGTGCCCCAGCCCGCGACCATGATCGCGGTGCAGACCCACACCCCTGGTCGCCAGCTCACGTCCTTGAACCGGGGGGCCACGTTGCCGATGGTGTCCTGCAGCATGAAGCGGGCCACGCGGGTGCCGGCGTCGACGGCGGTGAGGATGAACAGCGCCTCGAACATGATCGCGAAGTGGTACCAGAAGCCCATCATCGCGGTGCCGCCGACGAGCTGGTGCATGATCGTCGCCAGGCCGAGCGCGAGCGTCGGCGCGCCGCCGGTGCGGGACACGATCGACGGCTCGCCCACCTGGCTGGCCAGGGTGCTCAGGGTGTCGGGCGTGAGGTTGACGCCGGCGAGGCCGAGCGAGTTCACGAACGCGACCGCGCCCTCGATGGTGCCGCCCGTGGCCGCGGCCGACGAGTTCATCGCGAAGTACACGCCCCGGTCGATCGAGATCGCGGCGACCAGCGCCATGATCGCGACGAACGACTCCATGAGCATGCCGCCGTAGCCGATGAAGCGCGTCTGGCGCTCCTTCTCCACGAGCTTCGGTGTCGTGCCCGACGAGATGAGCGCGTGGAACCCGGACAGGGCGCCGCACGCGATCGTGACGAAGAGGAACGGCCAGAGGTTGCCGGACACCACCGGGCCGGTCTCGCCGCTCGCGAACTCGCTGATCGCGGGCACGTTGATCTCGGGCCGCACGATGACGACGGCGCCGGCGAGCACCACGATGACGCCCACCTTCATGAAGGTGGACAGGTAGTCGCGCGGGGCGAGCAGGAGCCACACCGGCAGGACGGCGGCCACGAAGCCGTAGACGATGACGCCGACGGCGATCGTGGTGCGGTCGAGGGTGAACACGTCGGCGCCCCACGCCGTGTCGGCGACCATGCCGCCGCCGATGATCGCGGCGAGCAGCAGGACGAAGCCGATGAGGGAGACCTCGGTGATCTTGCCCGGGCGCAGGAACCGCAGGTAGACGCCCATGAACAGCGCGATCGGGATGGTCATCGAGACGCTGAACACGCCCCACGGGCTCTCGCCGAGGGCGTTGACGACCACGAGGGCGAGGATCGCCACGATGATGATCATGATGAGCAGGGACGCGACGATCGCGGCGACGCCGCCGATCCGCCCGAGCTCCTCGCGCGCCATCTGGCCGATGGTGCGGCCGCCGCGGCGCATGGAGAAGAACAGCACCGTGTAGTCCTGCACGGCGCCCGCGAGCACCACGCCGACGATGATCCAGATGGTGCCGGGCAGGTACCCCATCTGCGCGGCGAGGACCGGGCCGACCAGCGGGCCGGCGCCGGCGATGGCGGCGAAGTGGTGGCCGAACAGCACGCGGCGGTCGGTGGGGACGAAGTCCTTGCCGTCCTCCTGCGTCTCGGCGGGGGTGGCGCGCCGGTCGTCGGGGCGGGTGATGTACCGCTCGATGACCTTCGAGTAGAAGCGGTACCCGATGAGGTACGTGCACACCGACGCGAAGACGAACCAGATCGCGTTGATCGTCTCGCCCCGGACCAGCGCGATCATCACCCAGGCGACCCCGCCGAGCAGCGCGATCGCCGCCCAGAGCGCGATCTTCGCGGGCGTCCAGCGGGGCTTGAGGTCCTCGGCCGGGACGGCCGTCGGGGGGAGCGCGGGGTCGGGGACGATGTCGTCCGTCGCCGTGGTGGCTCCGGGATCTGCTGACAAGGTGAGCCTCCAAGGCGTCGCGTCGTCGGGACCGACACAGGATAGAGGGTGAAGAAAGGGTGACCGAACGCCCGGAACCTGGACGGTGCGACTGGCGGCGTGGTACCCGGCCCTGGGCCCGCGGCGGAGCACGCGACGCCGTAGCCTGACGTGCATGGACACCGAAGAGCGCCTCGCCGTCTTCCTCGACTACGAGAACCTGGCGCTCGGCGCCCGCGACCACCTGGGCGGCATGCAGTTCGACTTCAAGCCCATCGCGGACGCCCTCGCGGTGCGCGGCCGCGTCGTGGTGCGCCGCGCGTACGCGGACTGGTCGTACTTCGACGAGGACAGGCGGATGCTGACCCGCCACCAGGTCGAGCTCATCGAGATGACGCAGCGCATGGGCGCGTCCCGCAAGAACGCCGCCGACATCAAGATGGTGGTCGACGCGATCGAGATGGCGTTCGAGCGCGAGTACATCACCACGTTCGTCATGTGTACGGGCGACTCCGACTTCTCCCCCCTCGTCCACAAGCTGCGCGAGCTCGACAAGAAGGTCATCGGCGTCGGCGTGGAGAACTCCACGTCCCGCCTGCTGCCCCCCGCGTGCGACGAGTTCCTCTTCTACGACCGGCTCGAGGGTGTCGACGTGCCCGACGAGTCCGAGGCGTCCGCGCCCAAGCGGTCCGGGCGCGGCGGCAAGGGGACCGGCCGGTCCGGCGGCGGCCGCGGGGGCCGGGCCAAGACCCCCGCCCCGGTCGAGTCCCCGGCGGAGGCGGCGGAGACCCCCGCTCCCGCCGAGGAGCCCGCGCCCGCGACGTCCGGCGCGACGTCGGGGACCCGCCGTCGCAAGAAGGCGCCCGCGGCCGAGGCCGCCGTCGAGCCCGCGGCCGAGCCCGTCGAGTCCGTGGTCGAGACGGACCTCGAGCAGGAGGACGCGGCGCCCGCGGGCGAGGACGCGACGATGGAGGTCCGGGTGGCGCAGACGCTCGCCGACCTGCAGGCCTCCACCAGCGGCTCCGTCACGGCGTCGATGCTCAAGCGCACGCTGGTGCGCAAGGACCCCACGTTCAGCGAGTCGGACTACGGCTTCCGCACGTTCGGCGAGTTCCTGCGCTTCCTGGCCGACCGCGACTTCGTCGTGCTGTCGGACGGCCCGTCGGCCGGCGACCCGGAGGTGGCGCTGCCCGCGCAGCAGGACACCGAGGGCGCGTTCGACCTGCTGCGCCAGGTGGTGCGCGACGCCGGCGGGAGCGCGCCGCTGTCCGGGCTGAAGAACGAGGTGCGCAAGCGCCGCCCCGACTTCTCGGAGAAGGCGCTCGGCTACCGCGGGTTCCTGCAGTTCGCGAAGGGCGCCGCGGCCGCCGGCGCCGTCGCCCTCGCGTGGGACGACGACGCCGACGACTACCTGCTCACCGCGAGCTGAGCGCTCGCGGGGTCGTGCTCAGCGCTGGACGAACGCGAGCAGCGCCGCGTTGACCTCGTCCGCGTGCGTCCACAGCAGGCCGTGGGGCGCGCCCTCGACCTCGACGTACTCGGCGTCGGGCACGGCGGCGTGGAAGCGCCGGCCCGAGGCGTCGATCGGCAGGATGTTGTCCTTCGTGCCGTGCAGGATCAGCGTGGGCAGGCCCGCGGCGCGGACCGCCTCGACGTCGGGCCGGAAGTCCTCGATCCACGTGGGGACGACGGCGTACGCGGCGACGGGCGCCGAGCCCACGGCGGTGCTCCAGTTCGCCCGCACGACCTCCTCGGAGATCCGCGTGCCGAGGTTCTCGTCGAGGTTGTAGAAGTCCTTGTAGAACTGGGTGAACCAGGCGTAGCGGTCACCGCGGGCCGCGTCGACGATGCCGTCGAAGACGGACTGCGGCACGCCCTCGGGGTTGTCGTCGCGCTGCACGAGGAACGGCTCGAGCGAGGCGAGGAACGCGAGCTTGGCGACTCGCTCGTGGCCGTGGTTGCGCACGTATCGGGCGAGCTCGCCGGTGCCCATCGAGAAGCCGACGAGGATGACGTCTCGCAGGTCGAGCGTCGTCAGGACGGTGTCGAGGTCCTTCGCGAACGTGTCGTAGTCGTACCCCGAGCCGACCTTGCTGGACGCGCCGAACCCGCGGCGGTCGTAGGTGATCACGCGGTACCCGGCGGCGAGGAGCTCGCGGGTCTGCAGCTCCCAGCTGTGCCCGTCGAGCGGGTACCCGTGCACGAGGACGACCGGCTGCCCGGAGCCCTGGTCCTCGTAGTAGAGCTCGACGTCCGTGCTGTTCTCCTGCCCGACGGTGATGTAGCCCATGGTGGTGCCCCTTCCGAAGGAGGGGAGAACGATCGTTCTCCCGCTGTTCGCTACAGTAGAGAACGATGGTTCTCCCCGCAAGGGGAGGGGCGGCGACGGGAGGGTGAACGATGGTCGACGAGAAGGCGGCGCGCGACGCGGTGGTCGCGGCCGCCGACCGGCTGTTCTACGCGCGCGGCGTGCAGGCCGTGGGCATGGACGCCGTGCGCGCCGAGGCCGGGGTGTCGCTCAAGCGGATCTACGGGCTCTTCCAGTCCAAGGAGGACCTGGTGGTCGCCGTCCTCGCGCTGCGGACCAGGCAGTGGACGGAGGGCGTGGCGCGCGCGGCCGCCGGCGCGGCCACGCCGCGCGACCGGATCCTCAGCGTCTTCGACTTCCTCGACGCGTGGTTCCGGGAGGACGGGTTCCGGGGGTGCGCGTTCATCAACTCGTTCGGCGAGCTCGGCGCGACGTCGCCCCGCATCGCGGAGGCCGTGCGAGGGCACAAGGAGGACTTCCGGGCGCACGTGCTGGGCCTCGTGCGCGAGGCCGGCCTGCCCGACGCCGTCGCCCTGCAGGTCGTGCTGCTCGCCGAGGGCGCGCAGACCACCGCCGCCATCACGCACGACGCCGACGTCGCGCGCGAGGCGCGCCGCGCCGCCGCGTCGCTCCTCGCCGCCGAGGCGGCGCGAACGCCCTGATCACACGCCCGCGGGGTGGCCTCGGCGGGGGCCGACGGAGCAGGGGGCACAATGGTGCGGTGACCTATCGGTTCCTGCGCCTCGTCCTGTCGCTCCTGGTGTACGTGCTCCTGCGCCCCCAGGTGACGGGACTGCACAACATCCCGCGGCGCGGCCCGGTGATCCTCGCGAGCAACCACCTGTCGTTCATCGACTCGATCATCATCCCGCTCGTCGTGCCCCGGCACGTCACGTTCATCGCCAAGGCGGAGTACTGGACGGGCCGCGGCCTCAAGGGCCGGGTCTCGCGCTGGTTCTTCACCACGATGGGCCACATCCCGGTCGACCGCGAGGACCCGCGCGCCGGGCAGCGGTCGCTCGACGACGCGCTCGTCGTGCTCAAGCGCGGCGGCGCCTTCGGCATCTACCCCGAGGGCACCCGCTCCCGCGACGGCAAGCTGCACCAGGGGCACACGGGCGTCGCCTGGCTGGCGCTCGCGGGCTCGGCGCCCGTCGTCCCCGTGGCCCTGCGCGGCACCGACAAGGTGCAGCCCGTCGGCAAGCGGCTCCCCCGCCCGACGCGCGGCATCCAGGTGCACTTCGGCGCCCCGATCGACCCGTCGCGCCAGCTCACCGCCGGTGCGCGCCCGGCCCAGGTGCGTCGTGAGCTGACCGACCACGTGATGTCCTCCATCCACAAGATGAGCGGCCAGGAGCTCGCCGCGTGACCTCGCCCTCGCCGCACGGCGAGGAGGTGCAGCGCCTCTTCGACACGGTCCCCGGCTATTACGACCGGATGAACCGCCTCATGACGCTGGGGCGGCACGCGGCCTGGTGCCGCGACGTCGCACGCCGGGCGCAGCTGCCCGCCGGCGGCTCGCTGCTCGACATCGCGACCGGCACCGGCGTCATCGCCCTCGAGGCGGCCCGCCAGTACCCCGGCGCGACGATCCACGGCGTCGACTTCTCCGAGGGGATGCTGGAAGGCGCCCGCGCCAAGCCCGGCGCCGACGCCGTGACCTGGCAGTTCGCCGACGCCAACGCCCTGCCCTACGACGACGCGTCGTTCGACGCCGTCACGCACGGCTACCTGCTGCGCAACGTCGAGGACGCCGAGCGCGTGCTCGCCGAACAGCTGCGGGTGCTCCGGCCCGGCGGCCGTCTCGCGCTGCTGGAGACCTGCCCGCCGCGCGGCCTGCTGAAGTACCCGGTGGCGCTCGGGGTGAAGGTCGTGATCCCGCTGCTCGGGCAGCTCGTGGCCCGCGACAAGAAGTCGTACACCTACCTCGAGGAGACCACCCTCGGGTTCATGTCCCCCGAGCAGGTCGCGTCGATCCTCTGGCGCCTCGGGTTCGACGACGTCACCTGGCGTCGCCGCTTCCTCGGCACCCACATGATCGTGAGCGCCCGCAAGCCGTAGCGACGTCGCGCGGTACCGTCGAAGGATGCGCTCCGCGCCCGACGGTGACGGCCGTCGCTCAGCACGACCGCCTGGAGGCCGGGCGGTGCGCCGTGCGCGCACCGGGACGATCGCACTCGCAGCATTCGCCGACGCCGTCTGCGTGCTGGGGCTCGCGGTGGTCGGCGTCGCGGGTCCTGCTCCCCGCGCAGATCCCGTGGGCCCGCTGTCGGCGACATGGCCGTTCCTCGTCGCCGCGGCGGTCGGATGGTGCGCGTCTCGCGCCTGGCGGTCCCCGTGGCGCCTCTGGCCGACGGGCGTCGTGGTCTGGGGATGCACCTGGGCGGTCGGTGTCGTCCTTCGGGTCCTGGCCGAGCGCGGCGTGTTCCCCACGTTCCAGATCGTGTCGTTCGGGTTCCTCGCCGTGACGATGCTCGGTTGGCGCGGCGTCGTCGCAGTCGTCCGGATCCTGCGCCCCAGCCGTCCGCGGGTCATCGTCCAGATGGACGATCACGACGGACCGACCCGCTGAGCGACGAGCACGGGACACCGGCCTCGACGTGCCTGCCGTGCGAGCGTGGCAGGGGCGTCGTGCCTCCCCCGGCCGGGGGAGGCGCAGGGCAGGGCCGGTGGGCAGACTGGCGGGCATGACGGCGACGACGGGGAGCGGACGGCGCACGCTGCGCTGGGCGCTCACGCCGCTGACCAGCGCGTCCACGGTGCGGGCGGGCGTGTACCTCGTCATCGGCGGCGTGCTGGCGGGTGCGTACTTCGCGCTCGCCGCGGGGTTCGTGCAGATGTTCGCCGACCCGGCGACGCCGCGGGTCGCCGTCGGCGTGCTGGCGCTGGTCACCGCGGTCATCGTGGGCTCGCCGCCCTTCCTCGCGCCCGTGCGGGCGCTCGAGATCGCCGCCGTGCGGACGTTCCTCGACGTCGACGCGCGCACCCTGCCCGACCCGGTCGGGGCGCCCACCGTCGCGACGCGCTGGCGGGGTGCCGCCTGGTTCGCGCTGCACCTCGTGCTCGGCGCGCTCGTCACCGTGGGGCTGCTGGTCGCGGTGCCGCTCGCGACGCAGCTGGTGCTGTCCGCGTTCGGCGTCGACCGGGCGTTCCTCGTGCAGAGGGGACCCGCGCTCGCCAGCAACCCCGTCGGCTGGCTGGTGCTCGCCCTGCTCGCGCTCGTCGCGCTCCCGTACGGCACGGCGCTCGCGCGACGCCTGCTGCGGCAGTCGGCCGAGCCGCTGCTCGGCCCGGACCAGACGGCGCGGATCGCGGAGCTCGAGGCGCGTGCGGACCGGCTCGCCGAGCGCGGCCGCCTCGCCCGCGAGCTGCACGACTCCGTGGGGCACGCCCTGACGGTCACCACGCTCCAGGCGGCGGCCGCCGCGCGCCAGGTGGAGTCGGACCCGGACGCCGCCCGGCGGTCGCTCGCCGCGATCGAGGAGGCCGGCCGGTCGGCGATGGCGGACCTCGACCACGTGCTCGGCCTGCTGCGCGCGGGCGACGACGCGTCGTCCAGTGCCGCGCGGCGCGCCCCGGCCCGGTCGCTGGACGACCTGCCCGCCCTCGTCGACGACGCCCGGCACGCCGGCGCGGACGTGCGGCTCGACGTCGACGACGGGGCGTCGGGCGCGCTGCCCCGCGCGACGTCGCACGAGGCCTACCGCGTGGTGCAGGAGGCGCTGACCAACGCCGTCCGGCACGCCCCCGGTCGCCCGGTCGCGGTGCGCGTCGCCGTCGGCGAGCGTGACCTGGAGGTCGAGGTGACGAACCCGGTCGAGCCGCCGGGGACCCCGGGCGCCGCCGACGGCGGCGGACGCGGGCTCGCCGGCATGGCCGAGCGTGTCCGGCTGCTGCGCGGCGACCTCGACGCCGGGCCGCACGCCGGCCGGTGGGTGGTGCGGGCGCGATTTCCGGTCGACCGGGAACGCGGTGCCTCGGGATGATCGCGCGATGGACGAGCTCTTCGGTGGGGACTGCGCGGCCTGCGGCCACCCGTGGTCGTGGCACCCGGTCGCCCTCGCCGGCCTGCGCGGATGTGTCCTCTGCATCGAGGAGGAGGACCACGGCCAGCAGGACGTCATCTGCGCCCTCTGGCCGCCGGACGCCGGGCTTCCCGCCGTCGAGGTCGTCCGCGTCGCGATCCGCCGCGGGCGTCGGGGGCGGGGTCGGCTGACCTTCGTCCTCCCCGACGGTGGCACCTGGGCGGTCGCGCGCCGTGGACGCTGGAAGGTGCCCGACGACGTCGGAGGGGTCGAGCACGAGCTGGCGACCACGACGCTCGGCGGCTTCTGGGAACGGCACTACCTCGGGTTCCGCTGATCCGAGCGGCGGGGACCCGGGTCTCGACGGGCTCGACCGCCGGTCCGTACGGCAGGATCGACGGCGTGACCGTGCCTCCCGACACCGCCGTCGTCCGTGTCGTCCTCGTCGACGACGAGCCGCTGGTGCGCGCGGGCCTGCGCGTGATCCTCGACGCGGAGCCCGGCCTGGAGGTCGTGGGGGAGGCGGGCGACGGGTCCGAGGTGCCGCAGGTGGTGACCCAGGCCCGGCCCGACGTCGTGCTCATGGACGTGCGGATGCCGACGGTGGACGGGATCGCGGCCACGCGCGCCGTCGTCGCGTCGGGGCGGCCGGGCGCCCCGGCGCCGCGCGTGCTGGTGCTGACCACGTTCGAGAACGACGACCACGTGCTCGACGCGCTGCACTCCGGAGCCCAGGGCTTCCTGCTCAAGCGGGCCCGCCCGGAGGAGGTGGTGCACGCGGTGCGCGTCGTGGCCCAGGGGGACTCGCTGCTGTTCCCGGACGCCGTCCGGCGCCTCGTCGCCGCGCACGGCCCGGGCGGCTCGGCCGGGGACGCCCTCCGGTCGGCCGGCCTCACCGAGCGCGAGAGCGAGGTGCTCCGCCTCGTCGCCGCCGGCCTGTCGAACGCGGAGATCGCCGGCGAGCTGTTCCTCGGGGTCGAGACGGTGCGCACGCACGTGGGCAACGTGCTCGCCAAGCTCAACGTGCGCGACCGCACCCAGGCCGTCGTGCGTGCCTACGAGTCGGGGTTCGTGCCGATCGGGCGGGCCTGAGCCCGGCGCCGCCACCGGCGCAGCGCGACCGAGGCGAGAAGGGCGCCCGCTGCGGCCCCGATCGTGTTCGACAGCCAGTCGTTCGTGTCGCAGGACCGGCCGATCGCGGGCACGAGCGCCTGGACGACCTCGATCGCCGCGGACGTGGCCGACCCCGCGAGCAGCGCGAGCACCGGCCGGCGGAGCGCGACGGCCGCCAGGTAGACGGGCGGGACGAACAGGACGACGTTCGCCATCAGCTCGACCCGGCCCGGCGTCGGCAGCGCCCAGCCCACGGTGCACCGCGCGAACAGCTCCCGGTCGACCGGTGCCAGCGTCAGCAGGGCGACCGGCACGAGGGACACCGCGGCCAGGACGGCGGCCAGCCGTGGCCGGCCCGTGAGCCACGGGCCGGCGAGCCATCCCACGACCGCCAGGACGACCAGCGCCACGGGGGACAGCCACGGGTGGGCGACGAGGACGGTCGAGATCACGGGCCCCAGTCTCCCTGCGTCCGAGTCGCCCGCGGTGCCGCGTCCAGGAGCATCCGGCGTGGTGCCTCAGCGGAGGACGTCGGCCAGGCGGTCGCCGAGCTCCGTGCCGTCGGCACCGTGCACCAGTGGGGCGTCGGGGTCCGGGCGCCCGCGGGAGGGCCGCGGGCGGGCGCGCTCGACCTGCCGGATGGCGATCGCGGCGACCCGCCCGGGCCAGCGCGCCGTCGCGCGCACGTACACGTCCTCGTCGAGCTGGCCGGCGTCGCCGACGAGCAGCCAGCGCACCCGCGGGAAGGAGACCATGAGCCGGTCGAGGCTGTCGCCCTTGTGCTGCGGGCCGCTGCGGAACCAGCCCGTCTGCGTCGGCCCCCAGTCGGTGAGCAGCAGCGGGCCGGGCGGGAAGCCGTGCCGGTCGAGGAACCCGGCCAGCGTGTCGGCGGTGTTCCACGCGCCGTTGGAGAGATAGACGAACGGCGCGCCCGGGTGGTCCGCGGCGATCCGCCGGTACAGCTCGGGCATCCCCGGCACGGGGCGGCGGGCGCTCGGGCGGCGGACGAAGGTGTTCCATGCGGCGAGGAAGGGGCGGGGGACCGCGGTGATCATCGTCGTGTCGTCGATGTCGCTCACGACGCCGAACGTCGTGGCGTCGCCCGCGACGTCCACGGCGGCGGCGGCAGACGTGCCCGCCGTGCGGACGGCCGTGAGCGTCGCCTCGTGCCGCCCGGGCGACAGGAGCGCGTCGTCCGGCAGCGTCACCTCGACGTCCACGTACCCGGCCCGGTCGGTCGTCACGTCGACGGACACGCCGCCCAGCGTGACGCGCACCGCCTCCCGAGGGGCCGGCAGCGTCAGATAGGCCCACGCGCCGCGGCGTTGGGCGTGCCGCAGCGCCGCCAGGGGCCCCGAGGCGTGCGACGGCGGCACCAGCAGCACGCGGGCCAGCACGCGGACCCGCCGCGGCGAGCCGTACCCGGTGAAGGGGACCAGGCGCGGCACCCAGCCGCGACGGCGCAGGAACGCCCCCGCCACGGTGCACCACCAGTCCTCGACCACGGCGGCGACGTGCGGTCGCTGCGTCGGCCTGTCGACGGGGTGCTGCGTGGCGGGGGCGTGCGCGTCGGGCATGTCCCGATCGTCCCTGCTACTGGCCTCCCATGCCTGTCGTCGCCACGCCCTGCACGATGCGGCGCTGGAAGAGCATGAACACGACGAGCAGCGGCAGGGCGGCGATCATCGCCGACGCCATGTTCTGCGCGTACTGGACGCCGTAGGCGTTCTTCACGGTCGACAGCCCCACCGGCAGGGTCATGAACTGCGGGTCGGTCGTGACGATGAACGGCCACAGGAAGTTGTTCCACGCGCCGATGAACACGAAGATCGCGACGGCCACGAGGATCGACTTCGACAGCGGCAGCACGATCGTCCAGAACAGCCGCCACGTGCCGGCCCCGTCGATGCGGGCGGCGTCGAGCAGCTCGGACGGGATGGCGTCGAAGAACCGCTTGAGGATGAACACCATCACCGGCGCCACGATCTGCGGCAGCACGATGCCCGCGAAGGTGTCCACGAGGCCCATGGCCTGCATCTGCTTGAACAGCGGCACGATGAGGATCTGGCCGGGCATCATGATGGACGCGACGGTGAGGAACTGCAGCAGGCCGCGGCCCTTGAACACCGTCTGCGAGAACGCGAACGCGGCCATCGCGGAGATCAGCACCGTCAGCGCGGTCACGAGGACGGCGACGACGAGGCTGTTCCACATCCAGCCCAGCAGCTCGCTGTTGCCGAGCACCTGCCGGTAGGCGTCGAGGGTCCAGCCCTGGGTGGGCCACCACGACGCGGGCAGCGCGGCCTCGGCCTCGTGCTTGAAGCTGGTGACGGCGCCCCACGCGAGCGGGAGCAGCCACAGCAGCGCCATGACGACGAGGGCGGCGAGCGCGGCGGCCCGCACCCACGGGGACGGCCCGATCGTCAGCTTGGTGAGGGTGCGGTTCTCGGCCCGGGCCTGCTGCCGGGCCGACCGGCGTGCGGCGACCAGCGTGGCGACGGAACCCGGGGCGGACTCGGTGACGGCCACGTCAGGCCTCCTTCTTCGTCGGCAGGAGCCGGACCAGCGTGAACACGAGGATCAGGGCGAAGAACACGTACGAGATGGCCGACGCGTACCCGAGGCGGTAGTTGGTGAAGCCCGTGTCGTAGACGTACTCGAGGATCGGGCGCGTGCTGCCGTTGGGGCCGCCGCCGGTGAGCAGGTAGATCTGGTCGAACACCTTCAGGGACGCGAGCAGCTGCAGCACCACGATGACGCCGGTGATGGTCTTCATCTGCGGCAGGGTGATGGAGAACAGCCGCCGCCAGCCGCCGGCGCCGTCGATGGTCGCGGCCTCGTACTGCTGCTGCGGGATGCCCTGCAGCGCGGCCAGGTAGAGCAGGAAGTTGAACCCGACGGTCCACCACACGGTGACGAGCGCGATGGAGAACATCGCGACGTTCTCGTCGGTCAGCCAGCCGATCGGCCCCAGACCGAGCTTCGCGAGCCCCACGTCGAGCAGGCCGATCTCGGGCTGGAAGAGCCAGCTCGCGAGGGACGACACGACGGCGCTGGTCAGCAGGAACGGCGCGAAGAACGACAGCCGCCACACCCACTGGCCGGGCAGCCCGGTGTGCACCAGCACCGCCATGACGAGCGCCACCAGGATGAGCGGCACGGTGCTGAGGAGCGTGAACCAGACGGTGTGCCACAGCGTGGTCCACACCTGCGGGTCGCTGAAGGCCTCGACGTAGTTGTCGAAGCCGATGAAGGAGCTCGCCGTGGCGGTGAGGCTCTGGTCGGTGAAGCTCATCCACAGGCCGTAGATCGTCGGCCACAGCAGGAAGAGCCCCGTCGCCACCGCGAACGGGGCGACGAACAGGTATCCGGAACGGTCCTGCGCGCGGAGCGAGTGGTTCACGGCGCGGGTCCCCGTGCGGGGGCGGGTGCCCGTGGAGCGCCGGGAGGGGCGCGCGACGGGGGCGCTGAGTGACGTGCTCGAGGCGGTCATCGTCGTCCTCTCTCGGTCAGGCGGCAGGGTCGGGCTGCGACAGGAGACGGTTCATCTCGCTGAGCATCCGGTCGACGGCGGTCTTGGGGGTGGCCTTGCTCGAGAGGGTGTCCATCATCGAGTCGCCGATGCGGGTCTGGAAGTCGCTGCCGCCGCCGGCGAACCAGACGTCCGGGTCGAAGACGGCGATCTCCGCGGCCTTCGCGTAGTCGCTCTGCGGCACCAGGGCCTGGTACTCGGGCATCTGGACGATCGGCTGGTACGCGGGGATGTGGCCCGCCTGCGCCCACGTCATGCTCTCTCGCAGGAGGTCGGCCAGGACGCGGTAGGTGGCCTGGCGGGCCTCGGGGTCGGGCGTGGCCTGCCGCGGCAGCACGAACGAGTGGGAGTCGGCGTAGTTGGCCGGCTGGTCGAAGATCGTGGGGAACGGCGCGCCCCCGAGGTTGTCCCCCAGGGCGTCGCGGAACATCGGCAGGTCCCACTCGCCGTCGAAGACCAGCCCGGTGCGCTTCGACATGAACCGCCCCGTCGCGGCGCCGCCGTCCTGGTTCGGCGCGGCGACCTCGCCGTCGAGCATCTCCTGGAGGAACTCGAAGACCCCCTCGGCCTTGGCGGTGTCGAGCTCGGCCGCCTTGCCCGGGGTGAGGTCGTACCCGCCCCCGGTCTGGCTGTACAGCCCCCAGAACACGCGCCAGCAGCCGGCCGGGTCGCGCAGGTAGCCCCACGACATCCCGGTCTCGCCCGTGACCTCCGCCAGGTCGCGGCCGGCGTCGAGGAACGCGTCGGCGCCGACCAGCGGGCGGAGCTTGCCGTCCGCGTCCGCGAGGCCCGCCTGCCGGACCATCTCCGGGTTGTAGAAGTTGATGTACGGGTGCGTGTCCAGCGGCAGCGCGTAGAGCTGGCCGTCGAACTGCGCCTTCTCCCACACCGCGGCGGGGAAGTCCTCCCGCGTGATGCCGAGCTCGGCGAGCGCGTCGAGGTCGAACGGCTCCAGCAGGCCGCCGGGCGCGTACCCGGCGAGCCGGGACAGGTGCATCACCGCGGCCTCCGGCGGGCGTCCGCCGGACGAGGCCATCGCGAGCTTCGTGTAGTACGGGGGGCCCCACGCCAGCGTCGTCGAGTCGACGTCCAGGTCGGGGTTGCCGGCGCGCACCGCGCCGACCATCTCCTGCATGAGACCGCCGTCGCCGCCCGAGAACAGGTCCCAGATCATCACCGACGTCCGGCCGCTGCCGGACGCGGTCGGCGTGGCGCAGCCGGACAGCGCGCCGCCGAGCGCGACGCCGCCGGCGCCGACGAGGGCCGCCTGGAGCAGGCCGCGCCTGCTCAGCCCGACGTCGTCCACCGTGCCGCTCGAACCCGACCGACGGGGGAACCGGCCCTGGGCGCGGCTGGGCCACGGCCCTGACAGACCCCCGGACGTACGCAGCTTGGTCTTCATCGACCCTCCTGAGTGCAACGTTGCGCTCCAACGTGGGACCACGATGGACTAGGTGGCGCGGACCGTCAAGAGGTCCGCTGACACGGTGGCGACGACGCCCCTGTCGGGCGAGAGAGGGTCGGTGGATGGCAGCACAGGACGAGCGCGACACGACGGCGGTACGTCCGGGGGCGGGCCGCGGCTCCGGCCGGGTCGGGATCAAGGACGTGGCGGCGGCCGTCGGCGTCTCCTGGAAGACGGTCTCGAACGTCGTCAACGGCACCGGCCGGGTCGGCGACGAGACGCGCGCGAAGGTCGAGGCCATGATCGTCGAGCTCGGGTACCGCCCGAACCTCGCGGGCCGTCAGCTGCGGCAGGGGCGCACGAACACGCTGGCGCTCGCGGTCCCCTGGGCCCACTCGCCCTACTTCTCGCTCCTGGCGCACATCGTCATCGACGTGGCGGGCGCCCGGGGGTACCGGGTGCTCATCGAGGAGACGCGCACCGACCGTGACGCGGAGCTCCAGGTGGCGCGCGGGTTCCGGGTGCAGGCGATCGACGGGATCATCTTCTCGCCCCTGGCCCTCGGCCCGGCGGAGATCGCCGAGGTGCGCGGCGAGACGCCGATGGTGCTGCTCGGCGAGCGCGACGACCCTGGTCACGACCGCCGCTGGCGCACCGACCACGTGAGCATCGACAACGTCCGCGCCGCGCGGGAGGTCACCGAGCATCTGCTCGCGGCGGGCAGGAACCGCCTCGCCTTCGTCGGTGCGGAGTCCGTGGCGGACCGGTCGGGCACCCCGCGGCTCCAGGGTTTCCGGGAGGCCCACGCCGCGCGGGAGCTGGAGGTGGACCCTCGGTGGATCGTGCCCGTCGCGCAGTTCTCGCGCCCGGACGGCATGCGGGCGGTCGAGTCCCTGCTGCCACGCATCGACCAGGTGGACGGTCTCGTGTGCGCCAACGACGAGCTGGCGCTGGGTGCGCTCTACGCGCTCCGGCTCAACGGGGTGCGGGTGCCCGAGGACGTGGCCGTCACGGGCTGGGACAACACCGAGGACGGCCGGTACTCGAACCCGTCGCTGACCACGATCGCGCCGGACCTGCAGGCGATCGCCGAGACCGCCGTGGACCGGGTGATCGCGCAGGTCGAGGGGGCTGCGGGCGGCGACGGCGAGCGGGACGTCGACGTCGTCGTGGCGCACCGGCTGCTGGTGCGGGAGAGCAGCCGGAGCGCCTGACCGTCCTCGGCCAGGGAGCAACTTTTCTGATTCAACGTTGCATTCTGGCGGCGAGGAAGGTTGAATCTCTCGCGGAACTGTCGTCCATGCAACGGAGCACCACGATGTCCGTCCTCGATCGCCTCGACCCTCCCTCCGCCCCCGTCGGCGCGGCCGTGCCGCGGCCGGAGTATCCGCGCCCGCAGGTGGTGCGTGACCGCTGGTTGAACCTCAACGGGGAGTGGGGGTTCGAGATCGACCCCGGCGACTCCGGCCTGGAGCGCGGCCTGCGCGAACGGCCGCTGACAGGCTCGATCACCGTCCCGTTCGCCCCGGAGTCGGAGCTCTCCGGCGTCGAGAACACCGACTTCCTGGAGGCGGTCTGGTACCGCCGCGAGGTGACGGTCCCGGCCGACTGGACCGAGGTCGCCGGCGACGACACGCACGTGCTGCTGCACTTCGGCGCCGTCGACCAGGACGCGACGGTCTGGGTGGACGACGTCGAGGTGGCCCGCCACCGCGGCGGGTTCACGCCGTTCACCGCCGACCTGTTCGGCGTCGCGGCGCCGGGCGAGACGGTGACCGTCGTCGTGCGCGCCCGCGACCACCGCGGCATCCCGCAGGCCCGCGGCAAGCAGTCCGGCCTGTACGCCAACAAGGACTGCCACTACACGCGCACCACGGGCATCTGGCAGACGGTGTGGATGGAGCCGGTGCCGGGCGCCAGCCTGCGCCGCCCGCGCATCACGCCCGACCTCGCCGCCGGGGCGCTGGACGTGCGCGTGCCGCTCACGCAGAACCGCCGCGGCCACCATGTGGTCGTCACCGTGAGCGACGCCGACGGCGTCGTCGCGACCGAGACGACGCGCGCGGACCTCGACCTCGCGCCGTCGGTGCGCGTGGTGGTCCCCGCCGACCGCGTGCGGCCGTGGTCCACGCAGGACCCGCACCTGTACGGCGTCGAGGTCGAGCTGCACGACGCCGCGGGCGACGTCGTCGACGCCGTCCGCTCGTACGCGGGCCTGCGGTCCGTGGCGATCGAGGGCAAGGCGGTCCGCATCAACGGCGAGCCCGTGTTCCAGCGCCTCGTGCTCGACCAGGGCTACTGGCCCGAGTCGCTCATGACCGCCCCGAGCGACGCCGCGCTCCTGCGCGACGTCCAGCTCGGCCTCGAGGCCGGCTTCAACGGCGCGCGCCTGCACCAGAAGGTCTTCGAGGAGCGCTACCTGTTCCACGCCGACCGCCTCGGCTACCTGGTGTGGGGCGAGTTCGGCGACTGGGGCTCCGGCGACTTCGGCCGCCGTGACGACCACCAGAAGCCGACGACGTCGTACGTCGCCGAGTGGCTGGAGGCCCTCGAGCGGGACTTCTCGCACCCGTCGATCATCGGCTGGTGCCCGCTGAACGAGACCCACCAGCTGCTGCACGACCGGATCACCCAGCTCGACGACGTCACGCGCGCGATGTTCCTCGCGACCAAGCTCGCCGACCCGTCGCGCCCCGTGCTCGACGCGAGCGGCTACTCGCACCGCGTGCTCGAGACCGACGTCTGGGACTCCCACCACTACGAGCAGGACCCGGAGAGGTTCGCCCGCGACATGGCGGGGCTGACGACCGACGAGCCCTGGGCCAACAGCTACGACGGGGACCCCATCTCCCTGCCCTACAAGGGCCAGCCGTACTTCTGCAGCGAGTACGGCGGCATCTGGTGGAACCCGGAGGAGGCCGCGCGCGCCGCGGGCGACGACCGCAGCGAGTCGTGGGGGTACGGCCAGCGCGTGGCGGACGAGGAAGAGTTCCACGTGCGCTTCGCCGGCCTGACGGACGCCCTGCTCGACGACCCGCTGATGTTCGGCTACTGCTACACGCAGCTCACCGACGTGTTCCAGGAGCAGAACGGCATCTACCGGTTCGACCGGTCCGAGAAGCTCGACGTCGACCGGGTCCGTGCCGTCCAGGTGCGCCCCGCCGCCTTCGAGAAGGACGCCGACTGAGCACGGGCGCACGGCGCTGAGAGGTCGTACCGAGCCGCGCGGCGGCGGGACCCGGTCCCGTCGCCGCGCGGCCGTGATCGCAGGAGAGTGGAGCACATGCCCGGACCCGACTTCCGCACCTCGTTCGAGCCCGGCGACCCTGCGCCGCTGCCGACCGCGCGCCGGGCGCCGCTGGTCGCTCGCGTGGGCGACGGCCCGGCGTCGGGCGCCACCCACAAGCCGCGCGCGGGGTTCACGGGCCTGCACGCCCTGGGCTTCGCGGGCCTCAAGGACGGCCCCGGACCCGCGACGCACGTGCTCTTCCGGGACCTGGGGATCGAGGTGGGGCCGCGCACGCGGCTGAGCTACGTCGTGCTGCCCGACCTGCGCGGCGACCTGCGGTACCCGTCCACGTACGTGGCTCTGGACCTGGCGTTCACCGACGGCACGTACCTCTCCGACCTGCGTGCCGTCGACGCCCACGGCACCGGCGCCTCCGCGCGCGCCCAGGGCGAGGGCAAGATCCTCTACGCCGACCAGTGGAACTCCGTGCGGATCGACGTCGGCGCCGTCGCCGCGGGCCGCACGGTCGACGCCGTCCTGCTGCGCTGCGACCCGCCCGACGACCTGACCGGCGGAGCGTTCTCCGGCTGGCTCGACGACGTCGCCCTGGTCGCGGAGCCTGCGGGGCCGCCCGGGCCCGATCTCGTCGACCTCGTCGACACCCGCCGCGGCACGATGTCGAGCGGTCAGTTCTCCCGGGGCAACAACGCCCCCGCCACCGCGGTGCCGAACGGGTTCACGCTCTGGGTGCCGATGACCGACGCCGGCTCGCAGCGCTGGCTGTACGAGTACCACCGGGCGAACGACCACGAGAACCGCCCCGTGCTGCAGGGGTTCGGCGTCTCCCACCAGCCCAGCCCGTGGATGGGCGACCGCAACCAGCTCGTCGTGCAGCCCGCCACCGGGCCGGGCACGCCGACGGCCGACCTCGTCGCCCGCGGCCTGCCCTTCGACCACGCCGACGAGACCGCCCGCCCCGACCTGTACGCCGTGACCTTCGCGAACGGCACCACTCTCGCGGCCACGCCGACCGACCACGGCGGCCTGCTGCGGTTCGGCTTCCCGGCCGGCACCCCGGACGGCGCGGGGCACGTGCTGCTCGACACGGTCACGACGGCAGCCGGCGCGGCTCGCCTCGACGCGCACCCCGACGGCACGGTGACGGGCTGGGTCGACGACGGCAGCCCGCTGTCCGTGGGCCGCTCCCGCATGTTCGTGGCCGGCGCGTTCGACCGGGCGCCGGTCGCGGTGGGCGCCGCCGCGGGCGGGCGGCAGCACGCGCGGTTCGCGACCTTCGACACCTCCGGCGACGCCGGGGAGGCCGCCGTCGAGCTCCGGCTCGCGACGTCGTACCTGAGCCTCGACCAGGCACGGCGCGCCCTGGACCAGGAGCTCGCCGGGCGGTCGTTCGCCGAGGTCCAGCAGGCGGCGCGGGCGCTCTGGCAGGAGCGGCTGGGCGTCGTGGAGGTCGCCGGCGCCACCGACGACCAGCGCGTCACCCTGTACTCGAACCTCTACCGCCTGCACCTCTACCCGACGTCGCACACCGAGAACGCGGGCACCGCGGCGGCGCCCGTGCCCCGGCACGCCAGCCCGGTCGCGCCGCCCGTCGGGCCCAGCACCGACACGGCCACCGGGGCCGCCGTCGTCGACGGCCGGATGATGGTCAACCACGGGTTCTGGGACACCTACCGCACCGCCTGGCCGGCGCTCGCGCTGCTGGACCCAGGGCTCACCGCGCGGCTCGCCGACGCGTTCGTGCAGCAGTACCGCGACGGCGGCTGGATCTCTCGCTGGTCGTCGCCCGGCTACGCCGACCTCATGACCGGCACCAGCTCCGACGTCGCGTTCGCCGACGCCTACCTCAAGGGCGCGCTGCCCACCGGCGTCGCCCTCGACGCCTACGACGCCGCCCTCAAGAACGCCACCGTGGCGCCCTCGCACGACGCGGTCGGCCGCAAGGGGCTGGAGACGTCGGCCTTCCTGGGCTTCACCCCCGCCGCCACGCACGAGTCCGTGTCCTGGGGGCTGGAGGGCTGCCTCAACGACTTCGGCATCGGCACGATGGCGGCGGCGCTCGCGGACGACCCGGCCACGCCGGACGAGCGACGCGCGACGCTGCGCGAGGAGTCGGCCTACCTGCTGGATCGCGCCACGCAGTACGGCGGGCTGTTCGACCCGGAGGTCCGGTTCTTCCGCGCGCGCCGCGCGGACGGCGCTTTCACGCCCGCGGCCCGGCACTTCGACCCGGACGACTGGGGCGGACCGTTCACCGAGACGAACGCCTGGAACTTCGCGTTCCACGCGCCGCACGACCCGCGCGGGCTCGCGAACCTCTACGGCGGCCCCGCGGGCCTGGAGGCGCGGCTCGACGAGTTCTTCGCCCGCCCGGAGGACGGCACGCACGTGGGCGGGTACGGCCAGGTCATCCACGAGATGACGGAGGCCCGCGACGTGCGCCTCGGCATGTGGGGAGTGAGCAACCAGCCGTCGCACCACGTGCCGTGGCTCTACACCGCGGTGGGCGCCCCGTGGAAGGCGCACCGGATCCTGCGCGAGGCGCTGCGCCGCCTCTTCGTGGGCAGCGAGATCGGCCAGGGCTACCCCGGCGACGAGGACAACGGCGAGATGTCCGCGTGGTGGCTGCTCGCCGCGATCGGCCTCTACCCGTTGCAGGTCGGCTCCCCGCGGTACGCGGTCGGGTCGCCGCTGTTCGACGAGGTGACGATCCACCGGCCCGACGGCGACCTGGTGGTCCGCACCGTCGGGAACTCGCTCGAGAACGTCCACGTGCAGTCCCTGACCGTGGACGGCGAGCCGCGCGACGCGGCCTGGCTCGCGCACGCGGACCTGGTCGGCGGCGTCACCGTCGAGCTCGTCATGGGACCCGAGCCGTCCGCCTGGGGCACCGGCCCGGACGCCGCGCCGCCGTCGCTCACCCGCGGCGACGCGCCGCCCGCCCCGCTGCGCGACGTGACCGCGCGCGGCACCGTCGCCGTCGACGACGGCGGGACGCCCGCGGACGGCGCGCCCCTGGTCGACGACACGTCCGCGACGGCGCTGACCTTCGTCTCCCGGACGCCCGCCGTCACATGGACGGGCGACGGCGAGCAGCCCGTCGTCGCGCGGTACACGCTCACCTCGGGCGACGGCGCGGCGCCGTCCGCCTGGCGCCTCGAGGGGACTGTCGACGGCGCGACCTGGACCGTGCTCGACGAGCGGTCGGGCGAGGCGTTCCGCTGGGCACGGCAGACGCGGCCGTTCGGCGTCGCGCACCCGGGGCGGTACGCGCGCCTGCGGCTGGTCGTCACGGAGGCGGCCGGCGACGGGCCGCTGACGCTCGCCCAGCTGGAGCTGCTCGCCTGACGACGACGCCCCCGGGCCGGCGAGGAGCCGGCGCGGGGGCGTCGTCGTGCGTCCGTCGTCTCGCTGGTGGTGTCAGACCACCACCAGCGCCGCGACCCGCCACAGCCCGTTGAGCGTGGACCCCACGATGTCGAGGTCCGCGCTGCGGCCCGACGCGCCGCCGTCCAGCTCGAACGAGAACCAGACGAACGACTGGCTCGGCAGGCTCGCGTCGCCGGACGAGCCCAGCAC
Organism: Isoptericola sp. NPDC019571; assembly: GCF_044389385.1. Lineage (NCBI taxonomy): Bacteria > Bacillati > Actinomycetota > Actinomycetes > Micrococcales > Promicromonosporaceae > Isoptericola > Isoptericola sp. NPDC019571. The sequence continues at coordinate 299,241 of NZ_JBIRXZ010000004.1, forward strand.
CGTACCGCCCTCGGAGAACGTGGTGATCCCCGCGTCGGTGAGCGAGTCGCCGCTGAGCACCCACACGGTGTGCTTCCCCGCGGGCACGGGGATCCGCAGCGAGCTGGGCTTCACCTTCTGCATCACGAGGTCGCGCCGCAGGGCGTCCGCGTTGCCGCGGTCGCGGTGGTCGGGCACGGCGCCGGTCCACCCGTAGCCGACGGCCTCGGAGAACACGTCCTGCGGGGACAGCCGGGTGTACCCGGCGACGAGCGGGCTGGACGGCGTGCCCGCGTCGAACGCCAGGGCGGCGTCGTCGGCATGCGGGGTGGTGACGACCTCGACCGCCCGGCCGCGCTCGATCTCCTCGTCGCCGCTGCGGAGCACCACCTCGACGACGGCGAGCCCGGGCGCGGCCGGGGGAGTGGCGGTGACCGTCACCTCGGCGTCCTGCCCGGCGGGCACGGTCACCGTGGCGTCCTCGACGGACCAGCCGTCGGGCACGACCAGCGACGCCGTGACCTCGCGGTCCTCGGCGCCGGTATTGCGCACCAGCACGGTGACCTCGTTCGACCGGGCCGTCCACCACACCGGCTCCGCGGTGGCCCGCAGCGCGACGAGCGACGGTTCCGGCGCAGCAGGGTCGGCGATCGTGAGCGCGGTGAGCCGCCACGGGCCGCCCTGGCCCGTGAGCGTGAGGTCCGCCGTCCGGCCGGCGGCGCCGCCGTCGAGAGGGACGTCCAGCCAGGCGAACGAGCCGGCGTCAAGCTTCTCGCCGGTGGCGACCGTGGTCCCGTCCACCGCGACCGCCGTGCCCGACGCCGCGCCGCCGGTGTCGCCGAACAGCAGCCGCGCCGTGTGCGCGCCCGGGGGGACGGCGACGCGCAGCACCCGGGACGAGCTGTGGAACAGGTGGTCGCGCAGCAGCGGGTCGCCGCCGCGGTCGCGGGCGGACGGGGCGGAGCCCACCCACCCGAAGCCGGCCGCCTCGGACCAGGCCGACTCCGGCGTCAGGGGTGTGTAGCCCGGCGCCGGGACGCCGCCCGCGGGCCCGCCGTTGAGCGCCAGGTGGCAGCGCGCGCCCGTGGGCGCGACGACCAGCGTCGTGCCGCGCCCGTCGAGCCGCTGCAGCGCGGGCGCCACGGCGACGTCGAAGGGGATCGCGTCGGCCTCGAGCGGCGGCGTGACGGGCACGTCCACCTCCACGGTCTCGGCCGACGCCGCGCGCCGCGTCGTCGCCTCGGTGACCCAGCCCGACGGCGCGGCCAGCGAGACGGTCGTGTCGTGGGCCCGCGCGGAGGCGTTGGTGACGGACACCGGCAGCAGGTTCGGCCGGCCGCCGAGCAGCAGCCGCGACCCGCCCGGCGCCACCTGAAGCCACTCGCGCCGCTCGTCGACCACGCGCGACTGGTCGAAGAAGAACCCGACCACGACGTCGCGCCACAGGGTGGCGTGCGCGACCTGCGCCGCGAAGCTCGCCGCGACGTCGTCGTGCCGCTGCCCGTCGACCTTCCCGGCCAGCGACCTCCACGCGTCCGCGAACCCGGCCGCGTGCTCCACCCCGGTGAAGTGGGTGTCGTACAGGTGCTGGACGATGGTCTTGCCGGACCGCAGCCGATGGTCGTACGGCACCCAGTGCATGAAGAGCAGCAGCTCGTCCGGGCAGTCCTCGAGGGAGCCGTAGACGTCCGCCCAGCCGTCCGGGTAGAGGCCGGTGAACCCGCTGCCGGTGGCCGCCGTGCGGTCGAACCCGGTGCCCTCCGGGGTGGTGTGGTGCGACTGGTAGAGGGTGCTGAGCGGGTCCGGGTCGAGGTGCGACCCGCCCGGGTTGGTGAGGTACCCGAGCCCGAGCGGCGACGAGTAGTCCTCGTACGTCGCGTGCGAGCGCATCAGCACGTCCACCACGGTGGACGTGACCAGGTCGTCGGTGCCGAACGTCAGGCGCACCCACTCGGTCGCGAGGTCGCGCGGGTCGGCTCCCGGGTCCCAGCACAGCCGCCCGAAGGCGTACGTGTTGGCGGCGCCGAGCTGGTAGCCGGTCCAGTCCCGGTCGTCCCCGACGTTGCTCACCCCGGCGATGCCGGCGTGCCGGGCCTGGACCGGGCCCGCGGTCACGACGTCCGCCACCGTGGGTCCCGTGCCCGGCCCGCCGGTCGTGAAGTCCAGCACCTCCCGCCACATCGGGGCGAGGTAGACCGCGTGGATCTCGTGGCCCGTGTACTCCTGCGTGAGCTGGAGCTCGAGCATCTGGTGGGTGTCGCGCAGCTCGCCGAACAGCGGGTGCACCGGCTCGCGCACCTGGAAGTCGATCGGCCCGTACTTGGTCTGCACGATGACGTTGTCGTCGAACTGCCCGTCCAGCGGCGCGAACTGCCGGTACTGGTACTCCGCCCAGTCGCCGAAGTCCTCGTGCACGAAGCTGCGCCAGATGACGAGCGCGCCGTGCGGCGCGAGCGCCTCGGCGAGCATGTTCGCGCCCTCGGCGTGGGTGCGCCCGTAGTCCAGCGGGCCCGGGCGGCCCTCCGAGTTCGCCTTGACCAGGAAGCCGCCGAAGCCGGGCAGCGCGGCCACCACCTCGGCGCACTTGTCCCGCCACCAGGCCCGGACGCGCTGGTCGGCCGGGTCGGCGGTGGTGATCGGGTCGGCGTCGTCCGCGGTGAGGAGCATCGGGCTGGCGTAGTTCACCGACACCCAGAGCGAGATCCCCCACGACGCGAACAGCTCGGCCAGCGGTGTGAGCCGGCGGAGCATGTCGCTCGTGACGAAGCCGACGTTCGCGTTGACGTTGTTGATCACCGACGCGTTGATCCCGACCGACGCCATCGCCCGCGCGTAGCCGACCACCCGGTCCGAGATCTCCGGCAGGGCGTCCCAGTCGAAGATCGACGTGCCGGCGTACCCGCGCTCGATCGACCCGTCGAGGTTGTCCCAGTGGTTCATCATGCGCAGCGGGGTGCGCGGGGACTCGTCGGCGGACAGCCGGGCGAGCGGCGTCTCGAGCTGCAGCAGCCGGACCAGGTGGAAGACCCCGGCGAGGACGCCGCGGTCGGTGGTGCCCGCGACCACCACGCGCCGGCCGCCACCCGGCAGCCCGGTCGTGGTGATCACGAACCCCTGGTCGCCGACCTTCTTCAGGCGCCCGCGGCCGACGCTGGTGCGCACGACCGGCGACTCCTCGAGCGTGCCGAGGACGACGGCCGCCCGGGCGGCGCCCGCCCGCGCGGGCGCCGTCCCGGTGAGGCCCTCGACCGCCCGCCGCAGCTCGGCCTCCGCGTTCTCCATGACCGCGCCGGCGCCCTGCCGGGCCATGCTGGTGAGCGCGGCCCGGTACTCCCGCAGGCGGCCGGGGTCGGCGGTGAGGTGGTAGCGGAGCCACAGGTCGTAGCCGTCCTCGTCCGCGAGGCCCGCCGGGGCGGCGAGCGCGGTGGCGGCGCCCCAGGGCGCCATCGTCGCGGCGAACGCGAGGGCCGACGCCTGCAGCACGGTGCGCCGGGAGAGGTCCCGCCCGTGCCCCTGGCCGCTCATCGGTAGAACCGCACGTAGTCGAACTCGGCGGTGAGGCCGGTCCCCGCGAGGGAGACGAGGCCGATCCGCGGCTCCTGCCCGGCGGGCAGGTGCCAGACGCCGCCCCAGACGTAGTGCTTCCCGTCCCGGCTCGTCGCCGCCCGGAACAGGTGCTCGCCGGTGTCCGGGTCCACGGTGTGCCGCAGGCGGAGCCACATGGTGTCCGCCGACGGGCCGATCTGCATCTCCGGCCAGCTGTCGCGGTCGCGGCCGATCCACAGGAACACCTGCCGCGACGGTCCGGTGCGCGTGGGGGCCAGGTGGATGGAGTCCTCCGGGCTCTGGAACGCGATGATGCCGGCCTGGCTGCGGCCGTCGGGGGCGTCCGTGATCGGCAGGTGCAGCTTGGTCTCCGCCGTGTACGTGCCGGTCGGGGCGTCGCGCAGCAGCGCCGACGCCATCGTGCCCTTGCCGGAGAAGTCCGCGTCCTGCGTGGGCCACACGTACTCGCCGTCCGCGACCTGGCCGTCGGCCGGGCCGAACCACGACCAGCCGTCGAGGTCCGCGTCGTCGAACTCCTCGCCGTACTCCGTGAGCTCCGGACCGACCTCCGGGTCGGCCACCTTCTCCGTCACCGGGGTGTAGAGCGTCGTGACGCCCACGTTGTCGACCTCGCCGGAGCCCCGCGTGGACGCGGCGCCGCCGCGGTCCCAGGAGCGCGGCACGTCGACCGACAGCTCCGCCAGCGGGATGCCGAGCAGGTCGGCGCTGACCTGTACGTCGGCGCGGCCGTCCCGCACCTCCGCGGTGAGGGCGTGCCAGGTGCCGAGGTCGACGCCGTCGTACAGGCGCGTCGCCTTCCGCTGCACGACGACGCCGTGCCGGGTCAGCTCGACCGACAGCCGGCCGGACGCGTCGAGCCAGGCGATCGCGTGGTCGTCCTCGCCGTCCGAGGCGAGCACCAGGCCCACCCGGCCCGCGTCGTCCCGCAGCCGGACGTCGGCCTCGAGCCGCACGTCGCCGCGCGGCGCCTTGCGGGGCAGCAGCAGCTGCGGGTCCGCGCCGCGGCTGACCGGACGGGCGAAGCCGCCCGAGTCGGCGTCCGTGCCGGTGGTCCAGGGCCCGGCGCCGACGGCGGCGAAGCCGCGCAGCCCGTCGGTGAAGTCGCTGCCCGCGTCCCACGCCCCGACGGGCGCGGTCTCGACGTCGTCGCTGGTCCACTCGCCGGCCCGCACCGTGGGCCAGCCGTCGATCCAGTCGAGGCGGTCCATCACGGCGGGCCGCCCGCCCCAGCTCGGGTCCGTCTCGGTGCGGTCGAAGCCGTTGGTGAGGATCCAGTCCTGGCCGGACTTGTCGACGACGTTCGCCGAGTGGCCCGTGGAGACCCACCGGTTGCCGTTGGGCGAGTTCACGATCGTGCCGCCCAGGTGCAGGCCGGTGAGGCCCACGCCCTCGGCGTCGACGAACGGGCCCATCGGGTCCTTGGCCCGGCCCACGAACACCGGGTAGGCGCCGTCGGCCTTCGCGCAGCAGCCGAGGCCCGAGTAGAAGAGGTAGTACCAGCCGTCGCGCTTGACGACGTACGCGGCCTCGCCGCGGCGCGCGCCGACCACCTGCACCGGGTCGCCCACCACCTCGGTGCCGTCGTCGTTCAGGTGCACGGCCTGGATGCCGCCGTCCTTGAACGAGCCGTAGTAGAGGTACCTCTGGCCGTCGTCGTCGACGAAGACGGCCGGGTCGATCTGGTTGACCACCTTGTGCTGGTAGTCGTACGGCAGCACGGGGTGGCCGATGTCCGTCCACGGGCCGGCGGGGTCGTCCGCCGTGGCCAGCGCGATCGTGTTCACGTCGCCGCCGGCCACCGAGTAGTAGAGGTAGTACTTGCCGTCGATGTACCGGACGTCGGGCGCCCAGTAGTAGGTGGTGGCGAAGTCGCGCCACTCCGGGTGGTTGTCAGGGCCGAAGACCTCGCCCACGTACTCCCAGCTCACCAGGTCCTTCGACCGCGTGATCGGCATGAAGTACTGGTTCTCCCAGGGCCCGCCCTGGTTGTCCTTGCGCATGCTCGTCTGGGTCGCGTACGCGTACCAGTACCCGTCCTTGCCGCGGATGATCGACGGGTCGGAGAACGCGTCCGCGAGGTTGTCCATGACGTGGTTCCGGTACGTGCCGGGCGCGTCGTCGGGGTCGGCCGACGCGGTGACGCCGGACGACGCGACCAGGCCGACCGACGCGGCCACCGCGACCAGCAGGGCGGCGACCCTCCCGCGGCGTCGGGGCGGCGTCGTCGTGCGGGAGACCCCGGGTGCGGGGGCCGGTGACGGGGCCGGTGACATCGCTGGTGACATGGGTGGGACAATTCCTTCTGCTGGGCCGGGACCGCTGTGTCCCGGGCAGGTGAGGGTGTTGCTTCGCCGCGGCGCGTCGGTGCGCCGCCACGTCGTGCGGTGTGCGGGTGGTGCGGGGTGCTGCGTCTCCGGGCACGGCCCGGGCCGGGCCCGGGAGCGCGCGGCTCCCGGGCCCGGGGATCGGTGGGGTGGGTCAGGGACTCAGAGGAGGTGCGACGCAGGGCGTCGCGGTCGGGTCACTGCGCCTTGACGGTGTCCTGCACGTACTGGAACCACTGGTCCACGAACTGCTCCTCGGTGAGCTTGCCGTACTGCATCTCCTCGGAGAGCCGGGCCATCTCGGCCTCGATCTCGCCGTAGCCCTCGACCGGCACCGGCGCGGGCTCGGTGACGTCGTCGGCGTTGGCGTCCTCGTAACCGATGAGGCGGGAGTCGGGAGAGCCGTCCTCCAGCGTCATCGCGTCCTTCTGGGCGTCCGTCGCCGGCACCCCCTTGGAGGTACCGAAGATCTCGCCGACCTGCGGGTCGTTGGTCATGAAGTCGATGAACGCGGCCGCCGCGTCCGGGTGCGAGGAGCTGGCCGACGCCGAGAGCATGACGCCGGAGTGCCAGTACATCTTCTTGCCGTCGTCACCCGTGGGGATGGGCATGAGGTCGAGGTCGTCGCTGCCGAGCTCGGCCACATAGTTGGGCATCAGCGTGTCCCAGTTCGCCTCGGCCACGACCTCGCTCGAGTTCAGGCCGGTCTTGGGCTCGAGCTGCGCCGCGCGCTGCGGGGGGAAGAACGCCTTGGACTCGCGCAGCGGTGCCCACAGGTCGGCCCAGGCCTGCACGTCCTCCTGGGTGAAGGCGATCTGGCCGTCGTCGGTGAACGGGGCCTTGCCCTGCTGCACCAGCCACTGCTGGAACCACGGGCTGTTTCCCGTCATGTCGCCGATGGGATACACCTGCGGGTCGTGCTTCGCGCCGGCCTCGGCGACGTCGCCGAACCAGGCGACCAGGTCGTCCCAGGTGTAGCCCTCGGCCGGGGGCTCCATGCCGAGCTCCTTGAGGAGCTTCGTGTTGTAGATGATCGACTGGGTGTTGAGGCTGACCGGGACGGCGTACGTCTTGCCCTCGATCTGGCCCGACGCGAGCGCGGTGTCGTCGACGCCGTCGACGTCGAGGTTGACGCCCACCTGGCCGTCCAGCTCGGCGAGCTGGCCCGTGGCGCCGTACTGCCGCACGTAGCCCGCGTCCATCTGGACGACGTCGGGAAGGGCGCTGCCCGCGGCCTCGGTGGAGCGCGCCGTCCAGTAGTCGTCCCAGGACTGGAACTGCGTCTGGATGGTGATGTTCGGGTACTTCTCCTCGAAGGCGTCGATCGCCTTCTCGTACCGCGCGGCGCGGTCGTCGTTGCCCCACCAGGCGAACGACAGCGTGATGTCCTCGTCCGTGGAGACCTTGGCGGCCGGGCCGGCGTCCGCCCCGCCGTTGCCGCAGGCGGCGGTCAGGCCGACCGTGACGGCGATGGCGGCGACGGCGCCGGAGAGTCGTGCGAGCTTCATGGTTCCTCCGTCCCGCAGCTCTGCGGGGGTCGGGCCCGGACGGTCGTTCCGCCGCGGGCTGGTTCGGTGGGTGGTGCAGGAGCAGCGGCGGACGTCAGCCCTTGAGGCCTTGGGTGGCGACGCCGTCGACGATGTAGCGCTGGAAGAGGATGAAGAAGATCATCACGGGCAGCAGGGCGAGGACGGCCATGGCCATCTGGGCGCCGTAGTCGGACACGCTGGTCTGGTCGACGTACAACCGGAGCGCGATGGGCAGGGGGTAGAGGTCGGGCTTCTTGAGGTAGAGCAGGGGGCCGAGGAAGTCGTTCCAGGACCAGATGAACGCGAAGATCGAGCTGGTGATGATGGCGGGGCGCATCAGGGGCAGCATGATGGAGCCGAAGATGCGGCCGTGGCCGGCGCCGTCGATGCGGGCGGCTTCGTCGAGCTCGCGGGGCAGGTTGCGCATGAACTGGACCATGAGGAACACGAAGAACGCTTCCCCGGCGAGGAACTTCGGTGCGAGCAGGGGGATGAAGGTGTTCACCATGCCGAGCTCGTTGAACATGATGTATTGCGGGATGATCACGACGTGGAACGGCAGCAGCAGGGTGCCGATCATGATCGCGAAGAAGATGCCCCGGCCGGGGAAGTCGATCCGCGCGAACGCGTAGGCCGCGACGGTCGAGGACAGGATCACCCCGACCACCGAGGCGACGGCCAGGATCATCGAGTTGCCGAAGAAGGTCCAGAACCCGACCCCGCCGATCCCGGACAACGCGGTGGCGAAGTTCGACAGCGACAGGTTGTCCGACCACAGGCTGATGTTCCCGATGATCTCGTTCGACGGCTTGAACGAGCTCATCAGCATCCACGCCGCGGGATACAGCACCACCACGGTGCAGATGACCATGAAGGCGTGGAACCCGACCGACCGGACCCCCTTGCGCCGCTTGGCCGCCTTGCGCAGCGAGGTGTCGATGGTGGCGTGCTCGCGCACGGGTGCGGGCTGGGACAGAGTCTGGGTGCTCGTCGGGGCGCTCATCGGTTGTCTCCGGAGTAGTGGACCCAGGCGCCTGAGGTCTTGAACAGGATCGCGGTGATGATGCCGACCACGACGACCAGGACCCAGGCCATGGCCGAGGCGTACCCCATGTCGAACTGGGCGAAGCCCTTGATGTACAGGTACAGCGTGTAGAACAGCGTCGAGTCCGCCGGGCCGCCCGTGCCGCCGGAGATGATGAACGCGGACCCGAACACCTGGAACGCGCCGATCGTCTCCAGCAGCAGGTTGAAGAACAGCACCGGGGACAGCATCGGGATCGTGATCCGCCAGAACTTGCGGATCGGGCCCGCGCCGTCCACCGCGGCCGCCTCGTACAGCTCGGCCGGGATCTGCTTCAACCCCGCGAGGAAGATGACCATCGGGGCGCCGAACGTCCACACCGCGAGCAGCACGAACATCGGCATCGTCTTGGACGGGTCACCCACCCACCCCCCGGCCGGCAGCCCGAACAGCTGCTGGATCCGGTCCACGATGCCGTCATCGATGAACATCGCCTTCCACACGATCGCGATCGACACCGAAGCACCGATCAGGCTCGGGGCGTAGAAGATCGACCGGTACGCACCCTGCCCCCGGTGCTTCATGTTCAGCACCATCGCGACCAACAACGCCGCCGCGAGCTTGATCGGCGTGCCGACCAGCACATAGATCGCCGTCACCTTCGCCGACGTCCAAAACCGCGGGTCCTCGAACAACTTCACGAAGTTGTCGATCCCGACCCACGACGGCGGCCGGAACAAGTCATAGTCCGTGAACGCCAGATACAACGACGCCACCATCGGGAACGCCGTCAACACCACGAAACCCACCAACCACGGCGACAAGAACGCGAACCCCGCACCCGCCTCACGGCGGCGGGATCGGGCGCTTCGCGGGTTGCTGGCACGGGTGGGTGCGGCGGAGGGGGCCGCCGGAGCCGTCTCACCGGTCACTGTCACGTGGTCCGTCTTTCTGGGTCGTCGTCGACACAGCGTCTGCTGACACGTCATGGTCGAGCATGGTGCAACGTTGCGATCTAACGTTGGATCACGATGAACTACCGCGGCACCTCCCGTCAAGGGGTGGCGCGCCGTTTTCGTCGGACCCGGTCCGGGACCGACGGCGAGGAGGACGAGTGGGCGACGACGGCACGACGAGCACGGGGAGCCCGGCCGCCACGACGAAGCCGCCGGGGGTCAAGGACGTCGCGGCGGCCGCCGGGGTGTCGTGGAAGACGGTCTCGAACGTCGTGAACGGCACGGGCCGGGTCGGCGCGGCGACCCGCGGACGGGTCGAACGGGTCATCGCCGACCTCGGCTACAGGCCCAACCTCGCCGGCCGTCAGCTGCGCCAGGGACGCACCGGGATCCTCGCGCTGGCGGTGCCGCAGATCGACTCGCCCTACTTCTCGACCCTCGCTCACGAGACGATCGAGGTGGCGGCGGCGCGGGGCTACCGGGTGCTGATCGACGAGACGCGCGGGGTCCCGGAGGCGGAGCGCCTCGTGGCGCGCGGCTTCGACGTGCGTCTCATCGACGGCATCGTGTTCAGCCCGCTCGACCTCAGCCTCGACGACGTCGACGAGCTGCGCGGCAGCACGCCGATGGTGCTGCTCGGCGAGCGGCCCTGGCACCCCGGCGGGGCGCTGACCACGGACCATGTGAGCATCGACAACGTCGCCGCCGCGCGGGAGGCCACCCGCCACCTGCTCGGTACCGGGCGTCGTCGGCTCGCCTTCCTGGGCGCGGAACCCGAGGTGCCGGAGCGGTCCGGAGCCCCCCGCCAGCGCGGGTTCGTCGAGGAGCTGCGCGCGGCCGGGCTCGAGGTGCGGCCTCCCTGGCTACTCCCGGTGGCGGACTACAGCCGGCGGTCCGGAGCGCGCGCCGTCGAGGAGGTGCTGCCCCGTGCGGGCGAGATCGACGGCCTCGTGTGCGGCAACGACCTGCTCGCGCTCGGGGCGATGCACGCGCTTCGCACGAACGGCGTCCGGGTGCCGGAGGACGTCGGCGTGGTGGGCTGGGACAACACCGAGGACGGCCGCTACGCGAACCCGGGCCTCACGACGATCGCGCCGGACGTGCGAGGGGTCGCGGAGGCCGCGGTCGGCCGCCTGGTGGCGCAGGTGGAGCGCACCGGAGGAGCGCCCGAGGACGTCGTTGTGCCCCATCGGTTGCTCGTCCGCGAGAGCTCCCGTCGACAGGGCTGACGGCGCCACGTCGACGAGTCCTGCTGGTACAACGTTGCGTTTTTCGGATCACGGAGGTTGAATCAGCCCGGACCATCGACCACGCCGACCGCGACGGAGCAGCCGCCATGGCAGACCACCTCACCCACCTCGACCCGCCCTCCGCCCAGGTCGGCGCCGACGTCCCTCGCCCGGAGTACCCGCGCCCGCAGGTGGTGCGCGAGCGCTGGCTGAACCTCAACGGCACGTGGCAGTTCGAGCTGGACCGCGGCGACTCGGGACTGGAGCGCGGTCTGCGCGACCGCGAGCTCGCCGGCACCATCACCGTGCCGTTCGCCCCGGAGTCGGAGCTGTCCGGCGTCGAGAACACCGACTTCCTGGAGGCGGTCTGGTACCGCCGCGAGGTGACCGTCCCGGCCGAGTGGGCCGCCGTCGCCGGCGACGACACGCACGTGCTGCTGCACTTCGGCGCCGTCGACCACGACACCACCGTGTGGGTGGACGGCACCGAGGTGGTGCGTCACCGCGGCGGGTTCTCGCCCTTCACGGCCGACCTGCGCGGCGTGGCGGCGCCCGGCGACACCGTGACGGTCGTCGTGCGGGCCCGCGACCCGCGCGAGGCCCGGCAGGCCCGCGGCAAGCAGGCCACCTGGTACGCGAACACGCACTGCCAGTACACGCGCACCACCGGCATCTGGCAGACGGTGTGGCTGGAGCCCGTGCCCGGCGCCCACCTGCGCCGCCCGCGCGTCACGCCGCACGTGGCGAGCAGCGCGTTCGACGTCGTGCTGCCGCTCACCGCGAACCGCCCCGGCCACACCGTCACCGCGACGCTCACCGACGCCGACGGCGTCGTGGCGTCCGAGACCGCGCGCGCCGACGTCGACCTCGCGCCCGCGCTGCGCGTCGTCGTCCCCGAGGGTCGCGTGCGACTGTGGGGGCCGGGGGACCCGCACCTGTACGGCCTGCGCGTGGAGCTGCGCGACGGCGACGGCGCGCTCGTCGACGCCGTGGACTCCTACGCGGGCCTGCGGTCCGTCGCGATCGACGGCCAGGCCGTGCGGATCAACGGCCGCGCCGTCTTCCAGCGGCTGGTGCTCGACCAGGGCTACTGGCCCGAGTCGCTGATGACGGCGCCGTCGGACGCCGCGCTCGTGCGCGACATCGAGCTCGGTCTGCAGGCCGGCTTCAACGGCGCGCGCCTGCACCAGAAGGTCTTCGAGGAGCGGTTCCTGTTCCACGCGGACCGCCTCGGCTACCTCGTGTGGGGCGAGTTCGGCGACTGGGGCGTGAGCGGGCAGGGCACCGTCGGCCACAACCAGCAGCCCACCGCGTCGTTCACCACCCAGTGGCTCGAGGTGCTGGAGCGGGACCACTCGCACCCGTCGATCATCGGCTGGTGCCCGCTCAACGAGACGCACCAGGACCTGCACGACCGGATGACCGTGCTCGACGACGTCACCCGCGGCATGTTCCTCGCGACCAAGCTCGCCGACCCGTCGCGCCCGGTGATCGACGCCAGCGGCTACGCGCACCGCGTGCTCGAGACCGACGTGTGGGACTCGCACAGCTACGAGCAGGACCCGGCGGCGTTCGCCGTCCAGATGGCGGGGCTCGCCGACGGCGCCCCGTACGAGAACCGGCGCGACGACAACGCCGTCATGTCGCTGCCGTACCGCGGCCAGCCGTACTTCGTGTCCGAGTACGGCGGCATCTGGTGGAACCCGGAGGCGGCGGCCGCCGCGGCGGGGAACGACGCCGCCGAGTCGTGGGGCTACGGCCAGCGCGTCGCGGACGAGGAGGATTTCCACGCCCGGTTCCGCGGCCTGACCGAGGTGCTGCTCGGCGACCCGCTGATGTTCGGCTACTGCTACACCCAGCTCACCGACGTGTTCCAGGAGCAGAACGGCGTGTACCGCTTCGACCGCTCCGAGAAGCTCGACGTCGCCCGCGTCCGCGAGGTGCAGCAGCAGGTCGCCGCCGTCGAGGAGGCGGACCGCGCCGCGGTCTGACGCACGGGCGGACCTCCGGCGGCGGCCGGGCCTCCGTGTCCCAGGCCGCCGTCGGCGGCAGCCCGCGGTCCGCACGCTCGGCGTTGAGCAAGCTCCTCGACGAGCGCGCGCTTGCCGGCGGTGTACTCCCGGCCGTCGGTGAGCTCGGCCGCGAGGCGGGTCTTGAGCTCGCCGTACCGGCGCCGCGCCGTCGCGTCGTGGAGCAGCCTGTCGCGGAACAGTCGCTGCGGGCACGTCTCCCAGAGGTCGTCGGCGAAGACGCGCAGGGTGTGGGTGCGCGCGCCGTCGCGCTCCCGCACGGAGACGCCGTGGTTCCTCGGGCCGTGCGCGATCCGCCGGTAGGCGAGGGGTGCGACGTCGTCGCCCACGGCGCCCGGCTTCGACCCGTTCGGGCTGCGCGGGCGGCGAGGTCGAGGATCGGCTTCGGCCCCGACCCTAGCCCAGCGCCGACAGCCCGAAGGCGGTCGCGAAGCCGAGCACGGTGACGAGCCCGGTGACGGGACCGCCGAACTCGGTGGCCTCGGGGATCATCGTGTCGACCAGCATGGTCAGCAGGGCGCCGGCGGCGAAGGCCTGCACGACGGCGATGGTCACCGGGTCCGCGGTGCCCAGCACGGCGTACCCCACCCCGGCCGCGAGGGCGGACACGAGGGTGGTGCCGCCCCACAGCAGCGCCAGCCGCGCGATGGAGGTGCCCGCCTGCCGCAGCCCCACGGTCGCGGACATCGCCTCGGGCAGGTTGGAGATGAACACGGCGGCGAGCACCGCGACGCTCACCCCGCCGCCCCCGACCAGGGTCGAGCCCAGCACCACGGACTCGGGGATGCCGTCGAGCACGGTGCCCAACGCGATCGCGCCACCCGACCCCTTGGACTGCGCGCCCGTGGACCGCTTGCGGTCCTGGCCGCCGCGCCGGTCGATGAGCAGGTCGCCGACGAAGAACGTCAGCGCCCCGGCGGCCAGCCCCGCGAGCAGCACCCAGCCGCTCGCCGCGCGGGAGGCGTCCTCGACCAGGTCGTACGCGACCGCGCTGATGAGCACCCCCGCGCCGAACGCCATGACGAGGCCCGTGATCCGCCGGCTCGGCGTCCGCCACAGGACGAGGGCCGCACCGATCAGCAGCGACGAGCTGCCCAGCAGACCCCACCAGAACCCGGTCATGCGGACAGTGGACCAGGTGGCGCGGCCGGCCGCCCGTCGAGGGCCGCCCGGCCGGGCTCGCGGGTGCGTCATCACTGCGGTGCTGCGAGCATCGCGGGATGGACCTGCAGGAGCTCGTGCGACCGGAGCCCACGTCGATACCTCGCCGGATCGGGAGGGTCACGCTCGGCGTGGCGCTCGCCGGGGCCGGGATCACGCACCTCACGGTCGCCCGCGAGGAGTTCCGTGCCCAGGTCCCCGCCTGGTTCCCGGTCGACGAGGACGTCACCGTCCTCGCGTCCGGGGTCGTGGAGATCGTGCTGGGCGGGTCGCTCGTCGCGCTCTCCCGGTGGAAGGTCGCGGTCGGGCTGGTCGTCGCGGCGTTCTTCGTCGTGATCTTCCCCGGGAACGTCGGCCAGTGGCTCGAACGGAAGGACGGGTTCGGCCTCGACACCGACGCCAAGCGGTTCGTCCGACTGTTCTTCCAGCCGGCTCTCGTCGCGCTCGCGCTGTGGTCGACGGGGGCGTTCGCCGCCCTACGCTGCGCCGCCCGCCGCTGACCGGCGGCCCGTGACCACCGGGCACGTGGCGAGGTGGTCGTCCACGAGCCCGCAGGCCTGCATGGCCGCGTACGCCGTCGTCGGGCCGAAGAAGCGGAACCCCTCCTTCTTCAGCGCCTTGGCGAGGGCCACCGACTCGGGAGTGCTGGCCGGCACGGTGTCCCAGGCGCCCAGCCGGCGCTCGCGGGGCGGGGGAGCGAACGACCAGAACAGCTCGTCGAGCGTGCGGCCGGCGTCGTGCAGGGCGAGCACGGCGCGCGCGTTGCCGATCGTGGCCTCGATCTTCTGCCGGTTGCGGATGATCCGGGCGTCGCCGAGGAGCCGCTCGACGTCGTCCTCGCCGAGGGCGGCGACGCGCTCGGGCTGGAAGTCGAGGAACACCTCCCGGAACGCGGGGCGCTTGCGCAGCACGGTGATCCACGACAGGCCGGACTGGAACCCCTCCAGCGCGATGCGCTCCAGCAGCGCGGCCTCGCCGTGCACGGGCACGGCCCACTCCGTGTCGTGGTACGCCTCGTACAGCGGGTCGCCGTCGCCGAAGCAGCGGGCGGTGACTGGCGGGGCGTCGGGCTCCGGGCCGGTGGTCGTCGTCATGCCCCCAGCCTGCCCGGTGCTCCCGACACCCGACCGCAGTCGTCCACAGGCCCGCGCGGTCCGCTCAGCCCTTGACCGACCCCGACATCAGCCCGCCCATGAAGTACCGGCCCAGCAGCACGTACACGAGCAGCGTGGGCAGCGACGCGAACAGCGCGCCCGCCATGGAGACGCCGTAGTCCTGCAGCAGCGCGCCGTTCGCCAGGTTGTTCAGCGCGAGGGTGACCGGCCCGTTCTGGCTGGAGGAGAAGAACACGGCGAACAGGAAGTCGTTCCACGCCGAGGTGAACTGCCAGATGAGCACGACGACGAAGCTCGGCACGGAGATCGGCAGCACGATCCAGGCGTACGTGCGCAGCATCCCCGCGCCGTCGACGCGCGCCGCCTCGATGAGCTCCTGCGGCACCGTCATGTAGTAGTTGCGGAAGATCAGCGTCGTGATGGGGATGCCGTAGACGACGTGCAGCAGGATCAGCGAGGGGACGCCGCTCGGCACGCCCAGCCCGAGCACGAGCTGGTTCAGCGGGATCATCACCGCCTGGTACGGGATGAACATGCCGAACAGGATCAGCGTGAACACGAGGTCCGCCCCGGGGAAGCGCCACCGCGACAGCACGAACCCGTTGAGCGACCCGAGGAACGCCGAGATCAGCGCGGCCGGCACCACCATCTGCACGGTGCGCGCGATGGCGGGCGAGAGGGTGGACCACGCCGTCTCCCAGTTGGCGGTGGTCCACACCTGCGGCAGGTTCCACGCGCGGGTGGGGGCGGCGTCGCCGGGACCCTTGAAGCTGGTCACGAGCAGCACGTACACCGGCACCAGCACCACGAGCACGAAGAGGAGCAGCACCAGGTAGCGCAGCGTGCGGCCCACGGTGAACCGGCCGCGGGGCGCGGCGCGGCGGCCGAGGTCGATGGGGCGCCCGGCCTCCTCGACGACGGCGGTCATCGCTTGTCCTGCCGATGCGTGTGGACCAGGTACGGCACGATGACGATCGCCACGATGACCAGCAGGATCGTGCCGACGGCGGCCGCGTTCGCGTAGTCGAAGGCCGACTTGAACACGTACATGTCCACGGCGGGCACCTTGGTCTGGTAGTTCGCCGGCTTGGAGATCGACATGATGAGGTCGAACGCCTTGAGCGACATGTGGCCGATGATGATGAGCGCGGACAGCGCGATCGGCGACAGCTGCGGGAACAGCACGTGCCGGTAGAGCTTCCACTCGCTCGCGCCGTCCACCCGGGCGGCCTCGCGCAGCTCCACGGGGATGCCGCGGAAGCCGGCGAGGAACAGCGCCATCACGTAGCCGGAGAGCTGCCAGATCGCGGGGATCGCGATGGCGACGATGCCCACGGACACGTTGTTCCACCAGTTGTTCTGCAGCGCGTCCAGGCCGATCATCTGGAACAGCCGGTTGAGGCCGGACGCCTGCTCGTCCTGGTTGGAGTTGAGCAGCCACCGCCACACCACCCCGGAGGCGATGAACGAGACCGCCATCGGGAACAGGTAGATCGACCGGAAGAACCCCTCGCCCCGCAGCGGCTTGTCGAGCAGCCAGGCCCACAGGAAGCCGATGACCATCGTGCCCACGAGGAACACCACGGTGTACAGCACGAGGTTGGTCAGCGAGTGCTGGAACTCCTCGCTGCCCAGCAGGTCGAGGTAGTTGCGCAGCCCGACGCCCGTCGTCGGCGCCTGGCCCGTCGCCTGCGCGGCCGTGTGGTTGTCGGTGGCCGACTGCCGGGCGTTCGCCACGATGAGGCCGTAGACGAACACCCCGACCAGGATCAGCGAGGGCAGGAGCAGGAGCAGGGGAGCGCCGGCGCGGCGGACCGCCCGGCGCACCCCCGCCCGCCTGCGCGTGGCGGTGGCCATCGGCGCCTCAGCCGGCGTTCGCGGCGGCCAGCTCCGACTGGAACGCCGCCAGGTCGGACGCCCCCGAGGTGAACTTGCTCGTGGCGTCCGTGATGGCCGTGAGCGTCGCCACCGGGACCGCCGCCCCGTGCGCCAGCGAGGACACGATCGTGTCGCTCTTGAACGCCTCGGCCGCGGACTGCTGATACTCGCCGAAGGTCGACATGTCGACGTCCGTGCGGGCCGGGATGGAGCCCTTGGCCTTGTTGAACGCCTCCTGGCCCTCGGCCGACCCGACCGTCTCGAGCCACGCCTTGGCCCCGTCGGGGTGCGGGGCGCCCACGGGCAGCGTGAACGAGTCGGCGAGGAAGTCGAAGACGCCGTCCGTGCCCGGGACGGCGAAGGCCGAGTAGTCGGTGCCGAGCTCCTGCTCCTGCTCCTCGTACGACGCCTCCGCCCAGTCGCCCATGACGGTGAACGCGGCCTTGCCGTCGATGACGAGCTGCTGCGACTCCGGCCAGTCCAGGCCGTCGCGGTCGGTGTTCGTGTAGCCCATGAGGGTCTCGAAGTCCTCCAGGGCCGCCGTGACCTCCGGACCCTTCCAGTCGGTCGACCCGTCCCACAGCCCGGAGTAGCCCTCCGCACCCAGGTCGGCCAGCAGCACCGTCTCGAGCAGCTGCACCTGCGTCCACGCCTGAGCGACGGCGAGGGGCGTGACGCCCGCCTTCTTGAGCGTCGCGAGGTCGTCCATCCACGCCGAGAGGTCGGGGTACGTGGCGTCCGGGTCGAGACCGGCGTCGGTGAGCACCTGCCGGTTGGACCACACCACGTTGGCGCGGTGGATGTTCGACGGGATCGAGTAGATCTGGCCGTCGTCCGCCGTGAGCCGGTCCATGAGGTCGGGCGGGAAGACGTCGGTGAGCCCGAACTCGTCGTAGAGGTCGGAGACGGGCTCGATCTGCGCGGCGTCGATGTAGTCCTGCAGCTCCGCGCCCGCGTGGGCCTGGAACGTGTCCGGCGGGTCCTGCGCCTGCAGGCGGGTCTGCAGCAGGTCCTTCGCCTGCGACCCCGCGCCGCCGGCCACGGCCCCGTTGACGAACGTCACGTCCGGGTGCTGCTCGTCGAACACCTTGACCAGCGCGTCCAGACCGGCCTTCTCCGACCCGGCCGCCCACCAGGTGAAGACCTCCACCTCGTCCGCGCCGCCGCTGCCGCTGCTCTCCGGTTCACCGCCGTTGCCGCCGCACGCGGCCAGCGCCAACGCCGCCACGGCCGCGACCGCGGCGACAGCCGACGTCCTGGGAGCTCCTCGCATCTGCCTCACCCCTACGCCCTCGGGCCGGTGGGGGTCGGTGTGCGCGCAGCGCGCGTCACCGGCCTGGCGCATCCTTGCGCCCCGGTCTCGCTCTCATCGCACGACCGGCGCGGTCACGGTGTCAAGGCGCCAGGGGAACCTTCGCCCGAATCGTGACCGGATGTCACCCAGGGTTCGGTCCGCGCCGGTCGTCGACGGGCTCGGCGTCGCGATCGGCTCCCCCCGTCGCACTCCCCGTCACCCAGCGGGGTGACGCTAGGCTCCCGGTCCGTGACCTCAGCGCTGACGATCCACACCGCGGGCGATTCGACGTCTCGCACGGCCGTAGTGCTCCACGGCCTGTCCGACGCGGGCGACAACTTCCCCGACCTGGTGGACCGCTGGCGGTCGGAGTGGCGCATCGTCGCACCGAGCATGCGCGGCCACGGCACCTCGCCGCGGTTTCGCGACGACGAGTTGGGCCGCACGGCCGACCTGATGCTCGCCGACGTGCTCGCCGTCCTCGACGATCAGCCGGAGCCGGTGGTGCTCCTCGGCCACTCGATGGGCGGGGCGCTCGCGCTGCGCGCGGCGGTCGCCCGCCCCACGGCGGTTCGAGCCCTGGTGCTCGAGGACCCACCGCGCGCCGACGGCGGCCCCAGCCCGGCCGAGCACGCTGCCGGGTTCCTCGCGTTCGTCGAGGACATGAGCGCGCGCGTCGCACGCGGCGAGCTCGAGGCGCTCGTCACCGAGAGCGGGTGGAACCGGCCAGAGGTCGAGGCGTGGGCGCTGTCCAAGCCACAGGTGCAGCGGGACTACCTGCGTGCAGGGTTGCACCTCGGCCGCGAGAGCTGGGCCGACCTCGTGCCCCGGTTGACGGTGCCGACCCTGCTGGTCCTGCCCGACCGGGACAGTGTCGGCCCGTCCCCCGCCGAGCCCGGACCGGAGAACCCCCTGCTGAGGACCGTCGTCGTCGCCGACGCCGGCCACTGCGTGCGTCGCGACCAGCCCGAGGCCTACTTCGAGGCGGTCGAGGGCTTCCTGGCCTCCGTGCTCGTCTGACCCCCCGCGGGCTCCGGCGCTCATCCCCGTGAGAGCACCAGGGCGGCGCTGTGCCCGCCGAAGCCGAAAGCGTCGACGAGGGCGTGGCGCGCCGTCGTCGTCCGGGGGGCGGTGACGACGTCGAGGTCGGCCTCCGGGTCGGGGTCGTCGAGGTTGATGGTCGGGGGCACGACGCCGTCGCGCAGGGCCAGCAGCCCGACCAGCGCGCCCAGGGCGCCGGACGCGCCGAGCAGGTGTCCCGTGGACGCTTTCGTGGCGGTCACGGCGGGCGGGCTGCCGAGCGCGGCGCGCAGGGCCGCGGCCTCGTTGACGTCGCCCATCGGCGTGGACGTCGCGTGCGCGTGCACCAGCCCGACGTCGCCCGGTGCCAGGCCGGCGTCGTGCAGCGCGAGCGTGATGGTGCGGGCCTGGTTGGCCGGGTCGCCGCCGACGATGTCGAACGCGTCGGAGGTGAGGGACGTCCCGTCGACGGCGCCCAGGACCGTCGCGCCGCGTGCGCGGGCGTGCTCCTCGTCCTCGAGCACCACGAGCACGGCGCCCTCGCCCATGACGAAGCCGTCGCGGTGGACGTCGAACGGGCGCGAGGCGCGCAGCGGCTCGTCGTTGCGGGTCGACAGCGCGCGGACCCGGCCGAACCCGGTGAGCGACAGCGGCACGATGCTGGCTTCCGCCCCGCCGCACACCACGACGTCCGCGGCCCCCGAGCGGATCAGGTCGCGGCCCTGGACGATCGCCTCCACCCCCGCGGCGCACGCGCTCACGGGCGCGCGGGCGCCGGCCTTGGCTC
The DNA here is from genome assembly GCF_044389385.1 of Isoptericola sp. NPDC019571. NCBI lineage: Bacteria > Bacillati > Actinomycetota > Actinomycetes > Micrococcales > Promicromonosporaceae > Isoptericola > Isoptericola sp. NPDC019571. Next base: position 319,134 of record NZ_JBIRXZ010000004.1, read on the forward strand.
CCAGCTCGAGGGACAGGTACGCCGCCGGACCGTTCGCCATCGCCATCGTGATGGTGTGCGGGGACACGCTGCGGTACCCGGCCGAGCCGAGGGTGTCCTGCATGGCGACGGTCGTCGCGATGCCGCCGTGCGCCGTGCCGACGGCCACGCCGAGCCGGGTGGGGTCCACGTCCGGCGACCCCGCCGACGACCAGGCCTCCCGGCCCGCGACGAGGGTCAGCTGCTCGACCCGGTCGCGCGCGCGGCGCTCGGGCACGCTCAGGCCGTCGGCGAAGGCGTCGTCCGCCCGCGCGGCGATGCGCACCGGCAGGGTGCCGGCCCAGTCGTCCGTGATCGCGCCGGCCCCGTTCGCGCCGGCTCGGAGGGCCGCCCACGTCTCCCTGACCGTGCCGCCGACGGGCGTGACCGCCCCCGCACCCGTGACCACCGCTCGTCGCACCCGCGTGCTCCTCGTCAGTCCGGTTGCCCCCTGCACCCGCACCGTGCGAGACCTTGTTGCGGGCCACTCTGCCCTGCCCTCCCGCGCGTCGCCCATGCAGGTCAGGCCTCGGCGCGGTTCCATGAGGTGGTGCCAACGACGGTCCACCCAGGATCCAGGAGGTCGCGATGAGCCAGACGATCGACGAGGCCGGCAGCGGGGCGGGCGGCACCGCCCCCGAACCGGGCCTCAAGCGGGTGATGGGGCGCAAGCTCCTGCTGCTCTTCATCGTCGGGGACATCCTCGGCACCGGCGTCTACGCCCTCACCGGGCAGGTCGCCGGCGAGGTCGGCGGCGCCGCCTGGGCGCCGTTCCTCATCGCGTTCGTGGTGGCGACGCTGACCGCGTTCTCCTACCTGGAGCTGGTCACCAAGTATCCGCAGGCCGCGGGCGCCGCGCTGTACACGCACAAGGCGTTCGGCATCCACTTCGTCACGTTCATCATCGCGTTCATGGTGATGTGCTCCGGCATCACGTCGGCGTCGACGGCCTCGAACGCGTTCGCGGGCTTCCTCAACGACGGCTTCGGCCTGGGCCTCGAGCCGGGTGGGGCGGGGCTGCTGCTGATCGCGCTGGGGTTCATGACCCTGGTGGCGCTGGTGAACTTCCGCGGCGTCGGCGAGAGCGTCAAGGCGAACGTCGTGCTCACGATCGTCGAACTGTCCGGCCTGCTCATGGTGATCTTCGTCGGCATGTGGGGCATGACCCAGGGCCGGGCGGACTTCTCCCGCGTGGTGGTCTTCGAGAGCGCCGACGACAAGAGCGTCTTCCTGGCCGTGACGGCGGCGACGACGCTCGCCTTCTTCGCGATGGTGGGCTTCGAGGACTCCGTGAACATGGCCGAGGAGTGCCGCGACCCCGTGAAGGACTTCCCGCGCACCATGCTCACGGGCCTGTCGATCACGGGGCTCATCTACGTGCTGGTCGCGATCACGGCCGTCGCGCTGGTCCCGGTGGGCGACCTGGCCGACGACTCGAAGGGGTCCGCCCTCACCCAGGTGGTCGCGGCCGGGGCGCCAGGCCTGCCGTTCGACACGATCTTCCCGTTCATCGGCATGTTCGCCGTCGCGAACTCCGCGCTCATCAACATGCTCATGGCGTCGCGGCTGCTGTACGGCCTGGCCCACCAGGGCGTGCTGCCGCGCAGCTTCGGCAAGGTGCACCGCACCCGCAAGACGCCGTGGGTGTCGATCATCGTCACCACGCTCATCTCGTTCGGGCTCATCATCTACGTGGTCCGGGCCAGCGCCACCGAGGCCGGCTCGGACGCGATCAGCCTGCTGGGCGGGACGACGTCGCTGCTGCTGCTCACCGTGTTCGCGGTGGTGAACGTGGCGCTGCTCGTGCTGCGACGCAAGCCCGTGCAGCACGAGCACTTCCGCACCAAGACGTGGATCGCGGTGCTCGGCGCCGTGACCTGCGCCTTCCTCGCGGGTCCGTGGGCGCGCAGCGAGGAGCAGCAGGAGCAGTACGTCATCGCCGGCGGCCTGCTCGCCGTCGGGCTGGTGCTGTCGTTCATCACCTGGCTGTACAACCGCACGGTGAAGCACCAGCAGATCCACTTCGAGGACGTCGAAGACCTCGACGCCGACAAGCCGCAGGCGGGCTACCCCAAGCGCTGACGGCGGCGCCAGGCTGTCGAGCGTCTCTGTCGGTCAGGATCCGTCACGAATTCCTGACCGACAGAGACGCTCGCGCGGCCGCCGACGCCCGCTCGAAGGCGGACAGCATGGGCTCGTTGAAGAGCACGAAGCGGACCTCGTCGATGGCCGCCGGGTTGGCGTCGTCCCACGACCGCACGGCCTCCAGGGCTTCGCGCGCGACGTCGTCCGGTGACCAGCCGTACACGCCGGCACCGACGGCGGGGAACGCGACGGTCCGGGCGCGGAGGTCGGCCGCGACGTCCAGCGACCGGGAGAAGCACGAGGCGAGCAGTGCGGGGTCCGTCTGCCCGGCGTGCCGGTTCGGCCCCACCGTGTGGACCACCCACGCGGCGGGCAGGTCGAAGCCGGGCGTCGCGACGGCGTCGCCCACCGGCAGGCCGTCGGGCAGGGTGCTGCGGCGCAGCTCGCGGCACGCCTCCAGCAGACGCGGGCCCGCGGCGGCGTGGATGGCGCCGTCGACCCCGCCGCCGCCCAGCAGCGACGAGTTCGCGGCGTTGACGATGGCGTCCGAGGCGACGGTCGTGAGGTCGCCGCGTTCGAGGACGAGCTCCACGGTTCCTCCTGGGGGTCGCGAGCGGGTCGAGGGCAGGGGCGCCTGGACGTCAGGCCGTCCGCAGGGCCTTGTCCTCGTCGGGCATGAGGATCCACAGCACGATGTAGGCGAGCACCTGCGGGCCGGGGATGAGGATCGACGCGACGGAGAGCACGCGGACGAGGCCGCGGCTCCAGCCGAGGTAGTCGGCGAGGCCGGCGCAGACGCCGCCGAGCACGCGGCCGTGCTTCGGGCGGAACAGCTTGCGCTTCGGCGCGGGGGAGGGCTGGACGTACGGGGTCGAGGTCGGTGTGGTCATGCTTCGACGGTACGAGCGGCGCGTCGCGCTCGGTATCGGGTGGTCCCCCGGTTCGACCCTGAGTAGCCCGACCCTGAGGGACCCCGACCGGATCAGTCGGAGACGGCGGCCGCCACGCGCCGCTGGGAGGCCCGCGCGAACGCGGGCCAGCGGTCCCAGTAGTACGGCAGGGCGATGATGCCCTGCACCAGCGTCCAGCCGCGCCCTCGCTCCCAGGCGCCGTCGTCGAGGTCGCCGCCGGGACCCGCCCCGGCCGCCTCGCGGAACGCGTCGCGGTCGCGGCCGGCGAACAGCCACCAGGCGGGCGGCAGGTCCGCCGCCGGGTCGCCGACGCCGAGCGCGCCCCAGTCGATGACGGCGGTGAGGCGGCCGCCGGCGACCACCAGGTTGCCCGGCATGAGGTCGCCGTGCAGCCAGGTGCCGGGAACGGGGTCGGCGGCGGCCTCCAGGGCGCGGTCCCACGCCTTGAGGACGGCGGGCCCGTCGACGCGGTCGCCGGACTCCGCGGTGGCGCGGCGGACGGCCTCGTCGAGCCGGGCGAGCGGCACGCCCCGACCGGTGCCGTCCTTCACGGGGCCGTCGGTCGCGTCGACGGCGCGCAGCGCGGTGACGAACGCGCCCAGGTCGGCGGCGGCACGCGCCGGGTCGAGGTTCGGCCCCGTCGCGGGGTCGAGCGGGTCGGCCGCGGCGGCGCCCGGCACCCACGGCACCACCGACCAGTGGAACGGGTACGCGTCGTCGGGCTCGCCGACGGCGAGGGGCGCCGGCACCGTCAGTGGGACGTGCGGGGCGATCCGCGGCAGCCACCGCGCGTCGGCGAGCGCGTGCTCGCCGGACCACCCGACCTTCGGCATCCGGGCCACCAGGTCCGCACCGAGCCGGAACAGCAGGTGGTCGGTGCCGGACTCCCGCACCGGCGTCACGGGCAGCGCGGCCCACCGCGGGTGCTGCGCCGCGATCAGGCGGCGGACGTCGTCGGCGGTGACGGGGACCTCGTCGTCGTGCAGCGGCATGGGCCGACCGTAGGCGCGCGCGACCGGGTGCGGCCAGGTGATACTCGGGCAGTGACACGCGGAAAGGCTCGGCGGACGACGGCGGTGCTCACGGCCGTCCTCGCGCTCGCGGCGCCGGGGGCGTGCGCCCCGGGGCCGGCGTCGTCGTCGTCCTCGGCCGCGGCGTCCGAGACGCCGTCGGAGGTCTCGCTGCCGCCCACGAGCGGCACCTTCGACTATCAGCTCGGCGGCGCATACGACGAGGTGGCGGGCGCGACGGCGATCGACGTCGTCGTCCGCGACGCGACGGCCGACCCGCTGCCCGGGGCGTACTCCGTCTGCTACGTCAACGGCTTCCAGACCCAGCCCGACCAGGCGGACCTGTGGGCCGACCGCGAGGAGCTGCTGCTGCACGACGCGGACGGCGACCTCGTCGTCGACCCGGATTGGCCGGACGAGCACGTGCTGGACCCGTCGACCGCCGACCAGCGCGCGGGGATCCTCGGGGTGCTCGGCCCGGTGGTGACGGGGTGCGCGGAGGACGGCTTCGACGCCGTCGAGCTCGACAACCTCGACACGTGGACGCGGTTCGACCAGATCGACGAGGCGGGCGCGTACGCGCTGGCCCGGGCGTACGTCGACCTGGCGCACGGAGCGGGGCTCGCCGTCGCGCAGAAGAACGCCGCCGAGATCACGCGGGTCGCGCACGACGAGCTCGGCTTCGACCTCGCCGTCACCGAGGAGTGCGCCGCGTGGGACGAGTGCGCTGCGTACACCGACGTCTACGGCGACCGTGTGCTGCAGGTGGAGTACCCCGACGCCCTCGACGACGCGGGCCTGACCTTCGACGACGTCTGCGCGCGGGACGACCGCGCGCCGCTGACGATCCTGCGTGACCGGGACCTCGTCGCTGCCGTGGAGGACGGGTACGCCTACGACGCCTGCTGACGCCGTCGTGCCGGTTCAGCCCTGCGTGAGGTGCGCGACGAGCTTGCGGGTGACGCGGTCGAGGTCGGAGCGGTCGCGGCTGGTGAGGGGGGCGACGGCGTCGGCCTGGCCGGCGGCGTGCTTCGTGACCGCCTCGTCCACCAGGCGCAGGCCCTCGGGGGTGAGCTCGACGTCGAGGCTGCGCCGGTCGTGGGCGCTCGGCACGCGGACGATCCAGCCGCGCTTCTCCAGCCGGTCGAGCCGGCCCGTCATCGTGCCCGTGGTCATGAGCAGCGCCCGGGCGAGGCTGGTGGGGGAGAGGCGGTACGGCTCGCCCGACCGGCGCAGGGCGAACATGACGTCGCCGTCGCCGCGGTTCACGCCGTAGCCCGCCGCGACGCTCTCGGTCCGGGCGTCCACGAGCGCGGCCGCGCGGGTCAGCCGCGCGAGCAGCGCCATCGTGTCGCGGTCGATGTCGGGTCGCTGGTCGGCCCACTGCTGGACCAGGGCGTCGATGCGGTCGTTGTCGTCCACCCCGGCACTTTAGCTTGCGCGCGAGTTACTTGCGGTCTACCTTCGCCTCAAGTCACTCGTACACAAGTAACTTGAGGAGGAGTAATGGCGACGACGCTGACGCTCAACGGGTCCGAGTCCCTGGTGGTGCGCGAGAGCACGACCGACCGCTTCGAGGTGGAGGCCACCTACGAGCCGCGGGGCGAGCGCCCGCCGAAGCACGTGCACCCGCACCACGACGAGGAGTTCACGGTGCTCTCGGGCACCGTCCGGGTGGGGTTCGCCGACGACGAGCGCGACTACGCGGCGGGTGAGGCGTTCGTCGTCCCGCGCGGCACCGCCCACCACATGTGGAACCCAGGGGACGAGCCGGCCGTCCTGCGGTGGCTCAGCACGCCCGCCGGCCGCGTCGAGGAGTTCTTCACCGCCATGGACCGGCTGCAGCGCGAGGGGCGTGCCGGGCTCGTCCCGCTGGCCGGCGTCCTGCACCGCTATCGCGACGTCATGCGGCCGACGTCGCCCGTCACCCGTGCCGCCGTCGCCGTCCTCGGCCCCCTCGCGCGTCGCGACCGCTGACGCCCCCGCGCCCCGACCGCGCCGCCCGCCCCTGACCGACCCCGCAGACCCAGGAGATCCCCATGTTCCGCAAGCACCTCGCCACCACGCTCACCGTGCTGCTCGCCGTCGGCATCGGCTACGTGGGTATCAGCTACCTGTTCTTCCCCGCGGCGACCGCGCCGCAGTTCGGCATGGCGGTGTGGCCCGAGGGCGACGCGGCCACCTTCCTCGTCACGAAGGGTGCCCGCGACCTCGCGTCCGGGCTGGTCCCCCTCGCGCTGCTGCTCACGGGCCAGCGCCGCGCGCTCGGCTGGGTGCTGACGATCTGGACCCTCGTGCCCCTCAGCGACACCGCGCTCATCCTGTCCACCGGCGGATCGACAGTCACGGCGCTGGCCGTGCACGGCGTGACCGCGCTCGCGCTGGTGGTCACCGGCGTCCTGCTGCTGACCGAGAAGCCGGCACCGGCGACCCGGACCATCGCGCCGACCACAGCTCCCCAGGGCGCTTCCAGCAGCCGTTGACCTGGCGCTATGCTCCCGCTCGGCGAGCGTGCGTCCTCGCCCTCGGACGGCGCCGTCCGGGTGTTCTGCCAGGAGCGGGGAGCACGATGCAGCAGCGAGGCGGGGCGCGCGAGCGTCTGACGCGGACGGCCCGGAGGCTACGACCGCTGTGGGTCGGCGTGAGCGCCCTGGCGGTCGTGACGGCAGGGCTCGGACCGGCCGCGGCGGCTACCGGCGAGCCGGCTGCCCCGTCGGGGTTGTGGGTGAACTCGGAGGAGTGCGGACCCGAGCCTCTGTCCACCACGATCGCGAGCGCCGACACCGGCTCTCTGCCGCTGGAGGCGACCTTCGGCGACCCTGCGCCGACCACGGCTCGCTTCGAGGTGCTGCGCGCCGACGGCACGGTCGCGCTCGACCAGGACTTCGACCTGGAGCAGGACGGCCGTGTCTCCCGCGTCGTGCGGCTGGCCCGGGCCGGGCTCGTCGAGGGCTCGACGTACACGTTCCGGGTCCGCGCGCGGGGCGCGGACGGTGCCGACGGTGCGGCGCTGCAGTGCGACTTCGCGTTCGACCAGGGGCCGGCGAAGCCGACGACGGTGCCGGTCCTGGGCGAACCCGCGGTGTACCCGTCCGACCAGGCGGGCGGAGGCGTCGGGGCCCGCGGGGCGTTCGTCGTCCTGCCCGGCGACGACGAGACGGTCGCCTACGACTACGGCTTCACGCAGGAGTACGACGGGTTCCCCGAGAGGACGACGAGGATCGCCGCGGCCGAGGCGGGACCGACGGTGATCCCGTTCGTGCCGGCGGTGGAGGGCGACCAGTACCTCAAGGTGGCGCCGGTCGACGCCGCCGGGTTGCAAGGGGGACGGACCTCCCGGACGATCCGGGTCGCCGCCGGTGCCCCGGTGCGTCCGGCTCCCGCCGTGACCGTCGTCGAGCCCAAGGACAGCGTCCCGGGTGACGGTCGCCTCCCGCTCGAACTCACGGTCTCCTCGGCCGTGGCGTGGGACCTCTCCCGGCTCGACGGTGAGTTCGTCCTGCGGTACCGCGGCGTCGAGCTCGCCCGGGTGCCGGCTGCCGCGGCGACCGAGCGAGTGATGGTCGACGAGGCGGCCCTCGGGACGGGGTTCCGCGACCTGCAGGTGGAGTACCGGCAGTTCGCCGGGGCCACGCCCGTCGTGTCGACGGCGCGCGTGTGCGGGGGGTCGTGCTCGTTCGGGGGCGGCAAGGTCTCGGTCGGCTCGGACACCGGCAAGGTCAGCGTGACCACCGACCTGACGGCCCGGGTGTCCGCGTTCTCGCCCGCTCCGGCGTCGTACACCTACCAGTGGCTGCGCGACGGGAAAGCGATCAAGGGCGCGACGACGAAGGACTACCTGGGCGTCCCGACGGATCAGGGCCACCGGCTGTCGGTGAAGGTGACCGCGCACGGCCCGCGGATGGAGCCACGCTCCGTGACGTCGTCGCCCGTCCTGGTGGGCGACCGCGACGAGATGCACGCGGTCTACGGCGTGCGGTCCATCGGGAATCGATGGGTGAAGTACCTCGACTTCCGGGAGTTCCGTGACGGGGCGACCGCCGGCGTCGTCGGGGGAGGGCGCTCGGTCGAGCTGCTCGCCGCCAGCTTCTACTCCCGCGCGTACGACATCGCCCTGAGCCCGTCCGACGACGTGCCGCTGTGGTTCGACATGACGGGCTACGTGCAGGGCCGGGGCTGGACGGACCTGAAGCGCCGGGACTCCATGGACTACGTCGGCAGCATCGGCGAGAAGCGCCGGCTCGAGGCGATCCGCATCGACACGGCGGGGCCGGTGTCGCCGTACTACGACGTCTTCTACCGCGTCTACGTACCCGGGCGCGGCTGGCTGGGCTGGGCGACGAACGGCGGCACGTCGGGCACGATCGGCTACGGCAGCCGCATCGAGGGGGTGCAGATCAAGGTGCTGCCCCACGGGAAGACGCCCACGGCGTCAGGCACCGGCAACGCGCCCTCCTACTCGCGGTCGACGCAGAAGCAGGTGCACGTCGAGGCGTTCATGGATCCCGGCAAGGTGTGGCGCGTGCCCATGGGCGGGGGATCGACGGCGGGGCGCGCCGACAGCGTCAGCGCGCCCCAGCGGCTGAACGCCCTGCGGGTGGACCTCGACGGCCGGTACTCCGGCAGCGTGCAGGTCTCCGCCAAGGTCAAGGGCGACGGATGGCGGGCGTACGTCGGCGACGACCGGACGGCCGGGTCGACCGGCTACGGATTGCCGACCTCGGCCTACCGCATGCGCCTCACGGGAAGCATGGCGGACCACTACCGCCTCTATTACCGCACGTACGTCCAGGGCGTCGGCTGGCTGGGCTGGGCGCACGACGGCGCGGCGTCCGGCACGTCGTCGTACACCCCGCGGCCGACGGCGGTGCAGGTGCTCCTGGTGCCGAAGGGCGAGGCCGCGCCGCGCAGCGGCTACGGGAGGGCGGCCTACCGCAGCTGACGCGGCGTCGGGGCCGGGTCACCAGCCGTTCGGGCTGAGCACCTTGCGGATGCGTTTCTCGCTGACGGCGCCGTCCGTGCCGAGCTGCTGGGCGAACAGCGAGACGCGCAGCTCCTCGATCAGCCAGCGCACGTCCGCCAGCTCCGCCGCCCGGGCCGGGTCGGCGGGGCCGGCGGCGTACGCGGCGCGGGCCTTGTCGTAGGCCTCGGCGACGTCGTGCACGCGCCAGGCGAGCTCCGCATCGCGTGCGGGGTTCGTCTGCGCCTTCTCCAGCCGGTACGACGCCGCGCGCAGGTAGCGCACCAGGTGCGGGACGCGGCGCGGCGGCGTCTGCGCGACGAACCCGTCGTGGATCAGCCCGGCGACGTGGTCGCGGATGTCCTGCAGCGTGTTGAGCAGCGCGAGCGACGACGACGCGCGGACCTCGCCCTCGACCGTGCGCCAGGCGGCCAGCGCGGCGACGACGTGCCCCACGACCCGGTGCACCTCGTCCTCCAGGTGCCGGCGGACGAACTCGCGCGCCGCCGCGTACACCTCGGCGTCACGGACCTGCGTGGCGACCGGGCCGCCCGTCGGGGTGCCCGGCGCCTTCTCCGCGTCCGGGCTGGTCAGGGCGATGACGGCGGCGAGCTGCAGGTCGCCGACCAGCGCCTCGGTGTTCCGGTACGGCGCGGCCGCCAGCGTCAGCGACTGCTTCGACGTCCAGCGCGACGTGATGCGGCCCGCCTGCAGCGCCGTCTCCGCCAGCAGCAGGCGGCGCACGCCGCGCGCGTGCGCGGCGTCGCGGCCGGACGCGTCGGCGAGCACGCGAAGCGCGACCGACGGCGCGCGTTTCGCGTCCTCCTCCTCGACGAGCGCGGGGTAACCGCGCACCACCACCCCGCCGCCGAGATCGGTCGAGACGCTCGCGGGGAGCGCGCCGTCGGGCAGGCCCTCCGGCCAGGTCGTGAGGCCGGTCTGCTCGGGGACGACGGCGCTCGCGCCGCCGGTCGCGGTCGGCGCGGGGGCGGTCCGCGCGGGGCGCCCCGGCGTCGGCGCGGATGGCGCGGACGGCGCGGACGCGGCGGTGCCCGCCGAGCGTCGCGCCTCCTCCAGAGCCAGCCCGACGGCGCCCTTCACGGCCGCGCGGACGGCGGCCTCGGCCTGCGCGGCGAGCCGCTTTTGGAGCGACAGCAGGTCCTTGGACTCGTCGAGCGGGACGGGCGCGGGGCGACGGCCCTTGCCCTTCCGGCCCTTCCCCTTCGGTGCGCCCTTCGTCGTGTCCCTCGCGTCCGCGGGGGCGGCGTCCTCGACCCGGAACGTCATGCGCAGGTGCGCGGGCAGCCGCTCGACGCGCTCGGCGTCCCAGACGTCGTCGGGGATGACGACGTCGCGCAGCGCGCGGACGGCGCGGGAGAACGCGGCGTGGAACGGCTCGGCCATGTCGCCGGCGCGGGTCATGTCCTCCCACGACGGCGTGTTCGCGCGCAGCCAGCCGGCGACGGCGCGGCCGACGTCCGGCGCGGGGACGAGCTGCACGCGCACGGCCTTGGGCAGGGACTTGATGGTGGCGACGCACAGCTCGTCGAGCAGGCCCGGCACCATCCAGTCGAAGCCGTCGGGGGCGACCCGGTTGAGGATCGACAGCGGGACGTGCACGGTGACGCCGTCGGCCGCCGCGCCGGGCTGGAACTGGTACGTCAGCGGCAACGTGACCTCGCCCTGCGTCCAGGTCTCCGGGAACTCGGACGTGTCCACGGCGTCGGCGTCGACCAGCTGGTCGAGCGTGAACGTCAGCAGGTCCGGCGTCTCGCGCTGCGCCGTGCGCCACCAGCGGTCGAAGTGGGCGGCACTGACGACGTCGTCGGGCACGCGCTCGTCGTAGAAGGCGAAGAGGTCGTCCTCCGACGCGACGAGCCCGCGCTGCCGCGAGCGCGCCTCGAGCTCCTCCGCCTCGGCGAGCAGGCGCCGGTTCTCGGCGAAGAACTGGTGGTGCGTGGTCCACTGCCCCTCGACGAGCGCGTGCCGCACGAACATCTCGCGCGCGGCCTCCGGGTCCACCTTGGCGTAGAGCACGGGCCGGTCGGCGACGATCGGCACGCCGTACAGCAGCACCTTCTCCGTGGCCATGGCCGCGCCCTGCTTGGTGGACCAGTGCGGGTCGGAGTAGGTGTGCTTGGCGAGCGGGCCCGCGAGCTCCTCGGCCCACTCGGGCTTGATGCGGGCGACGTCGCGCGCCCACAGCCGGGACGTCTCGACGAGCTCGCCGGCCATGATCCACTCCGGCGGCTTCTTGCTCAGCGGCGAGCCGGGGAAGATCGCGAACCGGGCGCCGCGCGCGCCCACGTACTCGTTGCGGGCGCGCTTGGCGGCCTGGCGCAGCGCGCGGGCGCGGGCCTCGCCGCGCAGGTGCGCCACCGACGACGCCTTGATCTCGCCGGTGTCCTGCATGCCGATCTGGCTGAGCAGCCCCGCCAGCAGCGACCGGTGGATGGTGTCGTCGTCCCACGTGAGGCGATGGTCCACCTCGACCGCCTCGTCCTCGACCGAGGACGCCGCGCGGGGCCTGAACGACATGTCGATGCCGAGCGGCTTGGCCATCTCGCGCAGCTGCGCGACGACGTCCTGCCACTCGCGGATGCGCAGGAAGTTGAGGTACTCGGCCTTGCACATCCGGCGGAACGCGGACGAGCCCATCGCGTGCTGCTGGCCGCGGACGTACTCCCACAGGTTCAGCGCGGTGAGGAAGTCGGACGACTGGTCGGTGAACCGGGCGTGCAGCTGGTCGGCCTGCGCGCGGGACTCCGAAGGGCGCTCGCGCGGGTCCTGGATGGACAGCAGCGCGGCGACGATCGCGACCTCGCGCGCGACGCCGCGCTTCGAGCCCTCGATGATCATGCGGGCCAGGCGCGGGTCCATCGGCAGCTGCGCGAGCGTGCGGCCGACGTCGGTGAGGCGCGTCGCGCCGTCCGTCGTCTCCAGCGCGCCCAGCTCGGACAGCAGCTGCACGCCGTCGCGCACGGCCCGCGTGTCCGGGGGCTCGACGAACGGGAACTTCGCCACGTCGTCGGGAGTCGTCACGACGCCGACGCTGATCATCTGCAGCAGCACGGACGCCAGCGACGTGCGCAGGATCTCCGGCTCGGTGAACTCCGGCCGGTTCTCGAAGTCGTCCTGCGAGTAGAGCCGGATCGCGACGCCGTCGGCCACGCGGCCCGAGCGCCCGGAGCGCTGGTTGGCCGACGCCTGGCTGATCGGCTCGATCGGCAGCCGCTGCACCTTGGTCGCCTTGGAGTAGCGCGAGATGCGCGCCGTGCCCGGGTCGACGACGTAGTGGATGCCCGGCACCGTCAGCGACGTCTCCGCGACGTTCGTCGACAGCACGATGCGGCGGCCAGGGTGCGACTGGAAGACGCGGTGCTGCTCCGCGGCCGACAGCCGCGAGTACAGCGGCAGGATCTCGACGTGGTCGGGGCGCCTGGCGTCCCGCACGCGGTCCTTGAGGTGCCCCTCCAGGGCGTCCGCGGCGTCGTGGATCTCCCGCTCGCCGGACAGGAACACGAGGATGTCGCCGGGGCCCTCGCGCATCAGCTCGTCGCAGGCCTCGACGATGCCCGTGACCAGGTCCTTCTCCTCGCCCTTGGCCTTCTTGGGCTGGTCGGGGTCGGTGTCCGGGGACAGGGGTCGCCAGCGGATCTCGACGGGGTACGTGCGCCCGGTGACCTCGACGACGGGCGCGGCGTCGGGCAGCACGTCGACGACGGCCTCGGGCGCCCCGCCGATCTCGGCCAGGTGCGACGGCGAGAAGTGGGCGGCGAAGCGCTCCGAGTCGATCGTCGCGGACGTGATGACGAGCTTGAGGTCGGGGCGGCGCGGCAGCAGCCGGGACAGGTAGCCGAGCAGGAAGTCGATGTTGAGCGACCGCTCGTGCGCCTCGTCGATGACGATCGTGTCGTACGCGAGCAGGTCCGGGTCCCGCTGGATCTGGGCCAGCAGGATGCCGTCGGTCATCACCTTGACGAGCGTCTCGTCGCTCGACTCGTCGGTGAACCGCACCTGATAGCCGACGACGCCGCCCAGCGGGGTGGACAGCTCCTCCGCGACGCGCTCGGCGACGCTGCGCGCCGCGATCCGCCTCGGCTGCGTGTGCCCGATCTGGCCCTTCCGGCCGCGCCCGAGCTCCAGCAGGATCTTCGGCAGCTGCGTCGTCTTGCCGGACCCCGTCTCGCCCGCGACGACGACGACCTGGTGGTCGCGGATCGCGGCGGCGATGTCCTCCCGGCGCGCCGAGACCGGCAGCTGCTCGGGGTAGACGATGGGTGGCACCTCGACGGCGGCGCGCAGCGCGGCGGCCTTCTCGAGCTGCTCGCGGCTGACGCGGCGCGGGCCCGCCTGCCGGGGGCCGCGCCCCTGCCCGCGACCGCGCCCTCGGCCCCGCCCGCGACCCCGACCGTGTCCCCGGTCCTGGGGACGACGCGCACCGCCGTCGTCCGACGACGACTGCGGTGCGGGGCTGGGCTCGGTGCTCACGACGTCCCATTCTCTCAACCTCGGCAAGGTGATTCGTGCCCGCCCGCCGCGCCGTCCTCACACCCGACCACGACGTCGCCCGGAGGCGGCCCGGTGAGGCGCACGGGCGAGGCGACGAACAGCCCCGCCGCGAGGAGCGCGAGCGCCGTCCCGGCGGTGCACCACCGCGTCACGACCGCGGCCGTCCGGGCCCGGAGCGACCGGCGCACGAGGACGACGACGCCCAGCCCGGCGAGACCGCCCGCGGTGTTGACGACGACGTCGGTGACGTCCGAGCTCCCGACGGCGAGGACGTACTGCGCTGTCTCGAGGAGCGCGCTCGCGCCGGCGAGAGCGCCCGCGACCCGCCACCACGGCCAGGACGGCGCGAGGAGCCCGAGGTAGACGCCGCAGGGCAGGAAGAGCAGGAGGTTGAGCACGAGCTCGACGGGCTCGCTGGCGCCCGCGTGGGCGGTGGCCGCGAACGGCACGAGCTTGACGACGCGCTGGCCCGCCTCGCCGACCCGGGGGACGTCGAGCTTCCAGAGAACGGTCCAGGCGAGCAGGAGGAGGTACGCCGCGAACAGCAGGGGCAGGAGCCGCGAGCGGGGCGCGGGCACGGGGACGGTCATCGCTCCAGCCCACCAGGCGTCATGTTGCGGGAGCGTATGCGGAGCCCCGCGGTCACCGCCGGGGGCGCACGCTCGACGCGCGGACGGTGAGCGTCGGGTCGAGCAGCAGGCGGTGCGTCGGGCGGCGGTCGCCCTCCGTGAGCCGGGCGACCATGGTCTCCACGGCGAGCCGCCCGACGTCGTACGTCGGGGGCCGGACGGCGGTGAGCGGCGGGTCGCCCAGCTCGGCGACCTCGTCGTCGTACGCGACGATCGCGAGGTCGTCGGGCACCCGGACGCCGTGGTCCTGGCAGTACTGCGCGAAGGTGAGCGCGAACGGGTCGGAGTGCAGCAGCAGGGCCGTGGTGCCCGTGCGCCGGATCTCGTCCAGGGTCGACGCGAGCCGTTCGGCGCGGCCCGGGCGGTCGAAGCCGTCGCTGTGCCCGACGACCTGCTCGTCGGGGTCGATCCCCAGGGTGCGCAGCGCGTCGTGCCACCCGTGGCCGAGGGCGCGCGACGTCGTCGTCCCCGCGATCGACAGCAGCCCGATGCGCCGGTGCCCCTGGGCGTGCAGGTGCCACACCGCGGTCGCCGCGCCGGACGCGTGGTCGGACACCACCCACTCCAGGCTCTTGAAAGGGCTGATCTCCGGCGGCCGGCGGTCGGCGAGCAGCACCGGCGTGCGCAGCCGGTCGAGCCAGCCCAGGAGCTCGCCGACGCCCGGCCCGTCCAGCGTGGGCGTCACGACGAGCCCGTCCACCCCCGCCTCCGCGAGCCGCCGGCACTGGTGACGGTCCTCGTCGGGGTCGTAGGCCGTGGTGCGGATGACGAGCCGGACCCCGGCGCGCGCCGCGGCGGCCCGCGCCCCGGCCACGACCCGGGGGAAGTAGTAGTCGAGCTGCGGCACGACGAGGCCGATCGTGAGCCGCGAGCCCCGGGCGGTGGGCTCGGGCGCGGGCGCCGGGGCGACGCCCGCGGACGGCTCCGGCAGCGCTGCGCCGCCGTGCACGCGGACGAGGAGCCCTTTCGCGGCCAGCGCGTTCACGTCGCGCCGGACCGTCATCGCGGACACGCCGAGCTGGGCGGCGAGCGCGCCGACCGCGACGGTCCCGTGGGTGCGCAGCTCCCGCATGATGTGCTCGCGCCGCGCCGTGCTGAGCTCCGGGCCGGGCGTGGGTGCCACCGATGCCTCCTGGGGAGCCGGAACTGCTTGTTCGAGTCTGTTCATTTCTAGCCGACGACGGTGTCTGCGGGGGGTTGCCGTCCGACACTCGTGCACGTCCGAGCCGACGGCGGCCGACGAAGCCCGACGAGCAGGAGTCGAGATGACCGTGCGAACGCACACGCAGGAACCGGTGACGGCCGAGCTCGACCGGAGCGCGCTCGACTTCACGCCCTGGCGGTTCTGGGCCGACGCCGACGACGAACGGCGCGACCGCCAGCTCGCCCTGCAGGCGGAGCTCTGCCGCGAGCGCGGGTACGTGCTCGGCGAGCGGTGCTTCGTGTCCGAGCAGGCGTCGGTGACGAACGAGGTCCTCGAGCTGGGCGACCGCACCTACGTCGCCGCGGGCGCGTACGTCAGCGGCAGCCTGCGGGCGGGCCGCGACTGCACCCTCAACCCGTACACGGTGGTGCGCGGCGACGTGCGCCTCGGCGACGCCGTCCGGATCGGCTCGCACACGTCCGTGCTCGGCTTCAACCACTCGACGGACCCGGACACGGAGGTGCACCGCCAGCCGCTGACCTCCGCGGGGATCACCGTCGGCGACGACGTGTGGATCGGCTCCCACGTCGTCGTGCTCGACGGCGTCGCCGTGGGGGACAAGGCGGTGCTGGCCGCGGGGGCGGTCGTCACCAAGGACGTGCCGGCGGGCGCCGTCGTGGGTGGCAACCCGGCGCGGCTGATCCGCTGGCGGGTGCCGCAGGCCGCCGCGGCGCCGGCCGCCGGTGGGCTCGCGCGAGAGGTGCGCGAGTTCGCCGACACGGCCCGCGAGCAGGCCCGGTCGCTGCTCGACCGCTGCTGGGACCCCGCGACCGGGCTGTTCGTCGACGCCCCCGGCACGGCGCCCACCGTCCGGGCCCAGTGCGACGCCGTCGAGATCGCGGACCTGCTGCTCGGCGGTCCCCCGCCGCAGCTGCCGGCCGAGGAGCAGGTCGCCCGGCTGCGGTCCTGGCAGGACCCGGCCACGGGCATGGTCGGCGAGCTCGGGGCCGACCTCGCACCCGTGCCGCCCCGCCCGGGCCTGTTCGACCCCGCCGCCGGCTACCACGTCCTGTCCGTCGGGTACGCGCTCGACCTCCTGGGCAGCGCCTTCGCGCACCCGATCGCCGTCGTGGCGGACGCGACCCCGGGCGACGTGGTCGACGGCCTGGAGCGGCAGGACTGGGAGGCCGGCGCGTGGTCGGCCGGCCACTGGGTCGACATCCTCGGCACCGCGATGCACTGGAACCGCCGCGCCGGCGTCGCGGGCAAGCCGGGGGCGCAGGAGGCGCTGCTCGGGTGGCTGATGACGCACGCGAGCCCGCGCACGGGGACGTGGGGCACGCCGGGCGGGCCCGACGGTCTGCTGCAGGTCGTCAACGGCTACTACCGGGCGTCGCGGGGCACGTTCGCGCAGCTCGGGGTGCCCGTCCCGTACCCGGAGCGGGTGACGGACACGGTGCTGGAGCACGCCCGCGACCCGCGGTTCTTCCGGCCGGAGCGCCAGAACGCGTGCGACGTGCTCGACGTCGCCCACCCGCTGTGGCTCACCCGCGGCACCGGCCACCGCGGCGACGAGGTCGTCGAGCTGGCGCGGGGCCTGCTCGCACAGGCGCTGCGCCGCTGGTCGGCCGGCGAGGGCTTCGCCTTCCGGGCTGCGCACCCGTCCACCGCCGGTACCCCGGCGACGACGCCGGGCCTGCA
Source organism: Isoptericola sp. NPDC019571 (assembly GCF_044389385.1). NCBI lineage: Bacteria > Bacillati > Actinomycetota > Actinomycetes > Micrococcales > Promicromonosporaceae > Isoptericola > Isoptericola sp. NPDC019571. Next base: position 336,104 of record NZ_JBIRXZ010000004.1, read on the forward strand.
GGGTACGGAGATGTGGCTGGCGATCGTGTGGCTGCTCGCCGACCTCGCCGGGCTGGCCGACCAGCTCGGCTACCGCCCGCGCGGGGTGCACCGGCCGGAACCCGTCGAGGGGTGACGGGTCCCGGCCGGTCGGCGCTCAGGGCACGCGGTACCCGGCGGCGCGGAACAGCTCGTACCACTCGGCCCGCGTGAGCGGGAGGTCCGAGCCCTGCGCCGCGCCGGCGACGCGCTCCGGCGTCGTCGTCCCCAGCACGACCTGCATCCCCGCCGGGTGGCGCGTGATCCACGCGACCGCGATCGCGATGGGCGGCACGTCGTACTTCGCGGCGAGACGGTCGATCACCGCGTTGAGCTCGGGGTAGTCGTCCGAGCCGAGGAAGACGCCGGTGAAGAACCCGGCCTGGAACGGCGACCAGGCCTGCACGGTGATGTCGTGCAGGCGGCAGTAGTCGAGGATGCCGCCGCCGTCGAGGGTGAGCGACTGGTCCTCGCCGGCCATGTTGGCCGCGACGCCCTGCGCCACGATCGGCGCGTGGGTGATGGACAGCTGCAGCTGGTTGGCGACGATCGGCTGGCGCACCGACTTCTTCAGCAGCTCGATCTGGCCCGGCGTGTGGTTGGAGACGCCGAACGAGCGGACCTTGCCGGACGACTCGAGGTGGTCGAACGCGCGCGCCACCTCGTCCGGCTCCACGAGCGCGTCGGGGCGGTGCAGCAGAAGCACGTCGAGGTGGTCGGTGCCGAGCGCTTCGAGGGAGCCCTCGACCGACTCGACCAGGTGCTCGTACGAGAAGTCGAAGTACGGCCCCTCGCGCACGATGCCGGCCTTGGACTGGATGGTGAGCTGCTCGCGCTCGGACGGCGTCAGCCGCATCGCCTCGGCGAAGCGGCGCTCGCAGCCGTGCAGGTCGTCGCCGTAGACGTCGGCGTGGTCGACGAAGTCGATGCCGGCGTCGCGGCCGGTGCGGACCAGCTCGCGGACGGCGTCGTCGTCCAGCTGCTGGATGCGCATGAGGCCGAGCACGACGTTCGGGACCTGGCGGCCGGTGCTGCCCAGGGGGACGGTTCGCATGAATCCTCCTCGATCGGGGGAGAGGTGGGTCGGCGGTGGTGGTGCGCCGGGTCAGGAGCCGGAGAGCTCGGCGAGCTCCTCGGCCGTGAGGACGAGGTCGACGGCACGCGCGGAGTCCTCGACGCTGGCCGGTCGTGACGCCCCCGGGATCGGCACGACGACGGGCGCGAGCGCCAGCTCCCACGCGAGCGTCACCTGCTGCGGGCTGACGCCGCGGGCCTCGGCGACGCGTCCGAACGCGGCGTGCGCGGAGCCGACCTCGCCCGCCCGGCGGATCCCGCCGAGCGGCGACCACGGCAGGAACGCGACGCCGAGGGACGCGCAGTGCTCGAGCTCGGCCAGGCTGGAGCGGAACGCGGGCGAGAACTGGTTCTGCACGGACGCGAGCCGCCCGCCCAGCACGTCGTTCGCCTCGTCGATCTGCGCGACGCTCGCGTTCGAGATGCCGGCCTGGACGATGACGCCCTCGTCGAGCAGCTCGACCAGCGCGCCGATCGACTCGGCGTACGGCACGGCGGGGTCCGGCCGGTGGAACTGGTAGAGCCCGATCGCCTCGACGCCGAGGCGGCGGGCGGACTCCCGGGCAGCCTTCTTGAGGTGCTCGGGGCGGCCGTCCTGCGTCCACGACCCGTCGCCGGGGCGCAGGTGGCCGCCCTTGGTGGCGACCAGCACGCTCGACGCGTCGCCGCCCCACGAGCGCAGCGCGCGGGCGATCAGCTCCTCGTTGTGGCCGACCTCGTCGGCGTGCAGGTGATAGGCGTCGGCGGTGTCGATCAGGGTGATCCCGGCGTCCAGCGCCGCGTGGATCGTGGCGACCGAGCGCGCCTCGTCGGGGCGGCCCTCGATGGACATCGGCATTCCGCCGAGCCCGATCGCGCTGACAGACTGGTTTCCGATCGTGCGAGCGTTCACAGCACTCCTTGTGTCGTCGGTGCCTCCGACGATAGGAAGATGACGTTGATGAGTCCAACAACTTGACCTCATAGGTTCCAGCACTGGGAGTGATCAATGGAGCTGCGTCAGATGGAGTACCTCGTCGCGGTGGCCGACGAGGGCCACTTCACACGGGCCGCCGCCCTGTGCGGGGTCACGCAGTCCGGGCTGTCCGCCGCGATCCGCAACCTCGAGCGCGAGCTCGGCACCTCGCTGTTCCTGCGCACCACCCGCCAGGTCTCCCTCACGGACGCCGGGCGCGCCCTGCTGCCCTTCGCCCGGCGGATGCTGGCGCAGGCGTCGGCGGGCCGTGACGCGGTGGTGCGCGCCAGCCAGCAGCTCTCGGGTCGGCTCCGGCTGGGCTCCGAGCAGTGCCTCGGCGTGGTCGACGTGGCGCCGCTGCTCGAGCGCTTCCGCCTGCGCTACCCGCTCGTGGACGTCCAGTTCACCCAGGCCGGCTCGCGCGAGCTCACCGCGCAGGTGCGGGCGGGCGACCTCGACGTCGCATTCGTCGCGGCCACCGAGCACCTCGGGTCCCTGCGCCGGCTCGAGCTCGGCCGCCGCCCGATCGTGCTGCTCACGCACGCGACCGACCCGCTCGCCGCGGCCCCCGAGATCGCGTGGGAGGACCTCGTCGACCGCGACTTCGTCGACTTCCGGGAGCAGTGGGCCATCCGGCGGCTCGCCGACGACGCATTCGGTGCCCGGCACCTCGAGCGCCGGGTGCGGATGAGCGTCGACGACGTGCACACGCTGCTCGACTTCGTGCAGCGCGGCCTCGGTATCGCCGTCGTCCCGCAGCACGTCGCGACCAAGCCGCAGGCCGCGGGCCTCGCGGTGCTGGAGCTGCCCGAGCGCGGGACGCCCGAGTGGGTGGTCGCCGCCATCGCGTCGCCGACGGCCGAGCCCACCGCCGCGCGGCTGCTGGAGCTCGTCGGGGAGGCGAACCTGGCCGTGGCGCAGCCGGCCTGATGTCGTACCCCGACCACCCCGGTGGCGCGGGTAAGGTCGGCACCGCCCGAGAGCCGGGCCGAACGAGGAGGTCATCGTGCGCGTCGCCGTCCTGGACGACTACCAGCGGGTCGCCCACCGCTTCGCGGACTGGGCGAGCCTGGGGGCCGAGGTCGACGTCCTCGACCACCCGCTGGCCGACGACGACGCGGTGGCCGCGGCGCTCGCGGGGTACGACGTCGTCGTCGCGATGCGGGAGCGCACGCCGTTCACCGCGGCGCGACTGGCCCGCCTGCCCGACCTGCGGCTGCTGGTGACGACCGGGCGGCAGAACGCGGCGATCGATCTCGACGCGGCGCGCGAGCGCGGCGTCGTCGTGTGCGGCACGGAGTCCCCGGCGAACGCGACGCCCGAGCTCACGTGGGCGCTGATCCTCGCGGTGCTGCGGCACGTGCCCGCCGAGGACCGGGCGATGCGCGACGGCGGGTGGCAGCACACCGTGGGCGGAGACCTGGAGGGTCGCCGGCTGGGCGTCGTCGGGCTGGGGCGACTCGGCACGCGCGTGGCGCGCGTCGGTCAGGCGTTCGGGATGGACGTCGTCGCGTGGAGCCAGCGCCTCGACCCGGCGACGGCCGAGGAGGCCGGGGTGCGCGCCGTCGCGAAGGACGAGCTGTTCGCGACGTCCGACGTCGTCACCGTGCACTACAAGCTGAGCGACCGCAGCCGCGGCATCGTGGGCGCCGACGACCTGGCGCGCATGAGACCCACCGCCGTGCTCGTCAACACCTCGCGCGGGCCGCTCGTGGACACGGACGCCCTGCTCGCCGCGCTGCACGACGGCCGGATCGGCGGGGCCGGGCTGGACGTGTACGACGTCGAGCCGCTGCCCGCCGACCACCCGCTGCGCTCCGCGCCGCGCACCGTGCTCACGCCGCACGTCGGATACGTCACCGAGGCGACGTACCGCACCTTCTACGGCCAGGCCGTGGAGGACGTCGCCGCCTGGGCGGCGGGGGCGCCGGTGCGCGTGCTGACGTGACCGGACAGGTCAGACCGACATCCCGTACCCGTCGAGCGTCGAGGTCGTGGCGAACGACGCGAACAGGCCGCCGAACACCGCGAGCACGATGAACAGCACGTACAGCACCCAGAGCGCGGTGAACGCGATGGACAGCCACAGCCCCCACTTGCCGAGGACGTTCGGGTAGCCCACCTTCTTCGACTCCGACAGCGCCATCGCGGACACCACGATGCCGGCGGGCGCGATGACGAACGCGAGCACGAAGCCGACGATGCCCATCGTTTTGCCGGGCGGCTCCGGCGCGTAGGCGGGGTACGCCGGGTACGGCGCGTGGGGGTACTGGCCCTGCCCGGCCGGGTAGCCCTGCTGCGGGTACGCGTGCTGCTGGTAGGGCTGCTCGCCGTAGCCGGGCTGGGGCTGCTGCGGGCTCGGCTCCTGGTACGGCTGACCGGGCTGGTGCGGATCGCTCACCGGCACAGTGTGACGCAGCGCGGGGCGCAGGTCGAGTACGTCGTCAGCCCGGGACGGCGCGGGCGTAGCGCGCCGCCAGCACGCGCAGGTGCTCGACCAGCTCGGGCGGTTCGGTGACGTGGAAGTCGAGGCCGAGCATGCCGATCCAGACGGCGACCACCGCGACGCTGTCGCCGCCGGTGACGAGGACGCTGCGGCCGTCGGGCAGCGGCTCGACGGTGCCGACGGCGGGGTTGATGCGGGCCAGCACCTCCTCGGCGGGGGCGTCCACCACGATGCGGGCGTGCACGGCCCAGCCCGTGCGCGCGACCTCGCGCACCACGAACTCCGAGAAGTCGCCGGGGAACGGCTCCGGCCGGAACCGCCTTCCGCCCGGCGTGCGCAGCCGCAGCCAGTCGACGCGGAAGGGTGCCCAGGCGCCGGCCCCGGGGCCTGCGGCGGGGCCGACGCTCCGCGCGACGAGGAACCAGCGGCGCTGCCACGAGACCAGGCGGTACGGCTCGAGCTCCACCGGCTCGTCGCGGTAGAGAGCTCGCAGCCCCTGGTGGTCGCGGATCGCGTCGGCGACGGCGGACAGCGTGCCCGAGTCGATCCCCGGGTCCTCGACGTTGGAGCCGGTGTTCTCAGGGCCCGTGGTGCTCGCGTCACGGATCGCGGCCAGGCGGCGCCGCAGGCGGTCGGGCAGCACCTGCTCCAGCTTGGTGAGCGCGGACTGACCGGACTCCTCGAAGCCCGCGGTGCCGGTCGCGGCGCGCAGCCCGACGGCGACGGCGACCGCCTCGCCGTCGTCGAGCAGCAGCGGGGGGAGCCGCGCTCCCGCCCCGAGCCGGTAGCGCCCGCCCGGGCCGCGCACGGCGTGCACGGGGTAGCCCAGCTCTCGCAGCCGCGCGACGTCGTTGCGCACGGTGCGGTCGGTGACGTCGAGGCGGTCGGCGAGCTCCGCGCCGGACCAGTCGGGGCGGGACTGGAGCAGCCCCAGCAGGGCGAGGAGTCGTGCGGACGCAGAGCCCATCGGGGCCTCCGGGGGCGACAGGGGAGACGCGTTCAGAAACTCGTCGGAACGAGGTCAGAATAACGGAAAGAAGTATTCCGGAACCCTGTCTACGGTGGGTGTCAGGAGCTGGGGAGAACGCCCGGCCCACGATCTCGGGAGCACGCCATGACCTCGACGACCACCTCGACAGCCGCCACCCTCGAGCTCCGCCCCTTCACCGTGCACGTCCCGCAGGCCGACCTGGACGACCTGCAGCAGCGCCTCGAGCGCACCCGCTTCGCGCCGGCCGCCCCCGGCGACTCGTGGGAGTACGGCACCCCCGAGTCGTACCTGCGCGACATGGTCGAGCGCTGGAAGGCCTTCGACTGGCGCGCCGTGGAGGCACGGCTCAACGCCTACCCGCAGTTCACGACCGAGATCGACGGGCAGACGATCCACTTCCTGCACGTGCGCTCGCCGCACCCGGGCGCGACGCCGCTGCTGCTCGCCCACACCTACCCCGGCTCGGTGCTCGACTTCCTCGACATGATCGACCCGCTCGTCGACCCCGTCGCCCACGGCGGGCGTGCCGAGGACGCGTTCGACGTCGTCGTGCCGTCGATGCCCGGGTTCGGGTTCTCGACCCCGGTCGCGCCGGCCCCGAACGGCGGGGACTGGACGATGTCCCAGGTGGCGAGCCTGTACGACGGGCTGATGCGAGGGCTCGGGTACGGCGCCTACGGGATCCACGGCAGCGACGCGGGTGCGATGATCTCCCGCGAGCTCGCCGTCGCCGAGCCCGACGGGTTCCTCGGCGCCCACGTGCTGCACCTGTTCTCGTTCCCCTCCGGGGCCGAGGGCGAGATGGACGGCTTCGGGCCGAAGGAGTACGCGGCGCTCGGGCACATGCAGTGGTTCCAGTCCGTGGGCGCGTACAACACCATGAACGCGTCACGTCCGCAGACCGTCGCGGCAGGCCTGGCGGACTCGCCCGTGGCGACGCTGGCCTACTCCGAGCTGTTCGAGAGCTTCGGCAACGGCACCGCGCTCGTCTCGGCCGACCAGGTGCTGGCGCAGGCGAGCCTGTACTGGCTGACCAACACCTACGCCAACGCCGCCCGCTACCACTACTCCGAGCAGCGGACCGGGGCGGAGCCGGTCGTGAGCACCGGCCGTCTCGGAGTGGCCGTGTTCAAGGACGACTTCCAGACCATCCGCAGCCTCGCCGAGCGGGACAACTCCAACATCCAGCACTGGTCCGAGTTCTCGCGCGGGGGCCACTACGCCGCGCTGGAGGTGCCGGACGACGTCGTCGCCGACCTGCGGGTGTTCTTCGGCTGAGCCGGCCGGACCGTCACTTCGGCAACGAGCGGATCTGTTCGGCACGGGATCGTGCCGAACAGATCTGCTCCGTACCGAACTGATCGTCGTGGTGGAATCGACGGGTGTTCACGCGACCCCGCACCCGCCTCGACCTGGTCCCCCGCCGCGTGCGCGTGCACGCCGTCACGGAGCTGACCGGCACGCTGCGCCGCACCACGTTCCGCGACGTCGACGGCGCGGACCCGGGCGCCCCGACGTCGCTCGCGGCGCTGCGGGCGCCCGGCCCGGAGGACCACGTGAAGGTGTTCCTGCCCGACCCGGCCACCGGCGAGCTGCACGCCCCCACCCTGGCCGCGGACGGCGGGCTGCAGCGGCCGACCGGCGTCGTCTCCATCTCGCGGGACCTCACCGTGCGCGCCACGCGGACGGTCGACGGGGTGGCCGAGGTCGACATCGACTGGGTGCTGCACGTCGACGGGGGGCCGGCGTCCGCCTGGGCGTCCCGGGCGGCCGTGGGCGACGAGGTCGTCCTCGCGGGGCCGCGCGGCAGCGTCGGGGTGCCGGACGGGATCGGCCGGCTGACCCTGGCCGGCGACGAGACCGGCCTGCCTGCCCTCGCCCGCTGGGTGGCTGCCGTCGGGACGGACGTACCGGTGACCGCGATCGTCGAGATCGGCGACGACGTCGACGAGGCGCACGTCGAGGACGAGCTGGACGGCGCTGCCGTCGAGATCCTCTACCGCACCGACGGCCCGGGGCAGCTCGCGGACGCCGTCCGCTCCCTGGGCGGGCTGGAGCCCGACGAGCTGTTCGTCGGGCTCGGCGAGGCCGACGACCTCGTGCCCGTGCGCCGCCACCTCCGCCGGGAGCTGGGGCTACCCGCCGAGCAGGTGCACGTCTCCGGGTACTGGCGGCGCGGCACGGTCAACCTCGACCACCATCTGCCGATCGACCCGAGCGACCCGGACTGACCCTGACGCCGACGCGCCGCGTCAGGCGGCGGCGTTCTCCGTCTCACCGCGCAGGGCGTCGATCTGCTCCTGCAGGGTGGACAGCAGGTCGGCCACCTTGTCGGAGCCGTTCTCCCGTGCCTCGTCCGTCACGTGCTTGACCTCGGCGGATGCCGCCTCGAGCGCCACCTGCGCGTCCTCGAGGGCGACGACCGCGCCGTCCTGCGACTTCTCGGCCCGCGCGAGCGCCTCGCGCGCCTCGTCGGTCGCGGCCTGGGCGGAGGCCATCGCGTTCGTGACGTCGGTGCGGAGCTCGTCGGGGATGCCGGTCACCTGCTCCTCGATGCGCTGCAGGTCGGAGTCGATGGCCTCGGCCTGGCTCTGCGCGTCGGCGATGAACTGTTCGACGTCGGCGGGGGCGGAACACGCGCCGAGCATCATCGCGAGGGCGAGGAGGCTCGCCGCGGCGAGACGGGTCGTCGTCTTGCCCTTCGTGGTGCTCGTCGTCGCTGACGTCATGGCCACGATTCTGCACTGCCAACCTGAACATTCCCTTATAGGGCCGTGGAGATCTTGCACACAGCGACCGTCCCGGCTGCCCAGGACGGCGACGCCCCGCGGCGGCAGGATGACGCCATGAGTGCGCTGACGACGTCCGAGCTGACGGCGATCTACACCGACCTGCACGCCCACCCGGAGCTCGGTTTCGCCGAGCACCGCACGGCCCGGATCGTGGCCGACCGGCTCCGCGGCTGGGGCTACGACGTGCACGAGGGGATCGGCGGGACAGGCGTCGCGGGCGTCCTGGCGAACGGCGCGGGACCGCGCGTGCTGCTGCGCGCGGACATGGACGGGCTGCCGGTCACCGAGCGGACCAGGCTGCCGTACGCGTCGACGCAGGTCACGACGGCCGCCGACGGTCAGGAGACCGGCGTCATGCACGCCTGCGGCCACGACGTGCACGTCACCTGCCTGCTCGGCGCCGCGGCCGAGCTCGCGGCGCGCCGGGACGCCTGGTCGGGCACGCTGCTGCTCGTCTTCCAGCCGGCGGAGGAGCTGGGCAACGGCGCGCGGGCCATGCTCGACGACGGCCTGTACGCGACCGTCGGCGGCGCGCCGGACGTCGTGCTCGGCCAGCACGTCGTGCCCACGCCCGCCGGCGTGGTGAGCGTGACGCCGGGCGTCGCGATGTCGGCCACGGACTCGCTGCGGATCACCCTGCACGGGCGCGGGGGCCACGGGTCGATGCCGGAGACCACCGTGGACCCCGTGCTCATGGCCGCGGCCACGGTGCAGCGGCTGCAGGGCGTCGTGTCCCGCGAGATCGCGGCGAGCGACTCGGCGGTCGTGACGGTCGGGGCGATCCACGCCGGGACCCAGCCCAACATCATCCCGGACCGCGCCGAGCTGCTCGTCAACGTGCGGACCTTCACCGAGCCGGTGCGCGATCGCGTGCTCGGTGCGATCCGCCGCATCGTCGAGGCCGAGGCCGTCGCGTCCGGCGCCAGCGAGGCGCCCGAGGTCGAGACGATCACCACCTTCGCGGCCATGGTCAACGACCCGGTGGCGACCGAGCGCACCCGCCCGGTGCTGGCCGCCGCGCTGGAGGGGCAGCGGGGCCTGATCGAGTCGGCCGGCGGCCGGCCCGCCGTCCTGACCCTGCCGCCGATGGCGGCGTCGGAGGACGTCGGCGAGCTCGCCACCGACGCCGGTGCGCCGCTCGTGTACTGGTTCCTCGGCGGCTTCGACCCGGCCCGGTTCGCCGGCGTCGACCTGAAGGCCGGCCGGCTCCCCGAGGGCGTTGCGTCCAACCACTCGCCGTTCTTCGCGCCCGAGCCCGAGCCGACGCTGGACCTCGGCGTCGCGACGCTCGTCGCCGCCGCGCAGGAGTGGCTCGACTGACCCGCGCTCGATGCGCGCGGCGGGGTCAGCGGGCGCCCAGCCGGCGGCTGATCTCGGCGGCGGCGCGACCGGCCGCGGCGGCGAGCTCGTCGCGACGCGCGGCGTCGACGTCGTCGGACCAGAACGTCAGCGCCACGCCCGCCACCGGGCGGCCGGTGTGGTCGAGGGCGGCGTGCGCGACGGATGCGAGGCCGGTCGTGACCTCGCCGTCCTCGGTGGCGTGGCCGCGACGGCGGGTGTCGCGCAGCACCTCGCGCAGGTCGCGCAGCGTGCGCGGGCCGACGCCGGTGCGGTCGGCGAGCGCCGCGGCCGACGGGAACAGCGCCCGCACCTGCGGGGCCGGCAGCAGGGCCAGCACCGCGCGGCCGCTGGCGGTGAGGTGGCTGGGCAGGCGGACGTCGACGTCGGTCACGAGGCTCGGCCGGTGCGGCGCGCGCTGCTCCACGAGGTACAGCACCTCGCGGCCGTGCAGCACGGCGAGGTGCGCGCTCTCGCCCGTCGTCTCGACCAGCCGCGCGACGACGGGGCGCGCCAGCCGGGCGAGCGGCGCCTGCCGCGCGTACGCCGACCCGAGCGACAGCGACGCCGTCCCCAGCCCGTAGCGGTGCTCCTCCGGCAGGTGCGTCACGAAGCCCTCGTCCACCAGCACGGACAGCAGGTGGTAGACGGTGGACCGCGGCAGGCCCAGGTGCTGCGCGACCGCTGCCGCCGGGACCGGGCCCGCCTGCGCGGCCAGGTAGGTCAGCACCCGCAGCGTGCTGCGCGCCGCCGGGACGTCCGCCATCGGGCCCCCTTCGCGCGCGGTCGTCGTGTCTGGGATCCCAGACTGAACCTCGTCGGAACCCGTGTCCAGCGCGCCGCGGACGGTGTGTGCTGGCGGCATGACCGTCACCACCACTCGCGCCGTCGCCGAGAACCGTGTCGTCGAGGTCGGCGGCGACCCGCTGACCGTCGACGCCGTCGTCGCGGTCGCCCGCCACGGCGCGCAGGTCCACCTCACCGACCGCGCCCTGGCCGGGATGGCCGCGAGCCGCGCCGTCGTCGAGGACCTCGCCGACGACGCCCGCCCGCACTACGGCGTCTCCACCGGCTTCGGCGCCCTCGCCCGCCGCCACATCCCCACCGACAAGCGGGCGCAGCTGCAGCTCGGGCTGGTGCGCTCGCACGCCGCGGGCAGCGGCCCCGAGGTGGAGCGCGAGGTGGTGCGCGCGCTCCAGCTGCTGCGGCTCGCGACGCTCGCCACCGGCCGCACGGGCGCCCGCCCGGTGGTCGCGGAGACGTACGCGGCGATGCTCAACGCCGGCATCACGCCGGTCGTGCACGAGTACGGGTCGCTCGGGTGCTCCGGCGACCTGGCGCCGCTGGCGCACGTGGCGCTCGCCGCGCTGGGGGAGGGCCCGGTGCGTGTGACGGTATCGGGGGGCGCCGTCGGCGACCTCGTCGACGCCGCCGAGGCGCTCGCGGCGGCCGGCATCGCGCCGCTGGAGCTGCGCGAGAAGGAGGGCCTGGCCCTCATCAACGGCACCGACGGCATGCTCGGGATGCTGTGCCTCGCGCTGGACGACCTGCACCGCCTGCTCGCGACGGCGGACGTCGCCGCGGCGTCGAGCGTCGAGGCGCTGCTCGGCTCGGACGCGCCGTTCGCCGAGGACCTGGTCGGCATGCGGCCGCACCCGGGGCAGGCGGCGTCGGCCGCGAACCTGCGGGCGCTGCTCGCCGGGTCGCCGGTCGTGGCGAGCCACCGGACCTTCGACGCCGACGGCCGCCCGGAGTGCACCCGCGTGCAGGACGCGTACTCGCTGCGCTGCGCGCCGCAGGTGCACGGGGCCGCGCGGGACACCGTCGAGCACGCGACGTCGGTCGCGGGGCGTGAGCTCGCGTCGGCGATCGACAACCCCGTCGTCACGGTGGACGGCCGGGTCGAGTCGAACGGCAACTTCCACGGCGCGCCCGTCGCGTACGTGCTCGACTTCCTCGCGATCGCCGTGGCCGACGTGGCGAGCATGAGCGAGCGGCGCACCGACCGGTTCCTCGACGTCGCGCGCAACGAGGGCCTGCCGGCGTTCCTCGCCGACGACCCGGGCGTCGACTCCGGCCTGATGATCGCCCAGTACACGGCCGCCGGGATCGTCTCGGAGCTCAAGCGGCTGGCCGCGCCGGCGAGCGTCGACTCCATCCCGTCGTCCGCGATGCAGGAGGACCACGTGTCCATGGGCTGGGCCGGCGCACGCAAGCTGCGCCGCGCCGTCGACGGACTGGGCCGCGTGCTCGCCGTCGAGCTCATGACCGCCGCCCGCGCCCTCGACCTGCGCTGCACCCCCGCGACGGGCCTGTCGCCCGCCGCCGGCACCGGCGCCGTCCACGCGCTGCTGCGCGCCGCCGTCCCCGGCCCCGGGCCGGACCGGTTCCTCGCCCCCGAGATCGACGCCGTGACGCGGCTCGTGGCCGACGGCGAGGTCGTCGCCGCCGCGAGCGCCGCCGTCGGCCCGCTCCGCTGACCCTCCCGAACCCCCGAGCCACTCCCGAAGGAGACGACGATGTCCCACGCCATGTCCTACGACCGGGGGACCCCCGTCCCCGTGCGCGCGCCGCGCGGCACGACGCTCACCGCCCGCAGCTGGCAGACCGAGGCGCCGCTGCGGATGCTCATGAACAACCTCGACCCGGAGGTGGCGGAGCGCCCCGACGACCTGGTCGTCTACGGCGGCACCGGCCGGGCGGCGCGCGACTGGCCGAGCTACCACGCCATCGTCCGCACCCTCACGACGCTGGCAGACGACGAGACGCTGCTCGTCCAGTCCGGGAAGCCGGTGGGCGTGCTGCGCACGCACGAGTGGGCGCCGCGCGTGCTCCTCGCCAACAGCAACCTCGTGGGCGACTGGGCCACGTGGCCGGAGTTCCGGAAGCTCGAGGCGCAGGGCCTCACGATGTACGGCCAGATGACGGCCGGGTCGTGGATCTACATCGGCGCGCAGGGCATCCTCCAGGGCACGTACGAGACGCTCGCGGCCGTCGCCGCCAAGCGGTTCGGCGGCACGCTCGCGGGGACAATCACGCTGACCGGCGGGTGCGGCGGCATGGGCGGCGCGCAGCCGCTGGCCGTCACGCTCAACGGCGGCGTGTGCCTCGTGGTCGACGTCGACCGGTCGCGCCTGGAGCGGCGCGTGCGCGAGCGCTACCTCGACGAGGTGGCCGACGACCTGGACGACGCCGTCCGGCGGGTCGAGGCGGCGAAGGCGGGGCGCCGGGCGCTGTCGGTGGGCGTCGAGGGGAACAGCGCGGAGGTCGTGCCGGAGCTGCTGCGTCGGGGCGTGGCGGTGGACGTCGTCACGGACCAGACGTCGGCGCACGACCCGCTGTCGTACCTGCCGGTGGGGGTCTCCGTCGACGAGTGGCACGACTACGCGGACGCCAAGCCGGAGGAGTTCACCGACCGGGCGCGCGAGTCGATGGCCCGGCACGTGGAGGGCATGGTCGGCTTCCTCGACGCGGGCGCGGAGGTGTTCGACTACGGCAACTCGATCCGCGACGAGGCGCGCCGCGGCGGCTTCGACCGGGCGTTCGACTTCCCGGGCTTCGTCCCCGCCTACATCCGGCCGCTGTTCGCGCAGGGCAAGGGCCCGTTCCGCTGGGCCGCGCTGTCCGGCGACGCGCGTGACATCGCCGCCACCGACAAGGCCGTCCTCGACCTCTTCCCCGACGACGACCACCTGCACCGCTGGATCCGCGCCGCCCAGGAGCGCGTCGCGTTCCAGGGCCTGCCGGCCCGCATCTGCTGGCTCGGCCACGGCGAGCGCGACCGTGCGGGGCTGGCGTTCAACGACCTCGTCGCGTCCGGGGAGGTGAGCGCGCCGGTCGTCATCGGCCGCGACCACCTCGACTCCGGCTCCGTCGCCTCCCCGTACCGGGAGACCGAGGGCATGGCCGACGGCTCCGACGCCATCGCCGACTGGCCGCTGCTCAACGCGCTCACCGCCGCGTCGTCCGGCGCCACCTGGGTGTCGCTGCACCACGGCGGCGGCGTCGGGATGGGGCGGTCCATCCACGCCGGGCAGGTGTCCGTCGCGGACGGCACCGACCTGGCGGCGCAGAAGCTCGCGCGCGTGCTGTCCAACGACCCGGGGCTCGGCGTCCTGCGGCACGTCGACGCCGGGTACGACGACGCCGCGGCCGCGGCGTCGCGGGGCGGGCTCCGCGTGCCGATGCGAGAGTCGTAGGCATGCGCGAGGTGGAGCACCCGGGCGGTTCGCACCCGGCCACGCTGATCCTGGGGATCGGCGAGCTCACGACGAACGCCCCCGAGGACGTCGGCGTCGACCCGGTGGTCGACCCGACGGGCGTGATCCGGGACGCCGCGCTGCTGCTCGACGGCGGGCGCGTGGCCTGGGCGGGCCCGGAGAGCGCGTGCGCCGACGGCGTCGAGGCGGCGCTGGGGCGTGCGCCCGACCGCGTCGTCGGCGTCGAGGGGCGCGCGGTCGTGCCCGGCTTCGTGGACTCGCACAGCCACCTGGTGTTCGCCGGCGACCGGTCGGCGGAGTTCGAGGCGCGCATGGCCGGCCGTCCGTACGCGGCCGGCGGGATCCGCACCACGGTCGCGGCCACGCGCGCGGCGTCGGACGACGGGCTGCGGGCGGTGCTGCGCCGGCACGTCGACCAGGCGCTCGCGCAGGGCACCACGACCCTCGAGACCAAGAGCGGCTACGGGCTGAGCGTCCCCGACGAGGAGCGGGCCGTGCGCCTCGCCCGGGAGGTCACCGACGAGGTGACGTTCCTCGGCGCGCACGTGGTGCCGCCCGAGTTCTCCGACGACGCGGACGGCTACGTCGACCTCGTCGTCGGCGACATGCTCGCCGCGTGCGCCCCGCACGCGCGCTGGGTGGACGTGTTCTGCGAGACCGGCGCGTTCACCCCGGAGCAGTCGCGCCGCGTGCTGGAGGCGGGCGCCGCCGCCGGGCTGGGCGTCCGCGTGCACGCGAACCAGCTCGGGCCGGGCGAGGGCGTGCGCCTCGCCGTCGACCTCGGCGCCGCCGCCGTCGACCACTGCACCTACCTGTCCGACGACGACGTCGCGGCGCTCGCGGCGTCGTGGGGTGGGGAAGCGCAGGGAACCGTCGCGACGCTGCTGCCCGGCGTCGAGTTCTCCACGCGCCAGCCGTACCCCGACGCGCGCCGCCTGCTCGACGCGGGCGCCGTCGTCGCGCTGGCCAGCGACTGCAACCCCGGCTCGTCGTACACGAGCTCGATGCCGCTCATGGTGGCGCTCGCGGTGCGGGAGACGGGCATGACCGTCGCCGAGGCCGTCTGGGCCGCGACCGCGGGCGGCGCCCGTGCGCTGCGTCGCGACGACGTCGGGCACCTCGCGCCCGGCGCCCGCGCCGACGTCGTCGTCCTCGACGCCCCGTCCCGCACGCACCTCGCCTACCGTCCCGGCGTCCCGCTCGTGCACGCGGTGTGGAAGGACGGCCACCCCGCGAGGTAGCACCAGTCCTGCCGAGGTAGTACGCACCTCCGCGAGGTAGTACGAGAATCCGCGAGGTAGCGCCCTGCCCCCAGGATCTGAGGGATGTGCGGTTTTTGTCCGTACTACCTCGGCAGGATTGGTACTACTTCGCGGGGTTCGGTACTACCTCGCGGAGGGCGAGGCCCGCGAGCACCTCCAGCACGCAGAGGGCGGCGAGGCGGACGGTGCGGCCGTCGGGGGCGTCGGCGGTCGCGTCCACCTCGGCGAGGTCGACGGAGCGGACGCGCGGGTCGGTGGCGGCCGCGCGGACGAGGGCGCGCAGCTCCCAGGCCGCCAGCCCGCCGGGCACGGACGCGGGGCAGCCGGGGGCGACGGAGCGGTCGCAGACGTCCACGTCGACATCCAGGTGCACCGGCCCGCCCGCGGCGCCTGCGGCGTCCAGGGCCGCGCGGACGACGTCGCCCGGCCCGCCGGGACCTCGCTCGTGGACCTGCCGACGGACCTCGTCGAGCGTCACGACCGTGATGCCCAGGTCGCGCGCCCGGCGGGCGTAGGCCGCCGAGTTGGCGAAGTCCGCGATGCCGATCTGCACGACGCGCGCGGGGTCCAGGCCGGCCTCGATCAGCCGCCGCACGGGCGAGCCGTTGGAGACGCCGTCGCGCAGGTCGTAGTGCGCGTCGACGGTGACCAGGCCGGCGGTCGCGACGTCGTCCCCCCAGGCGCCGAGGGCCACCGGGACCGTGAGCGCGTTGTCCCCGCCCAGCGCGACGACGGCGCGCGCCCCCGCCAGCGCCGCCCCCACCGCGGCTCGCGCGCGGGCCTCGCCGTCCGGCCCGTCCGGCTCGTCGACGTCGCCGTGGTCGACGACGGCCGGCTCGCCCAGGTCGACGGGCGCGCCGTCGGCGCCACGGATCAGCGCGGGGCTGTACCGGCGCAGCGCGGCGCGCACGGCGGCGGGCGTCGCGTGAGCACCGGTCGGCGACAGCGACGTGCGCCAGGTGGGGACGCCGATCAGGGCCAGGTCGGCAGGGGCCCCGGGCGACGGTGCAGGCCAGGAGCCGGCGCGCGGCCAGAGCGGGTCGTGGGGCAGGGGAGCGGAGGTCACCTGCCGACCGTACGACTCCCATGAGGTGCCTCACACACCCGGGGGACCCCCTGGGCATCGTGGTATCCCACTGCTAGGGTCTGGCATTCGTGGGTTCGATACCTACGTTCGATCACGTCGATCATTCGATCGCCGGATCCGGCCACCTTCGATCGTGCATGGAGCTCCCGTGACCGTCAGCGTCCCCGCGAGGACCGACCTCACCGCGCGTCTCGACGTCGACTTCCGTCGCGTCGCCAGCGCGCTGTGTCGGTGAACCTCCCGCGTCGCTGACCCCACGGTGACCGTCGTCGACGCCGACGACGCCGCTCCACGACGCGGCCCCGAGCCCGCGTCCCCCGCACCCTCGTGCACCCCCTGATCATCCGGACGACCGCCTGCCGCCGTCGTCCACACCCAGGCGCCCTCGGGCGCCCGAGGCGAAAGGTTCACCTGTGTCTTCCGCAACCAAGGTCCCCGGCGCGCAGCCGCGCGAACGCAAGGGCCTGCGCTTCCCGTCGTTCTCGGTCCAGATCCTGCTGGGCCTCGCGCTGGGCGTGCTGCTCGGCTGGCTGGCGCTGGCCCTCGGCCCGCAGGCCGACGGCGAGACGCCCAACGGCCTGACCACGACGCTCGACACCATCGGCTCGTCGTTCGTCACCCTGCTCAAGGCGATCGTGCCGCCGCTGATCTTCACGGCCATCGTCGCGTCGATCGCGAACCTGCGCTCCGTCACCAACGCGGCCCGCCTGGCCGGCCAGACGCTGCTCTGGTTCGCCATCACCGCCGCGATCTCCGTGGCGATCGGCATCGGCCTGGGCCTCGTGTTCCAGCCGGGCCACAACACGACGCTCACCACGGCGGCGGCGGCCGAGCCGTCCAGCACCGGCACGTGGCTCGACTTCCTCAACGGCCTCATCCCGACCAACGTGCTCGGCCTGGGCGCGAAGACGTCGGTCGAGGCGGGGGCCGACGGCGCGCTGAGCGCCGAGACCGGCATCAGCTTCAACGTGCTGCAGATCCTCGTCGTCGCGCTGGTCATCGGCATCGCCGCGCTGAAGTCGGGCGCCAAGGCCGACCCGTTCCTCGCGTTCAACAAGTCCGCGCTCGCCATCGTGCAGAAGGTGCTGTGGTGGATCATCCGCCTCGCGCCGCTGGGCACGATGGGCCTCATCGGCAACGCCGTCGCCACCTACGGCTGGGAGTCGCTGCGCTCGCTCGCCTCGTTCTCCGTGGCGATCTACGTGGGCCTCGCGCTGGTCCTGTTCGTCGTCTACCCGGTGCTGCTCAAGGCCAACGGCCTCGGCGTCATCGCCTGGTTCAAGGGCGCGTGGCCGGCGATCCAGCTCGCGTTCGTCTCCCGCTCGTCCGTGGGCACGATGCCCGTCACGCAGCGCGTCACCGAGCGGAACCTCGGCGTGCCGAGCGAGTACGCGTCGTTCGCGGTGCCGCTGGGCTCGACGACGAAGATGGACGGTTGCGCCTCGATCTACCCGGCGATCTCCGCGATCTTCGTGGCGCAGATCTTCGGCATCGACCTGTCGCTGACCGACTACCTGCTCATCGCGTTCGTGTCCGTGGTGGGCTCGGCCGCCACCGCGGGCCTCACCGGCGCGATGGTCATGCTGACCCTCACGCTGTCCACGCTGGGCCTGCCGCTGGCGGGCGTGGGCCTGCTCCTCGCCGTCGACCCGATCCTCGACATGGGCCGCACCGCGGTGAACGTCGCCGGGCAGACGCTGGTCCCGACCATCGTCGCCAAGCGCGAGGGCATCCTCGACCTCGAGCAGTACCGCGCCGCGTCGTCGGAGCACCTGTTCGACGAGGACGAGACTGCGCAGGACGACGTGCAGGACGACGCCGCCCAGGCCGAGACCGCGCAGGACGGCGCCGGCCGCGAGCCGGTGGGCGCCGGCGCGAAGGCCTGACGGCCCGCAGCACGTGACGGAGGCCCGGTGGGGAAGACCCGCCGGGCCTCCGGCGCGTTCCGGGCGGGCTACCGGGCGAGGTCGGCGGCGTCGACCAGCCCGGCGCAGGGGACGGCGAGGACGTCGCCGCGGCGGAGGTCGCGCGGCAGCAGCACGACCGGCCCGCCGCGGCCCGGGGCCGGGTGCACGGTGAACGGGCGCCGAGGCTCCGCGGACGCCCGGCCCACGAGCCGCGCCCGGTCGAGCAGGACGGCGCACCCGCCGAGGTCGGCGTCGAGCCAGGCCTGTCGTGCGTCGTCCCCGAGCCGCGGGACGGCGTCCAGCACGCGGGCGAGGACGACCGTCCGCGCCGTGGGGTCGCCCCAGTAGCGGTCGACCCGGGTGACGTCGGCACCCACCGGGACGTAGACGCGCGGCGTCGGGTAGTGCTCGGCGAGCCGGGCCAGGCTGGTGCGGTCGACGAGCACGTCGTCGCCGGTGAGCTCGGTGCCCTCCGGCCACCCCTCGAGCGCGGGGCGGCGGGTGCGGACCAGGGTGGTGAACAGCGTCGTGAGGCTCATGCCTCCGGTCTACTGCGGGGCGGTCCCGCGGGACCCGGACCTCACGGGACGCATACGGGGACGAGCCCGATCCTCACGACTCCCCGCCGTCCGGGTCGAAGCGGTAGCCCATGCCGGACTCGGTGACGAGGTAGCGCGGGGCGGCGGGGTCGGGCTCGAGCTTCTTGCGCAGCTGCGCCACGTACAGCCGCAGGTACCCGGTGTCGGTCACGTGCTCCGACCCCCAGATCTCGGTGAGGAGCGTCTGGCGGGTGACGAGCTTGCCGGGGTTGCGCACCAGCCGCTCGAGCATCTGCCACTCGGTGGGCGTGAGGCGCACGTGCTCCGTCTGCCCGTCACGGGCGCGCGTGACGCTGTGCGCGGAGAGGTCCACCGTGACGTCGCCGAACCGCACCACCGGGTCGGAGTCCTCGTGCGCGACGCGGCGGGTGAGGGCGCGGATCCGGGCCAGGAGCTCCTCGATGGAGAACGGCTTCGTCACGTAGTCGTCCGCGCCGGCGTCGAGCGCCTCGACCTTGTCGGCCGCGCCGGTGCGCCCCGACACCACGAGGATCGGCGCGTCCGACCAGCCGCGGACGGCGTGGATGACGTCGATGCCCTCCAGCTCCGGCATGCCCAGGTCGATCATGAACACGTCGGGCCGGTGGTCGATGGCGCGGGCGATCGCCTGCGTCCCGGTGGTCGCCGTGACGATCTCGTACCCCTGCGCGGTGAGCGTGATCCGCAGGGCGCGCAGGATCTGCGGGTCGTCGTCGGCGATGAGGATCTTCATGGGGCGGTCGCCTCCGGCTGGTCGGGCTGGTCGGGCTGGTCGGGCTGGTCGGGCTGGTCGGGCTGGTCGGGCTGGTCGTGCGGCGCGGCGACCGCGGCCGGGAGCGCGACCACCATCGTGAGGCCGCCGCCGGGCGTGTCCTCGGGGGTGAGCGTGCCGCCCATGCCCTCGACGAACCCCTTGGACAGCGCGAGGCCGAGCCCCAGGCCGGTCGTGTTGTCGGTGTCGCCGAGCCGCTGGAAGGGCACGAACACGTCCTCGCGCCGGTCGGCGGGGATGCCGGGGCCGTGGTCGACCACCCGGATCTCGACCGTGCCGGCGAACGTGCTGGTCGAGACCCGCACCCGCCGCCCGGAGGGCGAGTGCCGCAGCGCGTTGGCCAGCAGGTTCACCAGCACGCGCTGCAGCAGCACGGAGTCGGCGACGACGCTCGGCGCCGTGAGGTCGAGGTCCAGCTCCACCTCGCCGGGGCCGACGCCGAGCTCGTCGAGCGCGGGCAGCACGACGTCGGCGGTCTCGACGGGCGCGGTCGAGACGGCGAGGACGCCCGCCTCCAGGCGGCTCACGTCGAGCAGGTCGGTGATCAGGGTGGCCAGCGCGGTGAGGCTCTCGTCGGCCGTCACCAGCAGCTCGTCCCGGTCCGCCTCGCTCAGCGCGCCGCGGGCGGAGCGCAGCCCGCTCACGGCGGCGGCGGCGGAGCTCAGCGGGCGGCGCAGGTCGTGGCTCAGCGCGGACAGCAGGGCGCTGCGCACGCGGTCGGACTCGGTGAGCTGGTCCACCTCGCTCGCCACCTCGGCCAGGTCGCTGCGCTCCAGCGCGGCCTGCAGCTGGACCGCGATGACGTTCAGGAGGCGGCGCTCGGAGGCCGCGAGGTCGCCCCCGGACAGCTCGAGGACGGCGCGGTCGCCGACGTCGATCGTCGTGCGCGGGCCCGTGGGGTCGTCCCCGCCGTCCGCGGCCAGCACCGCGCCGCCGGCGACGAGGCGGGCCCCGGTGAGACCGAACGCCTCCCGCGCCCGGCTCACCAGCGCCTGCACGGCGTCCTGCCCGCGCAGCACGCTGCCGGCGACCGTCGCCAGCACCTCCGACTCGGCGGCGGCCCGGTGGGCGGCGCGCGTGGTGCGGGCGGCGCGGTCCACGACGACGCTCACGAGCACGGCCGTGACGACGTAGAGGACGAGGGCGACGACGTGCAGCGGCTCGCCCACGGTGATGGTGTGGATCGGCTCCACGAAGAAGAAGTCGAGCGTGACCCCGGACAGGATCGCGGCATAGACCGCAGGCCCCGCCCCGCCGATCAGCGCCACCACGACGACCAGGAGCTGGTACGACAGCACGTCGGAGACGATCGACTCCTCGCTGCGGACCGACACGAGCCCCCACGTCAGCAAGGGCCCGCCCAGGACGGCGAGCAGGAAGCCGGCCAGGCGGCGCTTCGCCGACAGGGCGCCGCCCATCCGCGGCAGCCGGGTGCGACCGCCCGCGGCGGCGTGGTTGACGATGTGGACGTCGATGTTGCCGGCCTCGCGCGTCACGGTCGCGCCGATGCCGGGCCCGCTGAGGGCGGCGGCGAGGCGGCCGCGGCGGGAGACGCCGATGACGAGCTGCGTCGCGTTGACGCCGCGCGCGAACTCCACGAGCGCCGTGGGGACGTCGTCGCCCACCACCTGGTGGTAGGTGCCGCCGAGCTCCTCGACGAGCATCCGCTGCCGGGCGAGCGCGCCCGGGGTCGCGCCGCGCAGCCCGTCCTGGCTGGTGACGTGGACGGCGAGCAGGTCGCCGCCGGCCGACCGCGCCGCGATCCGTGCCCCGCGCCGCAGGAGCGTCTCGCCCTCGGGCCCGCCGGTGAGCGTCACGACCACGCGTTCGCGGGCCTCCCACGTGGAGTCGATGCCGTGCTCGGTGCGGTAGTGCTGCAGCGCCGCGTCGACCTCGTCGGCCAGCCACAGCAGGGCGAGCTCGCGCAGCGCGGTGAGGTTCCCGAGGCGGAAGTAGTTCGACAGCGCGGCGTCCACGCGTTCGGCCGGGTAGACGACGCCGGAGGAGAGGCGGTCGCGCAGCGCCTGCGGGGCGAGGTCCACGACCTCGATCTGGTCCGCGGCGCGCAGCACGGCGTCGGGGATGGTCTCCTGCTGCGCCACCCCGGTGATCTTCTGGACGACGTCGTTGAGCGACTCGATGTGCTGGATGTTGACGGTCGAGAGGACGTCGATGCCGGCGTCGAGCAGGGCGTCGACGTCCTCCCACCGCTTCGCGTGCGCCAGGCCGGGGGCGTTGGTGTGCGCCAGCTCGTCGACCAGCGCGACGTCCGGCCGCCGCGCGAGGACGGCGTCGAGGTCCAGGTCGGTGAGCTCGACGCCGCGGTGCACGACCGACGCGCGCGGCACGACCTCCAGGCCCGCCGCCATCGCGGCCGTCGCGGCGCGCCCGTGCGTCTCCACGAGCGCGACCACGACGTCCCGGCCGTCGTCGCGCAGCCGCTTGCCCTCCTCGAGCATGGCGTAGGTCTTCCCCACGCCCGGCGCCGCGCCGAGGAGGACGCGCAACCTGCCGCGACCCATGCTCACCTCCCGAGCTCGGCCGTGCTCTCGTCGAGGGCCACGTTGAGCTCCAGCACGTCGACCACGGGCTCCCCGAGGTATCCCAGGGCGCGACCCTCAGTGTGCCTCGCGACGAGGTCCGAGACCTCCATTTCGGACAGACCGCGGGCGGCGGCGACCCGCGCGACCTGGAGGTCGGCGTACTCGGGGCTGATGTGCGGGTCCAGCCCGGACCCGGACGTGGTGACGGCGTCCGCCGGGACGTCCGCCGGGTCCACGCCCTCGAGCGCGGCCACGGCCGCGCGCCGCTCCCCGATCGCGGCGACGAGGTCGGGGTTCTCGGGGCCGAGGTTCGACCCGGATGACGCGGCGCCGTCCCAGCCGTCGCCCGCGGCCGACGGCCGCGGCTGGACGTACTGCGGCAGGGGCGCCCCTTCCGCGTCCGTGAAGCCCTGGCCGATCAGGGCCGACCCGACGACGGTGCCGTCGCCGTCGCGCACGAGCGAGCCGTCGGCCTGCGCCGGCAGCACGAGCTGTCCGACGCCGGTGATCGCCGCCGTGTAGCCGACGCCGAGCAGCAGGGTGAGGACGATCATCGCCCGGACCGCGACCCCGAGGGTGCGGCCGGTGCTGCGGGTGGTGGCGTTCATGGTGCTGTTCCTTCTTCCTGTTCTGCTCAGAACACTGTGCTGTTCAGAACCCGGGGACGAGGCGGACGACGAGGTCGATGAGCCAGATGCCGACGAACGGCGCGACGATGCCGCCGAGGCCGAAGACCAGGAGGTTGCGCCCGAGGGTCTTCGACGCGTCCATGGGCCGGTACCGCACGCCGCGCAGGGACAGCGGGATGAGCAGCACGATGACGAGCGCGTTGAACACGATCGCCGAGACGACGGCGGACGACGGCGAGCTCAGGCCCATGACGTTGAGCGCCTCGAGGCCGGGGAACACGCCCATGAACATCGCGGGGATGATCGCGAAGTACTTGGCGATGTCGTTCGCGATGGAGAAGGTCGTCAGCGCGCCGCGGGTGATGAGCAGCTGCTTGCCGATGCGGACGACGTCGATGAGCTTGGTGGGGTCGGAGTCGAGGTCGACCATGTTGCCGGCCTCCTTCGCTGCCGACGTGCCCGAGTTCATCGCGACGCCGACGTCGGCCTGCGCGAGGGCGGGGGCGTCGTTGGTGCCGTCCCCCGTCATCGCGACGAGGCTGCCGCCCTCCTGCTCGCGCCGGATGAGCTCCAGCTTGTCCTCCGGCGTGGCCTCGGCGAGGTAGTCGTCGACGCCGGCCTCGGCGGCGATGGCCGCGGCGGTCAGCGGGTTGTCGCCGGTGACCATCACGGTGCGGATGCCCATGGCGCGCAGCTCGGCGAACCGGTCCGCGATGCCCTCCTTGACGACGTCCTTGAGGTGCACGACGCCGAGCACGCGCCCGGCCCCGCCCGCCGCCCGGACCGCCACGACCAGCGGCGTGCCGCCGGACCGTGCGACCCGTTCGACGGCGTCCTCCACCTCCGCGACCACCGGGGCGGCGGGGGCGCCGCCGCCGGCGAGCCAGGCCATGACCGCGCTGCCGGCGCCCTTGCGGATCTGCGTGCCGTCCGGCTCGTCGAGGCCGGACATGCGGGTCTGCGCGGTGAACGGCACGACCTCGCCGGGCACCGAGGTGCTCTCGTGGCTCCGCACGTCCACCCCGGCCCGGACGGCGAGCGCCACGATCGACGCGCCCTCCGGCGTCGGGTCCGCGAGGGACGACAGGGCGGCGGCGCGCACCAGGTCGCGGGCGTCGACGCCGGCCAGCGGCAGGAACTCGCTCGCCTGCCGGTTGCCGTAGGTGATGGTGCCGGTCTTGTCGAGGAGCAGCGTCGTGACGTCGCCGGCGGCCTCGACGGCGCGGCCGGACATCGCGAGCACGTTGCGCTGCACGAGGCGGTCCATCCCGGCGATGCCGATGGCCGAGAGCAGCGCGCCGATCGTCGTCGGGATGAGGCAGACCAGCAGCGCCACCAGCACGGCCACGCTCACCGGGCTCGCCGCGTACGACGCGATCGGGTTCAGGGTGAGCGCGACGACGACGAACACGATCGACAGCGACGCGAGCAGGATGCTCAGCGCGATCTCGTTCGGCGTCTTCTGCCGGCTGGCGCCCTCGACGAGCGCGATCATCCGGTCGACGAACGTCTCGCCCGGCTTCGAGGTGATGCGCACGACGATCCGGTCGGACAGCACCCGCGTGCCGCCGGTGACGGCGGACCGGTCGCCCCCCGACTCGCGGATCACGGGCGCGGACTCGCCGGTGATGGCGGACTCGTCCACGGACGCGATGCCCCGCACGATCTCGCCGTCGCCCGGCACGAGGTCGCCGGCGGCGACCACGACGACGTCGCCGAGGTCCAGGTCGGCCGACGACACGTCGGCGAGCGCGGCGTGCAGGGCCTCGGGGTCGGCCGCGTCGTCGTAGGCGGCGACGCGGTGCGCGACCGTGGCCGTGCGGGTCTGGCGGAGCGTGTCCGCCTGGGCCTTGCCGCGGCCCTCCGCGACCGACTCGGCGAGGTTCGCGAACACGACGGTGAGCCAGAGGAACAGCGCGATCACGGCCGTGAACGAGCCGGGGACGACGGTGCCGCCCGAGGTCACGGGCCCGCCGAGGAACGGCTCGACGACGGCGAGCACGGTGGTCAGCGCAGCGCCGACCCACACGACGAACATCACGGGGTTGCGCCACATCTGGCGCGGGTCGAGCTTGCGGAACGCGCCCGGCAGGGCGGCCCGCACCTGGGCCCAGGTGAAGACCCCGCCCGGCGTGCGGGCGGCCTCCGGTGACGAGGGAGCGGGGGACGACGGGGTATCGATCAGGGTGGTCATGAGTTACACGAGCCCTTCCGCCAGGGGACCCAGCGCGAGAACGGGGAAGTAGGTGAGCGCGGTGAGGATGACGACGACCCCGACGAGCAGCCCGACGAACTGCGGGCGGTGCGTGGGCAGCGTCCCCGCGGTGGCGGGCACCTTGTCCTGCCGGGCGAGCGACCCGGCCAGGGCAAGCACGAGCACGATCGGCACGAAGCGCCCGAGCAGGATCGCGACGCCGAGCGCCGTGTTCATCCAGGGCGTGTTCGCCGTGATGCCGGCGAAGGCCGAGCCGTTGTTGTTGGCCGCGGACGTGAAGGCGTACAGGACCTCGGACATGCCGTGCACACCCGGGTTCCAGATCGTCGTCGAGACGACGCTCTCGCGCACCGCCGGGATCGCGAAGCTGAGCGCGGTGCCCGCCAGCACGAGCGTCGGGGTGACGAGGATGTAGAGGCTGGCGAGCTTGATCTCGCGGGGCCCGATCTTCTTGCCCAGGTACTCGGGCGTGCGGCCCACCAGCAGGCCGGCGACGAACACCGCGATGACGGCCAGCACGAGCATGCCGTAGAGGCCCGACCCGACGCCGCCGGGCGCGACCTCGCCGAGCATCATGTTGAGCATCGGGATCATCCCGCCCAGCGCGGTGAACGAGTCGTGCATCGCGTTCACGGCGCCGGTCGACGTCGTCGTGCTGGTGGTCGCGAAGAGCGTGGTCCCGACGATGCCGAACCGCGCCTCCTTGCCCTCCATGGCGCCGCCCGCGAGCTGCGGGGCGGTGCCGCTCCCGGCGGACTCGAGCGCCGTCAGCGCGGCGAACGACGCCACGAAGATCACGCCCATCGCCGCGAGGATCGCGTACCCCTGCCGCAGGTCGCCCACCATCCGGCCGAACGTGCGCGGCAGCGAGAACGGGACGGCCAGCATGAGGAGCACCTCGACGACGTTCGTCCACGCCGTCGGGTTCTCGAACGGGTGGGCCGAGTTCGCGTTGAAGAACCCGCCGCCGTTGGTGCCGAGCAGCTTGATGGCCTCCTGCGACGCCACCGGCCCGCCGGGGATGCTCTGCGCGCCGCCGGCCACGGTCGTGACGTCGGTGAAGCCGTCGAAGTTCTGCACGACGCCACCGATCATCAGCACCACCGCGCCCACCACCGAGAGCGGCAGCAGGATGCGCAGCGAGCCCCGGACCAGGTCGACCCAGAAGTTGCCGATCGTCCCCGTGCGGCGGTGCGCGAACCCGCGCACCAGCGCCACGGCGACGGCCATGCCGACCGCCGCGGAGACGAAGTTCTGCACCGCGAGCCCGACGAGCTGCACCGTGTAGCCGACGGTCTGCTCGGGCGAGTACGACTGCCAGTTCGTGTTTCCCACGAACGACGCGGCCGTGTTGAACGACAGGTCCGGCGCGACGGCGGGCAGCCCCAGCGAGTACGGCAGCCACTGCTGCGTGCGCTGCAGGGCGTAGACGAGCAGCAGCCCGGCGAGGGAGAAGGTCAGGACGCCGCGCGCATACGCCTGCCACGTCTGCCCGGAGCGCGGGTCGACGCCCAGCAGCCGGTACAGGCCCCGCTCGACGCGCCAGTCGCGAGGGGTGGTGTACACGGTCGCCATGTAGTCGCCGAACGACCGGTGGACGACCGCGAGGACGAGGGCGACGGTCCCGAGCGCGAGGACCGCCCCGACCCAGCCCATCAGAACTTCTCCGGCTTCACGAGGGCCACCACGAGGTAGACCAGCGCGGCCACGCCGAGAGCGGCGGCGAGGAGCTCGACGACGATCACAGCTTCTCCACCGCCTTCCCGATCCCGGCGACCAGCGCGAACAGGGCGATCACGCCCAGCACGTAGACGACGTCAAGCACCAGCACGTCCCCACTTCGATTCCGACGGCCGGCCTCCGGAGAAGGTCGGGCCGGGCGCCCTTCCCGGGTGCCGACGACGATGCAACACCCGCCGGAAGCCCGTGTACCCCGTCCTCACGGGATCCATACGGCGCCGGGGCGCACCCTGACGGAAGCCCTACGGGCGTGGCCCCGCCACCTCGGAAAAACCGGCGCGTGGCGGCGGTCGGCCGTGCCAGGCTGCCCCGCATGGACTCCGTCGACGACGACACCCGGGCCGCGTGGGCCGTCGCCTCGCGCAAGTACAGCGACGAGTACGACGAGCACCTCGCGCAGGCCAGGACCACCCGGCTGCTGCCCGCGGAGGTCGCCGCGATCGGGGAGCTGGTCCGGGGCGCCGACGTCGTGCACCCGATGAGCGGCCACGGCCTGGACGACGTCGCCCTGGCGCGGCTGGGCGCGCGGTCCGTGCACGGCCTGGACTACAGCCCGGCGCCGGTGGAGAGCGCGCAGCGCCGGGCCGACGAGCTCGGCGTGCCCTGCCGGTACACCCGCGCGACGCTGCCGGACAGCGGCCTCGACGACGCGTGCGCCGACCTCGTCTACACCGGCAAGGGCGCGCTCATCTGGGTCGCGGACCTGCCCGCCTTCCTCGCCGAGGTGCGCCGCCTGCTGCGCCCGGGCGGGCGGTTCTACGTCTACGAGGCCCACCCGCTGGTGCCGCTGTGGGCGTGGGACGCCGACGAGCTCCGCGTGCGCCCTGACCGGGGGTACTTCGAGGCGTCGCACGTCAACGACACGTTCCCCGGCCACGGGGCGGTGGAGCGGCAGCGCACGCTCGCCGAGACCGTCATGGACTGCCTGCGCGGCGGGTTCGAGATCGAGCACCTCGAGGAGCACCCCGACCCGTTCTGGCGCCCCGACGGCATCGACGCCGTCGCCTGGGACGGCCGCGTCCCGAACGCGTTCAGCCTGCTGGCGCGCCGGGTCTGAGCGCGGCGCTCAGCGCAGGGCGTACGCCGGGACGTTGGTGTCGGTCGCGAACACGTCCGTCATCCACAGCATGGAGCGGTACATCCACCGCGTGGTGAAGGTCCGGTCGCGCATCCGGATGCGCGCGTTCGTCGGCGGTGCCAGGAACGGCCCCGCGTTGCCGGTCCGCGCGACCCGGGTGGGCTTGCGCATCCGCCGGTCGTAGGCCGCGAACGCGGTCTCGTGGTCGCCGCGCGCCGCCACGAGCTCGCCGGCGAGGACGTAGGCGGCGACGAGGGACAGGCCCGTCCCGAAGCCGCCGAGGGTGTTGGCGTGCCCCGAGTCGCCGACCAGCGCGAACCGCCCGCGCGTGAACGACGTCATCCGGGTGCGCGCGAGGGCGTCGAGGTAGAGGTCGTCGGCCCGGCGGACGGCGTCGAGCGCGGCGGGCACGCGCCAGCCGGCGCCGGCGAAGGCGGCCTCGAGGAACGCCCGCTGGGACGCGGCGTCGTGGCGGTCGTACGGTGCCCCGCCGCCCGGCGCGCGGAAGACGAACAGGCTCGGCGCCTTCTGCCCGCCGAGCAGCGCGAGCCGGCCGGGCTCGTTGTACCCGTAGGCGACGGCGCGGCCGTCGGGGCGCCGGGTCTCCAGCCCGTCGAGCGGCGCCGCGGCGTCGGCGACGGCGTAGCAGTACCCGAGCGACTCGACGAGCTGCTCCTCCGGGCCGAACGCGAGCCGCCGCACGGCGGAGTGCACGCCGTCGGCGCCCACCACCAGGTCGAACCGCTCGCTCGGCCGGTGTGCGAACGCGACCTGCACGCCGTCCGTCGTCTCGGTCGCGCCCACGATCTCGTCGCCGAAGACGTACTCGGCGTCGCGGGCGGTGTGCTCGTGCAGGACGGCGGCGAGGTCGCCGCGCAGGACCTCCAGGTCGCCGCCGACGAACTCGCCCGGGATCACGGCGCGGACCCGGTCGCGGGCGTCGACCATGCGCCAGTCGGTCCGCGGGGTCTGGCGGGCGCGCACGTCGTCGAGGATCCCCATGCGGTCCAGGACGTCGCGGTGGGTGCGGCCCTTGAAGTCGACGGCCTGGCCGCCGGGCCGGAGCGCGGGGGCCTTCTCGACGACGGTGACGTCGAAGCCGTTGCGGCCGAGCCAGCGGACGAGCGCGGGCCCGGCGATGCTCGCGCCGGAGACGAGGATCTTCGAGGTGGACATGGACTGCTCCTTCGGTGACCGAGGCTTAATTGCGTCCCAGAGACACAGTAAGCATCCGCGTACGATGGACGCAAATACTTCAGGGCGCGCGAGACCGGCAGCCGCCGGAGGCAGGGGGAGCGATGGGCGCCGACCATCGGGGGGCCGGGACGGGCGCGACGAGTACCGACGACGTCGTCGCGCTGCTGTGGCGGCGCGCGACGCCGGCCCGCCGCGGGCCCAAGCCGCGCTTCAGTGTCGACGGCATCGTGGCCGCGGCCACGGAGATCGCCGACGTCCACGGGCTCGACGCGGTGACGATGCAGGCCGTCGCCGCACGCCTCGGCACCACCAAGATGGCGCTGTACCGCTACGTGCCGGGCCGCGTCGAGCTGGACGCGCTCCTGCTCGACGCCGCGCTCGGGGCCGCGCCGTCCGCGGCGACGGGGGCGGACTGGCGGGCCGCCCTGACGGACTGGGCCGGCAGCGTCCACGCGCGGGCGCTCGCGCGGCCCTGGTCGGTCGAGCTCGCGCAGCGGCCGCACGTGCCCGGCCCCGTCGAGCTCGCCTGGTTCGAGGCCGGCCTTGCGGCGTTCGGGGACCTGCCGCTCACCGGCGCGGAGAGGCTCGACACGCTCGCGCTCCTGGTCGGTCACGTGATGTCGCTCGTGCGCCAGCAGCCGCGCGGCGCGTCGCCGGAGGCCGATCTCACCGCCCGGCTCGGGCCCGTCCTCGCCGAGCACGCGGACGACTACCCGCTCACCGTGGCGGCCTTCTCCGACGCCGAGCCGGGCGACCGCGACGACGCCCTGCGGTTCGGCGTCGCGCGCGTGGTCGCCGGCGTCGCGGCGCTCGCGGCCGAGCGCGCCTGACCGGAGCCGCGACGACGGAGCGCCCGCTCCCCGGGGAGGGTGGGCGCTCGCCGGGAGGCCGGCGGCTCAGGACGCGGCCGGCTCCTCGTGGTCGGTCGGGGTGTGCACGATGTCGTAGTACACGTCGGTGTTCCCCTCCTCGGGGAACACGCGGTAGGTGAACTCCTCGTCGGTGAGCGTGACGATGTCCGAGTCGCGCTCGAACTGCACCTCGCCGGCGTCGTCCTTCGCGACGATGTGGCGGGTCGTGCCCTCCTCGTCGACCGTCCAGTCGCCCTGCATCTTCGGGCTGTCGTCGAGGTCGTACATGGTGAACGTGCCGGCGGCGTCGAAGTACGCCCAGCCGACGAAGGCGCTCACGTCGTCGTCGTCGAGCGGGACGTCGTCACCCTCGGCGTCGGTCGCGCCGGTGGTCTCCCACGCGGTCGACGCGAGCACGTCGGACGGCGTCTGCGCCACGTCGGCCGCCGCGGCCTCCTGTGTGGCGGAGGTCCCGGAACCGGCCGCGGCGTCGGCCTCGCCCGTGCTGCAGGCGGTGAGCGCCCCCAGCGCGATCAGGGCCGAGACGGCGATCGTGGCGGGCTTCGTCGACGTCGTGAGCTTCATGGGGTGTCCTTCCCTCGTGCCCGGGACGGCGGTGGGTGTCCCGGCGTGTCGGTGCGTCGGATCCATCGTGGTTCCGGGCACCGGACCGCCACATCGCCTGCCGGGCTCGCCGGAAGTCAGCCGAACGGATGAGGCGCGACCGGCACGAACCGCAGCAGCGCCCCCGGCGGCAGCTGGCCGAGCAGCCACAGGTGCGTCGACGCCACGGACGCGACCACCGGGTAGCCGCCGGTGAGCGGGTGGTCGACGCCGAACAGCACCGGCAGGCCGTCCGGCGGCACCTGCAGCGCGCCGGTCACGCAGCCCTCGCTGGGCAGCTCGCGCCCCTGCGCGCCGGCCGCCCGGGTCAGGGGTGCTCCGTCCAGCCGCAGCCCCACCCGGTCAGAACGGTCGGTCACCCGCCACTCCTGGTCGACGAGCGCGGCAGGGTCCGCGAACCAGTCGTCGTGCGGGCCGAGCACGACGGGGAGCGTCGTGACCTCTCCCGGCGCGGTCAGCGCCGCGACGTCCGGCGCCCCGACGTCGTCCACCGCCACCGCCAGGACGTGGTGAGCAAGACTCCGGGGACTCTTCGGTCGCGAACAGGCCCCGAGATCGCGCTCACCACGCAGGGGGGTGCCGGGGGCGAGGGGGGCGGGGCCCAGGTGGGCGAGGGTGTCGGTGGCGCGGGAGCCGAGGACGGGCGGCGCGGCGACGCCTCCGCGGACGGCGACGTACGTCCGCCGGCCGCGGGCGGGGGCGGCCAGCGCGAGCTCGTCGCCGGCGCGCAGGCGGAACGCCCGTGCCAGGGGTGCGCGGCGGGCGTCGTCCGGGTCGCCGCCGCGGTGCACGACGGCGTCCGCGTCCGCCCCGGCGAGCGCGACGACGGCGTCGGTGCGGGCGCGCAGCCGCAGCCCGCCGCCCACGGCCTCGACGGCGGCCGCCCCGACCGGGTTGCCCACCGCGCGGTTCGCGGCGCGCAGGCTGCGCGGGTCGGCCGCGCCGGACGCGGACACGCCGAGGTGCGCCAGCCCGGGTCGGCCGAGGTCCTGCACCAGCGCCTGCAGCCCGGGCGTCACGACCTCCAGCACCTCCAGACCCCTGCCCGACGTCGTGGGCGCGGCAGTCTCGGTTCGCGGCGGCAGCTCGGACTGCCGCGCCGGGCCCGAACTGCCGTCGTGAGCGAGCCCGGCGCCGCGGGCCGCCGCGCGCACGGCCGTGAACCGCACCCGGTCGCCGGGGGCCCACGGGGCGGGAGGGTCGCGGTCGGCGTCCCAGGTGACGACGTCGGTCCGACCGACGAGCTGCCACCCGCCCGGGCTGGAGCGCGGGTAGACGCCCGAGTACGGCCCGGCGAGCGCCACCGAGCCCGCGGGCACCCGGGTGCGCGGCGACTCCCGCCGCGGCACGACCAGCGTCTCGTCGTCCCCGGTCAGGTACGCGAACCCGGGGGCGAAGCCGACGAAGCCCACCACCCACGACGCCCCCGCGTGCCGCCGCACCACCTCCTCCGGGCTGCACGCGAGCAGGCGTGCGACGTCCGCCAGGTCCTCGCCGTCGTACACGGTGGGGATCTCGACGAGGCTTGCTCCCGCAGCCTCCCCGGCCCCCTCGTCGGCGGCGCGGCCGGCCGCGGCCGCCCGAGCGCGCAGCTCGTCCGCGAGACGGGCCGCGGGCAGTCGCCACGGGTCGAACGGCACCAGCAGCGTGCGCGCGCCGGGCACGGGCTGCCCGACGCCCGTCACGGGGTCGTCGCGCAGGGACGCGTGGAGCGCCAGGGCCTGCGCGAGGTCGTCGACCTCGACGAGCAGGGCGTCGTCGCGCACGGGCAGGACACGCAGGGAGAAGACACGCACGGGCGGGACGCGCTCAGGCCCGCCCACGCTCAGGCCCTCGACGTCGCCGGGGCGAACGCGGCGAGGGTGACGCCCGCGTCGTCGAACGCCGCGCGTACCCGGCGGGCCATCGCGACCGCGCCGGGCGTGTCGCCGTGCACGCACACGGAGTCGGCGGCCACGCGCACCACGCTGCCGTCGACGGCCTCGACCACGCCCTCGGTGACGAGCCGCAGCATCCGCCGGGCCACGACGTCCGGGTCGTGCAGGACGGCGCCCGGCTCGCCGCGGGGCACCAGCGTGCCGGCAGGCGTGTAGGCGCGGTCGGCGAACGCCTCGGCCGCGGTGGCCAGGCCCGCGGCCTCGGCGGCGGCGAGGGAGAGGGTGCCGGGCAGCCCGAGCAGCACGAGGGACGGGTCGACGGAGGCGAGAGCGGCGGCGACGTCGTCCGCCACGCGCCGGTCCACGGCCGCCCGGTTGTACAGGGCGCCGTGCGGCTTCACGTAGGTGACGCGGGTGCCCTCGGTGGCGGCGAGAGCCTGCAGCGCGCCGACCTGGTAGACGACGTCGGCCCGCAGCTCGGCCGACGGGACGTCGATGTCGCGGCGCCCGAAGCCCGCGAGGTCGCGGTAGCCGACGTGCGCCCCGACGGCGACGCCGCGGGCGGCGGCCAGGCCCACCGTGCGACGGATCGACGCCGGGTCGCCGGCGTGGAAGCCGCACGCCACGTTCGCCGACGAGACGACGTCGAGCATCGCCTCGTCGTCGCCGAGGGTCCAGCGTCCGAACCCCTCGCCGAGGTCGCTGTTGAGGTCGACGGTGGTCATGCGTCCAGTCTGCCGCGCGACGTCCCCTGCGGGCGGGGGCGTATCAAGGCGCTCCGGTCATGGTGTGCGGATGAGCGTCGCGTGAACTCTCGTCGCAGGGGTGGCAGGAGCGTGGCGCGTGCCGCACAGTGAAGGGACGGTCCTGTCGCCTGTGTCACACGACGACGCCGAGGTGTGGCAGGATCCGAGCGCCTGAGCAGTGCCGATGTAGGAGGTTCGTCGTCGTGAGGTCTCCGAGGGACACCGGACGGGGCGCGCGTGTCGGCAGGCTGCTCGCGACGGCGACGACGACGTGCGTGGTCGCGGCGGGGTTTCTCGCGGCCCCCGTGGCGGGCCTCCCGTGGAACGACGGCCGCCTCCAGACCCTCGCCGCCGACCAGCACACCCCCGACGTCGGAGCCGGCAGCCCGGTGGGCGAGGGCGTCTCCGTGGGCGTGGTCGGGACGCCGGAGTCGACCGGCCCGACGACGCTCCAGGAGGTGCTGGGCGTCCTCGAGCGCGCGGAGCTCGCCGGCCAGGACGCCGGCCGGAAGGTGACGCCCGCGGTGGACCAGGCCGCCGCCGAGCTCGGCATGCTGCTCAGCACGTACCTCGCGCAGCAGTCCGCCAGGTCGTCCGACCGCCCCTTCGCGGCCGCGGACGCCGAGGTGCCCTCGCCCGTGCTCCCGGCCCCCGCGACCGAGCCCGACGTGACCGGGCCCGCCGAGCAGACTCCTGAGGTCGCGCCCTCGGCGCCCGCCGACGAGCCGCGGGCCGTGGCCGTCGCGCGCCAGATCGCGACGGACCCCGCCGCGATCGACCCCGCCGACGAGCCCGACCCTGTGGCCACGGGGGAGCGGTCCGGCGCCGAGCAGCCTGATCCCGTGCAGCCGGACGCCGTGCAGCTGGACGCCGTGCAACCGGACGAGCAGGCCGCGGACCAGAGCGGGCACGACGGCGACGAGGTGACGTTCGACGACCTCGTCGTCGCGGCCACGCGCCTGGCGACGCTGCTGGACCCGGCGACCACGACCCTCGAGGCGGGCATCCTGCCGGCAGGGGCGGACGGGGCGGTCGCGGCGCGCGCCACGCTGACGGCGAGCCTGCTCGAGGTGGTCGACCGCTACGGTCGGAGCACGGCGGGCTACGCCAACGGGCGCATCCCGGCGTCGGCGCTGTGCCCGCTCGACTTCGCGCCCGGGCACATGCTGCGCTGCGACGCCGCGGAGCAGCTCTCCGCGCTCAGCAAGGAGTACGAGAAGGAGTTCGGGGTGCCCATCCCGATGACCGACTCGTACCGCTCGCTGGAGCTGCAGATCCGCGTCAAGGCCACCAAGGGCTGGCTGGCGGCGACGCCGGGCACGTCGAACCACGGCTGGGGCCTCGCCGTCGACCTGGGCTACCCGATCTCCACCTTCACGTCCGCCGAGCACGCGTGGATGCGCGTGCACGGGCCGGACTACGGCTGGGACAACCCGTCCTGGGCGCGCTCCACCGGCTCGAAGCCCGAGCCGTGGCACTTCGAGTTCTTCGCCGCCGGCCCCATCCCCGACCGGGCGTGGAAGGCCGACGACGTCGCGGGCGGCGGCGGGCCGACGGCCCCGGCCGAGCGTGCCGACAAGAACGCCAAGGACGCGAAGGACGGCAACGACGGGAAGGGCACGAAGTCCGCGGGCGGCACGGCGAAGGACGGGGCGGTCGAGAAGGGCGGCAAGAAGCCCGGCTCCACGTCCTACGGCGGGACCACGGACCCGGGCAAGGGAGGCGACTCGTCCGATCGGCCCGCCACGCCCGCGAAGGTCACGGTGCCCGACGTCGCCGGCCAGAGCCTCGCTGCAGCGAAGAAGAAGCTGCAGGCGCTGGGACTCGAGGTGACGACCGTGACGCGCGCGGACGACGACGTCCCCGAGGGCACGGTCGTGACGACCCGGCATGCGGGCACGAAGGTCCGGACCGGCTCCACGGTCACCCTCGTCGTCTCGAGCGGCCCGGAGCAGGCGTCGCAGCAGGTGGCGGTGCCGAAGGTCGCCGGCAAGGACGAGGCGGGTGCACGGCAGGCCCTGACCGACGCCGGCCTGGTGCCGGCGAAGCGCGTCGCGACGCGGGCCAGCGACGCGGTGCGTGAGGGCGACGTCGTCGGAACGGACCCGGTCGCGGGCTCCAGCGTGGACCGCGGCGCCACCGTGACGATCGTCGTCTCGAGCGGTCCGGCGCAGGTGAAGGTGCCGGCGGTCGAGGGCGACGCGGGCTCCGCCAAGCGGGCGCTGCAGGACGTCGGCCTCGCCCCGGAAGTCGTCGAGGAGCACAGCGACACGGTCGACGAGGGCCACGTCATCCGGACCGAGCCCGGTGCCGGGACACCGGTGGACCGCGGCGCAGCCGTGCGCGTGGTCGTGTCGTCGGGACCCGAGGAGCCGGAGCAGGTCGAGGTGCCGGGCGTCGTCGGCGAGGAGCAGGCCGTGGCCGTGCAGCGTCTGAAGGACGCCGGCTTCGTCGTGGAGGTCGTCGAGGAACCGAGCGACGACCAGCCGGAAGGCGTGGTCGTCCGGAGGGAGTCGGGCACGGAGGAGACCCTGCCGTCGGGGTCGACCGTGACGCTCGTCGTGTCGACGGGTCCCGAGTGACGCCCCCCGCGCCGCCCGCAGAGACCCCCGGCGAGCGGCGGACGCGCGAGGCGCTGGAGGCGTCGGGCGTCGCGTTCGACATCGTGCGGCACGGCCCGGTGCGCTCGCTCGCGGAGGCCGCGGCCGCGCGGGGCGTCACGCCGGCGCAGGTGGTCAAGACGATCGTGGTGCGCCGCGGGGACGGCGACTTCCTCTTCGTGCTGGTGCCGGGCGACCGCACGATCGCGTGGCCGCGGCTGCGCTCGCTGCTGGGGGTGTCCCGGCTGTCGATGCCTGACAAGGAGGTGGCGCGCGACGTCACCGGGTACGAGCGCGGCACCATCACGCCGTTCGGCTCGCTCACGGCCTGGCCGGTGGTCGCGGACTCGCGCATCGCGGAGGCGGGGCCGGTGTCCGTCGGGGGCGGCGGGCACGGGGTCTCGGCGACGATCGACGGAGGTGACCTTGCTCGCGTCCTCGACGCCCGGGTCGCGGACGTCACCGACCTGGACCACCCTGGACCGGCGGGGCCCGCCCGCGCGACGCCGGCCGGTCCGGCGTCGACCCGCCAGGACTGACCGGATGCTGGACGAATCCGCCTGACGGGGGAACACTCGACGCGGGCCGTTCGCTGTACGGAGAGGACGCAGACAGCGTCCCCAGGCCGCACGGCCCCACGCACGGGAGCAACTCGACCACATGGACATCGACAGCAGCAGCGAACCCCTGCCGAGCTCGGGGATCGCGTCCCGGACCACCGACGAGGCCACCGTCCTCACCCTGTGGGGCGAGGTCGACGCGGCGCTGCGCGAGGCGGCGAGCGACGCGATGGCGGCGCTCGCGGCGCGGGGCACGACCCAACCGATCGTCGTGGACACCCGGGACGTCACGTTCATCGACTCCTCGGGGGTCGCGTTCATCCTGCAGGTGTACATGCTGGGCCAGGAGACGGGCACGTCCGTGAGCCTGTACCAGCCGTCCGAGGCGGTCGCGGAGGTGCTGGACATGGTCGGCATGGGCGGCCGCATCCCCCTGGCGGAGGCGGAGCCCGCCGGTCGGGCCGGCTGACCGGGTGAGCGTCCAGGTCGACAGCGCCGTCGTGCGGGCCGCGCGGCTTGCCGCCACGGGCCTGCGCGGGCAGAGCCTGCCCGACGCGACCGCCGTCGTCGACGCGCTCCTCGCGGTGCAGGGGCAGGAGCTGCAGCCCGCGTTGTGGGGCCTCTCCCGGCGGGTCGCGCCGTCCTCGCGCCCCGGCCGCGCCGCCCTCAACGCGGCGCTCGCCGACGGCGAGCTGCTGCGTACCCACCTGCTGCGCCCCACCTGGCACCTGGTGCGGCCGCGCGACGCGCGCTGGCTGCTCGAGCTCAGCGCGCCGCGCGTCGAGAGGCTCATGGCGTCCACCGAGCGGGCGTGGGACCTCGGCGACCTGGGCCCCGGCACGGAGGCCGTCGCCGCCGCCGTCGCGGACGGGCCGCGCACGCGCGCGGAGATCAAGGCCGAGCTGGTCGACCACGGCGTGCTCGACCCCGACGCCCCCGGCCTCGCGTTCACCCAGATGCTCATGCACGCGGAGCTGCGGTGCCTCGTGATCAGCGGGCCGCCGCCGGCCGGCAAGGAGCTGCAGCACCAGTCGTACGCGACCTTCGACGACCGCGTCCCCGCGGGCTACGGGCCGCTGGGCGAGCGGTTCGACGCCCAGGCCGCCGTCGTCGAGCTGTGGCGTCGCTACCTGCCAGGGCGCGGCTTCGCGACCCTCAACGACCTGCGGCTGTGGGCCGACGTCACCGTCCGCGACCTCAGGCCCGTGCTGGCCGCCCTCACCGAGGCGGGCGAGGTCGTCCAGGTCGCGGGCACGGGGGACCTCGAGGGCCTCGTCCTCGTCGCGACCGCCGCGA
This sequence comes from Isoptericola sp. NPDC019571, assembly GCF_044389385.1. Taxonomy (NCBI): domain Bacteria; kingdom Bacillati; phylum Actinomycetota; class Actinomycetes; order Micrococcales; family Promicromonosporaceae; genus Isoptericola; species Isoptericola sp. NPDC019571. The sequence goes on from NZ_JBIRXZ010000004.1 coordinate 373,500, forward strand.
CGGCGGACCGCTGGCTCGGTGGTGGCGACGGCGGGGGCGACGGCGTCGACGACGATCCCGTCGTCGACCTGCTCCAGGCCTACGACGAGCTGCTGATCTCCTACCGGGAGACGCGCCACGTCGTCCTCGACCCGGCGCTGCCGCCGCCGGACCGGTCCGGCGCGTTCGTGCACTGCGTGGCGGTGGACGGCGTGGTGGCGGGACGCTGGCGCTGGCCGGCGGGCGCCGGGCGGGGCGGCGTCGACGTGCAGTGGCTGCGCGACCCGACCCCTGCCGAGCGCGCCGCACTGGACGCGGCGGTCGCCGACCTCGACGCGTACCGGGGCTGAACCTGGACCGGGCCGCCGAACCTGCTGCCCGGATGGCAGGGTGGTCCCGTGCATCTCAACTGGGCCGGGAACCTCACGTACTCCGCACGCTCCGTCGTGCGCCCCGCGTCGCTGGAGGAGCTCGCCGACGTGCTCACCGCCGGCGGCCCGGTGCGCGCGCTGGGGTCGCGCCACTCGTTCAACGACGTCGCCGACACGGACGGCGTGCACGTCCAGGTGGACGGGCTCGACGACGGCCGGCCCGCGGTGGAGCCGCTGACGCCGGACGGCGGGGACGAGGGCGACGTCGTGTCCGTGAACGCGGGCCTGCGCTACGGCGAGGTGTCCCGTGCCCTGCACGCGACCGGCCGCGCGCTGGGCAACCTGGCGTCCCTGCCGCACATCTCCGTGGCGGGAGCGGTCGCCACGGCCACGCACGGCTCCGGCGACGCGAACCAGAGCCTCGCGAGCGCGGTCGAGGGTCTGGAGATCATGACGCCGGGCGGCGAGCTGCGGCGCATCACCCGCGACAGCGACCCCGACGTCTTCCCCGGCACGGTCGTGTCGCTCGGGGCGCTGGGCGTCGTGACGCGCGTCGAGCTGCGCACCGTCCCGGCGTACGTGGTGCGGCAGGACGTCGCGGCGGACGTCCCGTGGGACACGTACCTCGCGAGCTTCGACGCCATCACCTCGGCGGCGTACTCGGTGAGCGCCTTCACGAGCTGGGACGAGCCGGCCGTGCGGCACGTGTGGTTCAAGTCCGTGGCCCGCGCCGACCGGCCCGAGGTCCGAGGGCTCGCCCCCGACGTCCTGCGCTGGTCGGACGTGGCCGTCCACCCGCTGCCGGGCGTCGACCCGTCGGCGTGCACCGAGCAGCTCGGCGTGGACGGCCCGTGGCACGAGCGGCTGAGCCACTTCAAGCTCGAGTTCACGCCGTCGAACGGCGACGAGGTGCAGTCGGAGTACCTGCTGCCGCGCCGCCACGCCGTCGCGGCGATCGAGGCGATGCGCCGCCTCGGCCCGACGGTCGCGCCGCTGCTGCAGACCAGCGAGATCCGCACCGTCGCGGCCGACGACCTGTGGCTGAGCCCGTTCGACGAGCCGTCGGTGGGCTTCCACTTCACGTGGGTGCCGCGCGAGGACGACGTGCGGGCCGTGCTGCCCGCCGTCGAGCAGGCGCTGGTGCCCCTCGGGGCGCGGCCGCACTGGGGCAAGGTCAGCACGCTGGACGCACCGACGACGGCGGCGCTGTTCCCCCGGTTCGACGACTTCCGGCGCCTGGCCGCGCGGTTCGACCCCGACGGCCGCCTGCACGGCGGGCTGGTGGGTCGCCTGCTCGCGGGCTGACCCCGGCGGGGACCCGCCGCGGCGAGGGCTGGCCACGGACCGGGCGGTCGGGCAGCATCGGTCTGTGAGACACGTTTGACGTGACGCCCCTCACCGTGGAGGTTCGACGCCTGTGAGCACCACGACCACTGACACCTCGCCCCCCCGGGAGCAGTTCACCGGGCAGGTCGGCTTCATCCTGTCCGCGATCGGCTCCGCCGTCGGGCTGGGCAACATCTGGCGGTTCCCCGGGGTCGCGTACGAGAACGGCGGTGGCGCCTTCCTGGTGCCCTACGTGATCGCGCTGCTGACGGCGGGCATCCCGATCCTCTTCCTCGACTACGCGCTGGGGCACCGCTTCCGCGGCGGCCCGCCCACCGTGTTCCGCCGGGTGAAGAAGTGGCTCGAGACCCTGGGCTGGTTCCAGGTGATGATCTGCTTCGTCATCGCGATCTACTACGCGGCGATCATCGGCTGGGCGCTGAGCTTCTTCGTCTACTCCTTCACGCTGAAGTGGGGCGACGACACCGCGGGCTTCTTCACCGGCGACTACCTGCAGCTGTCCGACGTCGCCAACGGCGGCGCGTGGTTCACGCTCGACTTCGTGCCCGCGGTGCTGATCCCGCTGCTGCTGGTGTGGGTCGCGACGATCGTCGTCCTCGTGGGCGGCGTCGCGAAGGGCATCGAGAAGGCCAACGTCATCTTCCTGCCGCTGCTGGTCGTCGCGTTCAGCGTGCTGGTGGTGCGGGCGATCTTCCTCGACGGCGCCACCGACGGTCTCAACGCCCTGTTCACGCCCGACTGGGGCGCGCTGGGCGACATGAACGTGTGGATCGCCGCCTACGGGCAGATCTTCTTCTCGCTCTCCGTGGCCTTCGGCATCATGATCACGTACTCGTCGTACCGGAAGCGCAGGGCGAACCTCACGTCGCCGGGCCTGGTCGTCGCGTTCTCCAACTCGGGCTTCGAGATGCTGGCGGGGATCGGCGTGTTCGCCGCCCTCGGCTTCCTCGCGCACGAGCAGGGCGTCGCCGTCGCGGACCTCGAGGGCATCACCGGCCCGATCCTGTCGTTCGTGACGTTCCCCGCCGTCGTCTCGCAGATGCCGGCCGGGCCCCTGTTCGGCGCCCTGTTCTTCGGGTCGCTCGCGATGGCCGGGTTCACGTCGCTCATCTCGATCCTGCAGGTGGTCGCGGCAGGCTTCCAGGAGAAGTTCGGCCTCACCCGCCGGCAGGCGGTGCTGTGGATCGGCGGCGTGGCGGCCGTGCTGTCCGTGGTCGGGTTCTCGACGACGACGGGCCTCATCGCCCTGGACACGATCGACAACTGGTCCAACAACATCGGCATCGTGGCGTCCGCGGTGCTCATGTGCGTGTTCCTCGTCTGGCTGCTGCGGACGAGCCCCGAGCTGCGCTACCACCTCAACGCCGTCTCGACGGTGCAGGTGGGCCGCTGGTGGTACGTCTGCGTCGGGGCGATCGTGCCGGCCGTGCTCGCGTACATGCTGGTCTCGCGCATCGTCGACCTCGTGCAGAACGGGTACGAGGGCTACGACGAGACGTACCTGCTGTACGTCGGGTGGGGCACGCTCGTGGTCCTCGTCGTCGGCGCCGTTCTGCTGACGCTGCCGCGCTGGCGGCGCAGCCCGGACGACTTCGTCGCCTGGCCCGCCTACCCGCCGGTCACGGCGACCACGACGACGAAGGGGGCGGCCCGATGAACGCCGACGCGATCCTGCTCATGGTGCTGTCGTTGGCCGTCGTCTGGGGCGGCCTGCTGGTGAGCATCCTCGTCCTGCGCGCCCGCCCCGAGCGGGCCGACTTCCCGCCGGGCGGGGACGACGACCGCCGCGAGGACGACGCGATCACCGAGCGCGACACCTGACGACCCCGCCGAGATAGAGAAGCGAGGACCGCGAGATAGAGAGGGGACGGACCGAACCAGATTCGGTCCGCCCCCTCTCTATCTCGCGGTCCTCGCTTCTCTATCTCGGCGCTACTCGTCCTCGCGGTTCTCGCGGACCTTCTCCACGCCTTCCTTGAGCAGGAAGAGGGGCAGGATGAACGCCGCGAGCATCCCGGCGAGCCACACGATGACCGGTCCGACGATCCAGCCGGCGACGCCGCCGACGTCGAGCCCGTCGGTGACGAGGACCGCGACGATGAGGGCGACGAACGTCGAGAGCAGGCCGACGCCGCCGACGAGCGCGGGGGCGTTGTTCCGGGCCGCCTTGGTGAGGAACGGGGAGATGATCGCTTGCGCCACGGCGAAGATGACGACGGCGAGGACGAAGCCCAGCGGCTCGGACCAGTTGATGGAGAACGTCTCGAGGTCGAAGGCGGCGAAGATCCCCGCGGCGACGAGGACGCCCACCACCGCCGCCAGCAGGAACACGGCCGTACGGAGCAGGAACCTGATCATGCTCGGAGCGTAGAGCCGGGACGTCCCCGCGGCATGTCGGGCAGGCAGGGCGCCCCGTCGTCAGGCGGGCACGGCCAGCAGCCCGATGCCGGCCAGCACGACGAGAGAACCGACGATCTTCACGGCGGGGCGCGGCTCCTTGAACAGCCACCAGGCCAGGAGGGTGCCGATGACGATGCTCGACTCGCGGGCCGGCGCCACCAGCGCGATCGGCGACGTCTGCATCGCGACCAGCACGAGGATGTAGCCCAGCGGGGACAGCACGGCGACCAGCGCGATCTCGCGCACGTGCCGCCGGCTCATGCGGACGGCCTCCGCGCGGCGGCCGCGGTCACGCAGGATGGGCGCCAGCGTGAGCGACTGCCAGACGGCGTTGCACGCGAAGTAGGCCACGGGATCGAGCGCAAGCGACGTGACGGCGTGCCCGTCCCACAGCGTGTACGCGGCGATGGCGGCGCCGGTCGCGAGGCCCCAGCGCACGCCCGCGAGGCCGCGCGAGGCGTTGACGCCGGACGCGCCCGAGCTCGCGACCACCGCCACGCCCGCGATCACCACGAGGCCGCCCACCACGTGGACGGCGTCCGCCTGCTCGCCGAGGACCACCAGCGCGACGAGCATCGTCAGCAGCGGCCCCGTGCCCCGCGCCGTCGGGTAGACGATCCCGAGATCGGCGCGTGCGTAGCCGGTGTTGAGCGCCACGCCGTACAGGTTGTGCAGCACGCCGGAGACCGCGCCCGCCAGCAGCAGCGCACCCAGGTCCGGCCAGCCCTCGCGGGCGAGGATCACCAGCCCTACCGGCGCCCAGAGCACGGCGGACGCCGTGGCGTAGAGCCAGACGAAGACGCGCGAGTCGCCGGTGACACGCTTGGCCGCGACGTTCCAGATCGCGTGGAGCCCGGCGGCGGCGAGCACGAGCGCGAGCGAGGTGGGCGACATCGGCCCCGACCGTACTCGCAGACGCACACTGGGGTGACGACCTCCCGATCACCAGCCGGTTTGGAGAATAATTCCTCGGGCTGCATACTCATGCATCGACCCCTCGCACGATCCTCGGAGCCCACCATGCGCACCCGCCACACCCTCGCGGCGACCGTCGTCACCTCGGCCGTCGCCGCCCTCGCCCTCACCGGCTGCACCACGGCCTCGCAGGACCTCGGCCAGACGCCGGGCGCGTCCGAGGACAGCACCTCCGCCGCCGTCGACCTCGACGCGATCCAGAAGGACGACGCCGTCGCCGCGCTCGTCCCGGACGCCGTCGCCGAGGACGGCACGCTCACCCTGGGCTCCAACCTCCAGTACGCGCCGGTGGAGTTCCTCGACGCGGACGGCACGACGCCGGTGGGCATCGACATCGACATCGCGACCGCGCTCGCCAAGACGATGGGATTGGAGCTGCAGGTCGAGAACGCGGGCTTCGACTCGATCATCCCGGCCATCGGCAGCAAGTACGAGGCCGGCATGTCGGCGTTCTCGGTCACGCCCGAGCGCCTGAAGACGGTCAACATGGTCAGCTACTTCACCGCCGGCTCGCAGTTCGCCGTCGCGAAGGGCAACCCCGACGGCGTGACCCCTGACGACCTGTGCGGGGTCAGCGTCGGCGTGCAGACCGGCACCATCCAGCAGGACGAGCTGGCCGAGATCAGCACGACCTGCACCGACGAGGGCAAGGACGCCGTCGACGTGCTGCCCTACGACTCGCAGTCCGACGTCACGACCAACCTCGCGGGCGGCAAGCTGCAGGCCATGTACGCGGACTCGCCGATCATCGCCTACGCCGTCGAGCAGACCGGCGGCTCCGTCGAGGCGCTCGGCGAGATCACGGACGCCGCGCCGTACGGCGTCGTCGTCGCCAAGGACGACGAGGAGCTCGCGAAGGCCGTCCAGGCCGGGCTGCAGAAGCTCATGGACGACGGCGTGCTCGCCCAGGTCGCCGACACCTGGGGCTCCGGCGCGGCCGTGCTCGACACGGCCGAGCTGAACCCGGCAGGCTGACCCGCATGGAAGACCGACCGTCCGGCCAGCTGCCGGAGCCCCTGCACGCCCGGCCGGTGCCCCGGCCGGGGCGGTGGGTGTCGGCCGTGGTGGTCCTCGTCCTCGTGGCGATGGCGGTCAACGCGCTCGTCACCAACCCCAACTTCCGGTGGGACACCGTCTGGCTCTACCTGCGCGACGTCGTCGTCGTGCGGGGCGTGGGCTGGACGCTCGTCCTCACGTTCGGCTCGATGGCGATCGCCATCGTGCTGGCCGTGCTGCTGGCGGTGATGCGGCGCAGCGACAACCCCGTGATGCGGTCGGTGTCGTGGTTCTGGATCTGGTTCTTCCGCGGCACCCCGATCTACACGCAGCTCGTGTTCTGGGGCCTGCTGTCGGTGCTGTACCCGCGGCTGTCCCTCGGCATCCCGTTCGGGCCGGAGTTCTGGACGTTCACCACCCAGGACGTCATCACGGCGTTCTGGGCGGCGCTGATCGGCCTCGCGTTCAACGAGTCCGCTTACCTGGCGGAGATCGTCCGCGCCGGCCTGTCGTCGGTGGACCCCGGCCAGACCGAGGCCGCGAAGGCGCTCGGCATGAAGGACGCCAAGATCCTGCGCCGCATCGTGCTGCCGCAGGCGATGCGCGTCATCGTGCCGCCCACGGGCAACGAGACCATCTCCATGCTCAAGACGACGTCGCTGGTGCTGGCGATCCCGTTCACGCTCGAGCTCACGTACGCCACCAACCAGATCGGCAGCCGCATCTTCCAGCCGATCCCGCTGCTCATCGTGGCCGCGCTCTGGTACCTGCTCATCACGTCGGTGCTCATGATCGGCCAGCACTACCTGGAGCGGTACTACGGCCGCGGGTTCGACGGCGGCCGCACCGGTCGCGGCGGGCGCGGCCCGCGCGGCGGGCGCAAGCCCCGCAAGCAGGACCTCATCGGCGCGTCCGGCACCACCAAGGACGACCCCTTCCTGGAGGTGACCCCATGACCGCGTCGGCCGAGGCCCCCGGGACCGCCGAGACCATGGTCGAGGTCCGCGACGTGCACAAGGTGTTCGGCCGCGGCCACGACGCCGTGCACGTGCTCAAGGGCGTCTCCCTCGACGTCCCGCGCGGCTCCGTGACGGTGGTGCTGGGGCCGTCCGGCTCCGGCAAGTCCACGCTGCTGCGCTGCGTCAACGAGCTCGAGGAGATCACCGCCGGCTCCATCCACGTGGGCGGCGACCTCATGGGCTACCGCCGCGACGACAAGGGCGTGCTGCACCGCCTGCACCCCAAGGTGATCGCGAAGCAGCGCTCCCGCATCGGGATGGTCTTCCAGCGCTTCCACCTGTTCCCGCACAAGACGGCGCTGGAGAACGTCATGGAGGCGCCCGTGCAGGTGCGCGGGCTGAACAAGGCGGAGGCCCGCCGCAGGGGCCTGGAGCTGCTGGACCGGGTGGGGCTCGCCGAGCGGGCGGAGTTCTACCCGGCGCAGCTGTCCGGGGGCCAGCAGCAGCGCGTCGCCATCGCGCGGGCGCTCGCCATGGACCCGGAGCTCATGCTGTTCGACGAGCCCACCTCGGCGCTCGACCCCGAGCTCGTGGGCGAGGTGCTCGCCGTCATGCAGGACCTGGCCCGCTCCGGCATGACGATGATCGTCGTGACGCACGAGATCGGCTTCGCCCGCGAGGTCGCCGACCACGTCGTCTTCATGGACGACGGCGTCATCGTCGAGGAGGGCGCGCCCGCCGACGTGCTGGACAACCCGTCCGAGCCGCGGCTGCGGGACTTCCTGGCCCACGTGCTCTGACGGCCCGCCGGCCGAGCCCGTCGGAGCCGGCGCGCGCCGTCGACGGGCTCACCGGGCCGACGACGCCGTCGCCCCGCGCGGCGCCCGCGCGACGGCGACGATCCAGACCGCCAGGGCTGCGAGCGCCGCCGCGGCCCACCCGCCGACGATCTGGCGGGCGAGGTCGCGGCACGCCAGGCGGTCCGCGGGCGGGACCGCCCACTCGGTCATGTCGAGGCCGTCGTCGAGGAGGCCCGCCGCCGCGGACCCCGACATGCACGTGGTCCCGTCGACGACGACGGGGGACAGCACCAGCCACCAGCCCACGCCGAGGACGGCGAACGCCAGCACCGTGACGGCGACGAGCCCGGCGCCGACATGTCGCCGTCGGCGGAGGGCGAGGACGATCGTCACGACGGGGACGGCGACCAGCACCACCGTCCACACGACGAAGATCGCCACGCCCAGCCGGTCGCTCGTCATCGAGCCTCCTTCGTCGTCGGCCGGTCGGTCAGAGCACGGAGCAGACGCCGCCCCAGTCGGTGTGACCGATGGTGACCTTCTTCCAGATGTGCGCGGAGTAGCCGCCGGCCGACGTGCGCGTCTTGGAGATGGTGCGGGTGTCGCCGTTGCTCCACGTGCTGCTGGCGCCGGTCAGCCAGGTGGTGCCGGTGGGGCAGCCGCTCGCGCCGGACGAGACCTGGTAGATGCGCAGGAACCCGGTCACGGAGCCCGAACCGCGGTACTGCCACGACGCGTAGATGCGGCCGCTGCTCTTCGACAGGCACATCGTGCCCGGGCCGGAGGTGGAGGCGCAGCGGTTGCCGGACGGCAGCGCCAGAGTGCTCGCCCCGGACGTCGCGGACCGGGTGGCCGTGGTCGCGCCGTCGGCGACGGCGGTCGCGGCGTCGCCGCAGTCCTCGAGCAGGTCGACGCGGTGCGTCGCCAGGTCGGCGGGCGCGCCCATCGCGAGGTTGTAGTCGCGGTCGACCTCGTCGGTGATCGTGACGTCCTGCAGGGTGCACCCGCGAGCCTCGGAGTCGGCCTTCCAGTCGGTGGCCTCGGCGTCGGCGCGCTCCTGCGCGGCCCACGTCTCCCACTCGCTCGCGGGGCTGTCGGGTGCGGGCACGCCGGGCAGGTTCTCCTCCGTGGTCGCCGCCTGCGACGGGGCCGCGGCCGTGAGCGCCACCCCCAGCGCGAGAACGGCGGCGCCCAGACCTGCGGCGATGTTCTTCCTGACGGTCCTGCCTCGGCTCATGTCGCTCCTCGGTTGGGCTCCGGCGCGCGATCGCGGCGTCGTCGTCGACTGGCGCGGTGACTACGGTGTAGCACTCGGGGGGTTGGCGGCAACTCCACTGGTAGGACGGAAAGGTTTCATCGTGGACGACGCCCGCGCCCGTGAGCTGCTGACGCAGATGTGGGTGGAGCAGCACGAGGTGGTCACACGATTCGTGGCGCGTCGGGTGGAGGCGGGGCTGGTGGACGACGTCGTGTCGGAGACGTTCCTGGTCGCCTGGCGCCGTCTCGGCGACGTGCCCGACGACCCGAAGCCGTGGCTGCTGGGCGTCGCCCGCAACGTGCTCGCGACCCACCTGCGCACCCACGGCCGCTGGCGCGCCCTGGGCGTGCGGCTCGAGCGGGAGCCGGAGGCGGGCAAGGAGGGTACCGACGACCTCGCCGCCGACCGGACCGACCTGCGCCGGGCGTGGGAGATGCTCTCCGACGCGGACCGGGAGGTCATCGCCCTCGTCGCGTGGGACGGGCTCACGGCGGTCGAAGGCGCCAAGGTCCTCGGCGTCCGGCCGTCCACGTTCTCGGTCCGCCTGACCCGGGCCCGGAAGCGGCTGCTGGCCTACTCGGGCCTGAAGCCCGACACCGCCGACGTGCTGCGCAACCTCCAGGAGTCGCGATGAAGTCCCCCATGATGGCGGAGCTCGCCGACCTCGACCCCGCGCGCCACCTCCGCGCGCCGGGCCGCCCCGACGACGAGGCGCTCCAGGCGATCCTCGGCACCGCGCGGCGGGCCACCCCCATCCGCCGTCGCGCGCGCCCCGCCGCCCTGGCGGGCGCGGCGGCCGCCGCCGTGGTGGCGGTGGCCGGCGTCGCCACGGTGTGGTGGCCCGGGTCGCCGGCCGCGTACGCGTCGTGGACGGCCGTCCCCGCCGCCGTCCCGCCGGCCGAGGTCGGGGCCGACGCCGAGGCGTGCGGCACGGTGGCGCACCGGATCGCCGAGGGCGACGACGGCCCGCAGATCGACGAGGTGCCGATCAGCCCGGTCCTGGCCGAGCAGCGCGGCGACTACACGTACGTGCTGCTCACGGGCGACGGCGCCACCGGCGAGTGCCTGGTCACGACGCAGGCCTCCGGCGCGACCGACGTCGTCGCGGGCGACGCCGTGCTGGGTTCCGAGCCCGCCGAGCCCGGGCCGCGCGACGTCACGACCGTCCAGGCCGGCACCGCGTCCTGGTCCGAGGGGGACACCGGCGACGGCGCGCTCACGTCCGCCTACGGGCGTGCGGGGGCGGACGTCGTGTCCTTCGCGCTCACCACCACCTCGGGCGAGCGCGTCGAGGCCACCGTCCAGGACGGCTGGTGGGCGGTCTGGGCGCCGGGCGAGGCATCGCTGCGGACCACCGCGGAGCTGACCTTCTCCGACGGCACCACCGCGGAGGTCGCGGTCGACCGGTGAGACCCGGCGGCTACTCGCCGTCCTCGCAGGCGATGCCGTTGCCGTTGGGGTCGAGCGCGCCACGGTAGGCGGGCTGGCCGTTCTGGATGGGCGCGGCGCCGGCCTGACGGGCGGCGTTGCAGTCCCAGTAGAACCAGGCGGAGTCCTGCTGCTGCTGTTGCTCGACCTGCTGCTGCTTCTGCGCCTGCTGGTCCTCGAACGCCTTCTTCTGGCTCGCGAGCTCGGTCTCCTTGGCCTCGGCGGCCTGCTCGCGCTCCTTCAGCGCCTGCTCGCGCTTCTGGAGGTCGTCCTTCTGGGTGCTGAGGTCCTTCCGCTGCTGGTCCACCTCGGCCTGGGCCTGCTCGGCCGCGGCCTCCATGCGGTCGGCGTCCACGAGGGCCTGCGCGGCGTCGGAGCTGCGCACCATCGAGATGGAGACGCCGAGGATGCAGCCGAGCGCCAGGCAGGCGACGGCGACGCCGGCGATCAGCGGGCCGCCCCGCTTGCCGCGCCCGCGGGACCCGGACCGCGAGCGACCGGCCGGGGCCTCGGCCTCCTCGACGGCCCGGTCGGAGGCCCGGCGCTCCGCGCGCCGGCCGCTGCTGGTGCGGATCCGGTCGCCGACGGTGCGGAGCGCGGCGGAGACGGCCGCGACCGCTCCGCGGTCGTCCTCGGCGGCGGGGTGGCCGTACGGGGGAGCGGCGGCCGGGATCGCCGCGGGCGGCGGGGCAGGCGGTGCGGAGACGGTCGCGACGGGAGCGCCGTGCGCGGCCGGGGACGACGGGGGCAGCGGCGGCCGGGGAGGCTGGGGAGGCTGGGGAGGTAGCGGGGGTAGCGGGGGCATGGCTGCGACGGTGGTCGCGGCGGCGGGCGCGTACGCGACGGCGGCGGGCACGGGCGCCATGACCGTGGTCGCCTCGGCGGGGGTCTCCGGCCGGGCCGGGCGTGCGGCGTCGTCCACCCAGTACTCCCAGCCCTGGGGTGCGGGCGGCCACGCGGGGTCGGGAACCCACCCCGCGTCGGGCCGGAACCCCGGGGGTACCTGCCACCCCGGTGGTGGGTTGAAACGCACAGCCATGACACTCCTCCGTCGTCGAGCGGCACCCACTATGGCGGAAACCGCCCTCGTCGGTCCATGCGCCCGCCGTGCCTGCCCGCTCCGCGGACCGGCGTGGACGCCCCGGTCAGGCCCCCGGGAGGTGCTTGCGGTAGTGCGCGACCACGACGCCCGTGGACACCGCGCCGAGCGCCACGAGGACGGCGAAGAGCTGCGTCGTCGTGAACGGCGGTGTGACGGCGGCCATGACGGCCGGCGTGAGGAAGCCGGCGTACGCGACGGCGTAGAAGACGCCCGTGAGGCCCGCGAGATGGCGCGGCCCGGCGATGCGCTGCACCTCCAGGAGCCCTGACGACAGGCCGATCCCCATGCCCGCGCCGCCCACGACGGCGGCGCCCACGCCCCACCACGGGGAGCCCGACGCGACCACGAGCCCGACGCACGCCACCGCGACGGTCAGCGCCCCGGCCGCGACCGCCAGCCCGCGGGCCGAGTCGACGGCGTCGAGCCGCTTGGCGGCAGGCTGCACGACGGCGGCCACGCCGAGCGCGACCACGGTGAGCAACGTGGCGTACGCCACGCCGAAGCCCTGCGTCTGGTCGCGCAGCAGGACGGGCGCGTACCCGTAGGTGAGCGCAGCGACGACGAAGATCCACGGCGCGACGACCGCGACCACCCGCGTGAACCGGCGGTGCCCCGCCGGGGGCACCCGCAGGCCACGCCGCCACGGCCCGGCCTCGCCCCCGAACGCGTTCGACTCCGGCGTGCGGAGCACGACCAGGAGGAACGGCGCCGTGACGACCACGTGCACCACGAACGGCAGCACCTCGGGCCACGGCCCCCACTGCGCCAGCGCACCGGCGACGAGCGCGCCCACGCCCGACCCGAGCGTGAACGCGAGGGACGCGCGGCGCGCGCCCGAGCCGGCGTCCGCGGCGCGGTCGTACGGGACCTGCGAGAGCTCCTTGATCCAGCTCGTGCCGACCGACGTCGCCGTCCCGACCGTGATCCCGGCGAGCAGGCGGCCGACGTAGATCGGGACGGGGCCGAGCGCGCCGAACGCCAGCACCGCGCTGGCGGCCATGCCGATCACCGTGCCCGCGAGCATCACGGGGCGGCGGCCGTACCGGTCGGACAGCGTCCCGGCGACGAGCAGCGCGGGAGCGAGGCCGAGCACGTACACGCCGAGGAACGCGTTGACGGTGGCGTCGCCGTAGCCCTGCACCTCCTCGTACATGAGGAGCACGGGGGTGAACTGGTTGCCCGCCCACGACGACACGAACAGCGCGGCGAACGCGCCGAGCCACGGGCGCCTCACAGGATGCCCCGGTGCCGGCGCACGTGGTCGTGCAGCAGGTCGCAGTACGCGTCGGCGTCGCCCTGCTCGACGGCGGCGAGCATCGCCTCGTGCTCGGCGAGCGCGGCGGAGACCTCGTCCGCCCCGACCTGCAGGTGCTGGAACATGAGCCGCAGCTGCCGGTCGCGCAGCAGCCCCATGAACTGGACCGCGGTCTGGTTGCGCGACGCCCGCACGAGCACCCCGTGGAACGCCGAGTCGGCGACGACGAACGCCTCGACGTCGTCCGCGGCGGCCGCCCGCCGCTGCGTGTCCAGGTGTGCGCGCAGCTCGTCGACGACGGCGGGCGCGGGACGCCCGTGCGCGAGCGCGCGGCGGGCGGTGGAGCGCTCGACGGCCTCGCGCATCTCCAGCACGTCGCGCGCCTCGTCGGGGGCCATCGGCACGACGGCGGCCCCGCGCCGCGGCGCGACGGCGAGCAGCCGCTCGGCGTCGAGCCGCAGGAACGCCTCGTGCACGGGGGTGCGGCTGATGCCGAGCTCCGCCGCGACGTCGCCCTCCGACAGCAGCACGCCGCCGGCCGCCTCGCCCGAGAGGATCTTCGCCTTGGTGTGCTGGTACGCGCGCTCGGCGGCGCTGAGGGTCGGCGGGGTGGGCGCGGGTGTCGAGGGGACGGTCACCCGGGGCAACCTACGCTTGCATCCAACTTGCATGCAAGGCCGGGAACGAGTGGTGGGCGCTCGTCTGGCGCTATCCCTGGGCGGACCAGCGCCCCACGAGCGCCCACGACGATCGGTGAGGCGTGTCGGTCGCCGCTGGTAGACCGGGGACATGTTCCTCCTGGACGCGGACCGCAGCACCGACGGCACCGGCGAACCCGTCGTCGTGCACACCGCGAGCGACCTGGTCGTGGCCGCCGAGTGCGAGTTCCGGCTGCTGCGCCGCCTCGACGAGCTGCTCGGCCGGGTGCCGCGGCGCGAGCGCGAGGCCGACGTGATGCTCGAGCGGACGGCCGCGCTGGGCGACGCGCACGAGCGCCGCGTCCTGGACGAGTACGTGGCCCGCTTCGGGCGCTCGGACGGCGGTCCCGGCGGCGTCGTCGAGGTCGGGGCGCCGGCGCGGCTCACGCGGGACGGGCTGGAGGCGGCGCACGGCGCGACCCTCGCGGCGATCGAGTCGGGGGCGGACGTCGTCGCCCAGGCCTCGTTCTTCGACGGCGAGTTCCACGGCCGGGCCGACTTCCTCGTTCGCGACCCGCTGGGCGACCCCGACGTCGGTCCGGGGCGCCCGGGGGAGCACGCCGCCGGCGTCCTGCCGCGCTACGCCGTCCTCGAGACCAAGCTGGCGCGGCGGGCCAAGGTGACCGCGCTGCTGCAGCTCGCGGCGTACGCCGACCAGCTCGCCGCCGCGCACGTCGACCCGACCGACGCCGTGCACCTGGTGCTCGGCACCCGCGTCACCAGCTCCCACCGGCTCGCCGAGCTGCTGCCCGTCCTCCAGGAGCGACGCGCACGGCTGCGGGAGGTCGTCGCCGCGCACCGCGCCGACGACGGGCCGCTCGCGTGGGTCGACGAGCGGTTCACCGCCTGCGGCCGGTGCCCCGCCTGCGCCGAGCAGGCGGCGGAGCACCGCGACGTCCTGCTGGTGGGCGGCGTCTACGAGCAGCAGCGCGCGCGCCTCGTCGCGGGCGGCATCACGACCATCGACGAGCTCGCGAAGGCCGAGGAGCCGCCCGCGGGCATGCCGGCCCGCAGCTTCGAGCGCGTGCGCGACCAGGCGCGGCTGCAGCTCGGCACGGGGGCGTTCGGCACGGGCGAGTGGGACGGCGAGGTGGCCTACGACGACCACGGCGAGCCGGCCGTCATCCGGTGGCAGCTGCCGGACACGTCCGCCGTGCGCCGGCTCCCGCCCCCCAGCCCGGGCGACGTCTTCTTCGACTTCGAGGGCGACCCGCTGTGGTCCGACCCGCAGGGCGAGCAGTGGGGGCAGCAGACCGGCCTCGACTACCTGTTCGGGCTGGTGGAGCGGCCCGACGTCGAGGGGGAGGCGCCACCGTTCCGCGCGTTCTGGGCCCACGACCTCGCCCAGGAGCGGCAGGCGCTCGTCGACTTCGTGGACTACCTCGCCGAGCGCCGGCGGCGGTACCCGGACCTGCACGTGTACCACTACGCGTCGTACGAGCGGGTGCACCTGCTGTCCATCGCCGCCCGGCACGGCGTCTACGAGGAGGAGGTGGACCAGCTGCTGCGCGACGGCGTGCTGGTGGACCTCTACGCCGTCGTGCGGTCGTCGCTGCGGATCTCCGACCGCTCCAAGTCGATCAAGAAGCTCGAGCCGCTGTACATGGGCGACGACCTGCGGTCGGGCGACGTCACCACCGCGGCCGCGTCCATCGTCGCGTACGCCGAGTACACGGCCCTGCGCGACGCCGGCCGGCACGACGAGGCCGACGCCCTGCTGCGCGACATCGCCGGCTACAACCGGTACGACTGCGTCTCCACGCTGCGGCTCTTCGACTGGCTGCGCTCCGCCGCCGACGTCGTCGACGCGCGCGAGGGCGCCCCGGCGGCGGCCGGCGCCACCGCCGACCGCGCCGAGGAGGCCGGCGCCGTGCCGGCCGAGGAGACGCCCCGTCAGGCGGCGACGCGCGAGGCCCGCGAGCGGCGCCTGGCCCTGGAGGCCGCGGTGCGGGACCGGGTCGGCGAGGACCGCGGTGCCCGCGACGACGAGGCGCAGGCGCTCGCGATGATCGGTGCGTCGCTGGGCTACTGGCGCCGGGAGAGCAAGCCGTTCTGGCACGAGCACTACTCGCGGCTGGAGCTGCCGCCGGACGAGTGGCAGGGCCGCCGGAACACGTTTCACGTGGAACGCGCGGCAGTGGTCCAGGACTGGCTCGTCGAGGACGGGCGGCGCGCGCCGGCGCGGGTCCTGGAGCTGGTCGGCCGCCTGTCGGAGGGCTCGGAGCTCGGCGTGGGCTCCGTGCCGTTCGTGCTCTACGACGCCCCCGCGCCCGACGCCGTGACGGTGCCGGCGAACGCCGTGCGCGGCTTCCACGGCGGCGCGACGATCGTCGACGCGGTGCGCCGCCCGACGGACGCGGGGGAGCGGGACGTGCTGCTGCTCCGCGAGCAGGTGCGCGTCGGGGCCGAGACCTTCGACGCGCTGCCGATGGCGCTCACCCCGTCGAGCGGCCCGCGCGCCGACCCGCAGGAGCAGGCGCTCGAGGAGGTGGCAGGGCGCGCGCTGGCGGCCTGGGACGCCGACCGTGCGCTGCCCGACGGCCCGGCCGCGGACCTGCTGCGCCGCCGCCCCCCGCGCCTGGCCGGCGGCGTCCCGCTGCCCGACGTCCCGGGCGGCGACTTCACCGCCGCGGTCCTCGCGGCGACCCGCGACCTCGACCGCTCGTACCTCGCGGTGCAGGGCCCGCCCGGCACCGGCAAGACGCACGTCGGCTCGCACGTGATCGCCGCGCTGGTCGCCGAGGGCTGGCGCGTCGGGGTGGTCGCGCAGTCGCACGCGGCCGTGGAGAACATGCTGCGCGCCGTGGTGGAGAAGGCGGGCGTGCCCGCCGACCGGGTGGCCAAGAAGCGGCAGGCGGACGGCTCGGGGCACACCGCGTCGCCCTGCGCGGAGCTGTCGGGGGACGACCTCGCCGAGTTCTCCCGCCGCGGCCCCGGCGTCGTCGGCGGCACGGCCTGGGACTTCGCCCACCCCGGCCGCTGGCCGGACGACGACCTCGACCTGCTGGTCGTGGACGAGGCGGGACAGTTCTCGCTCGCGTCCACGATCGCGGTCTCCCGGTCCGCGCGTCGTCTGCTGCTCCTGGGCGACCCGCAGCAGCTGCCGCAGGTCAGCCGCGGGCGCCATCCCGAGCCCGTCGACCGGTCCGCCCTCGGCTGGCTCGTCGACGGCCGCGACGTGCTGCCGCCGGGGCTCGGGTACTTCCTCTCGCGGTCGTGGCGGATGCACCCTGCGCTCTGCGAGGCCGTGTCCCAGCTGGCGTACGAGGGCCGGCTGCAGGCCCACGAGACCGCGGCCGAACGGCGGCTCGACGGCGTGGCCCCGGGCGTGCACCACGTGCCCGTGCGGCACGAGGGCCGCGGCGTCGCGTCGCCCGAGGAGGCGCAGGAGGTGGTGCGGCAGGCGGCCGCCGTCGTCGGGCGGTCCTGGACCCCGGGCGCCGGGCGGCCCGCGCGCCCGCTCGAGCCGCGCGACGTCGTCGTGCTCGCCGCCTACAACGCCCAGGTGTGGGCGGTGCGGCGCGCGCTCGACGACGCGGGGCTCGGGGGCGTGCGGGTGGGCACGGTCGACCGGTTCCAGGGCACCGAGGCGCCGGTCGCGATCGTCACGCTCGCGGCGTCGTCGCCCCACGACGTGCCCCGCGGCACCGGGTTCCTGCTGTCCCGGCACCGGATCAACGTCGCGGTCTCGCGCGGGCAGTGGTGCGCGATCGTCGTGAGGTCGCCCGAGCTCACCGACTACCTGCCGCACACCCCCGAGGGCCTCGGCCGCCTCGGCGCCTTCCTCGGGCTGTGCGAGCGGGCGGTCGCTGGTTGAGCCGGTCGAAACCCGCCGACGAGGCTCAGAACCCCCCGAAGTCGCCGCCTCCGAAGTCGCCCCCGAAGTCCCCGAACCCGCCGGCGTCACCGCCACCGTCGTAGCCGGGGTCCGCGCCCGCGGCCTCGGTGTACCCGGCCTCCCCACCGGCGTCGGCTCCTGCGTCACCCCCGGCGTCGCCACCCTCGGCCCCGGCGTCGGAGCCCGCGTCGCCGGCGAAGTCCTGCGAAGGGTCGCCGAAGGCCGGGCCGAAGAGCGCGTTCGCGACGGCCGAGCCGATGACGACGCCCGCGACGGTGCCGAGCAGGCTGGAGCCGACCATCGACCCGAAGCCCGGACCGCGCGCGCCGTAGCCGCCCTGGCCGCGGAAGGACTGCTCCAGCGTGCCGGGGTTCCGCATCTCGGCGCGCGTGGCCATGCGGGCGAGGGCCTGCGGGTCGTCCGAGGTCGCGCGCTCGGCGGGCGGGAGGCCGGAGCCGAGCTCGTCGAGCACGCGGCGGCGCTGCTCGGGCGTCAGGCGGGAGAACGCCTCGGCGTGCGCCTGCTCGACCGCGTCCGGCGGCGCGGTGCGCAGCAGGTAGCGGTAGCGCTCGACGGCCACCTCGTCGGGGTCGCGGTGGGCGGCGGGGGCGCCGGTGCCGGGCCGGCCGGCGGGCTGCTGGCCGGGGTACGGCGCGTAGCCGTGCTTCCCCGGCGCCTCGCCGGTGCGCGGCCGGGCGTCGTCGGGCCGGCCGGGAACGCCGTGGTACGAGCGCTCGTCGTGAGTTCTGCCGAGGAGTCGGTCGAGGAATCCCATGACGGTCCAACGATCGCGTCGGGGCCGGCGTTCCCGGGAACGGCGACGGCCCGCACCCCGACGAGCGGGGTGCGGGCCGTGCGACTCACGCGGCCGGCGTCAGCCGGCCGGGCGGTGAGATCAGAGCGGGCGGACGTTCTCCGCCTGCGGGCCCTTCGGGCCCTGCGTGACGTCGAACTCCACGCGCTGCTCCTCGTCCAGGGACCGGTAGCCCTGGGACTGGATGGCGGAGAAGTGGACGAACACGTCGGCCGAGCCGTCCTCGGGGGCGATGAAGCCGTAGCCCTTCTCGCTGTTGAACCACTTCACGGTTCCGGTGGCCATGCTTACTCCTTCAAGAGGTGTCGACGACCTCGACCGTCGAGATCGCGCATCACGGTGAATCGTCGTCAACTCTTGAGACCAAGGTCCGCCGGGTGACCGCATCAGTCCTTCCGACGCGATCGCCGTGGCGCGGACGGGAGACCGTCCGGATCGAGCGAGGCACTGCAACGGGGACAACGGTACGCGAGCGCGAGCACGCGCACCAGTGTTGCCGCACCGGCTGTCCACAGGGTGGTCGCGTCGGTGGACGCGGCGTCGGCGGGGGCCGATACAAAGGAGCCATGACCACTTCCTCCGTGCCTTCCCTCCCCCTGTCCGGCGACGTCGAGATCCCCCAGGTCGGCCTCGGCGTCTTCCAGGTGCCCGACGACGGCACCCAGGCCAACGTCGAGCAGGCGCTCGAGCTCGGCTACCGGCACGTCGACACCGCCGCCGGCTATTACAACGAGGCGGGCGTCGGCGCGGCGCTGCGCGCGTCGGGGCTGCGCCGCGAGGACGTCTTCGTCACCACCAAGCTCCGCAACGGCGACCAGGGGTACGAGCAGGCGCTGCGTGCGTTCGAGGACTCCCGCCGCGCGCTCGGCGTCGACCAGGTCGACCTGTACCTGATCCACTGGCCGGTGCCGAGCAAGGACCTGTACGTCGAGACGTGGCGCGCGTTCGAGAAGCTGCTCGCCGAGGGCGCCGTGCGCGCGATCGGGGTGTCCAACTTCCTGGTGGAGCACCTCGACCGGCTCGTCGCGGAGACCGACGTCGTGCCCGCCGTGAACCAGGTCGAGGTGCACCCCACGTTCCAGCAGGCCGCGGTCCAGCGTCGCTGCGTCGAGCTCGGCGTCGCCGTCGAGGCGTACTCGCCGCTCGGCCGCGGCGCAGACCTGGACGCGCCGGCCGTCGTCGCCGCGGCGGCGGAGCTCGGCGTCACGCCCGCGCAGGTCGTGCTGCGGTGGGCGGTGCAGCAGGGGCGGATCGTCATCCCCAAGTCGCTGTCGGCCGCGCGGCAGGCCACGAACCTGGACGTCTTCTCGTTCGAGCTGTCGGCCGATCAGGTCGCCTCGATCGACGCTCTGGAGGCCGGCGTCGAGGGGCGCACGGGGGCGGACCCGGCCACCGCGTCGTTCACGCAGTTCCGCGCCTGACGCGGGGGCTCACGAGGCCGGGTGTGACGCAGGTTACAGGTTCGTCACGATCTGCCGGGAGGGACCCGCGCGACACGTCCGCGACATACAGTCTCGCTACGTTCAGCGGCACTGAATGCGGTGTTGAGCCGCGAATGTCCTACCTCCAAAAGGGGAACAGCATGATCCGACGCACCACGGCCGCCAAGGGCATGGCCCTCGCGGCAGTCCTCAGCCTCGGCCTCGCAGCCTGCGCCTCGTCCGACGGCGGGAGCGGCGACAGCAGCGAGGGCGGCGGCGGCTCCGCCGAGCCGCTGAAGATCGGCACGATCCTGCCGGTCACGGGCACCCTCGCCTTCCTCGGGCCGCCGGAGATCGCCGGTGTCGGTCTCGCGATCGACGACATCAACGCCGCCGGCGGCGTCCTCGGCAACGACGTGAGCGTCGAGTGGGGCGACTCCGGCGACAGCACCGACCTCTCGGTGGCGACCAGCACCGCCACCGACCTCATCGGCAAGGGTGTCTCGGTCGTGATCGGCGCGGCGTCGTCGGCCGTGTCCCTCGGCGTGGTCGACCAGTTCGCCGAGGCGAGCGTCATGCAGATCTCGCCCGCGAACACGGCGGCAGACCTGTCGGGGTACGGCGAGTTCTTCGCCCGCACCGCCCCGCCGGACACCGTCCAGGGGCCGGCGCACGCCGACCTCATCATGGGCGACGGCCACTGCAAGGTCGGCTTCCTCGTGCAGAACGAGGCCTATGGCAACGGCCTGCGCGACTACATCCAGGAGGCGCTCGAGGCCGGTGGTTGCGAGGCGGTCTACGGCGGCAACGGCGAGGGCCACGAGTTCGCGCCGGGCGAGACCAACTTCGGCGCCCAGGTGACCGACCTGCTCGCGCAGAAGCCGGACGCCATCTCGATCGTCGCGTTCGAGGAGACCACCGCGATCGTCAACGAGCTCGTGTCGCAGGGCTGGGACTTCGACGGCACCACGTACTTCGTGGACGGCAACCTCTCCAACTACGGCGACGCCTTCGACAAGGGCACCCTCGCCGGAGTGCAGGGCACGCTGCCCGGCGCGCAGGCGGACGACGCCTTCCGCGAGCAGCTCACGACCTGGTACTCCGAGAACGAGGACGGCGAGCTCGAGGACTTCTCGTACTCCGCCGAGTCGTACGACGCGACTGTCCTCGCCGCGCTGGCCGCGGTGAAGGGCGGAGCGACGGACGGCGAGACCATCTCGAAGAACATCCGCGCGGTGTCCGGTGCCGACGGCGGCACCGAGGTGAAGACCTTCGAGGAGGGCGTCAAGGCGCTCGAGGCGGGCGACGACATCCACTACGTCGGCAAGTCCGGCATCGGGCCGCTCAACGAGTCGAACGACCCGACGTCCGCCTTCATCGGCATCTACAAGTACGGCGCCGACAACACCTACACCTACCAGCGGCAGATCGAGGGCAAGATCGAGGAGTGATCCTCGCTCGCTGACCTCGTCACACGACGGCCCGGACGCTCGCGCAGAGAGCGGCCGGGCCGTCGCCGTGCCCGGAGTCGCCACGCCGCCGCCGAGGTCGAACCCGTGGTGCCGAGGTAGTACCGCTCCGGCCGAGGTAGTACGGCCGGCGCCGAGGTAGTGCGAATCCTGGTGAGGTAGTACGGATCTCGTCGAGGTAGTACAGATGGCGGCGCGGGCGGCGCGGTAGTTCCCCCAGGACGCGGAAGGACGTCGTGGCGCACCCCGGGCCTGCCAGCCTGCCCCCAGAACGGGTTCGTCCACAGGCTGAGGCGTGCGACGAATCTGGATGGTCCTGAGCGACCAGGGTCTACCCATGAGAGAAGCCGAGCACCTCCCGGCGATCCGGCGTATCGCGGGGATTCTGGAGTCGATGAGGGCGCCTGGTTCGCCGTTGGTCGGAATGCGCTCGGCCGACGCCGCGCAACCTCCGCTGGTGCCCGACGCTCTCGCGCTCGAGCACGTCGACGACGGCCGCGAGCCGGGGCACGACGTCGCGCTGCTGGGGCTCGTGGGGCAACTCACCGAGAGCGCGGCGACGCCCCTCTGGTTCAGTCACGACACCGCCGCGATGCTGCACGGTGCATGGACCTACCGGACGCCGCCGTTGGTCCATGTGACGCGGGAGGCCAACCCGCACGTGGACGAGCACCACGAGCCCTCGGTGCGGCGCCATCACACCCCGATGCCTCCCCGGGACCGCGCCTCGGTGCGCGGGGTGCCGGTGACGTCTCTCGCCCGCACTCTCGTCGACTGCATCCGCACCCTCCCGCGCGACGGTGCTCTCGTCGCGTGCGACTCGATGTTCCGGCTGGGCGCCGACCCGGAGGAGGTCTCGCGCATCATGTCGGCGTCGCGGGGAAAACGGGGTGTCGTGCGTGCGCGCGAGATCCTCGACCTGTGCGACCCGCGGTCGGGCTCGCCCGGAGAGTCGGTGGCGAGGCTCGCCGCGTCGGACGCCGGGCTTCCACGGCCCGGGTGCCAGCTCGAGGTCCTGACGGCGCGGGGGACGTTCTACGTGGACCTGGGGTGGGAGGACGTCAGGCTCGCCGTCGAGTTCGACGGGGAGCTCAAGTACGAGGACCACACCGAGGAGGTCCGCCGCGCCGAGGCCGCGCGGCAGCGCGCGCTCGAAGACGCGGGATGGATCGTCGTCCGTGTCCGGTGGGAGGACCTGGGCGACCCGGAGGCGCTCGAGCACCTCATCCGGGGCGCCTACCTCGCGGCGCGACGGCGCGCCCTGCTCGGGCTGACCGCCTGACCCCCTGTCCCGCTCGTCCGCGACGACGACGGCGGCCGCTCACCCGAGCGGCCGCCGTCGTCGTGTCTCGTGCGTACTACCTCGGCAGGTCCGGTACTACCTCGGCAGGTCCGGTACTACCTCGCGGGCTACTTCGTGTCCTCCGCCAGGGAGCCGAGGTAGAGGGAGATGACCTTCGGGTCGGACTGCAGCTCGCGCCCGGTGCCGGTGTACGCGTCCTTGCCCTGGTCGAGCACGTAGCCGCGGTCGCAGATCTGCAGGCAGCGGCGGGCGTTCTGCTCCACCATGATGATCGACACGCCCGCCTTGTTGATCATCCGGGTGCGTAGGAACGTCTCGTCCTGGCGCACCGGGGACAGGCCCGCCGACGGCTCGTCGAGCAGCAGCACGGACGGGTTCATCATGAGCGCCCGGGCCATCGCCACCATCTGCCGCTCGCCGCCGGACATGGCGCCCGCCCGCTGGGTGCGGCGCTCGTGCAGCACGGGGAACAGGTCGCGGATGAACGACCAGCGCTCGTCGAACACCTTCGGGCGCAGGTACACCCCCATCCGCATGTTCTCCTCGACCGACAACGACGGGAAGACGTTGTTGGTCTGCGGCACGAACCCGACGCCGCGCGCCACGAGGGTGTTGGCCTTCATGCCGGTGATGTCGTCGCCGCCGAGGGTCACGGTGCCGGAGTGGATCTTCACCAGCCCGAACAGCGCCTTGAGCAGCGTGGACTTGCCGGCGCCGTTGGGGCCGATGATCCCCACCAGCTCGCCCTTGCCCACCTCGATCGAGCAGCCGTCGAGGATGTGCACCCCGGGGAGGTAGCCCGCGACGAGGTTGTCGGCCCGCAGCAGGAGCTCCTTCCCCTCGGGGACGCCGCCGGGGTGCGTGGGGGTCGTGAGTGTCGAGGTGTCGCTCATCGCTTCTCCTCCTCGGCCTCGAGGCGGGCCAGGATCTCGGGGTCGAGCAGGGAGTCGTCGCCCAGGTCGGTGTCGTGGTGGGCGCCCAGGTAGGCGTCGACCACGGCCTGGTCCTGCATGACCGTCGCCGGCGGCCCCTCGGCCACGATCCGGCCCTCCGCCATGACCACCACCCAGTCGGAGATGTGCCGCACGGCGTGCATGTCGTGCTCGACGAACAGGACCGTCATGCCCTCGTCGCGCAGCGCCTGCACGTGCCCCAGGAGGGACTGCACGAGGGCGGGGTTCACGCCCGCCATCGGCTCGTCGAGCATGATCATCGTCGGGTCGGTCATGAGGGCGCGCGCCATCTCGAGCAGCTTGCGCTGCCCGCCCGACAGCGACCCGGCGAAGTCGTCGGCCTTCGCGTCGAGCTTGAACCGGGCGAGGATCTCCATCGCCTTCTCGGTGGCCTCCTTCTCGTGCGCCTGCCAGGTGAACGGCAGCCAGGAGAGCCAGAAGCGCTCGCCGGGGTTCTTCGGGGACGCGAGCAGCATGTTCTGCAGCACCGTGAGCCGCGACAGAGCCTTCGTGAGCTGGAACGTACGGACCATCCCCGACTGGGCGACGCGCGCCCCGCTCTTGCCGGCGAGCGACTTCCCCTCGAAGCTCCAGCGCCCGCTCTCGGGCGTGTCGAAGCCGGTGAGCAGGTTGAAGAACGTCGTCTTCCCGGCGCCGTTCGGGCCGATGAGCGCCGTGATCGCGCCCCGCTGCACCTCGAGGTGCTCGACGTCGACCGCCGTCATGCCGCCGAAGCGGCGCACGACGTCGTCGGCCACGAGGATGGCGTCCGGCTTGGGCGCCCCCACGACGGGCTCGACCTGCGAGAGATCGTCGCGCGCCTCGGCGGCGACGGCCGAGGTGGGGGCGACGGCGGCCGCGGCCGCCGCGTCGACGACGGACTCGGGCGGGCCGGCCGCGTCGTGAGCCTGGCCGGACGTGGTCTCTTCGGACATGTCAGCGGACATTGAAGGCCAGCTCCTTCTTGTTCCCGAGGATGCCCTGCGGCCTGAAGATCACGAGGAGCATCAGCGTGATACCCACCAGCATGCCGCCGATCTGCTCCACGTTGGTGGTGCTGATGACGTCCCCCACCCCGGTGTTCTCGGACAGGGCGCGCATCCCGGTGCGCATGAACATGTAGGCGCCGAAGAAGATCATGGCGCCGAGCACCGGACCGAAGACGGTGGCGGCCCCGCCGAGCAGCAGCACCGTCCACACGAAGAACGTCATCGTGCGGCCCATCGCGTCGGGGGCGATGGTGATCGGCAGCACGTAGAGGACACCACCGAGGGCGCCGAGCATGCCGCCCAGCACCAGCGACTGCAGCTTGTACGAGTACACGTTCTTGCCGAGCGCCCGCACGGCGTCCTCGTCCTCGCGGATGCCCTTGAGCACGCGGCCCCAGGGGCTACGGGTGACGAGCCAGACGAACAGCAGGGCCAGGGCGACGACGCCCCACGCGAAGATCCGCGTCCACCAGGAGTCGGACCCGGTGTTGATGTACTCGAGCGGCCCGATGACGGTACGGCCGTCGGGCAGGGGTGACAGGTCCTGGAAGGTGCCCTTGTAGTTGCGGCCCTGGAGGCCGGAGGCCCCGCCGGTCCACTCCTGCAGCCAGGTGGACCGCCCGATCCACCGGATGATCTCCGCGGCGGAGATGGTGACGATCGCCAGGTAGTCGCCGCGCAGCTGGAGCGTCGGGATGCCGAGCAGCAGCGCGAAGATCAGGCCTGCGACCAGGGCGACGAGCAGCGCGAGGAAGAACGGCGCCCCCGCGATCGTCGCGATGCCGAAGCCGTAGGCGCCCAGCAGCATGAAGCCGGCCTGGCCCATGTTGAGCAGCCCGGTGTACCCGAAGTGCAGGTTGAGCCCGATGGCGGCGAGCGCGTACGCGGCCGTCGTCGGGGCAATGAGCTCGGCGAGCGACTGGGTGAGGATTCTGAGGAACTCGTCCATGGTCGGTCTCCCTTCAGCCGATCCGCTCGCGGCGGCCCAGGATGCCCTGCGGCCGGATCAGGAGCACGAGGATGAGGATCACGAGCGCCGACGCGTACCGCAGGTCGCTCTGGATCACGAGGTTGGACAGCTCGACCACGAGGCCGATGAGGATCGACCCGACGAGGGCGCCGAACGCGGTGCCGAGGCCGCCGAGCGTCACGGCGGCGAACATCAGCAGCAGGAGCTGCACGCCGAGCTGCCAGTTGAACGACCCGAACGAGATGCCCCACATCAGCCCGGCCAGCGCGGCGAACGCGGTGGCGAGGATCCACACGACGCGGACCACCTTGTCGGGGTCGATGCCGGTGGCCGAGGCCAGGGCCGGGTTGTCGGACACGGCGCGGGTCGCCCGGCCCAGCCGGGTGCGGGTGAGGAAGAGCGCGAAGCCGATCAGGCACACCAGCGCGACCGCCATCGAGATCCACGACGTGGTGCTGAGCGTGATCCCCAGCAGCGTCAGGGGCCGCGGGTTGGCCGACAGGATGCGCTCCGACCCGCCGCCGATGAGGAGCTGGATCACGTACTGCAGCGTGATCGACAAGCCGATCGAGACGATCATCAGCTGCATCACCGGGGTGCCCCGGCGGCGCAGCGGCCGCCAGATGGCGGCGTCCTGCGCGACGCCCGTGAGGGCGCAGACGGCGATGGTCAGCAGGCCCCCGACCCAGATCGACATGCCCATCTGGTTGATGGCGATGAAGCCGAGCGCGGCGCCGAGGGCGAACTGCTCGCCGTGGGCGAAGTTCGACATCCCGGTGGTGCCGAAGACGAGGTTGAGCCCGATGGACGCGAGGGCGAGCAGCAGGCCGAAGCGGATGCCGGAGCCGAACTGCTGCCACACCTGGCCCCAGGAGAACGCCCGCTCGGAGGCGTCGCCCTCCGGCGCCGTCGCGACGCCGTCGCCCTCGGTGGTGGTGCCGGTCCCGGCGTCGGTGCCCTCGTCGCCACCCGGTGCCGTCGTGGTGGCCTCGGCACTGGGGCTCTCGGGAGCCACCGCCTCGCCGCCGACCTGGAACGCGGCCCGTCCGGTGCCGCCGGTCTGGGCGGTGACCTGGAGCTCGGTCGACGCACCGTCCGGCAGCTGCTCGCCCGCGGGCAGAGACGCGGGATCGAGCGTGAGGGTGTAGCGGCCGACCTCGGGCACCGCCACCGACGCGGGTGCGTCCGCCGTGGTGGTGACGGTCTCGTCGAAGCCGCCCGGACCGGTGATGGTCACCTCGGCGTCAGCGATCCGGTCGCCCGCGTCGTTCATGACGACGACGGCGACGCAAGCGGTCGAGTCGTCGGGCTTGCAGTCGGTCGCGACGTCGGTCGCGAGCCTGGTAGCGGTGGTGCTGGTGGCGGCGCTGCTGGTGTGCGCCGCGTCCGCTCCTGGGGCTGCCTGCGCTGGTGGCGAGGCGAGCACGGCAGGGGCGAGGGCGATCGCAAGCGCTGCCACCGTGCGGCGCAGCGCGATCGCCCTGGTCGGTCGGTCCGTCGTCATCGGCCGGGTCCTCCGTGTGTCGATGTCGTTCCCCCGGGGCGAGCCCGGGGTTCCACCCGCTCACCCCGTCGATGCAGGGACACTAAAGGCCCCATGTATCCGCGGCGTTTCGCGAGCGTGCCGCGAGTGTAGCCACGAAAATGTGACCCAAATGACAGATCCAGGTCACAGTCCGGCATCGTGCGGGCGGAATCCGGTCCTCGCCGCCGCGGACCTAGGCTGGCCGGGTGCCCGACGACCTGACCGCCCCCGCAGACCTCGACGCCGCCGACGACGCCTCCCCTGACTCCCTCCCCGACCGCGCTCCCGTGGCGGAGCGCCGCCCCACCGTGCGCCGGCACCACGGCGACGAGTTCGTCGACGACTACGAGTGGCTGCGCGACAAGTCCTCCCCCGAGGTGCTGGCGCACCTGGAGGCGGAGAACGCGTGGACCCAGGCGCGGCTGGCGCACCTGGCGCCGCTGCGGCAGGCGGTCTTCGACGAGATCAAGGCGCGCACGCTCGAGTCCGACCTGTCGGTGCCCGTGCGGATGGGCGGGTCCTGGTACTACACGCGCACCGAGGAGGGCCGGCAGTACCCGATCCACGCGCGCGTGCCCGCCGCGGGGGAGTGGGCGCCCCCGCAGATCGAGGCGGGCTCCGTGCCGCCCGGCGAGCAGGTGCTGCTCGACCAGAACGTCGCGGCGGACGGGCACGACTTCTTCTCCCTCGGCTCGTTCGACGTGTCCGAGGACGGCGCGCGGCTCGCCTACGCCGTCGACACCCAGGGCGACGAGCGGTTCACGTTGCGCGTGCGCGACCTGACGACGGGCGCGGACCTGCCCGACGTCGTCGAGGGCACGTTCCCGGGCGCCGTGCTCACGCCCGACGGCCGGTACGTCTTCTACCCCACGGTCGACGACGCGTGGCGGCCCTACCGGATCTGGCGGCACGAGGTCGGCACGCCGGCGTCGGACGACGTGCTGGTGCTGGAGGAGCCCGACGAGCGGTTCTGGATCGGCGTCGGGCTCACGCGCTCGCGCCGCTACCTGGTGATCGAGGCCGGGTCCAAGACGACCAGCGAGGCGCGCGTCCTGGAGGCGGACGACCCCACGGGCGAGTTCCGCGTGGTCTGGGAGCGGCGGGACGACGTCGAGTACACGGTCGAGCACGCCGTGCTGGGCGACGGCGACGGCGCGGGCCGCGACGCGCTGCTCGTGCTGCACAACGACGGCGCGGAGAACTTCGAGCTGGTCGTGGCGGACGTCCCGGCCCGCGCGGGCGACGACGGCGCCGCCGGTGCCCTGGACCCGGCCGCGGCGCGCGTCGTCGTGCCCCACGACCCGGACGTGCGCCTCGAGGGCGTGGACGCCTTCGCGCGCCACGTGGTGCTGAGCCTGCGGCGCGAGGCGCTGCCGCGGGTCGCGGTCGTCGACCTGGCGCGCACGACGGGCGAGCAGTCGTGGACGGCGCGGGAGATCGACGTCGACGAGCCGCTGTTCTCGGTGGCCCTCGACGCGAACCCCACGTGGGAGCAGCCGCTGCTGCGGGTGCAGCACACGTCGTTCGTCACGCCCGCCACGGTGGTGGACGTCGACCTCGCCACGGGCGAGCGGCACGTGCGCAAGCGGCAGCCCGTGCTGGGCGGCTACGACCCGGCCGACTACGCGCAGCACCGCGAGTGGGCGACGGCCCAGGACGGCACGCGGGTGCCGATCAGCCTGGTGTGGCGGCGCGACGCGGTGACGCTCGACGGCTCCGGCACGCGCGCCGAGCCCGCACCGCTGCTGCTGTACTCGTACGGCGCGTACGAGACGAGCATCGACCCGTACTTCTCCGTCCCGCGCCTCAGCCTGCTGGACCGCGGCGTCGTCTTCGCCGTCGCGCACGTGCGTGGCGGCGGCGAGCTGGGCCGGCACTGGTACGACGACGGCAAGCTCGCGGCCAAGGAGCACACCTTCAGCGACCTCGTCGCGTGCGCGCGGCACCTCGTGGAGACGGGCTGGACGTCGCCGGAGCGGATGGTGGCCGACGGCGCCAGCGCGGGCGGGCTCACCGTGGGCGCGGCGCTCAACCTGGCGCCCGACCTGTTCGCGGGCGTGCTCGCGGGCGTGCCGTTCGTCGACGCGCTCACCTCGATGCTCGACCCCACCCTGCCGCTCACCGTCGTCGAGTGGGACGAGTGGGGCGACCCCCTGCACGACGCCGAGGTGTACGCCCGGATGAAGGGGTACGCGCCGTACGAGAACGTGCCCGACGACGCGTCCGCGTACCCGCGGGTGCTGGCGACGACGTCGCTGCACGACACCCGCGTGCTGTACGTGGAGCCCGCCAAGTGGGTCGCGCGGCTGCGGGCCGCCGGCGCCCCGGCGCTGCTCAAGATCGAGATGTCCGCCGGGCACGGCGGCGTCTCCGGGCGGTACGCGCGCTGGGAGGAGATCGCGTTCGAGCACGCGTGGACGCTGGACGTCCTCGGCGCGGCGTGAGGGACGGCTGCGCGACCCGTGCGCGCCGCGGGTGAACCCTGCGTGGCCGATCCCACATCGCGGGGTTGGAACGGCGGGCGCGCCCCGGACGTCGTAACGTCGCGGGGCCGGGGTCGCGCGACCCCGCCAACTCGTCGCTGAGCCGGCTCCGTGCGCTCGCGCACGACCGGTCGTCTGGAGCTCGTGTGTCAGGAAACGCCACCACCAGGTTCGCAGGGGTCTCCCTGCTGGCCGTGACCAGCAGGATCCCGGCCGGGGTGCGGACCTCGGCCGCCGTGCAGCAGCGGCTCGCCCCCGCGCTCCGCCGGCTGCGGCTCCCCACCACGCTGCTGGAGCGCGTCGCCGGCGTGCGTGAGCGGCGCGCCTGGGCCGCCGACGAGGACGTCGACGACGCGACCGTCGCCGCCGGGCGCGAGGCGCTCACCGTCGCGGGCGTCGAGCCCGCCGACGTCGGCCTGCTCATCAACACGTCCGTGACGCGCCGGCACCTCGAGCCGTCCGTCGCGGTGCGGCTGCACCACGGGCTCGGGCTGCCGTCGTCGGCCGTGAACTTCGACGTCGCCAACGCCTGCCTGGGCTTCATCAACGGCATGAGCCTCGCCGCCGGGATGATCGAGTCCGGCCAGGTCCGGTACGCCGTCGTGGTGGACGGCGAGGACGCCGACGTCATCCACGACCGCACCATCGAGCGGCTCCTGCAGGAGGACCGCAGCCGCGACGACTTCATGCAGGAGTTCGCCTCGCTCACCCTCGGCTCCGGCTCCGCCGCAGCCGTGCTGGGGCGGACGGACGAGCATCCGGAGGGCCACCGCGTCCTCGGCGGCGTCACGCGCGCCGCGACGCAGTTCCACGACCTGTGCGTCGGCAGCACCGAGGGCATGTTCACCGACGCGAAGGCGCTGCTCGAGGGCGGCCTCGAGCTCGTCGTCGACGCCTGGAAGGACGCGGTCGCCGACTGGGACTGGGCGCGCATGGACCGCTACGTCACCCACCAGGTGTCGCGCGTGCACACCGACGCCATCGTCGAGGCCGTCGGCCTGGACCGGGCCAAGGTGCCCACCACGTACGAGCGGCTGGGGAACGTCGGGCCCGCGTCCGTCCCCATCACCCTCGTGGAGCAGCAGGACTCGCTGAGCGCCGGCGACCGCGTGCTGCTCATGGGCGTCGGTTCCGGCATCAACACGGCGATGCTGGAGCTCGCGTGGTGACGGGCGTGCCCGCCCCGACCCCCCGACCCGCCGACACCGTCCCGCCGGGCCTGCCCGGCCTCGACCCGCGCCACAGCCACGTGCTCACCGACGCGCGCGGCGCGTCGTGGCACTACCTCGACAACGGGCCCGAGCTGACCGCGCGCGGGCACGAGCCCGTCGGCACCGTGCTCGCCGTGCACGGCAACCCCACCTGGTCGTACCTGTGGCGGCGGCTCGTCGCCGACGCGCTGGACGCCGCGGACGCCGGCGCGCCCGCCTGGCGCGTCGTCGCCGTCGACCAGCTCGAGATGGGCCTGTCCCAGCGCTCCGGCGAGCACCGGCCGCTCGCCCGCCGCGTCGCCGACCTCGGCGCGTTCACCGACGCGCTCGGCCTGACGGGGCCGGTCGTGACGCTCGGCCACGACTGGGGCGGCGTCGTCTCGCTCGGCTGGGCCGTCGACCACCCCGACCTGCTCGCCGGCGTCGCGCTGCTCAACACCGCCGTGCACCAGCCCGACGACGCGCCGGTGCCCGCGCCGCTGCGCCTCGCGCTCGCCGGGCCCGTGCACCGCCTCGGCACGCGCACCACCCGCGCCTTCCTGGAGACGACGCTGTCGCTGGCCCGCCCGCGGCTGGCCGCCGACGTCGCCGCGGCCTACCGCCTGCCCTACCTCGCCGCCCACGAGCGCGACGGCATCGAGGGGTTCGTCGCGGACATCCCCGTCGATGGCGCGCACCCCAGCGCCCCCGAGCTCGACCGGATCGCCGAGGGCGTCGCGCGGCTCACCGTGCCTGCCGTCCTGCTGTGGGGGCCGCACGACCCGATCTTCTCCGACCGGTACCTCGACGACCTCGTGCGCCGGCTGCCGCACGCGCACGTGCACCGGTTCAGCGAGGCTGGTCATCTCATCGCCGAGGACGTCGACTGGGCTCCTTCGGTGTTGTCGTGGCTGTCCTCGCTGTCGGCGGAGGGGTCGGGGACCTCGGGCACGGATGCGTTCACGGGCCCCAGGGGGCCCTCCACTTCGGGACTTCGTACATCCGTGCCCGAGGTCCCCGACCCCTCCGCCTCGAGCATCACCTCGCCGCCCGCTTCGTCGGACGACTCCGCGACACCGTTCGTGCCGCTGTGGGCGGCGTTGGACGCGCGGGCCGACGACGACGCGGCGGCCGTGCTGGACATGACGGCCTCCACGACGGCGGACGGCGCGGACGGGCGTCCGTTCACGGCGAGCTGGCGGGCGCTGGACCGGCAGGTGCGGCGCATCGCCGCCGGGCTGCACGGCATCGGCGTGCGGCGGGGCGACCGGGTGTCGCTGCTGGTGGAGCCGGGCCCGACGCTGACGGCGCTGGTGTACGCGTGCCTGCGGATCGGGGCCGTCGTGGTGGTGGCCGACGCCGGGCTGGGCGTGCGCGGGCTGACGCGGGCGCAGCGGGGGGCGTGGCCGCGGTTCGTGGTCGCGCAGCGCAAGGGCCTGGCCGCGGCGCGGGCGCTGGGCTGGCCGGGGGTGCGGATCTCGGCCGAGCCGCTGGCGCCCACCGTGCGTCGGGTTCTCGGGGTGACGCACGAGCTGGTCGACGTCGCCCGGGCGGGCGAGGGGCGCCCGCTGCCGCCGGAGCCCGGCCCGCACGACGAGGCCGCCGTGCTGTTCACGTCGGGCTCGACCGGGCCGGCGAAGGGCGTCGTCTACCGGCACGCCGAGCTGTCGGCGCTGCGCGACGCGCTCGCCGCGCACTTCGACGTCGGGCCCGAGACGGGCCTCGTCACCGGGTTCGCTCCGTTCGCCCTGCTGGGGCCGGCGCTCGGCACGCGGTCGGTGACGCCGGTGATGGACGTGTCGTCGCCCGCGACGCTCACCGCGCGGGCCGTCGCCGACGCCGTGACGGCGTCCGACGCGCGCATCGTCTTCCTGTCCCCGGCGGCGATCCTCAACGTCGTCGACACCGCCGACGCGCTCGACGACGCCGACCGGGCAGCCCTCGCCCGGGTGCGGACCTTCCTGTCGACGGGCGCGCCGATCTCGGCGGAGCTGCTCGGCTCGGCGGCGGCGCTCATGCCGGCGGCGACCCCGCACACCCCGTACGGGATGACGGAGTGCCTCCTCGTCACGGACATCACGCTCGAGGGGATCCGGGACGCGGCCACGGCGCCGGACGCCGGCGTCTGCGTGGGCCGGCCCGTCGGCGGCGGCGAGGTGCTGGTCAGCGCGCTCGACGACGACGGCGACGCGACCGGCGCGCCGTCCGCGGACCCGGGCGTGCTGGGCGAGGTGCTGGTGCGCGCCGGTCACCTCAAGGAGCGCTACGACCGCCTCTGGCTCACCGACGTGGCCGCCGAGCGCGACACCCCGCCGGGTCGCTGGCACCGCACGGGCGACGTCGGGCACCTGGACGACCAGGGTCGCCTGTGGATCGAGGGGCGCCTCGCGCACGTGCTGCGCACCGCCGACGGGCCGCTGGCGCCCGTGGGCCCCGAGCAGCACGTGGAGCGGGTGCCCGCCGTGCGGCGCGCCGCCGTCGTCGGCGTCGGGCCCGCGGGGGTGCACCAGGCGGTCGCCGTCGTCGAGACCACCAGCACCACGCGTCGCCCCGGCCTCGCGCCGGACGACCTCGCCGCCGCCGCGCGGGCCGCGTCGTCGGTGCCGTTGGCCGCCGTGCTGGCGGTGCCGCGCATGCCCACCGACGTGCGGCACAACTCCAAGGTCGACCGCACCCGGCTGGCGAGGTGGGCTGACGGGGTGCTCACCGGCGGACGGGTGGGGCAGCCGTGACCGTGCTCGTGACCGGCGCGTCCGGGCTGCTCGGCGGCGCGGTGACCCGCGCCCTTGTGGCCAGGGGGGACGACGTGCGCACCCTGCAGCGGCGCCCGTCCGGCGTCGACGGAGCGGCCGACGTGCTCGGTTCCGTCACCGACCCGGAGGTCGTCGCGCGGGCCGTCGAGGGGGCCGACGCCGTCGTGCACCTCGCCGCCAAGGTGTCCCTCGCGGGGGCGCCCGCCGAGTTCCACGAGGTGAACGTGGGCGGCACGCGCACCCTGCTGGACGCCGCCGAGCGCGCGGGCGTGCGCCGGTTCGTGCAGGTGTCGTCGCCGTCGGTCGCGCACCTGGGGACGTCGCTCGTCGGGGCCCCGGCCACCCCCGCCGACCCCGAGGGCGCGCGCGGCGACTACGCGCGGACCAAGGCCGCCGCCGAGGTGCTCGCGCTGGGGCGCGACGCCGGCGGTGCCCGAGGCGGCGGGCCGCGGGTCGTCGCCGTCCGGCCGCACATCGTCTGGGGGCCGGGGGACACGCAGCTCGTGGAGCGCGTCGTCGACCGCGCCGCCCACGGCCGTCTCCCGCTTCTGGGCCACGGCGCGGCCCTCATCGACACGCTCTACGTGGACAACGCCGCGGACGGCATCCTCGCCGCCCTCGACCGCCTCGGCGACGCGCCCGACGTCGTCGGCGGACGGGCGTACGTGCTCACCAACGGCGAGCCGCGCACCGTCGCCGACCTGCTGTCCGGCATCTGCCGGGCCGCGGGCGTCCGCCCGCCCGCGTGGCGGGTGCCGGCCGGCCTGGCACGGTCGGCCGGCGGCCTCGTCGAGGCCCTGTGGCGGGTGCGTCCCGGCGCCGACGAGCCGCCGATGACGCGCTTCCTCGCCGAGCAGCTGTCCACCGCGCACTGGTTCGACCAGCGGGCCACCCACCGCGACCTGCGCTGGGTCCCGGCGGTGACCGTCGACGAGGGGCTGCGCCGCCTGGCGGCGCACTACGGGGGCTCCGCGCCGCCCCTGCCGTAGCTCTCGCGGAGGCCGTCCGCCACGCGCGAGCACGACACGCCGCCGTCAGATGAACAACAGGTGAACAGTCCCGGAACAGTTCACCGAACGGCCCACCGGCGGTCGAAAACGCTCAGGTTCACCCCCCACGATGGGTGCCGTGACCGAGACGCTTCTGCTCGCGCTCGTCGTCGTGACCGCACTCGCCTTCGACTTCACGAACGGGTTCCACGACACGGGCAACGCGATGGCCACCTCCATCGCCACCCGAGCCCTCAAGCCCCGGACCGCCGTCGCGCTGTCCGCCGTCCTCAACCTCGTCGGCGCCTTCCTCTCCCTCGCCGTCGCCGCCACGATCGCCAAGGGCATCGTCGACGCCGGGGTGATCACCCTGCCCGTCGTCCTCGCCGGCCTGGTCGGCGGCATCGTCTGGAACCTCATCACCTGGCTGTTCGGCATCCCGTCCAGCTCCTCGCACGCCCTCGTGGGCGGCATGGTGGGCGCCGTGCTCGCCGCCGTCGGCACGTCGGGCGTGCTGTGGGAGGGCGTGATCTCCAAGGTGCTCGTGCCCGCCCTCATCGCCCCCGTGGTCGCCATCGCGGTGGCCGGCGTGGGCACGTGGCTCGTGGCCCGCCTGACCCGCGGCGTGCCGCAGGACGTGACGAACCGCGGCTTCCGCTGGGGCCAGATCGGCTCCGCCTCGCTCGTCTCCCTGGCGCACGGCACCAACGACGCGCAGAAGTCGATGGGCATCATCCTGCTCGCGCTCATCGCGGGCGGCGCCGTGCCGGCCGACTCCGGCGTCCCGTTCTGGGTCATCCTGTCCTGCGCCCTCGCGATGGCGGTCGGCACCTACCTGGGCGGCTGGCGGGTCATCCGCACCCTCGGCAAGGGCCTCGTCGAGATCGACACCCGCCAGGGCATGGCCGCCGAGACGTCGTCCGCCGCCGTCATCCTGCTGTCCAGCCACTTCGGCTTCTCGCTCTCGACGACGCACGTCGCCACCGGCTCCGTGCTCGGCTCGGGCGTCGGCATGCCGGGCGCGAAGGTCCGCTGGAGCGTCGCGGGCCGCATGTTCGTGGCCTGGATGGTCACCCTCCCCGCGGCCGGCCTGGTCGGCGCGCTGTGCCACTGGCTGGAGTCGTCCATCGGCGGCGCCGCCGGCACGATCGCCGTCTTCGTGCTGCTGGTCGTGGCGTCCGCGGCGATCTGGGTCGCCTCGCGGCGCAAGCCCGTCGACCACACCAACGTCAACGAGGCCTGGGACGAGGAGAAGGGCGCGTCCGTCGAGCCCGTCGCCGCCACCACCGGCGAGGCCGGCGGCGAGCGCGTCGGGCCCGTGCCCGCCGTCGCCACCGCCTCGTCCGTCGCGCCGGCCGTCGCCGCCGTGGGCACCGTCAGCGCCCCGTCCAACCCGAAGGTGGGAGCATGAACTTCATCGAGTGGGGCTCGCTCGGCCAGGTCCTCGTGGCCGGCCTGATCGTCGGCGCAGGCATCCCCGCGCTCTTCGCGCTCGGGCTGCGGCTGCTGGCCGGTACGACGCCGGCCGACGCGTCGGGCGGTCCGGTCTCCCCGTCGTCCTCCGACGCGAACGACGCCCCGACGTCGCGCGCCGTCGCCATCCCGCGCCCGTCGCCGGCCCGCCTCGCGGGCGCCATCGCCTGCATGGGCGTCGTCGTCGGGGCCATCGCCTTCGGGCTGGTCTTCCTGGTCTCCGGCGGCCACTGACCGACCTGCCTTCGAGCACGCGATCCGTCGCACCATCCGACCTGATGGCGCGACGGATCGCGTGCTCGGCCGCGTTTCCGGCTCAGCGGACGGCGGCAGCCGCGGCGGCGAGGGCCTGCGCGGCACGGTCGTCGCCGAGCCGCTCGCACGCGTCGACCGCCGCGGCGGTGCGCGGCTCGCGCAGCGCCGACAGGGTCGCGCGCAGCACGTCGGCGTCGTGCACGGTGCCCAGCAGGTCCTGCAGCTCGCGGTGGCGCGCGACGACGTCGTCGGCCCAGCGGTCGGTGGCGCGGTCGCCGGACGTCGCGAGCACCTCGGCGGCGTAGCGCGCCCGGCGGGCCGCCTTGCGCAGGCGGTGCACGACGTCGGGCGGCGGCCGGTCGCCCGTCCCCGGACCCCGCCAGGCGGCGACCGGCCCGGCGTGCCGTCCCACCCGTCCCAGCTCGCGCACGACTGCGGGGCGCAGGGTCGTCGCCGCGGCCTCCCCGGACCGGTCGGTCAGCGGCGGCGCCGTGACGAGCGCGTCGAGCCGCGCGGTGAGGTCCCGGCAACG
This sequence comes from Isoptericola sp. NPDC019571, assembly GCF_044389385.1. Taxonomy (NCBI): domain Bacteria; kingdom Bacillati; phylum Actinomycetota; class Actinomycetes; order Micrococcales; family Promicromonosporaceae; genus Isoptericola; species Isoptericola sp. NPDC019571. The sequence goes on from NZ_JBIRXZ010000004.1 coordinate 410,025, forward strand.
GGCCGACGCGAGCGCCGCCGTCACCTCCGCCCGGGCGGCGGCGTCGGCCGCGACCAGCGCGCCGTCGAGCGTCGCCAGACCCGCGAGCACCTCGGGCGAGGGCCGCTCGAGGCCCGCGGCGAGCTCCGCCAGGCCCGTCCGCCGCACCTCGGCGTCGCGCGCCGCGCCGAGGGTGCGCACCCACCAGGTGAGGGCCCCGACCGTGCCCGGCTCGGGGGCCGTGCCGTCCCGGAAGACTCGCAGCGTGGCGCGCAGCCGCCGGACCGCCACGCGGGCGTCGTGCACCGCGTCGGGCGCGTCGTCCGGCGCACCCGGTGCCCGGGCCGCGGCCGTCCGCACGTCGTCGTGCCCGCGCAGGATCGTCTCCGCGTGGACGCGGATCGCGGCGCCGAGGGCGTCGCCGGCGGTGCGGGTCATGCTCGATCCTCGCCCGGCGACGCTCCCGCCGCGCGAGGTCAGGCGCGCACGGCGCCGACGGCGCAGCCCGCCGAGGTAGTACCGGGGGCTGCCGAGGTAGTACCGGAACGGGCGAGGTAGTGCACCCTTGCGTGAGGTAGTCAGATTCCACCCGGGCGGTACTACCTCGCCGCGTTCGGTACTACCTCGCCGCGTTCGGTACTACCTCGCCGCGTTCGGTACTACCTCGGCAGCCCGGGGACTACCTCGCGGAGCCTGGTACTACCTCGGCGGGAGGGTGGCGGCCTTGGCGGCCAGCACCCGGCGGGCGGAGGCGTCGACCTTCTTCGCGAAGTCCGGGTCCTTGCGGGCCTTCGCGACCAGGGCGTCCGCCATCGCGGGCGCGACGGACGGGTCCGCGGACGCGAGCACCAGGTCCACGCCGGCGTCGACGGCGTCCACCGCCCGCTCGCCGGGCGAGCGGTCCTGCACCTGGGCGGCGGCCGACACGTCGTCCGTCATGACGACGCCGTCGAACCCCAGGTCGCCGCGCAGGACGTCCTCCACGACGACGGGGGAGAACACGGCGGGCTCGTCCGGGTCGATGCGCTCGTAGACGGCGCTCGACATCATCACGTAGCGGGCGCCCGCCTCGATCCCCCGGGCGAAGACGCGCACGGACGCGTCGTCGCGGGTGGTGACGTCGTCCGTCACGCGGGAGTCGGTGTCGGTGTTCTGCGTGACGCGGCCGAGGCCCGGGAAGTGCTTGATCACGGGCTCGACGCCGGCGGCCCGCTGGCCCGCGCCGAACGCGTTCGCGGAGCGCACCACGGACTTCGGCGTGTAGCCGTAGTTCCGGCCGAAGTAGCCGATGGGCGGGTTGTCCGCGGCGGCGTCCTCGTCGACCAGGTCCATCACGGGCGCCAGGTTGAGGTTGACGCCCGCGGCGGCGAGCTCGTCGCCCCAGCCCTCGGCGCGGTCCTGCAGCGTGGCGGGCTTCCACGTGGCCTGCTCGGTGGCCTTGGGGATCTCGGAGAAGCCCGGGCCCCGCAGCACCTGGACGAGGCCGCCCTCCTGGTCGGTGGCCACGAGCAGCGGCGTGGCGTGCGTCGAGCGACGGGACACGAGGCCGGTGTACTCGTCGACCAGCTCGCGGGTCGCCTCCGCACCGGCCGTGCTGCGGCCGTGCAGGAACACGTTGCCCACGTGCTTGTCGCGGACCGACTCGGCGCTCACCGCGGCCGGGTCGCTGACCGACACCCCGACCATGAGCAGCTGGCCCACCTTCTGCTCGAGGGTCCAGCCCGCGAGCACGTCGTCGGGCGTCGGGGTGCCGGTGGGCTCGGGGGTGGGGGGCGCCGTCGCGCTCGGGGACGCGGTCGTCGGGCTCGGGGACGGGCTGGGTGAGCTCGACGGCGAGCCCTCCGAGGCGGAGGATGCCGGGCCGGGCGACGGCTCGCTGCCCGCGCCGGAGCACGCGGCGAGGAGGACGACGACGAGCGTCGTGGCGAGCGAGGCGGCGACGGCCCGTGCGGGCCGACCGCGGGTCACGCGCGTCGGGCAGGTGCACCGTCGCGGTGGGCGAGGGTCGCGAGCGCGTCCTGCCAGTGCGCCTGCGAGTTCGTCGCGTGCTGGGCCGTGTCGATGTTCTCCTGCCTCACGGACACGACCGTACCCGTCTCGTCCGGTTCGAGCGCAATGCGAATCTCGTGGTAGTTGTCCTCGACGTCCGCGAGCTCGGCCAGGGGGGAGAAGTGCGTGAAGTGCAGCAGGCGCGGGCGCTCGACGGCGATCACCACGCCCTTGTCGGCGAACTGACGGCCGAAGAAGTGGCCCTCGAACGTGATCGGGCTGCCCGGCCGGAAGTCCGTCTCGATGTTCGCGCCGAGCATCCAGCGCGCGCCGGGGTGCATGAGCTCGGCCCACACCCGCTCGGGCGGCTGGGTCACGTGGATCGACGCCTCGGCCACGTGCGGGTAGCGGTGCTCCGACGTGCTGGTGGGGCTGGTCATGGTGGGGGTTCCTTCCGCCGGCTCCGGTTGGTTCCGACCCTAGCGCCGGGCCCTCGCCGCCGCCGTCCCCGACGGCGTCGTGGCCGCGAGCCCGCGCACGAGGGCGAGCACGTCGTCGACCGACTCTGCGGGGTCGGTCACCGGCGCCTGCACGTGCCGGACGGCGCCGGCCGGGTCCACCAGGAGCGTGACGCGCTTGAGCCGGTCGGAGCCGCCGGCGCGGAACACGGGCAGCCGCAGGGCGGACGCGGCCAGCCCGTCCTGGTCCGACGCGAGCAGGTAGGGCAGCTCGGCGTGGGCGGCGAACGCGGCCTGCTGCTCGGGGTGCTGCGTGCTCACGCCGAGCACCCGTGCGCCGGCAGCCTCGAGGTCGGCGTGCCGGCGGCCGTAGGTGACGCACTCGAGCGTGCAGCCGGCGGTGCCGGGCACCTCGCCCCAGCGCGGCGGGTAGCCGTGGGTGCCGGGGGCGTACGCGCCGGGGAAGAAGAACAGCGCGGTCCACCGGTCGGGGTCCACGAGCCGCACGGTGGAGCCGTCGTGCGCCGTGAGCGCGACGTCGGGCACGTGCGTGCCCTCGAGCGCGCGCGCCCGCGCGAGGTCGCCGTCGCCCAGCGCGCCGCTGACCTCGCCGTCGCCCATGACGAACCGCGTGCCCCACTCCTGCAGCGCCAGCAGCACGGGGAGCAGGCCCTCGCCCCGGGCGGTGAGCCGGTAGTCGTGGCGCGGCGGGCGCTCGGAGTACGGCACCTTCTCCAGGACGCCGTGCTCGACGAGCCCGCCGAGCCGCTCGGTGAGCGCGCGGCGGGACAGCCCGAGCTCGCGGTCGAAGCCCTCGAACCGGGTGACGCCCGCGGCCGCCTCGCGCACGATCAGCAGACTCTGCCAGTCGCCGACGACGCCGAGGGACTGCGCGATGCCGCACGAGCTGTCGGCAAGGTCCTCGCGGCGCATGGGGCACATCCTCTCGCCGGGCCGGGGTGTGCGTCCATCCCGCGCCGTGGGGTAAGTTCCAATTTGGAACTTACCAACGACGACGCGGCCCCGCCTTGTTCCCGGCGGGCCCCGCGGAGTCTCATCGACGAGGAGGTGGCCCGGTGGCCACGAGTGCACGGCCGTTCTGGACCTACTGGGCCGCGAGCACCACCAGCGGCGTCGGCACCGCCGTCACGACCGTCGCGCTGCCGCTGGCCGCGGTGACCGTGCTGGACGCCGGCCCGGTCGAGACGGGCCTGCTGGCCGCGTCGTCGTACCTCGCCTGGGTGGTGCTCGGCCTGCCCGCCGGCGCGATCGTGCACCGGCTGCCGCTGCGCGCCACGCAGGTGGCGGCCGACCTGGCGCGCGCCGCCGCGATCCTCGCCGTCCCGCTGGTCTGGTGGCTCGGGGAGCTCTCGTTGGTCCACCTCGTGCTGGCGGCGCTCGCGGTCAACGTGGCCGAGGTGTTCTTCTTCACCGCCAACACGACCTTCCTGCCGACGGTGGTGCCGAAGCACGAGCTGACCAGCCGCAACAGCCTCGTCTCGGGCACGCAGGCCGCCACGCAGCTCGGCGGGCCGTCGGTGGCGGGACTGCTCGTGCAGGCCGTGGGTGCCGTGCCCGCGCTGCTGGTCGACGCCGTGTCGTACGTGGTGTCGGCCCTGCTGCTGCGGCGGCTGCCCGAGCGTCACGAGCCCGCCCTCGGCGACGGGCAGGCGCGGCCCGGGATGGGGCAGATGATCGCGGAGGGCTGGCGGTTCGTGGTGCGGCACCCGGTGATCGCGCCCGCCACCTGGTGGGCGTGCGTCGTCAACCTCGTGTGCGGCGTGCAGGCCGGGCTGTTCGCGCTCTACCTGGTGCGCGACCTCGACGCCCCGGCCGCGATGGTGGGCGTGCTGCTCGCCGCCGACGGCGTGGGGTCGCTGCTCGCGGCGGCCGCCACGCCGTGGCTCGTGCGGCGCTTCGGGTCCGCGCGGGTGCTGCTGCTCGACGGGTTGGTCGGGTTCGCCGGCGCGCTGCTGGTCCCGCTCGGCGCCGGCGCCGCGGGGTGGCTCTGCTTCGCCGTCGGCACGATGGTCTTCGGGGCGTCCGTGGTGCCGGGGAGCGTCGTGACGCGCACCTACCGGCAGGTCGCGAGCCCGCCCGAGCTGCTCTCGCGGGTGATGGCGACCGTACGGTTCGTCTCCTGGAGCATGATCCCGCTCGGGTCGCTCGCGGCCGGCGTGCTCGCCGCGCACGTGGGCAGCCGAGCCGTGCTGCTCGGCTCCGCGTTCGTGCTGCTGCTCGGGCCCGTCATCGTGGGCCTCAGCCCCGTGCGGAGGCTGCGGAACCTGGAGGACCACGACGCAGCGGCCCACGACCGGCCGGTCGCTACCCCGGCGTCCCGCTGACCGTCCCGGTCGGAACGGCAGTTCTGGCTCGGCGCGGCAGTTCGAACTGCCGCGCCGAACCCGAACTGCCGCTGCGATCAGGCGAGGGCGTCGGCGGCCGCCGCGACGAACGCGTCGACCGTCCCCGGCGCGGTGTCCCAGGCGCACATGAGCCGCACCTCGACGCGGTCGGGCGTCTCGCCGTCGGCCCAGTCGTAGAAGCGGGCGACGGCGCGCAGCCGGTCGGCGGCGGGGCGGGGGAGCGTGGCGAAGACGGCGTTCGCCTCGGTGGGGCGGGTGATGCGCACGCCGTCGCCGTCCGACCCGGCCAGCGCCTCGAGCCCCGCGCGCAGCCGCGCGGCCATCGCGTTCGCGCGCGCGGCGTTGCGGTGCCACAGCGGCTCCGCGTCGTCCGGCTCCCCGAGCAGGGCCAGGAGCTGCGCGGAGACGAACCGCGTCTTGGACGCGAGCTGCATCGTCGCCTTGCGCAGGAACGGCACGGCGGCGGCGGCCGCCTCCCGCGCGCGGGCGGACGCGGCGTCCGGGGCGTCGTCGGGCCCGAGGACCAGCACGGCCTCGCCGAGCATGCCGCCGTTCTTCGCGGCGCCGAGGGAGACGACGTCGACGCCCGCGTCGGTGGTGAGGGCCCGCAGCGAGCAGCCCAGCGTCGCGGCCGCGTTCGCGAGGCGTGAGCCGTCCACGTGCACGGCCATCCCCAGGTCGTGCGCGACGTGCGTCAGCGCCCGCAGCTCCTCGAGCGGGTAGACGGTGCCGAGCTCGGTCGACTGCGTGAGGGACAGCACCGCGGGGTGGGCGCGGTGCACGTCGTCGCGCTGCCCCGCCCAGCGCGCGACGTCGTCGGGCGTGATCCGGCCGTCCACGGACGGGCAGGCGAGCAGCTTGAGGCCGCCGACCCGCTCGGGCGCGCCGTTCTCGTCGGTGTTCACGTGCGCGACGTCGGACACCACGACGCCGCCCCAGCGCGGCGACAGCGCGGTGAGCGACACGACGTTCGCGCCGGTGCCGTTGAGCACGGGGAACGCGAGCGCCCCGGCGCCGAACACCTCGCGCACGCGGGCGTCGAGGCGCGCCGTCCACGGGTCGTCCCCGTACGCGACGGCGTACCCGTCGTTCGCCGCGGCGACGGCGGCGAGGACGTCCGGGTGCGCGGGCGCGTAGTTGTCGGAGGCGAACGGCGGGAGGGTGCGGGGCTCGGTCACGGGCTCAGGGTAAGGGCGTCACCGGGGCGGTTCCTGGACGGCCTCCGCACCGGGGCGCCCGCCGGTGGACTCCCGCCACACGATGCGGTGGATCGGCGCGCCGGGCGCCGGACGGGGCTCGCCTCGCACGGTCGCGACCAGCCGGCGCATCGCGGTGCGGCCGGCCTCGGGGAAGTCGACGTCGACGGTGGTGAGCGACGGCATCATCAGCGCCCCCATCGCGAAGTTGTCCCAGCCGGTGACGACGAGGTCGTCCGGCACCGACCAGCCGCGCTCGGCGGCGCCGCGCACCACGCCCGCGGCGAGGTAGTCGTTCCCGGCGACGACCGCGAGGGGTGGCGCGTCCGCGGGGATCTCGGCGACGGCGCGACGCGCGTCGTCGCCCGACCAGGAGCCGCCGATGACCCCGAGGGACACGACGTCGGCCGTGGTGGGGTCCGCGGCGGCCCGGGCGACGGACGCCAGGTACACGTCGCGGCGGGCGCGGGCCGAGGCGTAGTGGTCGGGGCCCGCGACGTGCACGAACCGGCGGTACCCGGCGGCCACGAGCGCCCCGACCAGCACCTCGACGGTGCTCGCGTCGGCGAGGTTGCCGACGCTGCGCATCTGCTCGTCGAACGTGGCCTCGGCGACGACGGGCGCGCCCCCGTCCGGACTCGCGGAGCCGGACGGGTCCGCGAGGGCCGCGGGCAGCACGGGGACGAGGGTGAGGACGCCCTCGTACTGGCCGCTCTCGGCGAGGTCCCGGACGCGACCGGTGCGCTCCTCGAGGGTGCCGTCGACGGTGTGGGTCTCCATCACGTACCCCGCCGCCTCGGCGACCTCCCCGGCGCCGGTGAGCAGCCTGACCTGGTGGTCCAGGCTCGCGCCGGTCACCACGGCGAGCCGGCCGGACCGCCGGGTGCGCATGGACCGTGCGGCGAGGTTGGGCCGGTAGCCGACCGACTCGGCCACCTCGAGCACCCGCGCGCGGGTGGCCGCCGAGATGGTGCCGCGCCCGGTGAGCGCGTAGGACACCGTCGCCTGGGACACCCCGGCGAGGCGCGCGACGTCGCGGCTGGTGGGTGGGTTCGGCACCGCCACAGTATGACCTCCCTCACCTCTCGCCTTGACAGGTCCGCTGCCCGGCGGCCAGTCTGATCACCGCTGCATGATACGTATCATGCCGGATCGTCAGCCAGCTCGTTCCATCGGAGGAACCATGCTCACCATCGGGATCGTCGGCACGGGCGGCATCGCCCGGGCGCACGTCGACGGCTACCAGCGCTTCGCGGGGGAGTGCGAGATCGTCGCGCTGTGCGACCCCGCCCCGGGCCGCGCCGAGGCCATGCGCGCGGAGCTCGGGCTCGACGGCGCCCGCGTCTACACCGACGCGGCCGAGATGCTCGCCGCCGAGCAGCACCTCGACCTCGTCAGCGTCGCGACGCCGCCGTCCACCCACGCCGCCCTGTCGATCCAGGCCCTGGAGGCCGGCGTCGACGTGCTCGTCGAGAAGCCCATGGCGCCGTCGCTCGAGGAGTGCGACGCGATGATCGCCGCCGCGCAGGACAACGGCCGCCTGCTGTCCGTCGTCGCGCAGAACCGGTTCCGCGACGACATCGCGACCCTCAAGGAGGTGCTCGACTCCGGCCTCGCGGGCCCCGTCACGCACGCCCAGGTCAGCTCCGCCTGGTGGCGCGGCACCGAGTACTACGACCTGTGGTGGCGCGGCACCTGGGAGCGCGAGGGCGGCGGCTGCACGCTCAACCACGCCATCCACCACCTCGACATGACGCTGTGGATGCTCGGCTCGCCGAAGGCCGTGACGTCGGTGCTCACCAACGCCGCGCACGAGAACGCCGAGGTCGAGGACCTGTCGGTGAGCGTGCTGCAGTACGACCGCGCGCTCGCCGAGGTCACCGCCTCCGTGGTGAGCCACGGCGAGGAGCAGGCGATCGTCGTGCAGGGCCGGAACGCGCGCGTCTCGCAGCCGTGGAAGGTCGAGGCGAACCTGGCCAACCCGAACGGCTTCCCCGCCGACGAGGACGACACGGAGCGTGTCGCGCAGATCGAGGCCGTCGCGGCGGCGCACCGGCCGCTGGAGCACACCGGCCACGCCGGGCAGATCGCCGACATGCTCGACGCCGTGCGCGAGCGCCGGCGTCCGGCCGTCGACGGCGATGCCGGCCGCCGCGCCATCGAGCTGGTCACCGCCATCTACGAGGCGGGCATCGAGCGCCGCACCGTGGACCTGCCGCTGTCGCCCGACGACCCCTACTACCGCACCGGCACCCTCCTGGAGCGGGCGCCGCGGTTCTTCGAGAAGACGGCGTCGGTGGGCGAGCTGCCGGGCGCGATCACGGTGGGGGCGAAGGCATGAGCGCGGGCAGCCCGATCAGCGCGGCGAGCACCGCGAGCGGCGCCGCGTACGCGCCGGAGCCCGTGCCCGCGCCCGTCGTCGAGCCGGGGGAGTTCGTCTTCGCGGCGACCAGCCTCGACCACGGCCACGTGTTCGGCATGTGCGAGGGCCTCGCGGGCGCCGGCGGCACCCTGAAGTGGGTGTACGACCCCGACCCGGCCAAGGTCGAGGTGATGCGCAGCAAGTTCCCCGACGTGCGGGTGGCGCGCAGCGAGGCCGAGATCCTCGACGACGCCGAGGTGCGGCTCGTCGCGGGCGCCGCGGTGACGTCCGAGCGGGCGCCGCTCGGGCTGCGGGTGATCGAGGCCGGCAAGGACTACTTCACCGACAAGGCGCCGCTGACGACGCTCGACCAGCTCGCCGCCGCGCGCGAGGCCACGGCCCGCACCGGTCAGAAGTACGCCGTCTACTACTCCGAGCGGATCCACGTCGAGGCGGCCGTGCTCGCGGAGCAGCTCATCGACCGCGGGGCGATCGGTCGCGTGCTGCAGGTGATGGGCCTGGGCCCGCACCGTCTCGGCACCGGGCGACCGGACTGGTTCTTCGAGAAGGAGAAGTACGGCGGCATCCTGTGCGACATCGGGAGCCACAACTTCGACCAGATGCTGCACTACGCGGGCGCGAAGGACGCGGAGATCAGCCACGCCGCCATCGCGAACTACCACCACCCGGACCACCCCGAGCTGGACGACTTCGGCGAGGCCGGCATTGTCATGGACAACGGGGCCACCGGGTACGTGCGCGTCGACTGGTTCACGCCGGACGGGCTGAGCACGTGGGGCGACGGCCGCACGATCATCCTCGGCACCGAGGGGTACATCGAGCTGCGCAAGTACGTCAACGTCGGCACCGGCGAGGGCGGCGGCCACGTGTTCCTCGTCGACGGCGAGGGCGAGCACCACCTGGTCGCGGACCGCCAGGTCGGCTTCCCCTACTTCGGGCAGCTCATCCTCGACTGCCTGGAGCGCACCGAGAACGCGATGACGCAGGAGCACGCCTTCAAGGCCGCCGAGCTGAGCGTCCTCGCCCAGCAGCAGGCCCGGGTGCTGACGCCCTGACCCGCGAGGGTCGTGGGGGGGGGGCGGGGGGGGGGGGGGGGGGCCCCCCCGGCCCCCCCCCCCCCACCCCCCCCGCGGCCGCCCCCCCCCGGCTGGCCCGGCGCTGGCCCGGGGGGCCCGCGGCGGGCGACCCCCCCCCCCCCCGCGCGCCGCGGGCCCCCCCCCCGCGGGGGCGGGGGGCGGGGGGGGGGGGGGGCCGGCCGCCCCCCCCCCCCCCCCCCCCGCCCCCCCCCCCCACGACCAGGGACGGTCAGCGGCCGTGGTGGCCGTGGCCGTGCCCGTGCGACCGGGAGAGGTCGACGCGCACGAGGTGGCCGTCGGGCGGGGCGCCCTCGCCGGGCAGCGCGTTCGTGGTGGCCAGGAGGTCACCGTGGTCCCACTCGAGGCCGGCGGGCAGCGCGGTCTCGACGACGGTGCGGTTCCCGTGGCGCGTCACCTGCGTGATCTTCCCGCCGAACAGCTCCGCGACGTAGACGTCCCCGGACGGCGAGACGGCAAGGTTCGTGGCGCTGAGGAGGTCGCCCGCGACCATCCGCACGGAACCCGACCAGGGGTTCACGCGGTAGACCGCCGCCCGCGCGCCGAGGCTGTCGTCCTCCGGCCCGCCGGGCAGGGTGGTGACGTAGAGCTGGCCCCAGGGGCCGACCTCGACGTCCGTGGGGACGGGCTCGAACCAGTACGTCTCGCCGACGACGCAGTCCGGCAGGCCGAACATCGCCGCGGCGTCCGCCGTGACGACGGCCGGCTGCGCGGGCAGCACCGCGACGGTGCGCACGCGGCCGCGATCGCTCACGGAGAGGATCGCGTTCATGCCCGCGTCGGCGACGAAGGTCGTGCCCCAGCCGCGGGTGGTCGCGTAGGGGTGCGAGTCCTGGATCCCCTCGTACCGGACCGGGATGCCGTCCGGCGGTGCCTGGTCCAGGCAGGCCTGGTCGACGTCGCGGAACCCGTAGGTGACGTCGCCGTCCGGGTTGTTCGCGTCCTCGTACGCGCGGACGTCCGCGAGCGTGCGCGCCGGGCCGGTCGGGTCGCCCTTCTTGTCGAGGCGCAGCGTCTTGATGCTCGACGCGACGGGACCCGTCTCGTCGTCGATGAGGGTCTCGGTGAACGTGAGGCGGCGGTCGCGGTAGGAGACGCCGCCCACCTCCTCGCCGTTCGCGGACGCGTAGAGGACGGTGGCGTCGCCGCGCTTGTCCACCTCGGTGAGCAGGCCGGCGAAGTTCTGGGTGACGTACGAGGTGCCCTTGGCGCCGACCGCGGCGCTGAGCGGGGTGACCAGGCCGGAGGCGATCTCGGTGACCGTCGGGGGCTTCGGTGCGGGCTTGCCGCCGTGGGCGGCGGCGGGACTCGCGGCGAGCAGCAGCGCCGTCGCTGCTGCGGCGGCCGCGGTGAGGGCGCGTCTCATGGGATCTCCAGGGCTCGACGGTGAGATGGCACAGCACTGTCGAGCCTGCGACCGCCCGGGGGCGCTCGCACCGGCGGGGTGCCGGCGGCGGGGGTGAAGCGCGGGTGATTCGGGATGCCCTCGGCACCGGTCCCGCGGCGCGCTCTCCGCGGCGCCGTGTCCGCGGTCAGCCGACCCGCAGCTCCACCCACACCAGGCGGTGGTCGCTGGACGGGAACGGGTACGTGCCGGTGAGCCGGGACAGCGGGTCGGCCTGCGTGGGCCAGAACACGCCGGCGTCGCGCACGGGCAGGCCCCTCGACGGCAGCACGTAGTCGGCCCGCAGGTTGCCCGGCGCGGTGTCGGCGAAGTCGGCCGTGTCGAGGGCGGGGTCGCCCCGGTGCGTCGCGTTGGCGCCGCCCTGCAGGGACGACGCCTCGACCGCGCCCTCCGACGTCGGGCGCGGGTCCGTGACCCGCGGGTGGTCCAGGAGCTGGTCGATCGCCGCGTCCACCGAGTCGCCGTCGAGCGGGTCGGCGTTCTGGTCGCCGAGGATCACGAAGCGCTCGCCGGGCTTCAGCCCGCCGCGCCCGCCCTCGTCGTCGTAGACGTAGCGCGAGGCCTTCCCGGGCGTCACGTAGTCGGCCCAGAACCGGATCTCGTCGTGGTTGCGGCGCCCGTTGCGGTCCTCCGGCCCGTCGAACGTCGGCGGGGTGGGGTGCGCGGCGAGCACGTGCACCGTCTCGCGGCCCACGCGGACGGGCACGTCCCAGTGCGACTTGCTGGACAGCCGCACGACGTCGAGCTCCGCGGGGGAGTACCAGTCCGCGGGCTCGGGCGTGGCGGGGTCGTCGGGCAGCAGCGCACCCGGCATGTCCTTCCACAGGAAGTGCTGGAAGGTGCGCACGTTCCGGGTGTCGATCGGGTACTTCGACAGCACGACCATGCCGTACTGGCCCGGGAACTCGCCGAAGCCGAAGGCGTCGTTGCCGCCGCCCACCGTGCCGCTGTTGTCGAGGTCGACGCCGCTGGGGATCCCCGTGTTCGACGGCGCGGTGTACGCGTAGCGGTAGCGCACCGGGTCGGCGCCGCCCTGCGGCACCTCGAGGTAGTTCTCGCGGAACAGGTCCACGCTCGCGTGGGCGGCGTCGTGGTCGAACTCGTTGAGCAGGACGACGTCCGGGTCCGCGCGCTGGATGACCTCCGCGACCGTGCGGGCCTGCGGGTCGTCGCCGGTGGACAGGTCGGCCTGCAGTTCGCCCTCCGCCGCGCGGTTCAGCGACAGGTTGTACGTCGCCACGCGCAGCGAGCGGTCGGGACCGTGCCCGCCGTGGTGCCCGCCGTGGTGCCCGTGGGCGCTCGCGGCGAGGGGGAGGAGGGCGGTGGGGAGGGCCACGGCGAGCGCCGTGGCGGCCGTGAGGGTGCGTCGTCGCATCGTGGGCGTGGTCACCCGGCCGACGCTAGCGCCGGCCGGTGACGCCCGCCTCAACGGCGCGTGAACGTCGGCCGCGGGGTGAGGGCGGACGCGCCGTGTGTCATCGTTTCCGGGACGTACGGGACACGACGGCGCACGACGGCGCAGGAGGTGACGGGAATGGGTTCGGTGACGTCCTCGACCGGCCGGGTGGTGGTCGTCGGGTCCACCAACGCGGACCTGCTCGTCGGCGTGACGGCGCACCCGGCGCCCGGCGAGACGGTCCTCGGGCACGGCATGCGCGTCATGTCCGGCGGCAAGGGGGCCAACCAGGCCGTCGCGGCCGCCCGGCTGGGCGCGGACGTCGCGTTCGTCGGCGCGGTGGGCGACGACGAGTTCGCCGACGCGGCGCTCGCGGGGCTCCGGTCCGCCGGTGTCGACCTCACGGCCCTGGCGGTCGCGCCCGGGCGCCGCACCGGCATCGCGATCGTCACCGTGAGCGACGACGGCGAGAACTCCATCGTCGTCGTCCCCGGCGCCAACGGGGCCGTCGACGAGGCCATGGTGAGCGCGCACGCCGGTCTCGTCGCGGGCGCCGCGAGCGTCGTGCTGCAGGGCGAGATACCGCGGGCGGCCATCGAGGCCGCCGCGCGGACCGCGCAGGGCCGGCTCGTCGTCAACCTCGCGCCGGTGCTCGACGTCGACGAGGACGTGCTGCTGCGCGCCGACCCGCTGGTGCTCAACGAGCACGAGGCGCGGCTCGTGGCCGGGGCGCTGGGTGTCCCCGCCGAGGAGAGCGAGGAGGTGCTGGTGCGAGGCCTGCTCGCGCGCGGGGTGCGGTCGGTCGTGCTGACCCTCGGGCCCCGCGGGGCGCTGGTCGGGCAGGACGACGACGTGACGGCGGTGCCGGCGCCGCGGGTGCGCGCCGTCGACACCACGGGAGCCGGCGACGCGTTCGTCGGAGCGCTCGCCCACGGGCTGGCGCGGGGAGACGGCCTCGTCGACGCCGCGCGCACGGCGGCCCGCGTCGGCGCGTACGCCGTGCGCTCCCCGGGCGCGCAGGCCTCCTACCCGTCGGCCGGCGACGAGCTGCCCGCGGTGTGACCCGCGGCAGCCGTGTCGTCGGGCGAGGTGTCGGTGGGCCGGTGCAACCTGGGGAGATGAGTCAGCACACGTACCCCCACGGGGTCCCGAGCTGGATCGACCTGGAGGTCGCCGACGTCGACGCGGCGCTCGCGTTCTACGGCGCGCTGTTCGGGTGGCGGTTCACCGAGAAGCTGCCGCCGGGTGCGCCCGGGCGGTACGCCGTGGCGTCGTGGGACGGCACCGACGCGACGGCGATCGCCGCGGTCGCCACGCCCGACCCGGGGTACGACGGCGAGCCGGCGTGGCACACGTACCTCGCCGTGGACGACCTCGAGGCCGCGGCGGCCCGCGTCGCCGAGCTGGGCGGCGTGGTGAGCTCGCCACCGCAGCAGGTCGGCCCGCCCGGGCAGGCCGCCGGGTGGATGGCGCGCATCGTCGACCCGGAGGGCGCGCCCAGCCGGCTCTGGCGGGCCGGCACCCGCGCCGGGGCGCAGCGCGTCAACGAGCCCGGCACCTGGAACTTCAGCAACCTGCTCACCCCTGACGTCGACGCCGCGCTGCGGTTCTACGGGCCGCTGCTCGGCTGGGAGCGCAGCGACGACCTCGGGGCCGGCATGGCGCGGGTGCCCGGGTACGGCGACCACCTGGCCCGCACCGTGGACCCCGGCATCCACGAGCGGCAGGAGTTCGTCCCGCCGGGGTTCTCGGACGTCGTGGCGGGGGTGCTGCCCGCCGACGGGCCGGCGCGGTGGTCGGTCGTGTTCGCGGTGGTCGACCGGGACGCCGCCGCCGAGGCCGCCGAGCGGGCCGGCGCCGTCGTGCACGCGACCGAGGACACCGAGTGGACCCGGGAGGCGACGATCCGCGACCCGTTCGGCGCCGACCTCGTGCTCTCCCAGTTCGCCCCGCCGCCCGAGTTCGTCGCCGCCGAGGCCGAGGCCGGGAAGTCCTGACGCCTGCCGGCGTCGGGTGTCAGGGGCGTCGCGCCTGCACCCACATCACGGGGGTGTCCATGAACGTCGCGCGCGCGACCTCCCGTGCGTCCACGAGCCCCGCGTCCGTGAGCAGGCGCTGGATCCCGCCGTCGGCGTTGTCGTCGCGGTGCTGGTTCGCCCCGATCTCCCGGTGGTGACGGTGCCCGCCGTGCCCGTGGTCGTGCCCGCTGTCGTGACCGTGCTCGCCGCCGTGCCCGGGCGCGTCGAGGTCCGCGATCGTGACCGTGCCGCCGGGGCGCAGGACGCGGACGAGCTCGGCGGCGAACCGGCGCTTCTCGTCCAGGGGCACGTGGTGCAGGGCGAGGGAGGACAGGACGTGGTCGATGCCCGCGTCGGCGGCCGGCAGCCGGTCGGCGAAGCCGCGCACCAGCGTGAGCGAGCCGCGCCGCCCGACCCGCCGCCGTCGGGCCTTGCGGGCCGCGCGGCGCAGGGCGGCGCCGTCCGGGTCGAGGCCGGTCACCGCGGCGTCGGGCACCGCGCGCAGCACCGTGAGGGCGAGGTTGCCGGTGCCGCAGCCGACGTCGAGCACGCGCTGGCCCGGCTGGATCGCGGCCACCTCGACGGTGCGGCGGTGCAGCCGCCCGGCGTGCCGCCACCAGCTCTGCACGTCGTACCAGGGCATCTTCCACGCGCTGCTCATGCCGGGCAGGTAGGCGCGGTCCGCCTCGTCCGGGCGGACGTCGTCGAACAGGCGCACGCCGCGCGCGGCGTCGTCGGGGCCCTGCGGGGGTCTGCTCACGACGCCACGCTAACCGTCGTGGCAGGGTGACGGGATGACGACGGTCGCCCAGCTACGCCAGGCCGCCCTCGCCCTGCCCGAGGCGGCCGAGAGCGCGCGCGCCGGCATGGTGTCGTTCACCGTGCGGGGCAAGGGCTTCGCGTCGGTGACGCGGGACGACGTCGTCCAGCTGCACCTCGCGACGGAGGACGTCGACGCGGCCGTCGCCGACGTCCCCGGGGCGGAGCCGCTGACCCGCGGGGCGACCCTGCTCGGGGTGCGGCTCCCGCTCGCCGCGCTGGACGGGCAGCAGCTCAACCACTGGGTCCGGCGGGCGTGGTCCGTCCGTGCACCGCGGCGGCTCGCGGCCGCGCTCGCGGCGGCCGACACCGCCGAGCCGGGGGAGGTGGGCGACCTGCCCGCCGCCATCGGACGCCCGGCCACGCGGGCGCTCGCCGGCGCTGGTGTCACGACCCTCGCCGACGTCGCCGCGCGGACCGACGCCGAGCTCCTGGCCCTGCACGGCGTCGGGCCGAGGGCGGTGCGCATCCTGCGCGAGCAGCACCTCTGACCTGCGACGACGCGGGCCCTGGCGCGCCGCGACACCACCCGGCGCCAGATTGACACCAGAAATGACGCCAAAGAGCTTGTGGTGACACCACGATGGTGTCATAGTGGAGCCATGGACCTCACGAGATACGTCGACGCGCTGCAGCAGCAGCTCGGCACCGCAGCCGCCGCCGGCGGGGACGAGGCGCGGGAGCTGGCCTCCCGCCTGACCGCCCCGCTCGACGCCGCCGCCCGGCTGGTGCTGCTCGAGGCGCTGTCCGACGCGGCGGGGGAGATCTCCGCCGATCTGGCCCCCGGCTCGGTCGACATCCGGCTCCGCGGCGGTTCCCCCGAGTTCGTCGTCACCGCACCGACCGGGCCGTCCGAGCCGGCGCAGGCCCCGGCGTCCGCCCCGACCCTGGAGGCGACCGGCCCGGGCTTCTCGGTGAGCGTCGACCTCGAGGGCGGCGCCACCACCCGCACCACCCTGCGCCTGCCCGACCACCTCAAGACGCAGGCCGAGACCGCCGCCGCTCGCGACGGCGTCTCCGTCAACACGTGGCTCGTCCGTGCGGTCGCCGCCGCGCTCGAGCAGTCCACCGGACGCCCGGCCGCCCAGGCCCGTCCGCAGCAGCGCGGCTCCGGCCGCGTCACCGGCTGGGTGCGCTGATCCCTTCGCACGTCCGCGCACCGCACCGCCCCCGTCCTCCCCCTGACACCACACCGACACCACTGTTGGAGCTCCGTCATGCCCACTTTCCCTGCCCCCCAGCCCGTCCCCGTCCTCGTCGACGTGCCGTTCGCCAACGTGCACGTGGTCGCCGGGGAGCGTGACGACGTCGTCGTCACCGTCCTGCCGACCAACGCCAAGTCGGGCAGCGCACGCGCCGCCGAGTCGGTGCGCGTCGACCGCGACGGCGACGCCGTGTCGATCACGTACCCCGGCTCGTGGAAGCAGTACGTGCTCCCGTTCGCGTCCGGCACCGCCGACATCACCGTCGAGCTCCCCGAGGGCTCGTCGCTGAGCGGCAAGGTCGGCTCGCTCTACGCCGAGGGCTCGCTCGCCGCCGTCGACATGACGCTGTCGGCCGGGAACGCCCGCGTCGACGACGTCGAGCGGCTCGACCTCAAGGTCTCCGCCGGCTCCGCGACCGCGGGCCGCGTCACCGGCTCCCTCGACGTCAAGGTGAGCGCGGGGTCCGTCTTCGTGGACGAGGTCCTCGGCGACGGCACGATCCGCGCGACCAACGGCACCACGACCGTCGGCTCCGTGACCGGGACCCTCGAGGTGCACGGGGCGCACGGCGACATCGCCGTGAGTCGCGTGCGCGGCACCCTCACGGCCAAGTCGGCGCACGCCGGCATCCGGGTCAACAACCTGGAGTCCGGCGCCGTCACCCTCACGACCTCCTTCGGATCCATCGAGGTCGGGGTGCCCGAGGGCACCGCCGCCTACCTCGACCTCTCGTCGGAGAGCGGGACCGTCCGCAACCAGCTGACCCCCACCGAGGGGCCGGTCGAGGACGAGACCACCGCAGAGATCCACGCCAGCACCGGCTTCGGCGACGTCGTCGTCCGCCGGCCGTGAACCGACCGAAGAACGGAGCAACGGACATGACCACACCTCAGACCACCGAGCCCGCGATCCACGTGCAGGGCATCGAGAAGTCGTTCGGCGAGCTGCACGTGCTGCGCGGCGTCGACCTCGACGTCGCCCCCGGGAGCATCTTCGCCCTGCTCGGCTCGAACGGCGCCGGCAAGACCACGCTCGTGCGGATCCTGTCGACGCTGCTCAAGGCCGACGCGGGCACCGCCGTCGTGCACGGCTACGACGTCGCGGCCAAGCCCGGCGACGTGCGCCGGTCCATCAGCCTCACCGGCCAGTTCGCGGCCGTCGACGAGGTCCTCACGGGCCGCGAGAACCTCGTGCTCGTCGCCAGGCTGCGGCACCTGCCGGACGCCGGCGCGATCGCCGACGACCTGCTCGCCCGGTTCTCGCTCACCGAGGCCGGCGGCCGCCGCGCGGGGACGTACTCCGGCGGCATGCGGCGTCGGCTCGACATCGCCATGAGCCTCATCGGCGACCCGCCGATCGTCTTCCTCGACGAGCCCACCACGGGTCTCGACCCGCAGGCGCGGATCGACGTCTGGGAGACCGTCAAGGAGCTCGCCAGCAACGGCACCACCGTGCTGCTCACCACGCAGTACCTCGACGAGGCCGAGCAGCTCGCCGACCGGATCGCCATCCTGCACCAGGGGACGATCATCCAGAACGGCACCCTCGCCGAGCTCAAGCAGCTCCTCCCGCCCGCCAAGGTCGAGTACGTCGAGAAGCAGCCGTCCCTCGAGGACGTCTTCCTCTCGCTCGTCGGCGCGACCGGTACCGAGAAGGAATCCTGATGACCACCCACGCCCTCGCCGACACCAGCACCCTCACCGGGCGCTCCCTGCGGCACATCCTGCGCAGTCCCGACACCATCATCACCACCGCGGTCACGCCGATCGCGCTGATGCTCCTGTTCGTCTACGTCTTCGGCGGGGCCATCGACCTCGGCACGGACGAGTCGTACATCAACTACATGCTGCCCGGCATCCTGCTCATCACCATCGCGTCGGGCGTCGCGTACACCTCGTACCGGCTGTTCCTCGACCTGCAGGGCGGGATCGTCGACCGGTTCCAGTCCATGCCGATCGCCCGCTCGAGCGTCCTGTGGGCGCACGTCCTGACGTCGGTCGTGGCGAACCTCGTCTCGGTCGCGATCGTCGTCGGCGTCGCGCTCCTCATGGGCTTCCGCACGGGGGCCTCGTTCGGGGCGTGGCTGGCCGTGGCCGGGATCCTGGCGATGTTCACGCTGGCCTTGACCTGGCTCGCCGTGCTCGCCGGGCTGTCCGCGAAGACCGTCGACGGCGCGAGCGCCTTCAGCTACCCGCTGATCTTCCTGCCGTTCATCAGCTCGGCGTTCGTGCCCACGGACACGATGCCCGGCCCGGTCGCCTGGTTCGCGGAGAACCAGCCGGTGACGTCCGTCGTCGACACGATCCGTGCCCTGTTCGCGGAGCAGCCCGTCGGCAGCGACATCTGGGTCGCCCTCGCCTGGCTCGTCGGCATCCTGGTGGTCGGCTACGCCCTCGCCGTCGCCGCGTACCGGCGGCGCGTCGGCTGACGACGCCGCGCGACCGCGCCACGCACGGCCGAGCCCCGGTGGTCCACCGCCGGGGCTCGGCCGTCGTCCTGCGCGGGACAGGGCTACACCGAGGCCGTCGGCACGACGTCGGGCGCCACCGTCTCCTGCCGCCCGTCTCGCACCGCCGCCGCGCGGCGCGGGTCGCCGACGAACGAGGGGTACCGGAGGATGCCGGGCCGCCGCGCCTCCCACGTCAGCTGGAGCACGGTGCTGCGGCACACGAGCTCCTTGAGCCAGGCCCCGGCGCGCGCGCCCAGCCGGCCGCCGAGGAACGCCCGCACCGGGACATCGCCGCGGTTCGCGAACTGGAACAGGCCCACCCCGCGGCCAAGACTGAGGCACTGGCCCAGGAAGCCGACCGCGACCGGCGCGGGCTCGGTCCCCGCGAGCCGGGCGAGCACGGTGTCCGCGGCGGCACCGCCGAGCTGACCGGCCGCCTGACAGCTCATCCGGTACGGCAGGCCGGACGGCGTGCCCGCGTCGCCCGCGGCGACGATGCGGTCGTCGTCCAGGCTGGTGAGCGTCTCGTCGGTGCGCAGGCGCCCCTCCGCGTCGGTGGTCAGGCCGCTGCGGGCGGCCAGGTCCGGGACGGCGAAGCCCGCGGTCCAGATGGTGACGTCGCTCGGCAGGTCGCGGCCGTCGGCGAGCTGCACCGCGTCCGCCGTCACCGCCGTCACGGTGGCGCCGGGTCCGGCGACGACCTCCACCCCGAGCCGCGCGAGCGCGGCCGCGACGGCCCGCCGGCCGTTCGGGTGCAGGTACGGGCCGAGCAGGTCGCCGCAGACCAGCGTCACCGCCCGGCCCAGCTCGGCCAGCTCGGACGCCACCTCGATGCCCGAGGGGCCCGCGCCCACCACCGTCACCCGCGCGCCGGGGGCGGCCGCGGCCAGTGCCGGGGCCAGCCGGTCCGCCTCCTCCAGGCTCGCCAGCGGGTACGCGTGCTCCGCCGCCCCCGGCACCTGGGGAGCGGCGCTCGTGCTGCCCACCGCGTACACCAGGTAGTCGTACGCGAGGGTGTCGCCGTCGGCGAGCACGAGCCGCCGCTTGTCGGCGTCGATCCGCTCGACGGTCGCGACCCGGAGCCGCACGGCGTCGGCCAGCAGCTCCCCGTAGTCCGCGACCGCGTCGTGCGACCCGGCGGTCCGCTGGTGCAGCCGGATCCGCTCCACGAACACGGGGCGGGCGTTCATCAGCGTCACGGCCACGTCGTCCCGCGCCGTCAGACGGTTCGCCGCCATCACCCCGGCGTACCCGCCGCCCACCACCACGACCTGCGTCCTGTGCGACATCTCGTCTCCTCGGTCCGTCTTCGTCCGTCTTCTCGTCGGTTGCTCACGGTGACGACGAGACGGGGGATGGAGGTGTGACGAGGCATCCGATAGCATCACCTATCGGAGGGGGCCGTATGTCAAGTGAGGAAGAGGGTGAGTCGGCGGTCGAGCGCGCCTTCGCCGACTACCTCGGTGCGTTGGCCGACCAGGCGGAGGTGCTTCGCGTCGAGGCGCGTGCGACTCTCGAGCGAGGTGCGCGCCAGGCACGGGACCTCGGTTGGAGCCAGCGCAGGATCGCTCGGGCGCTCGGGCGCAGCCAGCCGGAGGTCAAGCGGTTGCTGGACAGGTCGGGCGCTCCCGGTTCGGCGCTGGGCGTGGATGGCGCGAGCCCTGCGGGATCTGTGCTCGACGACGTGCTTCGTGTCCACCGGGACGACATCGTCGCCGCCGCCGCGCGGCATGGCGCTCGACGGGTGCGCGTCTTCGGCTCCGTCGCCGCCGGGACCCACCGAGGTGACTCCGACGTCGACCTCCTCGTCGATCTCGACGACGGCGTCGGCCTCTTCGCTCTCGGCGCGCTCGAGGTCGAGCTCGAGGCCCTACTCGGTCGGCCGGTCGACGTCGTGAGCGAGATGGCGCTGCGGCCGGCTGTTCGCGAGTCCGTGCACGCCATCGCGCTGTGAAGCGCACCGACGCCCAGCTGGCACGGGAGTCGCTCGAGCACCTTGCGATTCTCGGGCAGCACGTCGCCGAAGGCTCCTGGGGGACGCAGGTGCTGGTGGACGCGGTGTGCCTCCGGCTCGTCGCCGCGATCGATGCGGCCTCGCGCCTGAGCGAGAGCGGGCGGGTGCTCGCCTTCGGTGAGGCGTGGCCGGCGATCTGGGCTACCCGGAACCGCATCGTGCACGGCTATACGACGGTCGACAGGACTATCGTCCGGGCGACCGTGGAGAACGACCTGGAGCCCTTCGCAGCCGCGCTCCATCAGGTGCTCGACGATCTCGATTGACCTTCGTGCGCTCGCCGCGTGCTGCCTGGTTCAAGCTGGCGTCCTGCGGCACGCACGAATTCACGGATCATGGCGTGCGTGGAATCGCGCACCATTTCCACCTCATCGCGAGAGCTTGCCGCCTTAAAGGCGTTCATGGCGAGAAAGACCGAGTCGGCGAGACTCGCCAACTCTTCTGAGTCTGATACGAGCTGAAGGCGGAACAGAGCCCCCTGAGTGAGGTCTCGCTGCCGATGTACCTCATGTTCGTTCTCGGGAGGTGTCGATCCGGCCTGGTCACGTGCGTACCAGCGATCGATCTGGGCGCGCCTGTACTTGGCCAGTGCTTCCGCATACTCCGCGCTGGCGGCCAGGCGTTCCTGACGGAGGCTCTCGAGTCGGGCGAGTTCATTCGTCTCGATGGCGCTCTGGCGTTGGAATCGTCGCTGAACGAGCGCTCCAAGGAGCGTCCCGAGGACAGCGACGGCTGCGGCGATGGCTTCCATGGTTCAAGGAAACAGCACGCCTCAGGCGCTGCGTCGGGACGCGACGACGGCGCCCGGCCGCGGGTGCGACCGGGCGCCGTCGGGCGGTGCCTGAGATCAGCCTGGGATCAGGCGCTGGTGACCTCGATGCGCTGCGGCGTCGTGCCGGCGAAGACGCCGGCGACGGTGACCGTCAGGACGCCCGCGTCGTAGGCCGCGGTGACGGCGTCGCCGTCCACGGACTTCGGCAGGGTGACGACGCGGCGGAAGGCGCCGAAGCGGACCTCCGAGATGCGACGGCCCTCGGACTCCTCGGGGCGCTGGTCCTTGCGCTCGCCGCGCACGACGAGCTTGCGGCCCTCGACCTCGACGGTGACGTCCTCGGCCGGGTTCACGCCCGGCAGGTCGAGGCGAGCGACGAGGTTCTCGCCGTCGCGGTACACGTCGGCGGCGGGCACGGGGCCCTCGGTCGCGAGGCGCGGCGTCCACAGGTCGCGGAGCCACGCGTCGGCGAACGGGGTGCGGGTCAGGGTGGTGGTCATGCTGTCCTCCTCGGGTGAGTAGCTGCTGACCGGTTCAACTTGAGCCACCCCGACTCAATTTCCGGGTTCGCCGACGGCGGACGCGTCACGCCGCCTGCCCCGCACGAGCATGATGACCAGGCCCAGGACGAGCCACCCGGCCGCGACCTCCAGGGCGAGATGGCTGGCCAGGACGAGCACGGTGACGACGATCGCCAGGCCGACGACGGGGACGACCGTGTGCAGGACCCGACGGTCGGTGCGCCCGCCGACCACGTAGTAGCCGACCACGGCGACGTGCAGGAAGACGAACGCGGTCAGGGCGCCGACCGTGACCATCGAGGACAGCAGGTCGAGGCCGTCGGGCCTGACCGCCGCCGCCACGGCGATGAGGAGCGTGGCGACCGCCGAGACGAGGGTCGCGAGCCGGGGCACGCCGGTCCGGCGGCTCACGGACCCGAGCCGAGCCGGCAGCTGTCCGTCGCGCGCCATCCCGTACATGAGGCGGCTCACCGCGGCCTGTGCGACGAGCGCGGAGAGCACGGGACCGATGGCGCGCGCCGTCGTGACGGTGGTGCCGAGCCACGCCCCCATCTCCTCGCTGATCGTCGTGTAGAAGATCGTGCCCTGCTGCTCCGGGTTCGCGGCCAGCTCCTGGGGCGTCGCCGTCGTCAGGAGCGCGCCCAGGTAGGTCTGGAGCACGAAGAGGGCCCCGGCGAGGACGAGGCAGAAGATCAGGGCCCGGCCGATCTGCCGCGGGGAGCCGGTGCTCTCCTCGGCGAAGGTGGCGATCGCGTCGAACCCCAGGAAGGCGAGGGCCGCCACCGAGACTGCGCCGAGCGTCCCGGCGAGCGTGAACCCGTCGAGCCCGGTCAGCGGGGACAGCCACGGCCTGGCCGGCCCCTCCTGCACCAGGACGACGACCGCGCCGACGCAGAAGGCGGCGAGCACCACGATCTCCACGACCAGGGCGACGAACCCCACCGTGGCCGCGAGCCGGACCCCGCCGAGGTTCAGGCCCGTGATGAGGAGCACCGCAGCGCCGGTGAACGCCCAGACCGGCACCGCGGGGAACAGGGCGTGGCTGGCGATCCCGCAGAACAGCGCGGCCAGGCTCGGGATGAACAGGTAGTCCAGGCCGATCATCCACCCGGCCATGAAGCCCGGCCGCCGCCCCAGCCCCGCCGTCGCGTAGGCCGAGACCGACCCCGCCTTCGGGACGGCGACGGACATGCGGGCGTACGACCACGCGGTGAACGCCATCGCCACGGTCGCGACGACGAACACGAGGGCGACCGCGCCGTTGCTGCGTGCGTCCAGCACCCCGAAGGTGCCCATGGGCGCCGTCGGGCCGATGAACAGCAGGCCGTAGACGACGAGGTGTCGCAGGGACAGGCTCCGGTGGAGCTGTCCCTCGGGCGCAGCAGCGCTGGGAACGTCCTTCGTGGGGCGGGGGTCGGAAGACGCGGGACTCAGCTCCTCGGGCAGCTGGGGTGGGGGCTGTGCCAGCGTAGGACGAAGTCAGTCTGCGGGCGGCTGCCAGGCCATCACCGGCCGCAGGGCTCGGGCGCCCAGCGCCTCCGTCCAGCGGCCGACGGCGCGCATCCCGGCGTCGCGGAGGGTCGTGGCGGCGGGCGACGTCCACAGGGTCGGCCCGGAGACCCGCGCCGACAGCCGCATGACCTGGGCCACGCGCGGCCGCCGCTCGGCGGACCAGCGCAGCAGCGCGGCCGCGACGTCGTCGTCCGGGCGGACCCGCGCGCCGAGCACCACCCCGTCCTCGAGCGCCTGGCACCCGCCCTGCCCGAGGTTCGGGAGCATCGCGTGCGCGGCGTCGCCGACGAGCGCGACCCGGCCCGTCACGAGCGATGCCGGGGGCGCGGGCAGGTGCCGGAGCTCGTGCCGCAGCGCCGTGGCGTCGTCGACGGAGGCGAGCAGCGCGGGAACCGGGTCGTGCCAGTCGGCGAGGCGGGCGCGCAGCTCGTCGAGGCCGCGCGGGGCGCCGACGGCGTCGGCCACCGAGACGTACACGTAGACGCGTCCGTCGGCCAGCGGCATGACCCCGGCGACGATCCCGCGGCCCCAGATCTCGGAGCCCACGACGCCGGGGACCCGCGGGGTGACGAACCGCCACGCCGTCGACCCGCCGGACACCGGCGCGGGGGCGCTCGGCCACCAGCGGGTGCGCGTGGCGGAGCCGATGCCGTCGGCCGCGACGACGAGGTCGGCGTCGGCCTCCGTGGTCGTGCGCGCGCCGTCAGTGGTCGTCACGCGTGCGGGGCGCGAGGCCGTGCCCGGGTCCGTGACGGTCGCCGTCGTGCCGAGGCGTAGCGCCCCGGTCGGCAGCGCGTCCGCGAGCAGCCCCACCAGCTGCGCGCGGTGCAGCATCAGCGTGCGGTCGCCGAAGACCGACTCGGCGCCCTCCGCGCGGCCGCGGACCAGCCACCTCCCGTCCGGGCGGCGCAGGCCGAACTCGCCCTGCAGCGCCGCCAGGTCGCGCGTCGCGTCGCCGATCCCGAGCGCGTCCAGCGACCGCACCGCGTTCGGCGCGACGACGATCCCCGCGCCCACCGGGTCCAGCGACATCGCGCGCTCGACGACCGTGACGTCCCAGCCGTGGCGCGCCAGCGCCACGCCCGACGCCAGGCCGCCGATGCCGCCGCCGATCACGACGGCGGTGTGGCGGGCCGTCTCCGCCTCTCCCCGTGTCACCGCGTCAGTCTCGCAGCGGCGAGCCGACGACCGTGAAGCGGAAGCCGCCGAACTCGCCGGACAGCAGGGGCCGGGCCTCGGCGATCGACGCCTGCACGGCGGGGAGCTGCAGGGACGCCTGGTGCGCCTCCGCCGACGTCCACAGCTCGGCGACGAACACCGTGTCCGGCTGGTCGTCGCTGACGCCGACCTCGTAGAGGAGGCAGCCCGCGTCCGCGAGCTCCGTGCTGCGCTGCGTGAGGTGCGCGACCAGCGCGTCGCGCTTCCCGGGGGCGGCACCCAGCGTGCCGACGTTGGCGTAGGTCATGGGTCGTGACGGTAGTCCCCTCCAGGGACACGGACCCGGCGGGTGCGCGACACCACACGGGCCCTCGGAAGCACGCCGTCGCGGGCAGTGTTGCCAGAGGCATGACGACGACCGAGGCCGTGCCGCAGATGGCGGACGTCGTCGTGATCGGCGCGGGACAGGCGGGCCTGTCGGCGGCGTACCACCTGCGGCGGCGCGGGTTCGCGCCCGCGGCGGGCGCGGCGTCCGGCGAACGCACCTACCTCGTGCTGGACGCCGAGGACGGGCCCGGGGGAGCGTGGCGGCACCGCTGGCGCTCGCTGCGGATGAGCACGGTGAACGGCATCCACGACCTGCCCGGCATCGAGCAGCCCGACGTGGAGCCGGAGGCGGCGAGCGTCGACGTGCTGCCCGCGTACTTCGGCGACTACGAGCACGAGCTGGGCCTCGCCGTCGTCCGGCCGGTGCGCGTACGCCGCGTCGAGGAGGCGGACGACGACGGGCTGCTCGTCCGGTGGGAGGGCGGGGGCCGGTCCGGCGTCGTCGTCGCGCGGGCGATCGTCAACGCGACGGGCACGTGGTCGAAGCCGTTCTGGCCCGCCTACCCGGGGCAGGAGACGTTCCGTGGCCGCCAGCTGCACACCGCCGACTACGTGCGGGCCGAGGACTTCACGGGGCAGCGCGTCGCCGTCGTCGGCGGCGGGATCTCCGCGGTGCAGCTGCTGGAGGAGGTCTCGCACGTGGCGCAGACCTTCTGGTTCACGCGGCGGGAGCCCGTGTGGCGCGACTCGTTCGAGCCCGAGGACGGCTCGCGCGCCGTGGCGATGGTCGCCGACCGGGTGCGTGAAGGGCTGCCGCCGCTGAGCGTCGTGTCCGTCACCGGCCTCATCAAGACGCCGTCGCTGCTCGCCGCCGAGGCGCGCGGCGTGCTCCACCGGCGGCCCATGTTCACCCGGATCGTTCCCGACGGCGTCGTCACGCCCGACGGCGAGACCGTTCCCGTGGACGTCATCTTCTGGAACACCGGCTTCCGCGCCGCCCTCGACCACCTGCGACCGCTGCACCTGCGCACCGCCGGCGGCGGCATCCGCATGGACGGCACCCAGGTGGACGGCGAGCCGCGCGTGCACCTCATCGGCTACGGGCCGTCCGCGTCGACCATCGGCGCCAACCGCGCCGGCCGGGACGCCGTCAACCGGATCGTGCGCTACCTCGACGCCGCGGCGACTGACGCCGACGCGTTCGCCGGGGCGCGCTAGTCACGCGACCCGCGGGCCTCGCGCCGGCGGGCGACGCTCTGGGCCTGCCCCTCGTGGATGTCGCTCACCCACTCCCAGCCGGGCTTGGCCCTCGGGCCGATCCGCGGGTCGTCGGGAGCGCGGCCGTCCCGCAGCGCGTGCAGGTACGCGCGGTCCTGCGCGAACCGCGCACGCAGCTGGTCGGCCCCGCCGACGGACCCGTGCCCCGGGACCACGGCGTCGACGCCGCCGGCCACCCGCTCCAGGAGCTCCAGTCCGCTGAGGTAGTCGCCGATCGGGTCGTTCGCGTCGTCGAAGTCGTCGAGCATGGGGACGAAGACGTCCGAGAGCATGTCGCCGGCCGCAAGAACCCGGTGCTCCTCGACCAGCAGGGCCGCGTGGCCCGGGGAGTGCGCCGGGTGCGCGACGACCCGGACGTCAGGACCGTCCCACGGGATCCGCGTCGTCCCGTCCGGCAGGGCGGTGACGAGGCCGTACCCGTCGAGCGGCACGTCGTCCGAGATCTCGGGCGGCAGCCCCTCGGTGACGCGCGTCTCCCAGCCCGGGTCCGACAGCACGCGTCGCAGCTCGGCCGCGCAGCGGGCCGTGCCGTAGCGGGGCGCGTCGCCGAGCTCGGGGTGCCAGAGCACGTGGTCCCAGTCGGGATGCGTCGCGAAACCCGCCACGACCGGAAGGCGCAGGTCGCGGAGGTCGTGCGCGAGGCACTCCATCTCGACGCGTGTCAGCCCAGGGTCGACGAGAAGTACGCCGCTCGGGCCGCGCACGACCACCGCGTTGTTCTGGAGCAGCTCGCTCCGGTGCGCCCACACACCGTCCGCGACCCGCGTCAGCACGGCATGGCCCCGAACAGAAGGACTGTGTCCGAAAGTGTGATCCCCATCGTTGGTCTCCGGTCCGGTTGTGGCGACGATGCTCTGCTGTGAGCCCCCGTGCCGATGGTGACCGACGCGCCGGGCGAAAATCACCGCCGCTCGGTGGTCCTGGGAGTTGGCAGCCGTTTCACCAGGCCCGGTCCACCAGCAGCGCCAGCTGCACGCGGTTCACCCCGAGCCGGGTGGTGGCGCGGGCCAGGTGAGTCTTGACCGTCGCCTCGCCGAGGAACAGTCGCTCCGCGATCTGGGCGTTCGACAGTCCCTCGGCGACGGCGCCCGCGATCTCCATCTCCCGCTCGGTGAGCTGCGCGAGCAGCTCGCGCGCCTCGCGCCGGCCGCGGGCGGCCGGCCTGGAGCCGACCTGCTCCATGACGACCCGCGCGGCCCGCGGGGACAGCGCGCCCTCGCCCGCGGCGACGGAGCGGACGGCGGCGACGAGCTCGTCCGGGCCGGAGTCCTTCGCGAGGAAGCCGGCGGCGCCGGCGTGGACGGCGTCGAGGATGGCCGACTCGGTGTCGAACGACGTCATGGCGATGACGCCGGGCGCGGAGGGGAGCGCGACGGCGGCGGCGGTGGCGCGGATGCCGTCCATGCGCTCCATCCGGAGGTCCATGAGGACGACGTCCGGGTGGTGGGCCTGTACGGCGGTGACCACCTCGTCGCCGTCGGCGGCCTCCGCGACGACGTCGAGCCCGCTCTTCGTGAGGATCGTCCGCAGGAACCCGCGCACCATCGCATCGTCGTCGACGATCATCACCCTGACCACACGCCGACCCTAGCCACCGCGGTACCGCCGGCGCAGGGTGACCGGGGAGCGTCAGCAGCCTCAGTCCTCCGCGGTGACCACCCACGGCAGGTGCGCCCGCACGCGGAACCCGCCGTCCTCGGTCGGCGCGGCGTCGAACGAGCCTCCGAGAGCCTCGCACCGTTCCCGCATCCCGGGGATGCCGACGCCCGCGCCGGGGACGCCACCGCGCGTGGCTCCGGCACCGTTGCGCACGACGACGTCCATCCCGGCGCCGGGGCGGGCGCGTACGTTGACGTCCACGCGCGCTCCGGGCGCGTGCTTCGCGGCGTTCGTCAGCGACTCCTGCACCACGCGGTAGACGGCGCGGGTCAGGGCGGGGGGCGCGGCGTCGGCGTCGGTGACGAACACGGTGGCGGTGACGTCGACGCCGCGCTCCCGGGCGCCGTCGAGCAGCTCGGCCAGGTCGCCGAGGGAGGGCGCGGCGCCGGAGTACTCCTCGGCGCCGTCGCGCAGGGACTTGATGAGGGTGCGCATCTCCTCGAGCGCCCGGTGCGCCGACGAGCGCATGGACCGCGCGGCGTCCCCGACCCCCGGGTCGTCGGACGACACCTCGAGCGACGCCGCCTCGAGGGAGACGAGGGAGAGCTGGTGCGCCACGGTGTCGTGCATCTCGCGGGCGATGAGGTCGCGCTCCTCCTGCCGGGTGAGCTCGGTGCGCAACGCCTCGGACTCGGCCCGGAGGTCGTCGGCGCGCCGCGCCTCGGCGGTCGCCTGCTGCAGCGCCTCCTGGGCCGCGACGTCGGCGCGCTGGGCCACCTGGCGCGCGGCGTCGGCGTCCGCGTTCGCGGTGACGAGGCGTCGCAGCAGCCCGGCACCGACCGAGACGGCGAGCCCGAGCACGCCCAGCACGATGTACCCCACGGGCGACATGTACGAGGTGGAGCCGTTCTCCAGCGCCACCGAGAAGATCACCTGCGGTGCGGTCGTGGCGTCGCGCCAGAAGGTCACGGCCAATGCGAGGGCCGTCGCACCGCCGCACAGCAGGCTGCGCCGCAGGTCCGTCCGCGCGATCACCCACGGGAGCGCGACGAGCGGCGCGACGGCGCCGAGCGGGCCGACGACGCCGACCGCCGCGGTCGCGAGGCAGACCAGCACCGGGTGCGACGTCCGCCACCACATCGCGGCCCCGACGCCGACCGCGACGACGAACCACAGCAGCGACCAGGCGACGTCAGCGTCGCCCAGGTCGTCCACCGGGGTGGCGAACGCGATCCCGACGATCGCGCAGGACCACGCCACGACCATCGCGCCGATCGTGCCCGCGATGCTCCAGAACCGTCGGCCGGGCGAGAGGCGCGACGCGGGCGCGGCGGGGGCGGGACGATACGGGGGGTTGGGCTGGGCGTACGGCGGCACCGGCGGGGGAGGCGCGCCGGGCCCCTGACCGCCGGGCGCGCCCGACGGCGGGCGGCCGTACGGGTCGGCGGGGCTCGGCGGCGGATTCATGCGGGCAGCGTACGGCGGTCGCCGGCCCGCCGCCGTCCCCCGATCGGCTCGACGACGAGGGAAACCTGTCCACCTTTCGGCTCGGCCGGTCGAGCCGCGAAGGGGATCCGCCGGGGTGCCCCTGCGCCGGACGATCGTCCCGTTCCGATCGACGTCCCGGCCCTCGTGGCACCGCACCCCTCAGGAGTCCTCATGTCCACGCCTCACCCCGACCCGTCCCAGCAGCCCGTGCCGCAGCAGCCCGGCCCGCAGCAGCAGCCGTACTCGCAGCAGCCGTACCCGCAGCAGCCGTACGGGCCGCCGCAGCCCGGCCAGCAGGCGCCCTTCGGCGCGCCGCAGGGCTGGTTGCCGCAGCCGCAGATGCCGCCGGCGCCGGAGAAGCGCAAGAACTGGTTCGCCCGCCACAAGGTGCTCACCGGGCTCGGCACGGCCGTGGTCCTCGTCGTCATCATCGCCAGCGCGAGCGGTGGGGGCGGCGACGACAGCCCTGCCGTCGCCGACGTCGACACGGCCACGGCGCAGCAGGCAGAGGCGGCGACGGACGAGTCCGCTGACGGGCCGGCCGAGGGCGCGAAGACCGAGAAGGACGAGAAGCCCGTCAAGGACGAGAAGCCCGTCAAGGACGAGAAGGCCGACACGCTGCCCGCCGTCGGTGACAAGGTCCGCGACGGCAAGTTCGAGTTCACGGTGACGAAGCTCGAGGACGGCGTGCAGGAGGTCGGCGACGAGTTCCTGGGCGAGGAGGCGCAGGGGCAGTTCGTGCTCGTCCACATGACGGTGGAGAACATCGGCGACGAGGCGCAGTACTTCGACGGGAGCAGCCAGAGCCTCGTCGACACGAAGGGCCGCACGCACTCGGCGGACTCGGAGGCCGGCATCTACCTCGACGAGTCCAACTCGTTCCTCAACGAGATCAACCCTGGGAACAAGGTCGACGGCGTCGTGGTCTTCGACATCCCCCGAAACGCCACCCCGGCGACCCTCGAGCTGCACGACTCGATGTTCTCCGGCGGTGTCGAGGTCGCGGTGAAGTGACGCCCGCGACCTGAGGACCGTCTCTGCCCGCCGCCCGTCACTCCCCGACGGTCGGCGGGCAGAGGCTCGTGTCCGCGGTCGCGCGTACGGTCGACCTGTCGACGGAATCGACTCGCGAGGAGGCGACGCCATGACCACCGACCGCACGGACGCACCGGACGCCGTGGCCGCAGAGTTCTTCGACCGCTACCGGCAGGCGCTGCTGGACCGCGACGAGGCGGCGGTCGCCGACCTGTACGCGGTGCCGGCGCTGATCCTGTTCCCCGGGCAGTCGCTGCCGGTGACGAGCCGCGCGCAGACGGAGCAGTTCTTCGGGTCGTCGTGGAGCCAGTACGAGGGCGTCACGGGCATGACGTCGGACGTGCGGGTCGTGGCGGTCACGGCCCACAGCGTGTGGGCCGACGTGACCTGGCACCACGACGGGCCGGGCGAGGGCACCGAACGTTTCGTCTACCAGCTCGTGCGCACGGACGACGGGTGGCGCATCGCGGTGCTCACGCCGATGGACGTATGAGCGGATACTGACGGGATGACGACGGCGACGAACCCCGTGGAGCGGCTGCGGCTGCGCCTGGGGGAGGTGCTGTTCGAGAAGGTGTCGGGCGCCGACGGCGTCGCGGTCCGCGACCGGATCCACCTGACGCCCGGCCCGCGCTGGTTCGCGCCGGACAGCCCGGTGGGGCGGGTGCACGCCGACGCGTCGATGTTCGTGGGCGGGCTGCGGGCGCTGCTGCTGCAGTCGCTGCACCCCCTGGCGATGGCGGGCGTGGCGGGGCACTCGGGCTACCGCGGCGACCCGTGGGGCCGGCTCGAGCGCACGGCGACGTTCCTCGCGACCACGACGTTCGCCACCGCGGACGACGCGCAGGCAATGGTCGACCGGGTCCGGGCAGTCCACGACCGGGTGCGTGGCAAGGCGCCGGACGGGCGGCCGTACCGCGCGGGCGACCCGCACCTGCTCACCTGGGTGCACGCGGCGGAGGCCGACTCGTTCCTCACCGCGCACCAACGCTTCGGGGAGCGGCCGCTCACCGACGGCGAGGCCGACGAGTACGTCGCGCAGGTGGCGCGCGTCGCGCGGGCGCTGGGCGCCGTCGTCGTGCCCGGGACGGTCGCCGAGCTGCGCGACACGATCGAGGCCTACCGGCCCGAGCTGGAGGCGTCGGAGGCCGCGCTCGACACGGTGCGCTTCCTGCTGCGCGAGCCGCCGCTGCCGCGAGCGGCTCGGCCCCCCTACGCGCTGCTCGCGGCGGGCGCCGTCTCGACCCTGCCCGCCTGGGCGCGGGACGCTCTCGACGTCGACACCTGGTTCCGCCGCACGCTCGGCGGGCCGGCGGGCTCCCTCGCCACCCGCGCCGTGCGGTGGGGGATGGGCACCTCGGAGAAGACCCGGGTCTATCCCCGCGCGGGTGTCCCGGAGACGACGCCCGGCTGACGCCCGCCTGACGCCCGGTCGACGTCCGCGTGACCGGCGCGGTGCGCCCGTGACCTGCGGGGACCGCCCCGATGAACGTTGCCCGAACGCTTCGCCGGGCGCCCCGCCCACCCGGACATATCGGGCGCAGCGGTTCCTAGAGTCGCGGCTGTGACCACCGTCGTGACCCCACGGCCGTCCGGTCTCCCGGACGCCCCGTCGGCCCGGGCGGGCACCCCGCCCGCGGGCCCACCACCCGCCACCCGCACGCGCAGCCGCCTCGGCGCCCGTCGACGCCGGAACGCCCTGCTGTGGGCGCTGCTGCTCGCGGGGCCGAACGTCCTGCTCATCGTCGTCTTCGTCTACCGGCCGCTGCTGCAGAGCCTGTACCTGTCGACGCTGCAGTGGAACCTCGGCTCCCCGTCGGCCCGCTTCGTCGGGCTCGGCAACTACGTCGAGTGGTTCTCCGCGCCGACCACGGGCCGCGTCGTGACGACGACGCTCGTCTTCACCGTCGCGACCGTCGGCGGCGCGATGGTGCTGGGCCTGGGCCTCGCGCTGCTGCTGAACCGTCGGCTGCGGGGCCGCGGCATCGCCCGCACGGTCGCGTTCGCGCCCTACGTGCTGAGCGGCTTCGCCGTCGGCATCCTCTGGCTGTTCATGTTCGACCCGCGCTACGGCCTGGTGCAGGAGCTGCTCGGCTGGGTCGGACTCGAGTCGCCCGCCTGGTACACCGCGCGCCCGTGGCCGCTGGTCATGGTGATCGTCGTCTACCTGTGGAAGAACCTCGGGTACGTCGCCCTCATCTACCTGGCCGGGCTGCAGGCCGTGCCGCAGGACCTGCGCGACGCCGCCGCGCTCGACGGCGCGTCGTCAGCCCGCACGCTGCGCTCGATCGTGCTGCCGCTGCTCACCCCGACCACGTTCTTCCTGCTGGTCACGATGATGCTCGCCTCGCTGCAGTCCTTCGACATCATCAAGGCGATGACCCAGGGCGGGCCTCTGGGATCCACGACGACGCTCATGTACTCGATCTACGAGGAGAGCTTCGTGGGCGGCCGCGCGGGGTACGCGTCCGCCGTCGCGACCGTCCTGTTCCTCGTGCTCCTCGCCGTCACCGCGGTGCAGATGCGGTACGTCCAGCGGAAGGTGCACTACGCATGAGCGCGGTCATGATCGACCGACGGATCCCCGGGCGCTCGGCCCGACGACGGTCGCCGCAGGTCGGCGGCTATCTCACGATGGTCTTCGCGACGGTCGTGCTCGGCCTGCCGCTGGCCTGGCTGCTCCTCGCCAGCCTCAAGACGCCCGAGGAGCTGTACCAGGTGCCGCTGCAGTGGCTGCCCGGCTCGCCGAGCCTCGACAACTACGCGCAGGCCGCGGGCGCGATCCCGCTCGGGCGGCTGCTGGCGAACAGCATCGGCCTGACCGTCGTCGGCGCGGGCCTCAAGGTCGCGCTCGGGCTGGCCTGCGCGTACGCGCTGGTCTTCCTCGACTTCCCGTTCAAGAAGCTCGTGTTCGGGCTCGTCATCGCGACCCTGATGATCCCGCCGCAGATCACGATCATCCCCAACTACACGCTGGTCGCGAGCCTCGGCTGGCTCAACACCTACCAGGGGATCCTCGTGCCCGGCCTGGCGAGCGCGTTCGGCACCTTCCTGTTCCGGCAGCACTTCCTCACGCTGCCCGCGTCCATCCTCGAGGCGGCCGAGCTGGACGGCGCCGGGCACTGGCGCAAGCTGTGGACGTTCGTCGTGCCGATGAGCACGCCGACGCTCGCCGCCGTCGCGCTGGTGTCCGTCGTGACCGAGTGGAACGACTACCTGTGGCCGTTCCTCGTCGTCGACCACGCCGACAGGATGACCCTCCCCGTCGGCCTCACGCTGCTGCAGAACACCGACGGCATGTCGAACTGGGGCGTGCTGCTGGCCGCGACCGTCGTCGTGACGCTGCCCATCCTGCTCGTCTTCCTGATCCTCCAGCGACGCCTCGTCGCCGGCCTCACCGCGGGCGCGGTGACGGGGTGACCCCGTCCCGCCCGGCCCGCTTCCCGAACACCACCCCGAACCAAGGAGCACGTGTGTCCCACCGTCCTGCCCGCCGGACCCGCACCGCCGTCGCGGCGCTCGCCGCGGTCTCGGCCCTCACCCTCACCGCCTGCGCCGGCCCGAGCGTCGGGGCCACGGCCTCCGGCGACGCGTCCGCCGAGGCCGTCGACTGGTCGCAGGTCGAGCCCGCGAAGGAGATCACCTGGTGGAGCAACCACCCGGGCCAGTCGCAGGAGCTCGAGCAGCAGCTCATCGACGAGTTCACCGCGGAGTCCGGCATCGAGGTCGACCTCGTGACCGCCGGCGCCGACTACGACGAGGTCGCCCAGCGCTTCCAGGCCGCGTCGCAGACCGACGAGCTGCCCGACCTCGTCATCGCGTCCGACGTGTGGTGGTTCCGGTACCACCTGAACGACCAGATCATGCCCGTGGACGACGTCATGGAGTTCCTCGACGCCGACGCGGACGACTTCCAGCCCGCCCTGTACGCGGACTACGAGTACGACGACCAGCACTGGGCGGTGCCGTACGCCCGCAGCACGCCGCTCTTCTACTACAACAAGGACCTGTGGACGAAGGCCGGCCTGCCCGACCGCGGCCCCGAGACCTGGGACGAGCTGGTCGAGTGGGACGCGACAGTGAAGAAGGAGGTGCCGAAGGGCGGCTCGACGTTCGGCCTGTCCACCGGCCCGTCGTGGGGCGCGTGGTGGTTCGAGAACATGATCTGGGGGCAGGACGGCGCGTACTCGGACGGCTTCGACCTCACGCTCGACACCCCGGAGGCGGTCGCCGGCGGCGAGTTCGTGCGGGACCTGTTCCACGGCTCCGGCGTCGCGACGCTCTCCGCCGACGACGCGATGGCGGACTTCTCGTCCGGCCTGATCGCCTCGACGATCGGTTCCACGGGCTCGCTCAAGGGCGCCCTCGACGCCGCGTCGTTCGAGGTCGGCACGGCCTACCTGCCCGACGGCCCGAAGGGCGGCGGCACGCCGACCGGCGGCACCGGGCTCGCCATCCCGTCGTCGAAGACGCCGGAGCAGCAGCTCGCGGCCGCGATGTTCCTCGAGTTCCTCACGAACACGGAGAACACGGCCACGTTCTCGCAGGCCACGGGCTACATGCCGGTGCGCACGTCCGCCGTCGAGAGCGACGCGATGAAGAAGACCTACGAGCAGACGCCGCAGTTCCGCACCGCCGTCGACCAGCTCGCCGACAAGGCCCGCGTGCAGGACGACGTGCGCGTCTTCGTCCCGGGCGCCGACGCGCTGCTCAACGAGGCGCTGGAGCAGATCGTCATCGAGGACGCCGACCCGAAGGCGGCGTTCGAGGCCGTCACGCCGCGCATCGAGACGGCGTACACCGAGAACGTGGAGCCGTACCTGTGACGGGCGCGGCAGGGCTGAGCGAGGCCGACGGGTCGCTCCGGCCGCGCGTCGTCGCCCACCGTGGCAACAGCGCGGTCGCGCCGCAGAACACGCGCGCCGCGTTCGAGAGCGCGGCGCGGGCGGGAGCGGACTCGCTCGAGATCGACGTCCGGCTCACCGCCGACGGCGAGGTCGTCGTCATCCACGACGACACCGTGGACGCGACGACCAACGGCAGCGGCAAGCTGGCGGACCTCGAGCTGCGGGAGGTCCGGCTGCTCGACGCCGGGTCGTGGTTCTCGCCCGCGTACGCGGGGCAGCGGGTGCCGACGTTCGCCGAGGTGATCGACCTGCTGCGCGTCCGCCCGGGCCTGGACCTGCTGCTGGAGGTCAAGGGCGCGTGGTCCGCGCGGGAGGTGCGCCGGGTGACCGAGCCGCTGCGTGCGGCGGGCCTCGCCGACCGCACGGTGGCGCAGAGCTTCTGGCCCGAGACGGTCGCCGCCCTGCGCGACGCCGACCCGGGGCTGCGCCGCGGCCTGCTCGTCACCGCCGCCCGCGACGACCTCGTCGAGCGGTGCCACGACCTCGACGTCGTCATGTGCAACCCGCAGGGCACCGTGCTGCGCGACGACCCCGACGTCGTCGCCCGGCTCCACGACGCCGGCCTCTCCACCGCCGTCTGGACGTTGAACGAGCCCGCGCACTGGGCCGCCGCCGTCGCGCTCGGCGTGGACGCGATCATCACCGACCGCCCCGACCGCCTGGCGGGCTGGCTGGCAGGCCGCGTCGGCTGACGCCTCCCGGAGTTGTCAGGGCGAGCGCGGGGTTTTCGTGGCGCTGGTCCTGACAACTCGGGGGTGAGTAGGCTGGCGCGCGCATCGAAGCGCTTCGACGATCCACGGGGGTATCGCGGCATGACGGCTGGTCTCGCACGGCTCACGGACGAGCTGGGCATCCTGTACGGCGGGGACTACAACCCCGAGCAGTGGGAGCCCGCCGTCTGGCGGGAGGACGTCGCGCTCATGCGGGAGGCGGGAGTCAACCTCGTCACGGTCGGCGTCTTCAGCTGGTCGCACCTCGAGCCGCGCCCGGGCGAGTACCGGTTCGCCTGGTTGGACGACGTGCTGGACCTGCTGCACGACGCCGGGATCGCCGTCGACCTCGCCACGCCCGTCGCCTCGCCGCCGCCGTGGCTGGGCCACCGGCACCCGGGGTCGCTGCCCACGACGGCGGACGGCACGGTGCTGAGCTACGGCTCGCGCAACCAGTTCTGCCCGTCCTCGCCGGCGTACCGGGAGGCGGCCGTGGCGATCGCCGAGCGGGTGGCCGCCCGCTACGCCGGCCACCCCGCCGTCCGGATGTGGCACGCGGGCAACGAGTACGGGCAGTTCTGCTGGTGCGACCGGTGCGCGGAGCGGTTCCGCGACTGGCTCCGCGCGCGGTACGGCACGCTCGACGCGCTGAACGCGGCCTGGGCCACGACGGTCTGGTCGCAGGAGTACGGCGACTGGGCCGAGATCCTGCCGCCGCGCGTCGCGCCCTATCACCGCAACCCGTCGCAGGAGCTCGACTTCCGGCGCTTCGGCTCCGACATGCTGCTCGACCTCTACCGCGAGCAGAAGGCGGTCGTCCGGCGCCACGACCAGGGACGCCCCGTGACGACCAACCTCATGGGGTTCTTCGGCGGCATCGACCCGCACGACTGGCGCGCGGACCTCGACGTGATCGCCGACGACGCCTACCCCGACCCGGCGTCCCCCGACGCGCCCGCCGACGCGGCGCTCGTCAACCACCTCGCGCGCGGGCTCGCGGGCGGCGGGTCGTGGCTGCGCATGGAGCAGGCGGCGAGCGCCGTGAGCTGGCGGGAGCACAACCTCACGAAGTCGCCCGCGCGGCTTCGCACCGAGGTGCTCCAGGCGCTCGCGCACGGCGGCGACGGCGTGCTGTTCTTCCAGTGGCGCCAGGCGCGCTCCGGCCCCGAGCGCTTCCACTCCGCGATGCTGCCCGTCGCGGGAGCGGACACGGCCGTGCACGCGGGCGTCCGCGCCCTGGGTGCCGAGCTGCGCGCGCTGCGCGGCCTCGTCGGCGAGCGCGTCCACCGGCGCGTCGCGCTGCTGTGGGACTGGCCGTCGTGGTGGGCCGCCACCCAGGTCGCGCTCCCGACGGCGCGCCTCGACCCGCTCGCCACGCTGCAGGCCTGGCACCGGGAGCTGTGGCGGCTCGGCGTCGTCGCCGACGTCGTCGCGCCCGGCGACCCGCTGCAGGCGTACGACCTGGTGCTCGCCCCGGCGCTGACCGTGCTGGAGCGGCCCGCCGCCGACCGGCTCGACGCCTACGTGGCTGGCGGCGGGCACCTGGTGTGGGGGCCGTTCGGTGGCGTCGCGGACGGACTCGCCCACCTGCACGCGGGCCGCTCGCCCGCGCTCCTGCGGCACGTGCTCGGGGTCTCCGCCGAGGAGTGGGTGCCGCTGCCCGACGGCGGCAGCGCGGTCTCCTGGGCCGGTCCGCTGGCCGGGCACCACGGCACCGCGACGACCCTGGGAGAGCGAGCTCGCACCGACGGCGCCGAGGTGCTCGCCACCTACGACGACGGCCCGCTGGCCGGCAGCGTCGCCGTCGCGCGGCACGCGCACGGCGCGGGCCACGCCTGGTACGTCGGCGCCGACCTCAGCGGGCCGGGCGTCGGCCTCGAGGTGGTGCTCCGCGCCGCGCTCGACGACGCGGGCGTCGCTCTCGGCGGCCAGGTCCCGGGCGTCGAGACCGTGTGGCGGGGCGGCACCCTGGTGGCTCTCAACCACACGGACCGCCCCGCGACGCTCGTGCTCGCCGCGGCGCTCGCAGCCGGGCCCGACGGCGTCCGCGCCGCCGCCGCCCTCACCGACGTGCTCACCGACGCGCGCCACGACGCCTCCGCGACCCTCCCGCTCGCGCCGTACGACGTCGTCGTCCTCACGGCCGGATGACGTGAAAGGTTCATCCGAGAAGATGTCACCTCCCGGAAACGCTGTTTGATCCCACGGAAACCGTCGCTCCCTACGGTCGTCCCGACGCGCCGCCCAGGCGCCCGGTGACGGAAGGGGACGACCGATGTCCGAAGCTTCACGCAGCACAGCACCACCCGTGACCGCGCACCCGGTGGACCAGGTGCCGAGGCTGGCGCGGCTCTTCCCGCTCGGGCTGCAGCACGTGCTCGCGATGTACGCCGGGGCGGTGGCGGTGCCGCTCATCGTGGGCGGCGCCCTCGGCTACTCCGCGCAGGACCTGGCGTTCCTCATCAGCGCCGACCTGTTCGTCGCGGGGATCGCGTCGATCATCCAGTCCCTCGGGTTCTGGCGGTTCGGCGTCCGGCTGCCGCTCATGCAGGGCGTGACGTTCGCCGCCGTCGGCCCGATGATCACCATCGGCACGACCTACGACATCACCGCCGTCTTCGGCGCCACCATCGCCTGCGGCCTCTTCATGATCCTCGTCGCGCCGTTCTTCTCGGCGCTGCTGCGCTTCTTCCCGCCGCTCGTCACCGGCACGGTCATCCTGATCATCGGCGTCTCGCTCATGGACGTCGCCGCGGGGTGGATCACGAACAACGGCGAGACCGCCGCGCCGTCGGACCTGGCGCTCGCGGCGGGGACGCTGCTGTTCATCGTGCTCGTCGAACGCTTCGCCCCGCCCGCCGTCGCGCGTCTCTCCGTGCTGCTCGGGCTCGCGCTGGGCACGCTCGCCGCGCTGCCGATGGGCAAGGTCGACTGGTCGGGCGTCGGGGAGGCGGGCTGGTTCGCCGTCGTGACCCCGTTCCACTTCGGCCTGCCGACGTTCCCGCTCGCCGCCGTGGTGTCGATGCTGGTCGTGGGGCTCGTGATCATGACGGAGACGACGGGCGACATGATCGCCGTCGGCGAGATCACCGGCCGGCCCGTGACGAAGCGGCGGCTCGGCGACGGGCTGCGCGCGGACGGGCTCTCGACCGTCCTCGGCGGGATGTTCAACACCTTCCCGTACACCGCGTTCGCGCAGAACGTGGGCCTCGTCAGCCTGACGGGGGTCGCGTCGCGCTACGTCGCGACGATGGCCGGCGGCATCCTCGTGGTGCTGGGCCTGGTGCCCAAGGTCGGCGCGGTGGTGGAGGGCGTGCCCAGCGCCGTGCTCGGCGGCGCCGGGATCGCGCTGTTCGGCATGGTCGCGGCGTCCGGCGTCCGCTCGCTCACCAAGGTGACGTTCACCAGCAAGAACATCCTCGTGGTCGCCGTGTCCCTCGGCGTCGCGATGCTCCCGACCGTGCGCCCGGAGATCTACGCCGAGTTCCCGACGTGGTTCCAGCTGATCTTCGACTCCGGCATCAGCGCCGGCGCGATCAGCGCCATCCTGCTCAACCTGCTGCTCAACGGCGACCAGCTCCGGCGGGTGCCGGAGCCGGCGTCAGGCACGTCGCCCGAACCCGCGACCGACCCAGGGCTGGAGCCGGCCGCCGCTCAGGCGCCGACGTCGCCGTCCACGTAGAACCAGCGGCCGCCCTCGCGGACGAACCGGCTCACCTCGTGCAGGCGGCCCCGCTCACCCGTGGCCGCCTGCACGTACTGCGCCACGAACTCGACCTCGCCGCCGTCGTCGAACGGGCCGCCGGCGTGGGTGGCGAGGACCGCGAGTCGCCGCCACTCCTGGTCGTCGTCGAGCTCCAGCGACGGCGGCCGCGTGCGCGGGTGCCACGTGGCGCGCAGGTACGCGGCGTCGCCGACGGCGAACGCGGTGTAGCGCGACCGCATCAGCGCCTCCGCGGTGGGGGCGGGCCGGTCGCCGGTCAGCAACGGGCCGCAGCACGCGCCGTAGGTGTCGCCGGAGCCGCAGGGGCAGCGGTCGTCGTCGGACGGGAGGGTCACGCACGCCATCCTGTCAGTGCGCGCCCGGCAGGGCCGGGCTGAAGCGCTCCTCGGCGAGGGCGACGAGCAGCGCCAGGAGCACGACGACGCCGCTCGCGAGCGGCACGACGTGCACGCCGACGGCGGCGACGAGGGCAGCGCCCAGGCCAGATCCGGCCGCGATACCCACGTTGAACATGGACGACGAGATCGCCACCCCCATGTTGGTCGACGCGGGAGACACGAGCATCACGCGGTGGGACAGGGCGGGCGGCACGCACGAGAACGAGAACCCGAACAGCGCCAGCGCCGCCACGGCCGCGACGGGGTTCGCGCCGAACGCCCACAGGCTCACGAGGGCGACGGTGAGCACGGCGAGCGCGACGAGCAGCACCGCCACCGGGCGGGCGTCGATGAACCGGCCCACCACGATCGTGCCCACCACCCCGGCCGCGCCCTGCAGCAGCAGCAGCCGGGCCATGTCCGACTGCTCGAACCCGGTGACCTCGATGAAGTACTGCGTGACGAACGTGATGACGCCGAACGCGCCGGTGAGGACCAGCCCGGTCGTGACCATCTGGAAGAGGAACCGGCGTCGGCTCGGGTGCGGCGCGCGGCTGGCCCCGCCCTCGGACGGCGCCATCGTCGGGAACAGCGCCAGGACCACGAACGTCACCACGAGCGAGAGCACCGCGACGGCCGCGAACGTCCACCGCCACGACGTGTGCTCGCCGAGCCATGTGCCCGCCGGCACGCCGAGCACCGGGGCGAGCGAGTTGCCCAGCGCGAGGCGCGTCATCACCTTGCCGCGCACGACGGGCCGGAACAGCCCGGTCGTCGCGGGCACGACGGCGGCCCAGAACAGCGCCTGCGCCGTCGCCGTCACCAGGCGGGCCGCCATCAGCTGCTCGTAGCTCGGCGCGAGCGCGGCCCACAGCGTCGCGACGGCGGCCACGCCCGCGCACGCGGACAGCACCCACCGGCGCGGCACGCGTCGCGCCCAGTGCGCCAGCGGCACCGTGGTGATCAGCACCACCAGCGCGTAGCCCGTGACGAGCAGGCCGATCTCGGACGTGGACCGACCCAGGTCGGGGGCCATGAGGGTGAGCAGGCCGGACGGCAGCGACTCGACGGTGACGAACAGGAACGTCGACAGCGCCATCGCGACCAGGATGATCGTGGCGCGACGCTCGTCGACGGGTGGCGTGATGGCGGACGCCGGCGCGGGAGGAAGGTTCTCGGTCATGGGGATCGAGACGATCGTAGGCGCGAGCTGTCAGGACGAGGAGCATGAATACCGTGACCTGGTCCTGACAGCTCCGGGGCGGGCGGGTTCAAGCGGTCGTCGCAACACGCGTCGTCAGGCTGCCAAGAGTAGGCGGTTGAGTGCTTCGGCGGGCTTGGCCCAGTCGAGGGTCTGGC
>NZ_JBIRXZ010000005.1:0-360905 GCF_044389385.1 Isoptericola sp. NPDC019571
GTGTTGGCGCCGGTGACGTAGGCCGCGTGGTGCTTGTCGTGGTGCAGCTCCATGATCTTGCCGCTGATGTGCGGCTCGAGGGCGCTGTAGTCGTAGGGCAGGTCAGGGAGCGTGTAGACAGCCATGCTGAGATACCTCCGGTTGCGTGCCGCACGTCGTACCGGCGTGCGATGGGGACGTCGTCGACGGCTGGTCCCCGGCCGCTCTCACGTGCCGGGGACGACGACGGCCCGCGCACCCCGCCCGACGGATCGGGGGAGGGGAGCGCGGGCCATGGGTCCAGCCTGCAGGAGACTCAGTGCTCCCGCTCGACGTTGCCAGACCCCGAGACGAGCTCGGGGGTGTCGTGGGCGGGCTCGAGCTCGTCGTGCTCGCCGTGGGCGTGCGCCGCGGCCAGCTCGGCCGGGGTCACGGGCTCGACCCGGTCCTCGTAGAAGAACTGCGACAGCTTCTGCCAGCGCTTGTCCTTCTTGTAGCCCTTGCGCTTGACGCCACGGGCGTCGGTCGCGGGCTCGATCTCCAGGGGCCGGCGCGCCTCGTAGTTGACGCGCAGCCAGCGCTCCTGCTCGTCGAGCGGGCGGTGGACCTCGATGTACTCGCCGTTGGCGAACCGCACGATGCGACCCGTCTCGTGCCCGTGCAGCACCAGCTCGCGGTCCTTGCGCTGCAGGCCCAGGCAGATCCGCTTCGTGACCCAGAAGGCGAAGACCGGTCCGACGAAGAACAGGACCCGGAAGACCCAGGTGATCGTGTTGATCGACAGGGCGAAGTGCGTCGCGATGAGGTCGTTCGACCCCGCCAGCGCCAGGATGACGAACGCCGTGAGGAACGCGACGCCGAGGCCCGTGCGGGTCGGGACGTTGCGCGGACGGTCGAGCACGTGGTGCTCGCGGTGGTCGCCGGTCACCTTCGCCTCGAGGAACGGGTACACGAACAGGAACGTGAACAGCAGGCCCGGGATGATGACCGCCGGCACCAGGATGTTCAGCGACAGCGTGAAGTCACCCCACGTGACGATCTCGGCCTGGCCGGGCATCAGACGCAGCGATCCCTCGAGGAACAGCATGTACCAGTCCGGCTGGGCACCCGCGGACACCGGTGACGGGTCGTACGGGCCGTAGTTCCAGACGTTGTTGATCGCCATCGTGCCGCCCATGAGGGCCAGCACGCCGAAGATGATGAAGAAGTTGCCGCCCATCTTCGTGGCGAACGCCGGGACCGCGGGGTAGCCGACCACGTTCTTGTCGGTGCGGCCGCCGCCCGGGTACTGGGTGTGCTTGTTGAGCACCATGAGGAACAGGTGCACGCCGATCAGCGCCAGGATGAGCGCGGGCACGAGCAGGATGTGCACCGTGAACAGGCGCGGGATGATGTGCTCGCCCGGGAACTCGCCGCCGAAGACGAACCACGAGAGGTACGACCCGATGATCGGGATCGACTTGATGACGCCGTCGGTGATGCGCAGGCCGTTGCCGGAGAGCACGTCGTCCGGGAGCGAGTAGCCCGAGAACCCGGCGAGGAGGCTGCAGATCAGCAGCAGCGTGCCGACGAGCCAGTTGAGCTCGCGGGGCTTGCGGAAGGCGCCGGTGAAGAAGACGCGCATCATGTGCACCACGATGCCGGCGACGAAGATCAGCGCCGACCAGTGGTGGATCTGCCGCATGAGCAGACCGCCGCGCACCTCGAACGACATGTTCAGCGTCGAGGAGAAGGCCGTGGACATGAGCTGGCCGTCCATGGTCGCCGGCGCGCCGTGGTGCGTGACGAGCGCCATCGACGGGTCGAAGAACATCGCCAGGAACACGCCGGAGATGAGGAGCACGACGAACGAGAACAGCGCGATCTCGCCGAGCATGAAGGACCAGTGGTCCGGGAAGACCTTGCGGACGAGCTGCTTCGCGAGCACGCCGACCTTGGTCCGCTGGTCGAGGTAGTCGGCGGACTTGCCGATCACGGTGGTCGGCTCCGCCGCGGTGGGGGGAGTTGTCGTGGTGCTCACTTCAGGCGCTCCCAGTAGCTCGGGCCGACGGGCTCGTTGAAGTCGTCCTCAGCCACAAGATACCCCTCGTCGTCGACGGTGATGGGCAGCTGGGGCAGCGGGCGCTTGGCAGGTCCGAAGACCACCTTGGAGCCGTCGGAGATGTCGAACGTCGACTGGTGGCAGGGGCACAGCAGGTGGTGCGTCTGCTGCTCGTACAGGGCGACCGGGCACCCGACGTGGGTGCAGATCTTCGAGTACGCGACGATGCCGTCGTAGGAGGCGCCCTCGCGGTGGTCGCGCTTGTGGTCGCGCGGGTCCATGCGCACCAGGAGCACGACGGCCTTCGACTTCTCGGTGATCCACTCGTGCGACTCGCGCTCCTCGGCGGGCACGTCGGGGATGACGTGCGCGACGGAGCCGACCGTCAGGTCCGACGCCTTGATCGGGCGGCCGGACGGGTCGTAGGCGAGGCGCGTGCCCTTCTTCCAGATGGTGTGCCGGAAGGAGTTGACGTTCCACGTGCCGCCGACGCTCGAGACGAGCGGCACGGCGATGGTCAGCGGGAAGAGAGCGAGCGCGGAGACGACCGCGCCCTTGAGGACGGGCCGGCGCGCGATGCCGGAGTCCTCGAGCCCGTCCTTGAACTGCTGCTGGACGACCTCGCGGACGTCCTCCGAGCTGCTGCTCGAGTGGCGCTCCTCGACGTACTCCTTGCCGGACATCAGGGTCTTGGCCCAGTGGACGGCCGCGAAGCCGATGCCGAACAGGGAGATCGCGATCGCGACACCGAGCAGCACCGTCGAGAGGCGCACGCCGGGCGTCGTGCCGTCGGGACGCACGGCGAAGTAGGCCACGATCGAGGCGATCGTGCCGAGGCACGAGATGGCGAAGAGGATCGCGATGATCCGCTCGTTGCGCTTGGCCGCCTTCGGGTCCGTGTCCGCGAGGCGCGGGTGGTGCGCGGGGACGCCCGGGTCCGCGAAGCGGTCGGTCCGGGCGACCGTGCCGTCGCCGTCGTGCCGGGCCACGTCGCGGGACGGGCCCTGGGGG
Source organism: Isoptericola sp. NPDC019571 (assembly GCF_044389385.1). NCBI lineage: Bacteria > Bacillati > Actinomycetota > Actinomycetes > Micrococcales > Promicromonosporaceae > Isoptericola > Isoptericola sp. NPDC019571. The sequence continues at coordinate 3,032 of NZ_JBIRXZ010000005.1, forward strand.
TTCTGGTTCTCGCTCACGAGGACTTCGCTCCGATCCACACCGCGCCACCGATGATCAGGCCGATGCCGATGATCCAGGCCCACAGGCCCTCGCTGACCGGACCGAGCGAGCCCAGGGTGAGGCCGCCGGCCGAGCCCTGGTCCTGCTCGTCGAGGAACGCGATGATGTCGCGCTTCTCGTCGGGGGTGATGTTGGCGTCGTTGAACACCGGCATGGACTGCGGGCCGGTGAGCATGGCCTGGTACACGTTGCGGCCGGAGGTGTCCCACAGCGGCGGCGCGAACTTGCCCTCCGAGAGGGCGCCACCGGCGCCGACGGCGTTGTGGCACATCGCGCAGTTGGTGCGGAAGAGGGCCATGCCGTTGGCGGGGTCGCCCTTGCTCCCGTCCACCTGCTCGTCGGTGGGGATGGCCGGGCCGGCGCCGAGGGACGCGACGTACGCGGCGAGCGCGGCGGTCTGGTCCTCGTCCATCTGCCGGGGCTTGGCCTCGGCCTGGGGGCCGTTCATCTGCATCGGCATCCGGCCGGTGGAGACCTGGAAGTCGACCGCGGCCGCACCGACGCCCACGAGCGACGGCGCCTCGGTGGTGCCTTCCGCGTTCGGGCCGTGGCAGGTGGCGCAGTTGGCCTGGAAGAGCTTCTTCCCGGTCTCGATGTCCGCGGTGCTGGCGGTGTCGGCCTGGGCCGGGCTCGGGGCCAGGGCGGCGTAGACGCCGCCCGTGACCAGCAGCGCCAGCAGCAACAGCACGACCGGTGCGAACCGGTGGTGCCTGCGGGCGGCGAGTGCCTTCACGAAATGATCCTCGTCTCGCAGATCGAAGGTGCAGGGTCAGTGCCGGCGGCGACGCCGGCCGGGGGGTTCAGCGCAGGAGGTAGATGACGGCGAAGAGGGCGATCCACACCACGTCGACGAAGTGCCAGTAGTAGGACGTGACGATCGCGGTGGTGGCCTCGTGGTGGCCGAAGTTCTTGGCGGCGAAGGAGCGCCCCAGCAGGAACAGGAAGGCGATGAGGCCGCCCAGCACGTGGAGGCCGTGGAATCCGGTGGTCAGGTAGAAGACCGAGCCGTACGGGCTGGAGGAGATGGTCAGGCCCTCGTGCACCAGCTCGGTGTACTCGAAGATCTGGCCGCCGATGAAGAACGCGCCCATGAGGTAGGTGAGGGTCATCCACTCGTGCATGCCCCACTTGCTCACCTGCAGCAGGGAGCCGGAGCGCACCGGCTTGAACCGCTCGGCGGCCCACACGCCCATCTGGCAGGTGACCGACGACAGCACCAGCACGGTGGTGTTGATCGTCGAGAAGGTGATGTTGAGCTTGTCCGCCTGAGCGGCCCACTCCGCCTCGGGCATCACCGACCGGACGGTGAAGTACATCGCGAAGAGGCCGGCGAAGAACATGAGCTCGCTCGCGAGCCAGACGATCGTCCCGACCGACACGGGGTTCGGACGGTTGACGCTCACGTGCTGGTGGGCATGGGGGGCAGCAGCCGTTGCGGTCGACACGTCAGCCATTATGGCCGACATACGGCCTGTTCGAGCCACTCGGGCGGGTCTGGCGGAAAGTCGATGTGCACAGAATCTGCGGAAACTCGCCACTCTGCTACTACGAGGTGACGGATCCGTGGAGAGTGCCAGTAAAAGACCACGTTCGGCACCTGCCCGAGGTGACGCGAGTGTGCCACGATGCCAGCAAACGTCGACGTCCGACGGTCGCTGTACAGCTGCCGGACGTCGTGCCCGTGCCCGAAGCCGTGCACGTCCGCGAAGGGGAGCCAGAAAGTTGACGGATCAGACGGACCAGACGGACCCGACGACGACCATCTCGACCCGCTCGACCGGAGCGATCGCCCCGGCGGCCCGCGGACCGCGCATCCTGCTCTACAGCGACGACCGGACCGTCCGCGCCCACGTGCGGACCGCCGTCGGGCCCCGTCTGCGCGCCCACGCCCCGGAGATCGCGTGGGCGGAGGTCGCGACGCCTGCGGCACTCATCGCCGCGGCCGACCGCGGCGGGTGGGACCTGCTCGTGCTGGACGGTGAGGCGGACAAGTCCGGTGGCATGGGACTGTGCCGTCAGCTCAAGAACGAGGTGTACCGCTGCCCGCCCGTCGTGGTCCTCACCGGCAGGCCCGACGACGGATGGCTAGCATCGTGGTCGCTCGCCGACGCCGTGGTGCCGAGGCCGCTCGACGCGATCGAGCTGCAGCGCGCCGTGGCCGGCCAGCTCGCCGCGACGGCCTGACCGACGGACCCGTGAGGGTCGAGCCAGGTGCGTCCGGACCGCGCGACCACCGAACCGGAGGAACCTGGTGCCCACGAACGACCGCCCCGTGCCCGCGCAGCCCGAGCAGACGTCGCCCGAGCAGACGTGGCCCGGGCTGCTCACCGAGCTCATCGCAGGCCACGACCTGAGCTCGCAGGACACCGCCTGGGCCATGGACGCGGTCATGTCGGGCGAGGTGTCGCCGGCCCGGCTCGCGGCCTTCCTGGTGGCGCTGCGGGCCAAGGGCGAGACGGTCGAGGAGCTGACGGGGCTCGCGGACACGATGCTCGCGCACGCCCGCCGGTTCACCGTCCCGGGGCCGAGCGTGGACATCGTCGGCAGCGGCGGCGACCGCGCGCACACGGTGAACATCTCGACCATGGCGGCGGTCGTCGTGGCCGGCACGGGCGTCAAGGTGGTCAAGCACGGCAACCGCGCCGCGTCCTCCTCGTCCGGTTCGGCCGACGTCCTCGAGGCGCTGGGTGTGCGGCTCGACCACGGACCCGAGCGCGTCGCCGAGCTGGCCGAGCAGGTCGGCATCACCTTCTGCTTCGCGATGGTCTTCCACCCGTCGTTCCGGCACGCCGGCGTGGCGCGGAAGGAGCTCGGCGTCGCGACCGCGTTCAACTTCCTCGGTCCGCTGACGAACCCGGCGCAGCCGCGGGCCACGGCTGTCGGGGTCGCGGACCCCCGGATGGCGCCGCTGGTGGCGGGTGTCTTCGCCGCGCGGGGGACGCGGGCGCTCGTGTTCCGTGGCGACGACGGCCTGGACGAGCTCGCTGCGACCGGCGGCTCGACCGTCTGGGAGGTCCGCGACGGTCAGGTCACCGAGGCGCGCCTCGACGCCGCCGCCGAGCTCGGGCTGCGGCGCATCGACGTCGCCGACCTGCGCGGCGCCGACGCGCACCACAACGCCGGCGTGGCACGCGACGTCCTCACGGGGGTCGACCAGGGCCCGGTGCGGGAGACGGTGCTGCTCAACGCGGCGGCCGCCCTCGTGGCGGACGGCAGCCTGCCCGGCACGGACGCCGGCACGCTCGTGGAACGGCTGGCGGCCGGTATCGGCCACGCCGCGCGCAGCATCGACGACGGCGCTGCCGCCCGCGTGCTGGAGCGCTGGGCGGCCGCGACGCAGGACTGACCGGAGGTGCACGGCGGGCGGCCGATCCTTCGCGCGCGAGCACGTGTCCGGCCGCCCGCCGGGGCGGCGTCAGTCGTCGAGGCCGATCGCGAACGCCTGCTCGAGGTCGACGTTCGAGTAGGTGCGGAAGGCGATCAGGGTCTCGGTGCGCACGACGCCCGGGACCTTGCTGATCCCGTCGGCGATGACGTCGGCCAGCTCCTCGTGCTCGCGTACCCGGACCATGGCGACCAGGTCGGCCTTGCCGGTGACGGAGTAGACCTCGCTGACTCCCTTGAGGTCGGTGACCTTGGTGGCGACCTCGGGGATCTGGTCGGCCTCGGTGTCGATGAGCACGATCGCGGTCAGCATGCCGTCATCGTAGCCACCGGCGGCGGGGCCGCGAGGCGCCCGGCGGTCTCGTCGCCCTCGCCCGGCGCGGCCCACAGACCCGCGACGGTCGTCGAGACCGCGCCGAGGTCGGCGTGGGCGGCGGCGGAGCGCACGGGGCACGTCCAGGGGTCGCTCACGTGCACCAGCCGGACCCCCGGCTCGTCCAGCCAGGCCAGCACGAGGGCTGCCTCCTCGGGATGGCACGCGGGAGCGGGAGCCACGGGCGGGGTGACGGCCTCCGCCGTCGCGCGCAGGGCGTCGACGACGGGCAACGGGTCCTCGTCGGGTCCGGTGACGGCGGTCGCGGCGAGCCGCGCGTGCTTCACGACGACGAGCTCCCAGCCGCCCGCGGGGGTGGGCCGCGCGGCGACGAGCTCCGCGCACCGGGCGACGGGGTCCAGGCGCTGGGCACGCGCCGCGCCCTGGACGAACGCCCGGAGCCGGTGGGTCACCGTCCCCGCCTCCTCGAAGCGTTCCTGGGCCGCGAGCCGGCCCACCCGCGCGGCGAGGACGTCGACGACGACCGAGGGGTCGGACGTGAGCGCCGTGCGTGCCGCGTCCGCGACGGCGTCGTACCCCTCGTCGGGTGTGCCGGTCGCCGTGCACGGCGCGGAGCAGCGGCCCATCCCCGCGAGGGCGCACGGGCTGCCGGCCGTCCGCGCGACCCGGGGGAGCCGTGCCGCGCACTGGCGCAGCGGCAGGGCGTCGTGGACCGCCTCGACGGCGGCCAGCGCGGCCTGCCGGGACGTGAACGGGCCGATGTGCGGGGTCCCGGCCCGCACCTCGCGCACCACCGACAACCGGGGGTAGGCCTCGTCCGTGAGACGCACCCACGCCTGGCGCTCGGGGTGCTTCGAGCGCCGGTTGTACCGCGGCGCGTGCTCGGCGATGAGGCGCAGCTCGCGCACCGACGCCTCAAGCGGCGTCGCGCAGACCACGGGCGTGACGGCGTGCGCGATCCGCACCATCTCGGTGATCCGACCGCGCTTCTCGGCAGCCGTGAAGTAGGACCGCACCCGCTTGCGGAGGTTCGTGGACGTCCCGACGTACAGGACCTCGTCCCCGGGGCCGCGGAAGAGGTAGACGCCCGGGGCCTCGGGCAGGCCGTCGGCGAGGGTGCGCTTGCGGCGCACGTCGGGCGGGACGGGGTCGGCGGCGCCGGCGAGATCCTCCAGGTGGGTGATGCCGAGGGGCGCCAGCCGCTCCAGGAGCGCGTGCAGCACGTCGACGGTCGCCCGCGCGTCCGCCAGGGCGCGGTGCTCGGGCGTCACCCGCGCACGGAAGAGCGCGGCCAGGGTGGACAGCTTGTGGTTCGGCGCCTCGTCGCGGGTGACGACGCGACGCGCGAGGGGGACGGTGTCCACCACCCGGAACCCCGGCCAGTCGTAGCCGAGCCTGTCGCAGGCGGCCCGCAGGAAGCCGACGTCGTACGGCGCGTTGTGCGCGACGAGCACGGCGTCGCGCGCGAACTCCAGGAAGCTCGGCAGGACGAGCTCGACCGGGGGAGCCGTGGCGACCATGGACGTCGTGATGCCCGTGAGCCGGGCGACGAAGGCCGGCACCGGGTGGCCCGGGTTGACGAGCGACTGCAGCTCGCCCAGCACCTCTCCGCCGCGCACCTTGACCGCGCCGATCTCCGTGATGCCGCCGTCGGCGGCCCGCCCCCCGGTCGTCTCGAGGTCGACCACGACGAAGGTGACGTCCCGCAGGGAGGTGCCGAGGTCCTCGAACGAGGGCTGGAGCGCGGTCGTGCGCGTCGGGTGCGGGGTGGTGCTCGGCATGCCGGGACCGTAGCGGCGGCCTCCGACAGTCGGGGGTGGGGACGGGCGAGCCCGCCGAGACGGTGGTCTCGGCGGGCTCGGGTCCGTGCGGGCGTGCCGGGTCAGCTCGCGGACTTCTGCCGGGTGTCGACGTACAGCTCGTCGATCTCGGCGGCGAAGTCCTTGACGAAGACGTGGCGGCGCACGCTCTGCTTGGGCGTGAGATAGCCGTTCTCGACCGTGAGGTCGCCCGGCAGCACGGCGAACTTGCGGATCGACTCGGCCTTCGAGACCGCCTGGTTGGCGCGGGTGACGGCGGCGTCGAGCGCGGCCAGCACCTCCGGGTCGGTCGCCGCCTGCGCGGGCGTCATCTCGGGCTTGCCGTGCATCTTGAGCCAGCCGGGCAGGCCCTCGGCGTCGAGAGTGATCAGCGCGCCGATGAAGGGGCGGTTGTCGCCGACGACGACGCACTGGCTCACGAGGGCGTGCGCCCGGATACGGTCCTCGAGGAGCGCCGGGGCGACGTTCTTGCCCCCGGCCGTCACGATGATCTCCTTCTTGCGGCCCGTGATCGTGAGGAACCCGTCGTCGTCGAGCGTGCCGAGGTCGCCGCTGCGGAACCAGCCGTCGGCGAACGCCTCGGCGGTCGCCTCCGGGTTGTTGTGGTACCCGCGGAACACCTGGATGCCGCGCAGCAGGACCTCGCCGTCCGAGGCGATCTTGACCCCGCAGCCGGGCAGCTGGGGCCCGACCGAACCGATCTTGATGGCGTCGGGGCGGTTCACGCTGGTCGGCGCGGTGGTCTCGGTGAGCCCGTAGCCCTCGAGGATGGTGACCCCGAGACCGCGGAAGAAGTGCCCGAGCCGCTCGCCGAGGGGGCCGCCCCCGGAGACGGCGTACTGGGCCTGCCCGCCGAGCACGGCGCGCAGCTTCGAGAACACGAGGGTGTCGGCGACCTTGTGCTGGAGGCGGAGCCACAGCGACGGGCCCGACGGCGTGTCGAGCGCGCGCGAGTAGGCGATGCCGGTCGCGGCCGCCCAGTGGAAGATCTTCAGCTTGCCCCCGGCGGCGGCCTTCTGCTCCGCGGCGTTGTAGACCTTCTCGAAGACCCGCGGCACCGCGAGGATGTAGGTGGGCCGGAAGGCCTCCAGGCCGGCGGTGACCGTCTTGAGGTCGGCCCAGTGGCCGAGCACGGTGCCGCTCGCGATCGCGAGGATCTCGATGTAGCGCGCGAAGACATGCGCCAGGGGCAGGAAGAGCAGGGTGCGCCCGCCGTCCTTGAAGACGTCGGGCACGGCGGCGACGGCGTTCACGCCGAGCAGCGCGAGGTTGCCGTGGGTGATCTCGGCACCCTTGGGGGTCCCGGTCGTGCCGGAGGTGTAGATGATCGTCGCGACGTCGGCGAGATCGGCGATCCCGCGGCGGCGGGCGATCTCGTCGTCGGCGACGTCGGCGCCCGCGGCCGTCAGCTTGGCGATCGCGCCGTCCTCGATCTCGAGGACCTCGCGCAGGGCCGGGGCCCGGTCGGAGACCTCCGCGACGGTGGCGGCGAGGCCGGAGTCCTCGACGACGAGCAGCGTGATGCCGGAGTCGGTGAGGATCCACTCCACCTGCTCGGCGGAGGACGTCTCGTAGATCGGCACCGGGACCGCGCCCGCCGCCCAGGCGGCGAAGTCGAGCAGCGTCCACTCGTAGCGCGTGTGCGACATGATGCCGACGGGGTCGCCGGGCTGGACGCCCCGGGCGACCAGCCCCTTCGCGACGGCCACCACCTCGGCGTCGAACTGTGCGGCCGAGACCGGCTGCCAGCCGTCGCCGGAGGGACGCTCGGCGAGCGTGGCGCGCGGGTCGCTCGCCACGCGGGTGGCGAGGAGGTCGTTGAGGTTCGACGTGGCAGGCAGCTCGACCGCCTGCGGAATGGTGATCTCGTCCATGCTGACTCCATCGTCCATGCTCATGCATTGGCCAGGGGTGCGTTCCCCGGCCGCCACGATACCGGGTCTCACGCGTGGTCCAGGACACGGTTCGGTGACGGTCCGTGACCACCGGTGACGTCGCGGTGACGTCCCGGTGGTGGACGAGCGTCGCACCCCTCGGTCGCGGTGGCTAGTCTTGTCCCTGCGCGCACCGCGCGCCCCCGCGCCGCGACGGCGACCGGGTGATGCGCCGTACGGACGCGGCGTCCCGACACATGAACGCGAGGTTCCCGCATGCACGCCATCGGAGTCGACATCGGCGGCACGAAGATTGCCGTGGGTGTGGTGGACGAGGCGGGCAAGATCCTCGCGAAGGTGCGGCGCGAGACGGTCGCCGACGACGTCGCCTCCATCGACCGGGCCATCGCGGACGCGTGCGCCGAGCTGGCCAAGGAGCACGAGGTCGGCGCCATCGGCCTGGCCGCCGCCGGCTTCGTGAGCCCCGACCGCCGGTCCGTGCTCTTCGCCCCGAACATCGCCTGGCGCGAGTACCCGCTCGCCGAGCGGATCGAGGCGCTGCTGGACGTCGACGTCCCCGTGGTCGTCGAGAACGACGCGAACGCCGCGGGCTGGGCGGAGTTCCGCTTCGGTGCCGCCCGCGAGGCCACCGACATGCTCATGCTGACGGTCGGCACCGGGCTCGGCGGCGCGATCGTGGTGGACCGGGAGCTCGTGCGCGGCAAGTGGGGTGTCGCGGCCGAGGTGGGGCACATGCGGGTCGTCCCGGGCGGCCACTACTGCGGCTGCGGGCACGAGGGCTGCTGGGAGCAGTACGCGTCCGGCACGGCCCTGGTGCGCGACGCGAAGCAGGCCGTGATCGCCCAGCCGGAGCGGGCGACGCGGCTGGTCGAGCTCGCCGGCGGCGACGTGTCGGCGCTCGAGGGCCCGCACGTCACGCAGGCGGCACAGGAGGGCGACGAGCTCGCGGTCGAGCTGCTGGCGACGCTCGGCCGGTGGATCGGCGAGGGCTCGGCGTCCGTCGCCGCGCTGCTGGACCCCGAGCTCATCGTCATCGGAGGAGGCGTCGGCGCGGCCGGCGACCTGCTGCTCCTGCCCGTGCGCAAGGCCTACGAGGCGCAGCTGTCGGCCCTCGGGCACCGCCCGGTGGCGCAGATCGAGCTCGCCGAGCACGGCAACGAGGCGGGCATCATCGGCGCCGCCGACCTCGCCCGGCGCTGATCCGCCCGTCGCCCGGCCCCGTCGCCAGGCCTGGCCCCGCACGGGCCGGTCAGACGACGGCGCCCGTGCTGTGGTCGTCCGGGTCGCGGCGGTGCGGCATCCGCCAGACGAGGATGCCCAGCGCGACGAGGAACAGGACGCCGGCGACAGGGCCGGACCATCCCGGGATGCGCAGGGCCGGGACGGCCGAGCGCAGGACGACGCCGAGCACGACGAGCACCGGCACCCCGACGACCACCGCCCACGCGAGGGTGAGGAGCGGGTCGCGGGAGAGCACCGGTTCCGGCTCCGGCGGCGTGAAGTGAGACTCCGTCTCTTCGAGATCCTCGATCTCGGGCGTGACGGGCCAGTCGCGGGGACCGGGGCTCACCACCCGACCGGGCGGCGGCGCGGTGTCCTCGCGGCGCGGGTCGGCCGCGGGCTCGCTCGCGGTGTCGCCCGTGGTGCCGCCCGCAGGCTCGTCCGCCCGGTCGGCGTCGTCGGGCTCGTCGAGCGGCCCGAGCTGGGCGACGATGTCGGCCCACCGCGCCTCGACGGCGTCGTCGGGCAGGTCGTCGTCCGGCAGGTCCGGATCGGCGTCCGGGTTCGGTGCGGGCATGGGTTCACTCTATTGTCGTGGGCGAAGCAACGCGTCGACGGTCCGCCCGCCGGCGCCACGGCCCGTCGACGGCGGTCCGCTGACCGGGGGCTGCCGGGACTGGGCGAGGAGGACAGTTGTTCTACTGGGTGATGAAGAACGTGCTGGTGGGGCCGTGGCTCCGGCTGGCGTTCCGCCCCTGGACGAAGGGCGTCGAGAACGTTCCGACCTCCGGTCCGGCGATCCTCGCGAGCAACCACCTCGCCGTCATCGACTCGTTCGTGCTGCCGCTCGTCCTCGACCGCCAGGTCCAGTTCCTGGGCAAGTCGGACTACTTCACCGGGGGAGGCGTCCGCGGTCGCCTCGTGGCCGGCTTCATGCGTGGGGTCGGGACGATCCCGGTGGACCGCTCGGGCGGCAAGGCCAGCGAGGCCGCGCTCAACACGGGGCTGCGGGTGCTGGACGACGGCGACCTGTTCGGCATCTACCCCGAGGGCACCCGCAGCCCCGACGGGCGGCTGTACCGCGGCAAGACCGGCGTCGCCCGCCTGGCGCTGGAGTCCGGCGCCCCCGTGATCCCCGTCGCGATGGTGGGCACCGACGTCGCGCAGCCGCTCGGGCGGTCGGTCCCCAAGCCGATGCCGATCGGGATGGTCTTCGGCGAGCCTCTCGACTTCAGCCGCTACCGCGGGATGGAAGGCGACCGGTTCGTGCTGCGCTCCGTGACCGACGAGATCATGTACGCCATCCTGCGGCTGTCCGAGCAGGAGTACGTCGACGTCTACGCGGCCACGATGAAGGCGCGCCTCGCGGCGGCCCAGCAGCAGCCGCCGGAGGAGCCCGCCGCCGGCTCCTGACCGGCTACCCGGGCACCTGGCCCAAGACGAGGCTCAGCCAGGCGTCCGGCGGGACCTCGGGCCGGCCGGGCACCGGACGGTGCGTGACCGACCACCCGTCGCCCGCGACGTCGGTCGCGACGCGCGGCCAGAACGACGCGGCGCCGGCGTTGGCGTCCTGGTACGCGATCTCCCACGGGCCCGGCACGTCGCGCAGCACCGCCGCCGCGACCTCGCGCCCGACGCCGCGCTGGCGGGCGGCGCGCGCGACGAAGAACGCCGAGAGCACGCGGGTCGGCGCGTCGAGCCCCCGGACCAGGGCGAACGCCACCGGCCGCTCGTCCGAGCGGCCCCGTGCCCCGTCGGGGGCCATGGCCAGGTAGCCGCGCCAGGTCGCGGCACGACGGCCCGTCCCGTCCTCGTCCGCCCGCACGTCGCGGTCGATCTCGTCGAGGGCGGTGCGGAGCCGGTCGTCGCGGAACCGGCCGTCGGGCCCCGGCAGCTCGCCCGAGACGGCGGACATGTCGTGGCGGAAGAGCAGCCACAGCCGTTCGAGGAGCGCGCGGTCCTCCGGCGTGGCGCGGCAGACTCGGACCGGCGCGCCGGCGAGGTGGGCGGACGGGTCGGGGAGGGGTGCAGGAGTCGTCATACGCAAGAGCCTCCCGGCGCCGGACGGCGGGGAGGCTCGCCCGACATCATCGCACGGCCGGGCGCCGCCGCGCACGGCGCGTTCGCCCGGCGGACGGCCGGGACCGGCACGGGGAGGTGCTCCTAGGATGGAGTCGCTGTCCGTCCCCCACCGAGAGGTAACCCCTGTCATGTCGGTTCGTCGCGTGGCTCTCCTGACCGCCGGCGGCTTCGCGCCCTGCCTGTCCTCCGCCGTCGGCGGCCTCATCGAGCGCTACACGGAGCTCGACCCGTCGATCGAGATCATCGCCTACCAGTACGGCTACCACGGGCTCCTCACGGGCGCGAAGATCGTGGTCGACGAGGAGGGCCGCAAGCAGGCCGGCATCCTGCACCGCTTCGGCGGCTCGCCCATCGGCAACTCGCGCGTCAAGCTGACCAACGCCGCGGACTGCGTCAAGCGCGGCCTCGTGCAGGAGGGCCAGAACCCGCTGGAGGTCGCGGCCGAGCAGCTCAAGGCCGACGGCGTGGACGTGCTGCACACCATCGGTGGCGACGACACGAACACCACGGCCGCCGAACTCGCCGCGTACCTGCACGACAACGGCTACGAGCTCACCGTCGTGGGCCTGCCCAAGACGATCGACAACGACGTGGTGCCGATCAAGCAGTCGCTCGGCGCCTGGACCGCCGCCGAGGAGGCCGCGGGCTTCGCCGCGAACGTCATCGGCGAGCACCGCTCCGGTCCGCGCATGCTCATCGTGCACGAGGTCATGGGCCGGCACTGCGGCTGGCTCACGGCGGCCACCGCGAAGGAGTACCGCTCGTGGCTCGACGCCCAGGAGTGGGCCCCGGCCCTCGGCCTGACGCGCGAGCGCTGGGACGTGCACGCCGTCTTCCTGCCCGAGCTGGAGATCGACATCGACGCCGAGGCGGCGCGCCTGCGCGCCGTCATGGACGAGATCGGCAACGTCAACATCTTCCTGTCCGAGGGCGCGGGGATGAACGAGATCGTGCAGCAGCTCGAGGCCGCCGGCGAGGAGGTGCCGCGCGACCCGTTCGGGCACGTCAAGCTCGACACCATCAACCCCGGCCAGTGGTTCGCGAAGCAGTTCGCGGAGAAGCTGGGCGCCGAGAAGGTCATGGTCCAGAAGTCGGGCTACTACTCGCGCGCCGCGGCCGCGAACGCCGAGGACCTGCGCCTCATCAAGTCGATGACGGACCTCGCCGTCGAGTGCGCGCTGCGCGGCGAGGCCGGCGTCATCGGCCACGACGAGGAGGACGGCGACCGCCTCAAGGCGATCGCGTTCCCGCGCATCGCCGGCGGCAAGGCGTTCGACGTCAGCCAGCCGTGGTTCGGCGAGATCCTCGAGGGCATCGGCCAGCCGCTGGTGCCCGCGAAGCCCGCCGCGCACTGACGACGGCGACCCGCCGACCACCGAGCCAGAGGCAGGAGCAGCCCGCATGACCACCGCCGTCGACACCGTGGTGCCCGGGAGCGACCCCGAGGGCCTGGACCGGTTCCGGACCCTCGAGGCGCGCCAGCAGCCCGTGTGGCCGGACGCCGAGGCGCTCGCGGCGGTGGCGGGCCGGCTCTCCCAGGCGGCGCCCCTCGTGGTGCCGGCAGAGGCCCGGCTGCTCACGGAACGTCTCGCCGCGGCGGGCCGCGGCGAGGCGTTCCTGCTGCAGGGCGGGGACTGCGCGGAGACGTTCGCAGACGCGAACGCGACCCGCATCCGCAACAAGGTGCGCACCATCCTGCAGATGGCGGTGGTGCTCACCCACGGCGCGAGCACGCCCGTGGTGAAGATGGGGCGGCTCGCGGGGCAGTACGCCAAGCCGCGCTCGTCCGACCTCGAGACCCGCGACGGCGTGACGCTGCCCGCCTACCGCGGCGACATGGTCAACGGGCACGAGTTCACCCCGGAGTCGCGCACGCCCGACCCGGTGCGCCTCGAGCAGGCGTACCGGATCTCGTCGGCGACGGCGAACGTCGTGCGGGCCTTCACCCAGGGCGGCCACGCCGACCTGCGCCGGGTGCACGAGTGGAACCGTGGGTTCATGCGCAACCCCGCCTACGCGCGGTACGAGCGCACCGCGGCGGAGATCGATCGCGCGATCCGCTTCATGGAGGCCTGCGGGGCGGACTTCGACGCCCTGCGCTCGGTGGAGTTCTACCTCAGCCACGAGGCGCTCATCCTCGACTACGAGCGGGCGCTGACCCGCGTCGACGCCCGGACCGGCGAGGCCTATGCGACGTCGGCCCACTTCCTGTGGATCGGCGAGCGCACCCGTCAGCTCGACGGCGCGCACGTGGAGTTCCTCTCGCGCGTCGCCAACCCCGTCGGCGTCAAGCTCGGCCCGACGACGTCGGCTGACGACGCACTGGCGCTGGCGGCGCGGCTCAACCCGGGAAACACCCCCGGCCGGCTCACGTTCGTCACCCGGATGGGCGCGGGCAAGGTGCGCGACGTGCTGCCCGAGGTCGTCGAGAAGGTCACCGCCGCGGGCGCGGCCGTCACCTGGGTGACCGACCCGATGCACGGCAACACGATCACCTCCGACAGCGGCTACAAGACGCGCCGGTTCACCGACGTGCTGGACGAGGTCACGGGCTTCTTCGAGGTGCATCGCGCCCTCGGCACCGTGCCCGGCGGGCTGCACATGGAGCTCACGGGCGACGACGTCACCGAGGTGCTGGGCGGCAGCGAGGAGATCGACGACGCCGGGCTGGCGCTGCGGTACGAGACGCTGGTCGACCCGCGTCTCAACCACCAGCAGTCGCTCGAGATGGCGTTCCGCGTCGCGGAGATGCTGACGAGCTGGTGACGCTCACCAGACGGTGACGGTCACCGTGCTGCCCTTCGGCGCCCTGCCGGTGGGGTCCTGGAACCGGACGGTGTCGAGGATGCCGCCGAGGTAGGTGTTCTCCTTGACCACGAAGCCGGCCTTCTCCAGCGCCTTGCGGGCAGGCTCGGTGTGCTTGCCCACCACGTTCGGCACCTCGACCAGGGGCGGCCCCTGCGAGATCGTCAGCGTCACGGTGTCGGTGCGGTGCGCGGTGGCCCCCTCCTTCGGGTCCTGCGCCAGCACGTGCCCCTTCGGGACGTCCTCGGAGTACTCCGGGTCGGCCAGCTCGACGACGAGCCCCAGACCCTCGAGGTCGGTGACGGCCGCGTCCTTCTCCTTGCCCACCTCCTGCGGCACCTGCACGGGGGCGGGGCCGTCGGAGACGGTGAGCGTCACGACGGTGTCGTGCCGCTGGCGCGAGCCCTCGTCCACCGACACGTCGAGCACCTGGCCCCGGGCGGCCTCGTCGTCGTACGACCGGGCGGGGTCGCCGACCGTGAAGCCGGCGTCCTCCAGCGCCGCGGTGGCGTCCTTGTCGGCGGCGCCGACCAGGTCGTCGGGCACCGTGAGCATCTGCACGCCGCGGGACACGACCAGCTCCACGGAGCCGTCGGTGCGCACCCGGTCGCCGGGCGCGGGCACGCTCGTCACGACCGAGCCCTCCGGGACGTCGTCGTCGAAGGCGCGGCTCGTCGTCGTGCCGAGCCCGGCGTCCTCGAGGACGGCGCGGGCGTCGTCGGCAGCGACTCCGGCGATGCCGGTCGGCACCGAGGTCCACGCCCCGGGACCGTCCGCGAACCACCACCACGTGCCCAGCCCGCCGCCGGCCAGGACGAGCACCAGGGTGAGGGTCCACGCGACCGCGCGGCGACGGCGGGAGGGGCGCCGGTACGCCTCGGTGGGCTGCTCGACGAGCCGGTCCGTGGGCTGCGCCGGCGCGCTCGCCGACACCTCCTGGAAGAACGCCGTCGGGATCTCGTCGACGGCGTCCGTCCCCGTGCGCCCGTCGTCCTCGTCGTCGTGCGGCGCGCCGCCGGTCCCGCTCGGGCCGCCGGCGTCGGAGGGGCCGTCGGCGGGCCGTTCCGCGCGGCGCGCGAGCACGTCGGCGTCGAGCGACGACCGCAGCGCTTCGACGGCGGCGAGGGCGGCGCCCGCGTCGGGCGGGCGCTGCTCGGCGTCCCGGGCCGCGAAGGACGCGACGAGCGCGTCGACCTCGGCGGGCAGCCAGTCCACGAGCGCGGACGGGGCCGGGAGGTCCTCGTGCACGTGGTGGAAGGCGACCTGGATCGGCGTCTCGCCCGCATACGGCAGGGTGCCGGTGACGAGCTCGTACGCGAGCACCCCGACCGCGTAGACGTCGGTGCGGGCGTCGCAGGTGCCGCTGGTGATCACCTCGGGCGCCAGGTACGCGACCGTGCCCAGGACGGTGCCGGTGGTGGTGGTGGTCACCTCGGTGACCGCGCGGGCGAGGCCGAAGTCGGCGACCTTGACCCGCGTCCCCGGCGGTGTGCCGCCCGGGGCGTCGTCCTGGGCGGTGCCGCCAGGGACGGCGTCGTCGCCGACGACGAGCACGTTCTCCGGCTTGACGTCCCGGTGGACCAGGCCCTTGCGGTGCGCCGCGGCGAGGGCCGCGAGGACCTGCGCCACGACGTCGAGGGCCCGGTCCAGGGTGAGGGCGCCGGACGTGTGCAGCTCTCGACGCAGGTTGGTGCCCGGCACGTACTCCATCGCGAGATAGCTGGTGTCGCCGTCGACGCCCTGGTCGTAGACCGCCACGACGCCGGGGTGGGTGAGCCGGGCGGCGGCGCGCGCCTCGCGGCGGAAGCGGGACACGAAGGCGGCGCCGTCCACCCCGTCCGCGAGGTGCGGGTGCATCACCTTGACGGCGACCTCGCGGTCGAGCCGCCGGTCGGTGGCCCGGTACACGGTGGCCATGCCCCCTCGGGCGACGCGCGCGACGATCTCGTACCGCCCGTCGACCAGGCGGCCGAGCATCGGGTCGGTCGTCGTGATGGCCACGCGACGAGTGTAGGGGCGCCCGGTTCGGCAGGCCCGTAGGCTGGCCCGGTGAGCGACACCACTGCGCCGGAGCCCGGCGCCCCCGTCCCCGACAGCACCGACGACCGCACCGACGACCGCGCCGCCCTGGAGTCCCTCGTGGACGCGTGGCTCACCCTGCCCGACGTGGCGGAGGTCCTCGGGACCCAGGTGTCCAAGGTGCGCGGGCTGGTCTCGGAGCGGACCCTCGTCGGGGTCAAGCGGGGCGACCGGAACACGTTCCAGGTGCCTGCCGCGTTCCTCGTGACCGACGACGGGGCGCCCCACGTGCTGCACACGCTGCGCGGCACCGTGCTGGTGCTCTCGGACGTCGGGCTGGACGACGCCGCCATCCTGCGCTGGCTGTTCGAGACCGAGCCGTCGATCGGCGCCACCCCGATCGGGGAGCTGCGCGCCGGTCGTCGCGCCGAGGTGCGCCGGGTGGCCCAGGCGCTGCTCTGACGCCCGGTCCCTCCGGTCGGAGGGATGGCCGGCGGGTCAGGCCGCCCGGTCGACGGCGGCCCGCGCCAGGTCCAGGAGGACCTCGCGGGCGGGCTCGGCGAGCCCTGCCGCGGACAGCGCGTCCAGGGCGCCGTCCGCGAGCGTGTCGATGAGGGCCTCGACGCCGTCGAGCGCCCCCGAGCCGGCGATGACCCCGCGCAGCCTCTCGACGGTGGCGCCGTCCAGGTCGGGGTCGCCGAGGCGCGCGACGACGAGGTCGCGGTCGCTCGCGCCCGCGGCCGCGAGCGTGCGGGCCACCAGCACGGTGCGCTTGCCCTCGCGCAGGTCGTCGCCGGCGGGCTTGCCCGTCACCGACGGGTCGCCGAACACGCCCAGCACGTCGTCGCGGAGCTGGAACGCCTCCCCGAGCGGCAGCCCGGCGTCCGAGACGGCGGCCACGTGCGCGGGGGACGCCCCCGCGAGGACCGCGCCGAGCACGAGCGGGCGCTCGACCGAGTAGCGCGCCGACTTCGCGCGCAGGACGTCCCGGGCGCGCTCTTCGTCGGCCGCGGGGTCCAGGCCCCACGGCTCGGCCTGCACGAGGACGTCGAGGTACTGGCCCACGACGACCTCGGTCTGCATGGCGTCGAACAGCGCGCGGGCCGCGGCCGCGCGCTCCGTCGGCAGGTCGGCGACGGCAGCGGCGATCTCGCGCTGGCATGCGACGAGGCACAGGTCGCCGAGCAGGATCGCGGCGGACGTGCCGAACCGCTCGGCCGATCCCGCCCAGCCGGCCGCGGCGTGCCGTGCCTCGAAGGCCCGGTGCGCGGTGGGCTCGCCACGCCGCGTGTCCGAGGCGTCCATGACGTCGTCGTGCAGCAGGGCGGCGGCCTGGAACAGCTCGAGCGCCGCCCCGGCCCGCACCACCGCGTCCCGCTCGGGGCCGGACGTGGCGCCGCCGTGGGCCCGGTAGGACCAGTAGCAGAACGCCGCCCGCAGGCGCTTGCCCCCGCTGAGCAGCACGGCCGCCTGGTCGGTCAGCGCGGTCGCCGCGTCGCCGATCGAGGCGACCTCCCGGGCGAGGGCGTCGAGGTGCTCCTCGACCCTGGTGTCGACGTCGGTGCGGAGGTTCTCGAGGTCGACCAGCGACGCGGCGGTGGGCATGCCGACAGCCTATGCGCCCGGCCGGGCGGTCCCGACGGGGGCGGGGCCGGTCAGCAGGTCCGTCAGCAGGTCCGTCAGCCGACGACGACGGAGCCGCTGACCGTCACGAGGCGGCGCTCGCCGTCGTCGAGCACGCCGAGGGTGACGGACTCCACGATCGGGCCCGCGTCCTTCTTCTTTCCCCGGGGCGTGCTCTCGCGGCCGAACACCGTCTGCGCGGTGAGGCCGGAGAGGCTCGACGTGCCGGACTCCTCGAAGCCGGCCTTGCGCAACCGCTCGGCGAGCTGGTCGATGACGTCCTGCGTGCCGCGCTGCGTGGCGAGGTTGAGGGTGACGTCGGTGAGGCCGCCCTCGCCCGGGGTGGCCGAGCTGGCGAGCACCGTCGCGTCCTCGGGCGCGCCGAGCAGCTTCTCGGGGAAGCCGTCGGCGTACCCGCCGACCGTCGTGTCGGGGTCGAACGTCGGCAGGGCGGACGCGCCGCCCGTCCCCGGCTCCGCGCTAGGGGTCTCCGTGGCGCCACGCACGCCGACGCCCGACCCGTTCTCGCCGGTCGCGGAGACGTCGTCGTCCGGGGCCCCTCCGCCGCCGAGCAGACCGCAGCCGGACAGCGCGAGGAACGCGGTGAGCGCCACGGCGCCCACGCCGCGTGCCCTGGTCGCGGGCGCGCGACGCGACCGGGCGCGGCGGCGCGGGGCGCGGGGGAGCGAGGGCACGGCGCCTACCGTAGCGGCCCGCGGCACCTCGCTCGCACGTCTCGGACGAGGGGGACGCCGCGGACGTCGCACGGCGGCGCAGGCCACGGAGTCTGCCCCCAGCGGGGTGCCGTCCACAGCGGGGCGGCCCGCGGCGCCGGGGCCCGCGGTCGTGCCCTGGGATCGGACCCATGGACGCCGCATACGCCACCGACCGCGCCGGGGAGCCCGGCACCGCCTTCGACACCCCGCTCGTGCTCCGCTCGTCCCGCGACCTGCTCGCGGCCGTGCCGTACCTGCTGGGGTTCCGCCCGCGGGAGTGCGTGGTCGTCGTCGCGGTCACCGACGAGGGCCGGGTCGGCCTCGTCGCACGGACCGGCCTGCCCGACCTCGACGGACCCGTCGGCGACCCCGGGGACGAGGCGGGCGCCGGGACGACGGGAAGCGCGGCCGTCGTCGCCCGGGCGGCCGCCCGGGTCGGGGCCCGCCTGGCGCTCGTCGTGCTCTACACCGCGTCACCGCCGGACCGGGTCCGGGCGTGGGAGGCGGCCGCGGTCGGGGCGCTGGAGGAGTTCCTGGGCCCGACGGTCGACGTGGAGACCTGGCTCGTCGGCCCGGACGGCTATCGCGGCCTCGACTGCACGGACCCCGCGTGCTGTCCGGCGGGAGGACGACCCACGAGCGAGCTCGAGCACGGCGAGGTGGGGGCGGCGTTCGTGGTCGCGGGGCGGGCGATCGCCCGCTCGGAGCAGGAGGCGTACCGGGTCCGTACGCTGCCGGCGGGAGTGCGTGACCGAGTCGCCAAGGCGGCGGGACGTGCGGAGCGGGCGCGTGCGGCGGCAGGTGACGCCACCGGTGCGGCGTCTCGTGAGCCGGCCCGTGCGACGCCCCGTGCGACGGCACCTGACGGGCCGGGTCGCTGGCGCACCGAGGCCTACGGCGTCTGGTGCGACCTGGTGCGACAGGCGGCCGCGGAGCTGCGCACCTGTCCGGCCGGCGACGTCGAGCTGCCCCCGGCACGCCTCGGTCGCCTGGCGGTGGCGCTCGCGGACGTCCGGGTCCGGGACGCCGTGCTGCTGTCCCTGGTGCCGGGCGCACGAGAGGCGGCGGACCGGACGGTCCGGGCGGGCGGGGGCGTCGACGTCCCGCGCGACGTGGAGTCGGGCACGGCCCGGGCGATCGCCCGGGTGGTGGACCCGCGGGTCGGGGTGCCTCCCGACGGGGCGACCGCCGACGCGGCCCGGCTCGTGCTGGAGCAGCTGGTGGGCGGCGCGCCGCGGCGGTGGCACGCGCCGCCCCTCGCGCTCCTGGGCTTCCTGGCCTGGTGGCGGGGCGACGGGTGGCTCGCGGCCCGGCGCGTGCGAGAGTCCGCGCGGCAGGACCCGAGCTACCGACTGGCCGCGCTCGTGGCCGGGGTGCTGGAGGCGGCGGTCCCGCCCGGGTGGGTGAGCGCGGCGCGAGGGCCTGCTGCGGAGGATCTCGCCGGGGCGACCGATGTGGCCGGGCCGACGGTCGGGTAGCGTGCCCCCATGGCGATCGTCGTCGGACTCCTGAGCACGGCCGAGGGACAGGCGGCACTCGCCGCAGCGAAGCGCGAGGCGCAGGAGCGGTCCGTCCCGCTCACGGTCGTCGTCACCCGGGACGACGGCGGGCCCGAGAGGCAGGCGGTCGAGGACGACCTCGCCTCCTCGGGGCTCGCCTACTCGGTGGTGGGCGGCACGGGGGACCTCGCCGAGGATCTCGTGCGCACGGCGCAGGAGGTGGACGCCGAGCTCATCGTCGTGGGTCTCCGACGACGCAGCCCGGTGGGGAAGCTGATCCTCGGGTCCGGCGCGCAGCGCATCCTCCTCGAGGCGCCCTGTCCGGTCCTGGCGGTGAAGCCGTGACGACACGCGCGGCGACGCGCGCGGTCCACGCGTCGTGCGATGTGACGCTCGCGACCGTCCTCGGGCGGTCCTGCGCGCGGGCGTGCGAGGCCCGGCCCCACCGTGCCGCCCGGGGTTTCGCCCGTCGTTCCGCCTCTGCCGTCGGGAATCTTCGCGACTCCCCGGACGTTGAGCCAGCACCGGGGAACGGACGACGTGGGTACGGGAGTGGGCGCAGGAGCCCGTGGTGCCCTTCCGTCGCGGATGTCGCCGGTACAATAGAGGTGTCCGCCTGAGCCACGACAGTCCGAGTCGGAGGCCTTGACGGCGGTGCACCGTCCCCTCGAATGCCGAAAGGTCGGTTTGTGGCGTCCACTGCGCAGAACCCTGCACTTCCCCGCGAGTTCGAGCACCCTGCCCTGCAGGGGCTGCTCGCTCGAGGCACCGCCGACGGCCGGGTCGACGCCGAGAGCTTCCGCGCTGCCTGCGAGAACGCCGCGGTGGCGGACCCCAAGCGTCTGAAGGCGGTCCTGCGCGCCTTCGCGACCGCCGGGGTGGAGATCGGTGTGCCCACGGCCACCAAGGTCGCCGCCGCCAGCTCGAGCCGGGGCACCACCACGCGCGCGAAGGCGCCGGCGGCGCGCTCCGCGAGCGCGGTGAAGACCTCGACCGTGACGACCTCCGCCGTGAAGTCCGCCGCGTCGACGGACGACGAGCCGGCCGAGGCGACGTCCGCGAAGAAGCCCGCGACCAAGGCCGCCGGCACCAAGACGGCGGCCAAGGGGGCGAAGCCGACGCGTGGCCGCAAGGCGGCGTCGAAGGACGAGCCCGCAGCCGACGACGTCGAGGACGTCGAGCTCGACGACGCGACCGACGCCGACGACGAGCAGGAGAACGAGGCCGCCGCGAAGGGTGCTAAGCCCGCGGCCGGCAAGGGTAAGGGCGAGGACGAGGAGACCGGCTTCGTCGTCTCGGACACCGACGACGACGACCAGCCCGCGCAGCAGGTCGTCACGGCCGGCGCGACCGCCGACCCCGTCAAGGACTACCTCAAGCAGATCGGCAAGGTCGCGCTGCTGAACGCCGAGCAGGAGGTCGAGCTCGCGAAGCGCATCGAGGCCGGCCTGTTCGCGGAGGAGCGCCTGTCCCAGGACTACGCCGCCTACGACAAGACGAAGGCGAGCGCCGACGAGCGCCGGATGTACCGCGACCTGCGGTGGATCGCGCACGACGGCAAGCGCGCCAAGAACCACCTGCTGGAGGCGAACCTGCGCCTCGTCGTCTCCCTCGCCAAGCGCTACACCGGCCGCGGCATGCTGTTCCTGGACCTGATCCAGGAGGGCAACCTCGGTCTGATCCGCGCCGTCGAGAAGTTCGACTACACCAAGGGCTACAAGTTCTCGACGTACGCCACCTGGTGGATCCGGCAGGCCATCACCCGCGCCATGGCCGACCAGGCCCGTACCATCCGCATCCCGGTGCACATGGTCGAGGTCATCAACAAGCTGGCCCGCGTGCAGCGGCAGATGCTCCAGGACCTGGGTCGCGAGCCCACCCCGGAGGAGCTCGCCAAGGAGCTGGACATGACCCCCGAGAAGGTGGTCGAGGTCCAGAAGTACGGGCGCGAGCCCATCTCGCTGCACACCCCGCTGGGCGAGGACGGCGACAGCGAGTTCGGTGACCTCATCGAGGACTCCGAGGCCGTCGTCCCGGCGGACGCCGTGAGCTTCACGCTGCTCCAGGAGCAGCTGCACCAGGTGCTCGACACCCTGTCGGAGCGCGAGGCGGGCGTCGTCTCCATGCGCTTCGGCCTGCAGGACGGGCAGCCCAAGACGCTGGACGAGATCGGCAAGGTCTACGGGGTCACCCGTGAGCGGATCCGCCAGATCGAGTCCAAGACGATGTCGAAGCTGCGGCACCCGTCGCGGTCCCAGGTGCTGCGCGACTACCTGGACTGATCCGCCTCAGGAGCACGTCGTCACGAGAGCCCCGGTACCCGTCGGTACCGGGGCTCTCGTGCGTCCGCGCGGCTCGTCGAGCAGTGGGCCAGCCGTCAGGGCGCGACGTCGGCGGCGATGTCGGCGGCGACGGACCAGCGCGACGACGGGGCGAGGGTGCCGGCGGGGTCCAGCCGGCGGCGCAGCGCCAGGAGCCGGTCGTAGGTCGCCGGGCCGTACGCCTCGCGCACCAGGGCGGCGGAGACGTCGTCCCGCGGGCCGGCGAAGTTGAGCAGCGAGCCGCCGGTGGTCCAGGGCGCCAGCGCGTCGTGCACCGCCTGGAGGCGGTCGGCGACGTCGGGCGGCCCGACCGGGCTGCCGAGCGCCCCGGTGAACAGGGTGCAGGCGGCGTCGCGCCCGCCGACGGCGTTGGCCACGGCGGGCGGCCCGGCCACGGCGCCGCCGAGGAGCCGGATCTCGGCCGCGAGGACGGGGGAGTCGGGCGGCACGGCCCCGAGGAACGCGTCGACCGCGTCCTCGGTCAGCTCGCGCAGCAGCCC
Source organism: Isoptericola sp. NPDC019571 (assembly GCF_044389385.1). NCBI lineage: Bacteria > Bacillati > Actinomycetota > Actinomycetes > Micrococcales > Promicromonosporaceae > Isoptericola > Isoptericola sp. NPDC019571. Next base: position 25,311 of record NZ_JBIRXZ010000005.1, read on the forward strand.
GCCACGCTCGACGAACGGCATCGGGTCGTCCGGGTCGGCGTGCACCGCCCCGATCTGCGCGTACGGCAGGTCTCCGACCGCGTCGAGGATCGGCACGGCGACCTGCCTCAGGTCGTCGACCAGGGGGTCGGGCGCCGCGAGGTGCCCGTGCCGGACGTAGCGCACCACGAGCACCGCGCGCCCGCGCAGCGGCTCGGGCACGTCGGGCAGGGGCGGCAGGTTCAGGCGTGCGACGGACGTCGAGACGTCGTCGGCCAGCGTCGTCGTGTGCTCGCGCCACCGGTGCAGCACGGCGTGCGCGTCGTCGACGTCGAACCAGAGCGTGCCCGCGCGCACGGTGGACAGGGGGAAGAGGTCGAACGTCATCCCGACGACGACCCCGAACGCGCCCCCGCCGCCGCGCAGCGCCCAGAAGAGCTCTTCGTGCTGCGTCGGCGTCGCCGTGACGAGGTCGCCGGCCGGGGTGACCACGTCGATCGCGCGGACGTGGTCGGCGGCGAAGCCGAAGGTGCGCGCCAGGGGGCCGAGCCCGCCGCCGAGCGTGTAGCCGATCACCCCGACCTGGGGGGACGAGCCGCAGAGCCCGCCCAGCCCGTGGTCCGCGCCGGCGGTGAGCACCGCCTGCCAGGGGACGCCGGGCCCGACGGTCGCGGTGCGGGCGACGGGGTCGACGACGAGGGCGTCGAGGGCGGACACGTCGAGCAGGACGTCGCCGGCGCCGGTCGCGGCGGCGCTGTGGCCCGTGGAGCGGACTCCGACGCCAAACCCGTGGCCCGCGGCGGCGCGGACCGTCGCGACGACGTCCTCGGGCGAGGCAGCCCGCACGACGAGCGCCGGCCGGTGGGCGAGCGCGAGGTTGAAGCCGGGGAGCGCGGCGTCGTAGGCCGGGTCGGCGGGCAGGGCCGTGGTGCCGTCGAGCGCGGGGTCGAGCTGTGCCGCGAGGGCGGCGGCCCTGTCGAGGTCGCGGTCGGGGGCGACGGGAGCGGAGCTGGACATCGGGGACTCTCCTTCGGTGGACGGTGCCGAGAGGAGAGAGACGCCCGCGCGCCGGCGATGACGGTCGGTGCCCCGGGCCCCCGGGTGAAGTGCGGGGGCGTTCCCCTGACCTGGGCCGATGTGGCAAGGTGTCCGCGTGCTCCAGACCACGACCCTCCCCGGGCGGCCCCGGGTCGTCGCCCTGCTCGCGCTCGTCGTCGCCCTGGCGCTGTCGCTCGCGTCGGTGCTCGTGGCGCCTGCGGCGCAGGCGGCGACCTGGTCGCTGACGGGCTCCGGCGGAGGGACGACGACGGCGGCGACCGGAAAGTCCCTCACGGTCCGCTACCTCAAGTCCGGCCAGCCGGTGCGGGGCGCGACGGTCACGCTGCAGCGCAAGGCGGGGACGTCGTGGGTGAAGGTCCGCACCGTGCGGACCGGGTCGACGGGCCGCGTGTCGACGACGGTGAAGCCCACCGCCTCGACGACGTACCGCTTCAGGACCAGCCACGCCACGAGCGGCGGTGTCACGGTGCTCGTGGTGCCGGTGCGGTTCGCGATCTCCGGCTCGGGCTCGGGGCACGGCGTCGGGATGGCCCAGTGGGGCGCTTACGAGCAGTCGCGCTCAGGTCGTACCGCGGCCCAGATCCTCGGTTACTACTACCCGGGCACCACCGTCTCGACGGCGAACGACCCCCGGACCACCCTGGACGTGCAGGTGCTCGGACCGCCGTCGGACAGCCGGACCACGACGGTGCTGGCGGTCGGCTCCGGAGCCTGGCGGCTCATGGACCCGGCGGGGGCCGTCGTGGCGAGCGGCGGAGCCGCGGAGAGGGTCACCGTCGGCGTCGCGCCCTCGGGGGTGACTGCCAAGGTGACGAAGGGCGGTGCGACGACGAAGAGCGTGTCCGCGCGCTCCAGCCTGACGTACGAGTGGTCCGGCACGCGGAACTACCAGCCCACCGGGACGAAGGCGGTCGCGACCGTGGCGGGCGCCCAGGGGACCTACCGCAACGGACGCCTGGTGGTGACGAAGCGGTCGGACCGGCCGAACGTCGTCAACCAGGTGGTCATCAACACCGAGTACCTCTACGGGCTGGACGAGATGCCCTCGGGCTGGGGCGCGAGCAGCAACCGCGGTGCTGCGGCGCTGGAGGCGCAGGCGGTCGCGGCGCGCAACTACGCGATCGTCGAGAAGGTCAAGGGCCTGAAGTCCACGTGCGGCTGCCACGTCTACGACGACACCCGCTCGCAGCACTACACCGGCTGGAAGAAGCAGGGCGGAAGCTGGGGGAGCGCCTGGGTCGCGGCGGTGGACGCCACGGTGCAGGACGGCACGGTGACCGTGCTGCGCGACGCCGAGGGCGGGTTCGCGGAGACGCCGTACTTCGCGTCGACCGGCAGCGCGGGAGGGCGCCGCGGCACGGCGACCAACACGGAGGTGTTCGGGACGGCGGCCCTGCCCTATCTCGCGCACGTCGCCGACACGTACTCGGCCAAGGCGCCCGGCAACCCGTACCTGACGTGGAGCGACTCGATCACGCAGGCGACGGCCAGGTCGGTCTTCGGCCTCGCGTCGGTGCGCTCGATCGCGGTGACGTCGCGGTGGTCGAGCGGCCAGATCAAGACGCTGACGGCCACCTCGGCCATGGGGACGAAGGTGTCGCGGACCAAGACGGCGGACGGGTGGCGCACCACCCTCGGCGTCCGGGCGTCGTGGGTCGGCTCGCTCTCGGGCCGCAGCAGCTGATCCTCGCCGGCCTCGGCCGTCGTCCCGCCCCCCCACGCACGAGAGCCCCGCACCGGACGGTGCGGGGCTCTCGTGGGGTCGGTGTGCTTGCGCCGGGTCAGCGCGCCCCGTGCTCCTCGTGGAGCCGGTCCGTCTCGTCCTGGACGTGGACGGCGACACCCTGGTAGGCGTCCGCGTGCGCGCGTGCGTGGTGCCCGCAGAAGAGGAGCTCTCCGACAGGCAGGACCACTCGCACGTACGCCTGGGCGCCGCAGCGGTCGCAGCGGTCGGCGGCGGTCAGCGGCTGGGTCGGTTCGGTCGTCGTGGTGCTCACATGACCATCCAACCAGACAGGTGGACCGGAGCATCCCGGACCCGGGCCGGGTTCGCTCCGGGCATAGCGGCGTGGAGCACAGTCCGACGGCGTGGAGCGCACAAGAACACCTGTTCGGTCGTCTACCCTCGTTCCCGTGACTGCCACCTCCGAGTCCGGGTACACCGCGCGCCACCTCACCGTCCTCGAGGGCCTCGAGGCCGTGCGCAAGCGCCCCGGCATGTACATCGGGTCGACGGACTCGCGCGGCCTCATGCACTGCCTGTGGGAGATCATCGACAACTCCGTCGACGAGGCCCTCGGCGGGCACGCGACGAACATCCGCGTGGTGCTGCACGCCGACTCGTCGGTCACGGTCGAGGACGACGGCCGCGGCATCCCGGTCGACGTCGAGCCGAAGACCGGCCTGAACGGCGTCGAGGTCGTCTTCACGAAGCTGCACGCCGGCGGCAAGTTCGGCGGCGGTTCGTACACGGCGTCGGGCGGACTGCACGGCGTGGGCGCCTCCGTGGTCAACGCGCTCTCGGCGCGCCTCGACGTCGAGGTCGACCTCGGTGGCAAGACCCACCGGATGACGTTCCACCGCGGCGAGCCGGGCGTCTTCTCCGACCCGGTCTCCGGGCCGTCCCCGGAGTCGCCGTTCGAGCCGTTCGTGTCGGGGTCCGAGCTGGCGATCGTCGGGAAGACCAAGCGGGGCGTCACCGGTACCCGGGTGCGCTACTGGGCGGACCGCCAGGTGTTCCCGAAGACGGCGGTGTTCAGCTACGACGAGCTGGTCACGCGCGCCCGCCAGACGACGTTCCTGGTCCCCGGGCTGAAGCTCACGCTGCGCGACGAGCGCGGTCTGCCGGGCACGCCGGGGGAGTCCGGCCCGCACGAGGAGGTCTTCCAGCACGACGGCGGCGCGATCGACTTCGTCGAGTTCCTCGCGCCCGACGCCCCGGTGACGTCGACGTGGCAGCTCAAGGGCAGCGGCCACTTCACCGAGACGGTGCCGGTGCTGGACTCCCGCGGTCACATGTCGCCGCAGGAGGTTCAGCGCGACTGCGAGGTGGACGTGGCCCTGCGGTGGGGTGGCGGGTACGACACCGAGGTCCGCACCTTCGTCAACATCATCGCGACGCCCAAGGGCGGCTCCCACCTGTCCGGGTTCGAGCAGGGCCTGCTCAAGACCGTCCGCAAGCAGATCGAGGCGAACGCGCGTCGTCTGAAGGTCTCCACGAAGGACGCGGCCGAACGGATCGAGAAGGACGACGTCCTCGCCGGCCTCACCGCTGTCGTCACGGTCCGGCTCGCGGAGCCGCAGTTCGAGGGCCAGACCAAGGAGGTGCTCGGCACCGCTCCCGTGCGGGCGATCGTCTCCCGCGTCGTCGAGAAGGAGCTGGGCGCCCTCCTCACGTCGTCCAAGCGCGACGAGAAGGCGCAGTCCGCCCTGCTCCTCGAGAAGGTCGTCGCCGAGATGCGTGCGCGCGTCACGGCCCGCAAGCAGAAGGAGATCTCCCGGCGGAAGAACGCCCTCGAGGCGTCGTCGCTGCCGGCGAAGCTCGCGGACTGCCGCAGTGACGACGTGAACCGCAGCGAGCTCTTCATCGTCGAGGGCGACAGCGCCCTCGGCACGGCCAAGCTGGCCCGCTCGAGCGACTTCCAGGCGCTGCTGCCGATCCGCGGCAAGATCCTCAACGTCCAGAAGGCGTCGATCAGCGACATGCTCCGCAACGCGGAGTGCGCGGCCATCATCCAGGTGCTCGGCGCCGGTTCCGGCCGGTCCTTCGACCTGGACGCCGCCCGCTACGGGAAGATCGTCCTGATGACGGACGCCGACGTCGACGGCGCGCACATCCGCACCCTGCTGCTCACGCTCTTCTACCGGTACATGCGGCCGATGCTCGAGGCGGGCCGCGTGTTCGCCGCCGTCCCGCCGCTGCACCGGGTGGAGGTGCTGGGCAGCGGCCGGCGCAAGAACGAGTACCTGTACACGTACTCGGAGGCGGAGCTCACCGCGACGCTCAAGAAGCTCGACCGGGCCGGGCGCCGGTACAAGGAGGACATCCAGCGCTACAAGGGCCTGGGGGAGATGGACGCCGACCAGCTCGCCGAGACCACCATGGACCCGCGCCACCGCACGCTGCGCCGGGTCACGGTGGAGGGCGCGGAGGCGGCGGAGCGCGTGTTCGAGCTGCTCATGGGCAGCGACGTCGCGCCCCGCAAGGAGTTCATCGTCGCCGGGGCGAGCACCCTCGACCAGTCCCGCATCGACGCCTGACCCGTCCGGGCCGTCGTCCGCATGGCGGCCCGAGCGGCGGGTGCGCTCCGGTGATGGGTACCCTCTGGCCGTGAAGACCGCACCGCGCCGGACGGCGCCTCGACTGCTCGTGCTCCTGCCCGCTCTGGCCCTGACCGCGGGGCTCGTCGCCGGGTGCTCGGAGGGCGGCTCGTCGGACGGCGCCTCGCCCACCGCGTCCGCGTCGGTGGAGGCCTCCGAGCAGGTGGCCGGGAACGTGGGCGAGTTCTCCTACGAGGGCGTGGACGGCAAGACCGCTCTCGAGCTGCTGCAGGAGAAGGATCCGGACGCCCAGGTGCAGGGCAAGGGCGAGAACGCGTACGTCACCGCGATCCGCGGGCGCGAGGCCGACCCGGAGACGGAGTTCTGGGGCCTGTACGTCGACGACGAGCTGGCCCAGGTCGGGGCGGGCTCGCTCGAGACGAAGGACGGCCAGACGATCACCTGGAAGCTCGAGGAGATCGAGCAGTGAGCGCCGCGACCACTCGCCTGGAGGCTCCGCTCACCGCCCGCGAGCTCGTGCACCGGTGGTGGCGGCCCGCGCTGGCGGTGCTGCTCGTCGCGGGCGCCGTCGTCTGGCGGCTCGTGAAGACGGACCTCGGCGCACCGCCGAACCTCGAGCTCTCGACCGCCGCGGCCTTCGCCGCCGCCGGGCTGCTGCGCCACCGGCTCGCGATGCTCGCGCCGCTGGTCGTGGTGGCGCTGAGCGACGTGCTGCTCGGCAACTCCTCGGTGCTGGTGTTCACGTGGACCGCGTGGGCCGCGATCGGCGTCGGCGCCTGGTGGGCCGGCCGCACCCGGGGCGCCATGGGTCGCCTCGTCGCCGCGCTGGGCTTCGGCGTCGGCAGCTCGCTGTTCTTCTACCTCTGGACCAACGCGGGCGTGTGGTGGCTCGGCCGCGGGACGTTCTACCCTGCGGGGCTGGACGGCCTGCTGGCCAGCTACGTCGCCGGCCTGCCGTTCCTGCGCCCGATGCTGCTGGGCAACCTCGTGCTCGTGCCGCTCGCTGCCGGTCTCGTCGCGCTCGTGGCGCGGCTCGAGCGAGCGTCGTCGGCTGCTGTCGACGCGCTCCCCGCGCGGTAGCCTCGGCAGGAGCACACCCGACCGTCACGACAGGGGGCGACCGATGCCTGCCGACCGGATCCGCCGGATGACCTTCGCCAGCATCTACCCGCTGTACGTGCGGAAGGTGGAGCGCAAGGACCGCAGCACGGACGACCTCGACCGGGTCCTCACCTGGCTCACGGGCTACGACGACGCCGGCCTCGAGAAGGTCATCGCCGACGAGGTGGACCTGGAGACGTTCTTCGCCGAGGCGCCCGCGATGAACCCGAACGCGTCGCTCATCACCGGGGTGATCTGCGGTGTCCGCGTGGAGGACATCGACGACCCGCTGATGCAGCAGATCCGCTGGATGGACAAGCTCGTCGACGAGGTGGCCAAGGGCAAGAAGATGACGTCGATCCTGCGGGGCGTGGCCGCGTAGCCGGGCGGGCGTCCCGGCGTGGGGGGGCCCCCCCCGGGCCCCCCCCCCGGGCCCCCCCCCCCCCCCCGGGGGGGGGGGGCGGGGGGGGGGGGGGGGGGGGGGGGGGGGGGGGGGGGCGGGGGGGGGGGGCCCCCGGGCGGGCACCCGGGCGGGGCCCCCCCACCGCCGGTCAGTAGCGGATCCTGCGGAGGTAGTCGTAGCCGACGTCCGCCGTCTGGAGGTACGTCACGTCAGGCGTGTCGTTCTCGACGATGTACTCCTCGACCTCGTGCGCGCGGAAGATGCGCGCGAAGTCGATGAAGCCCGTGCCGAGGTCGGCGTGGCTGGTCTCCTCCGGCCCGTCGTCGTGGCGGTCCTTGACGTGGTACTGCCGCACCCGGAGGGGTGACCTGCGGATGGTGCGGATGGCGAAGTCCTCGGCCTGCCGGTTCGACAGGCCGAGGTTCACCCCGCCGGTCACGACCCAGTACAGGTCGACCTCGAGATGCACGAGGTGTGGATCGAGCTGCGAGGTGAGGACGTCCCACGGGGTGACGCCGCCTCCCAGGTCCGTCGTGAACTCGTGAGCGTGGTTGTGGTAGCCGTACCGCAGGCCGTACAGCCGTGCGAGGGCCGCCTCCTTGTTCATCTGTCGGGCCCATGTCTTCCAGTCCGCCAGCGAGTCGGACGCGAGGAACGGCACCACGACATAGCGCTGACCGAGCGTCGTCGCGTTCTGGAACTTCTCGTGCAGCGCCGCGCGGGACTCGGAGATGCCGTCGTGCGACGACGAGGCACGGATGCCGAGGTCGTCGTAGAACTCGCGCAGGTCGCGGGCCGTCCGGCCGAAGTACCCGAGCGCCTGCTCGACGCGGGGGTACCCCGTCTCGGCGATGGCGCCGAGCGTCTCGTCGTAGAGACCGCCACCGAGCCCGTCCCGCACGGTCCAGAGCTGGATGCTGATCCTCCCCCGTGGGACGCGCCGCCCCCAGCGCGGGCCGTGGCCCGCCCGGGGCCTGGCGGAGGCGGAACCGGTGGCGGCGGTACCGGCCAGCGCCACCCCGGCGGCGCCGGTGAGGCTCCCCCGAAGCAGGGTGCGGCGGCTGACGCCGGACGGGTGGGAACCTCTGGTCTCGAGCGAACGCCGCAGCGCGTCGTGGCCGTCAAATCCATAACACATGTCGACTCCTCGTCGTCGAGGCAGATCGTGCAGGGCATCACGGAGGGTGGGGGCGCCCGGCACGGGCCGGGCACCCCCGGTGCTGGTCACTCGGCGGGCACGAGCACCACCTCGGCGCTGCCGGTGAGGCCGGGCAGCCCGTCGACGCCAGGGTCGGTGTACCCGGCCACGAACACCCCGCGAAGGGTGTCGTTCTCCGGGTCGTGACCGGACGGCACCGAGGTGACGATCGACCCGGTGCATCCGGACGCGGTCGTCTGCGGGTGGCCGTGGTCGTCGTGGCCGACGACGTACGTCACCTGGACCCGGGCACAGTCGACCGGCTGGTCGTCCGTGACCTCGACCTCGAAGTCCACCGTGTCGCCGAACGAGAACGACTGGCCCGCGACCGGGGCCACGAAGCTCACCTGCGGCGACTCGTTGCCGACCACGACGTCCACGTCGGCGGAGGCGTGCCGGCCGCGGTCGCGTCCCCCGACGTCCCTGACGGTCAGGGTGGCGCGGTAGACGCCGGGCTCGTCGTACGTGTGGGTGGCGTCGGGACCGCGCGCGTCGACGTCACCGTCGCCGTCGAAGTCCCAGGCGTAGCGGAGCCGGTCGCCGTCGGGGTCGGCCGTCCCCGCGCTGGTGAACTGCACCGTCAACGGCGGGAGGCCCGCCGTGACGTCGGCTCCGACGACCGGGACCGGACTGTGGTTCCCGCGGCGGCCGATGTGGTCGTACCGGGCGAGCTGCGCGTCCGGGTTCTCGGCGAAGTACCCGTCTCCGTACTCGAGGACGTAGAGCGCCCCGTTCGGGCCGAACTCCATGTCCATCGGGTTGTCGAACACGAACGACGGCAGCACCGGCTCGATGTCCGCCAGGGTGCCCCGCCGGTCGAGGTGCATGGCCTTGACGTAGTCGCGCGTCCACTCGTAGAACAGCGGGATCCCGTCGTAGTGCTCCGGCCACGCGACTGCCCGCGGCCGCAGGGTGTCCCTGCGGTCGAACTGGTACACCGGGCCGGCCATCGGCCCGATGCCGTCGTCCGGTCCCGCCGTGAGCTCCGGGAACTCGGGTGAGACGCCGTACGAGTACCAGACGTCGGGCTGCGCGACGGGTGGGAGCACGGTTCGACCGGTGTTGTACGGGGAGTCGTTGACCAGGTTCGCGCAGTCGAACGGCTCCCCGGAATCACCGGTCGCGAAGTCGTGGTCGACGTACGGCAGCTCCGGCGTCGCGCAGAACGGCCAGCCGTAGTTGGCGGGTCTGTCGACGATCGTCCACCTGCCGTGTCCCGCCGGCCCACGTGCCGGGTCGGCCTCGCCGGCGTCGGGAGAGTAGTCCCCGACGTAGACCGCGTCGGTCTCGGGGTCGACCTCGATGCGGAACGGGTTGCGCAGTCCCATCGCGTAGATCTCCGGGCGGGTGTCCGGGGCGCCGGGCCGGAACAGGTTGCCCCTCGGGACGGTGTAGCCGCCGCCGCGCTCCGGCGTGATCCGTAGCAGCTTGCCGCGCAGGTCGTCGGTGTTGGCCGACGTGCGGCGGGCGTCGAACGCGGGGTTGGTCCCGGGGGAGTCGTCGATCGGGGTGTACCCGTCCGAGAAGAACGGGTTGGTGTCGTCTCCCGTGGAGAGGATGAGGTTGCCGTCGGAGTCGAACACGATGTCGCCGCCGACGTGGCAGCAGATGCCGCGGTCGACCGGCACGTCGATGACCTGCTGCTCCGAGCAGAGGTCGATCCCGCCGTCCCGGTACTGGAACCGCGACAGGCGGATGAGTCCCTCGAACGGCGCGAAGTCCTGCGGCGTCCCGGTCAGGGGCGCGTCGCCCTCGTTGACGTCCGGGGTCGCGGGGTCGTCGACCGGGGTGTCCAGCGGCGGCGAGTAGTACATGTAGATCCAGTGGTTGTCCTCGAAGTCCGGGTCGAGGGCGATGCTCTGCAGCCCTTCCTCGTCGTGCTGGTAGACGTCCAGCTGGGCGATCTGGCGGTTGACGCCCGAGCGGGCCTCGTTGAGCCAGACGGCGCCCGCCCGGGTGACGTGCAGGACGTCGTTGTTCGGCAGGACCGCGAGGTCCATCGGCTCGCCGGGCCGGTCGTTGAGCGTGACCTTCTGGAACGTGGTGTCCCGAGGTGGGTCGTCGCTCGAGGTGGCCGCCTCGCCGGTGGCCACGAACGTTGCTGTCAGCAGTGCTGCTGTCACGCCTGTCGCGACGTTGCGACCTGTCGTGCTGCGCACGGCGCCTTCTCCTTGTCTGGCGACGACCCACCGTGGGGCCCGGTGCTCATCACCGTGGTCGAGTCAGCGAGACAGCAGCATCATGTCGCGCGCGGGCAACGGTCGCGACCCGGGCGGTGCGGTCCCAGCGGACGACGTGTCGTCGGCTCGACCGCGGCGGCCGGCGGGGTCAGCGGCGCGGCAGGCGCATCCCCATGGTCAGGCCCCAGGGGTGGTGCTCCAGCGTGCGGAAGCCCAGGTGCTCGTAGAAGCCGATGGCGCGCACGTTGCGCCCGCCGACACCGAGGTGGATGCCTGGTGCGCCGGTGGCGGCGACGGCGTCGAGCGTCGCCTCGAGCACGCGGCGGCCGCGGCCTCCGCCCTGCGCCTCGGGCAGCAGGTCCACGTGCAGGTGCGCGGGGAACTCGGCGAGCCACGGGGTCTCGGTCCGGGACGGCGAGTAGATCGTGCGCAGCAGCCGCGCGTCCGGAGACTCGTCGTCCTCGGCGGGGGCGTCGTAGCGGGCGCGCAGCGCCGGCCACCAGCGCTCCTCGCAGCGGCGCTCGAAGTCGGTGGTGCTCGCGGTGGCCACGCAGTAGCCGACGGCGGCACCGTCCTCTCGGCGCAGGACACGCGCGAGCTCGGGGTCGAGCTCGAGGTACGCGCCCAGGTAGACGTGGCCGAGGAGATCGCCGTCGGCGTACAGGCCGGTGGCGTCCTCGCCCGAGTCGCCCGTGCGCAGGCAGACGTCGTAGAGGCCAGCGCGGTCGGTGGGCCGGTAGGAGTCCACCGTGATCGCCGGACGGGTCCCCGCGGGCATGACGTCGTGACCGGTCTGCGGCGTGATCATGACCGTATCCTCCCCGGTCGCGCGCCTGACGTCGAACCTCGCGCGCCCCGACAGGCCGACGTCAGACGCTGAAGTACTTCGCCTCGGGGTGGTGGAAGACGAACGCGTCGGTGGACTGCTCGGGGTGCAGCTGCAGCTCGTCGGACAGGGTCACGCCCACGCGCTCGGGGCGCAGCAGCTCGACGACCTTGTGGCGGTCCTCCATCTCCGGGCACGCGGGGTAGCCGAGGGAGAACCGCGCGCCGCGGTACTGCAGCTTGAACAGGCCCTCGACGTCGGTGGGCTCCTCGTCGGCGAAGCCGAGCTCGTCGCGCACGCGGGAGTGCCAGAACTCGGCCAGCGCCTCGGTGAGCTGCACGGACAGGCCGTGCAGCTCCATGTACTCGCGGTAGGCGTTCGCCTCGAAGAGCTTCGCGGTGTGCCCCGAGACGGCGTCGCCGACGGTCACGAGCTGCACGGGCAGCACGTCGAACCGCCCGGACTCCTCGGCGAACGAGCGCGGGCGGACGAAGTCCGCCAGGCACAGGTGCCGGTCGCGGCGCTGCCGCGGGAACCGGAACCTCAGGCGCTCGGTACCCGGCTCGCCGCCGGAACCGCCGTCCGGCCCGTCGTGGTGCGCCACCACGACGTCGTCTCCCTCGGACCACACGGGGAAGTACCCGTACACGACGGTGGGATCCATGATCTGGTCGGTGCGGACCCGATCGAGCCAGGCGGCCAGCCGTGGCCGGCCCTCGGTCTCGACGAGCTCCTCGTACGACGCCCCGTCGTCCCCGCGGCCGGGCTTGAGCCCCCACTGGCCCATGAACGTGGCGCGCTCGTCGAGGAACGCGGCGTAGTCGGCGAGCTGGATGCCCTTGACGATGCGGGTGCCCCAGAACGGCGGCTCCGGCACCGGGTTGTCGGCGGCGACGTCGGAGCGCGCGGGCAGGTCCTCCGGCGCGGTCTCCGTCACGGTCACGACGCCGTGCCGGCGCTTGCGCAGCGCGGGCAGACCCACCGACTCCGGGTCGGCGCCACGCGCGATGGCGACGAGCGGCTCCATCAGCCGCAGGCCCTCGAAGGCGTCCTTCGCGTACCGCACGGTGCCGGGGAACGCGGAGGCGAGGTCGTCCTCGACGTACGTCCGGGTCAGGGCGGCGCCGCCGAGCAGCACCGGCCAGCGCTTCTCCATGCCGCGGGAGACCAGCTCCTGGAGGTTCTCCTTCATCACGACCGTCGACTTCACGAGCAGCCCGGACATGCCGATGACGTCGGCGTCGTGCTCCTCGGCGGCCTCGATCATGGCGCTCACCGGCTGCTTGATGCCGATGTTCACCACCGTGTAGCCGTTGTTGGTGAGGATGATGTCGACGAGGTTCTTGCCGATGTCGTGCACGTCGCCGCGCACGGTGGCGAGCACCACGGTGCCCTTGGACCGGCCCTCGCCGCCCTCGACCTTCTCCATGTGCGGCTCGAGCAACGCCACCGCGGTCTTCATGACCTCGGCGGACTGCAGCACGAAGGGCAGCTGCATCTGGCCGGAGCCGAACAGCTCGCCCACGACCTTCATGCCACCCAGGAGGTGGGTGTTGACGATGTCGAGGGCCTTCATGCCGGCGGCCAGCGCCTCGTCGACGTCCCCCTCGAGACCCTTGCGCGCGCCGTCGACGATGCGGCGCTCCAGGCGCTCGCCGACGGGCAGCGCGGCGAGCTCGGCGGCACGCTGGTCGCGCAGGGCGGTGGCGTCGACGCCGGAGAACAGCTCGAGGAGGTGCGCGAGCGGGTCGTGGACGAGGTTGCCCTCGTCGTCGTACCGGCGGCGGTCCCACACCAGGTCCGCCGCGGCCTCCCACTGCTCGTCGGGGATCGCGTTGCGGGGCAGGATCTTCGCCGCGTGCACGATGGCGGAGTCCAGGCCCGCCTGCGTCGCCTCGTGCAGGAACACCGAGTTCAGCACGGTGCGGGCGGCCGGGTTGAGGCCGAACGACACGTTCGAGACGCCGAGCGTGGTGTGCACGCCGGGGTAGCGGGTGGTGATCTCGCGGATCGCCTCGATCGTCTCGATGGCGTCGCGCCGCGTCTCCTCCTGACCTGTCGCGATGGGGAAGGTCAGGGCGTCGACGATGATGTCGTCCACCCGCATGCCCCAGTCGCCCGTGAGCTGCTCGACGAGGCGGGTGGCGATGGCGACCTTGCCGTCCTTGGTGCGCGCCTGCCCCTCCTCGTCGATGGTCAGCGCGACGACGGCCGCGCCGTGCTCCTGCACGAGCGGCATGATCTTGGCGTAGCGCGAGCCGGGGCCGTCGCCGTCCTCGAAGTTCACCGAGTTCACGACGCCGCGGCCGCCGAGCAGCTCGAGCCCCGCCTGCAGCACGGCCGGCTCGGTGGAGTCGATGACCAGCGGCAGCGTGGACGCCGACGCCAGCCGCGAGACGACCTCGCGCACGTCCGCGACGCCGTCGCGCCCCACGTAGTCGACGCAGACGTCGAGCAGGTGGGCGCCGTCGCGCGTCTGCGCGCGGGCGATGTCGACGACGTCGTCCCATCGGCCCTCGAGCATCGCCTCGCGGAACGCCTTGGAGCCGTTGGCGTTGGTGCGCTCGCCGATGGCCAGGTACGACGTGTCCTGCCGCAGGTCCGTGTGCGAGTACAGGGACGCGACGCCGTTCTCGCGCTGCGGGTTCCGGTCGGGCAGCGCGCGGCCGCGCACGGCCTCGACGACCTGGCGCAGGTGCTCCGGCGTCGTGCCGCAGCAGCCGCCCACCAGGCCGAGGCCGAACTCCTGCACGAACTGCGTGTGCGCCGCGGCCAGCTCCTCGGGCGTGAGCGGGTACACGGCGCCGTGCGGCCCCAGCTCCGGCAGGCCCGCGTTGGGCATGCAGGTGACCGGGACCTCGCTGTGCCGCGCGAGGTGGCGCAGGTGCTCGCTCATCTGGTCCGGGCCGGTGGCGCAGTTCAGCCCGATCGCGTCGACGCCGATCGCCTGCAGGGCGGTGAGCGCGGCGCCGATCTCCGACCCCATGAGCATGGTGCCGGTGGTCTCGACCGTCACGGAGACGATGACCGGCGCCGACCGGCCGACCTCCGCGATCGCGTCGTGGCAGCCCGTGACCGCGGCCTTCGCCTGCAGCAGGTCCTGGCTCGTCTCGACGAGGAGCGCGTCCGCGCCGCCGTCGAGCAGGCCGGCCGCCTGCTCGGCGAACGTCGCGCGCAGGTGCGCGTACGTGGTGTGCCCCAGGCTCGGGAGCTTGGTGCCGGGGCCCATCGACCCGAGCACCCAGCGCGGGTGGTCGGCGGTCGCGAAGGCGTCGGCGCGCTCGCGCGCCAGCGCCGCCCCGGCCCGCGCGAGCTCGCGGATCCGGTCGTCGATCCCGTAGTCGGACAGGTTGGACCAGTTGGCGCCGAAGGTGTTCGTCTCGATCGCGTCGACGCCCACCTCGAGGTACTCGTCGTGCACGGCGCGGATGATGTCCGGGCGCGACACGTTGAGGATCTCGTTGCAGCCCTCGTGCCCCTCGTAGTCCTCGAGGGTGGGGTCCGCGGCCTGGATCATCGTGCCCATGGCGCCGTCGGCCACCACGACGCGCGTGCGCAGGGCCTCGCGCAGGGCGGTGGAACGGGCGTCGGCGGCGGCGGGGTCGAGCGTGGTCGTCACCCGTGCAGCGTAACGGCGCGGGGCGGGGCTCGGACGGTGCGTCCACAGCCGCGGGCGGGCCACCGAGCACGCACCCCGGGCGGGCCGCTCAGAGCAGCGGCGCGCCGTTCACGGTGAGCAGGATCGAGTACACCGACGTGGACGCCGTGACGAAGAGACGGTTGCGCTTGCGGCCGCCGAACGCGAGGTTCGAGACCTCCTCGGGCAGGTGGAGCCGCCCGAGGAGGGTGCCGTCGGGGTCGAGCACGTGCAGGGCCTCGCCGGCGGCCACCCAGACGCGGCCCGCCGTGTCGACGCGCACGCCGTCCGGGCCGCCGTCGAGCTCGGCGAACACCTCCCCGCCCGCGAGCCGGCCGCCGTCGACGGCGAAGACCCGCAGGTGCCGGCGGTGCGTGTCCGCGACGTACAGGTGCGTCCCGTCCACCGACAGCGCGAGGCCGTTGGGCCGCTCGAAGTCCGTGGCGACGGCGGTCACGTCGCCCGTGGCGGGGTCGACCCGGTAGACGTGGCAGCCGTCGATCTCCGGGTCCGCGCGCTCGCCCTCGTAGTCGGTCGTGATGCCGTACGGCGGGTCGGTGAACCACACCGCTCCGTCGGCGGACACCACCACGTCGTTCGGGCTGTTGAGCCGCCGTCCGCGCCAGCGGTCCGCGAGGACCGTCGTCGAGCCGTCGTGCTCGGTGCGCTCCACCCGGCGCGCGCCCTGCCGGCACGTCACGACGCGCCCCTGGCGGTCGATCGTGCGGCCGTTCGGGTAGCGGCCCGGTGACTCGAGGACGCTCACCGACCCGTCCGCCTCGTCCCACCGCAGCACGCGGTCGTTGGGGATGTCGCTGAACAGCAGGTACCGGCCGGCGGGCACGTACAGCGGGCCCTCCGTCCAGCGGCCACCCGTCCACAGACGTTCGAGGCGGCCGTCGCCGCGCACGGCGGCGAAGCGCTCGTCGAGGCGTTCGTAGACGGCGGGGACGGTCTCGGTCATCGCGGGCTCCGGCGGTTCGTGGTGCGTGGTCCGCGCAGGTCAGGAGGCTGCGCGGTGGCTGCACCGTGCCACACGCCGTCGCACCGCGACAACCGGCGCCGGCCGCGAAAAGCCGTGCGCGCGACGCCGCGGCCGACCTACCGTGGGCCCATGGCCAGCACCGACCTGCGCGGGTCCCTCGCCGAGCGCGCCGCCGCCCCCGCCGTGCTGCCGGCGCTGACCGCGGGCGGCCTGACCTGGCGGCCCGCGACGACCGACGACGCGCCCGCGCTCCTGGACCTGCGGAACACGATCGCCGCCGCGGACCACGAGCCCTACCGCGAGTCCCTCGCGGAGATCGTCGAGCTCCTGGGGACGCCCTGGCGCGACCTCGCGGCCGACACGGTGCTCGGCCTGGACGCCGCGGGCGCGCTGCGCGCCTACGGCGACGTCGAGACGATGCCCGGCGACACGCGGCGCGTCCGTGCGTTCCTGTGGGGCGGGGTGCACCCGGACCGCCGCGGTGAGGGCATCGGCCGGGAGGTGTTCGCCTGGCAGGAGGCGCGGGCGCGCCAGGTGCTCGCGGCCTCCGGCAAGGACGTGCCGGGACGGCTCGCGGGGTTCCTCGAGGACAACGCGCCCGCCGCGAAGGTGCGCCTGTACGAACGGGCGGGCTTCACGCCGCGGCGCTACTACTCCGACCTCGAGCGGGACCTGCGCGACCTCCGCACCCACCCGCTGCCCGTCGTCGAGCTCGGCGACGGCCTCCGGCTGGTGCCGCTCGACGACGAGCACGACGAGCCGGCCCGCCTGGCCCACAACGACGCGTTCCGCGACCACTGGGGCAGCGAGCCGCAGACGCCGGAGCAGTGGCGCAGCGGCCGGGCGACGTACGCGCCCGAGTGGTCGTTCGTCGTCGTGGACCCTGCACCGGACGTCGAGGCCCTGCTCGCCGACCCCGCCACCGACGCCGAGACCGCGGCCGCGCTGCAGGTCGGCGCTCCGCTCGTGGTCGGCTACCACGTGGGGTCGCGGTACACCGAGGACTTCGCGGTGCGCGGCCACCCGTTCGGCTACACGGACATCCTCGGCGTGCGCCGTGCGTACCGCGGGCGCAAGGTCGCGGTCGCGCTGCTCGCGGCGGGGATGCGGGCGTTCGCGGCCGACGGCATGGCGGTCGCGGCGCTCGACGTCGACACGCAGAACCCGAGCGGGGCGCACGGGCTGTACGCGAGCCTCGGGTACACGAAACGCCACGGGTCGCGGCTGCTGACGATCGAGCTCTGACCGCGCAGCGCCCGCGCGCCGTGCCGCGGCGGAGCCGGGAGGCCGGGTTTCGGCGGGAGGCCCCGGGGGGCCTAGGCTGCCGGGCGTGACCGACGTCGTTCATCACGGGCTGCTCCCGGCGCCGCCCCCGCGGCTCCTGCCCACCGTCACCTCCCGCGCGGCAGCCGTGGCGCTCGCGATGCTCACCGTGCTGCACCTCGTGGCCCAGGTGGCCGAGGCCAGCACCTGGGCGCGGGTCACGCAGGTCTGCCTGATGCCGCTGCTCGCCGCGACGCTCTGGTGCGCCGCGCCCGCCCCTCGCTCGCGGCTGGTCCGCCTCGTCGTCGTCGCCCTCGGCCTGTCGTGGCTGGGGGACACGGCGCCCGCGGCGTTCGAGGGCGACGCCGCGTTCCTCGTCATGGTGGGCTTCTTCCTGCTCGCCCAGGTGGCCTACGTCGTCGCGTTCTGGCCGTCCCGGCGAGCGAGCGTCGCGCGCCGACCGGCGCTCCTCGCCCCCTACGCGCTCGCGGCCGTCGCACTCGTCGTGGCGTGCGCCCCCGGCGCGCCCGGCCCGCTGCTGGGCGCCGTGGTCGTGTACGGGGTCTGCCTGGTGGCGATGGCGGTGCTCGCCACGGGCGTGCACCCGCTGGCCGGAGCGGGCGGTGCCGTGTTCCTGGCGTCGGACGCCATGATCGCGCTGGGCGCGTTCACCGGCTGGTTCGACCCGCCCGCCTCCGGCTTCTGGGTGATGCTCACCTACGTCGCGGGTCAGGCGCTGCTGGTCGCCGGCGTGCTCGCGCGCAGCTGCAGCCAGCTGTCGGGCTCGGGGACGGGCGTGAAGCCGGCGCGCTCGTAGATGCGCCGGCCCTGGTCGGACGCGCGGAGCAGGACCCGCTTCAGCCCGAGGGACTCGATGTCGGCCAGCGCCCCCGCGACGACGGCGCGGCCCAGCCCGTGCCCGCGGTGCGCGGGGTCGACGATCACGTCCGCGAGCCAGCCGAACGTCGCGCCGTCCGTGACCAGGCGGGCTAGGCGGCGAGGTCGCCCGTCGCGGCGAGGACGCCGTAGTTCCGCGACCCCGCCATGGCGGCGCGGTGCCGCTCGCGGGAGCGGCCGACGGCCCAGTACGCGTGCGCGGCGAGCAGCTCGTGCACCCGGTCGGCGTCGATCCGCTCGGGGGCGGTGGTGAAGGCATAACCGTCGGGCAGATGGAGGTCGGTCGGGTCGAGGTCCGGCATGGCGGCAGTGAAGCAGCCGACGTGTCGGAGGTCACGCCTAATCTCGGGACATGGACATCATCCTGGTACCCGGGTTCTGGCTCGACGGATCGGCCTGGGACGACGTCGTCCCGGTGCTCACGGCGGCGGGGCACACGCCCCACGCCGTCACTTTGCCGGGCATGGAGGCGGTCGACGCCGACCGCTCCGGCATCCACCTCGCGGACCACGTGGACGCCGTCGTCGCCGCGATCGACGCCGTCCCGGGCGACGCGCCCGTCGCCCTGGTCGGGCACTCCGCAGGCGGCGGGCTCGTGTATGCGGCCTCCGACCGGCGACCCGGGCGGGTGGCCCGCGTGGTGTACGTCGACTCGGGGCCGTTCGCCGAGGGCCAGGCCGTGAACGCCGAGCTCCCGGCCGACGTCGTCGACCACGAGCTGCCCGCGTGGGACGCGTTCGAGGAGCAGGACCTCGCCGGGCTCGACGACGACCTGCGCGCGCGGTTCCGGGCGCGCGCGATCCCGCAGCCAGGCGGCACCGTCCGCGAGGGGCACCGGCTCAGCACCGACCTGCAGCGGCTCGACGTCCCGACCACCGTCATCGCCTGCGAGATGCCCGGCGAGGTGCTGCGCGGCCTCATGGCCGAGGGGCACCCGTTCGTCGCCGAACTTGCGCGGCTGCACGACTACGAGATCGTCGACCTGCCCACAGGGCACTGGCCGATGTTCTCGCGCCCGGCCGACCTGGGCGCGGCGGTCGTCGCCGCCGTCGCGCGCTGAGTCGCGGCGTCAGCCGATCGCCGCGACCGGCGCGGCGAGCGGCTGGCCCGAGCCGTCGCGGCGGTCGGTGCTCTCCGGCAGCTCGGCGGGCTGGCCGGCGCCGCCGACGGCGCGGGCGGGGCCCTCGCCCACCCAGGCCAGGACGAGGCCGTCCTCGCCCTTGAGGAAACGGTGCGCGCGCACCCCGCCCGTGCCGCGCCCCTTGCCGGGGTACAGCTCGTACGGCGTGACCTTGGCCGAGCCCCCGCCCGTGCCAGGCAGCGCGCCCGACGCGCCTGCCACCGTGACGACGGTGTGCAGGTCGCGGGTCGCCGCCCGTGCGACGCCGAAGAAGACGACCTGCTGGCCTGCACCGAGGCGGATGCCCGCCATGCCGGCCGCGGCCCGGCCCTGCGGGCGCACGGCGGAGGCGTCGAAGTGCAGCAGGCTCGCGTCGGAGGCGACGAAGACGAGCTCGTCGTCCTCGCCCACCGGTGCGGCGCCCACCACCCGGTCGCCGTCCTTGAGGGCGATGACGTCCCACTCGTCGCGGTTCGCGGGCACGTCGCCCGCCGCGACGCGCTTGACGACGCCGTTCGCGGTGCCGAGGGCCAGGGTGGGCGCGTCCTCGTCCAGGGAGGCCACGGCCAGCGCCGTCTCGCCGGGCGCGAGCGCGACGAGCTCGCTCACCGGGATCCCGCCCGACAGCGACGGCGGGCCGTCGACCGGGGGCAGCGCGGGCAGGTCGAGCACCGACACCCGCAGCAGGCGGCCGGCGGACGTGACGAGGCCGACGTCGCCGCGGGTGGTCGTCGCGACGTCGCCGCGCATCGCGTCGTGGGCGTGCCGGCGGCCGGCGCGCTCGAGGGGCGCGTCCGCGGCCTCGCCCGACGTGCGGGCCAGGAGTCCGGTGGCGGACAGCAGCGCCCGGGTGGGGGAGTCCGCGATCTCCAGGCTGATGGCCGGGGCCTTGCTGCGACCGTTCGTCGCCGCGGGGGCGGTGGCGCCGCCGGCGGAGTCGAGCAGCACCGTGCGGCGTGGCGTGCCGTAGGTGGAGGCGACCTCACCCATCTCGGCGCTGACGACGGCGCGCAGGCGCGCGTCGTCGGCGAGGATCTCCTGCAGCTCGGCGATCTCGCGCTCCAGCTCCGACTGCTCCTTCTCCAGCTCGATCCGGGAGAACTTGGTCAGGCGGCGCAGCTGCAGGTCGAGGATGTACGTGGCCTGGGGCTCCGACAGGTCGAACACGCCCATGAGGCGCTCGCGGGCGGCCGCGGCGTCGTCGGAGGAGCGGATGACCTGGATGACCTCGTCGATGTCGACGATGGCCAGCAGCAGGCCCTCCACCAGGTGCAGGCGCTCCTGACGCTTGGCGAGCCGGAACGTCGACCGGCGGCGCACCACGTCGATGCGGTGCTCCACCCACACGCGCAGCAGCTCCAGCAGGCCGAGCGTGCGCGGCTGGCCGTCGACGAGGGCCACGTTGTTGATGCCGAACGAGTCCTCGAGCGGCGTGGTGCGGTACAGCTGCTCCAGCACGGCGTCCGGGTCGAAGCCGGTCTTCACCTCGACGACCAGGCGCAGGCCGTGGGTGCGGTCCGTGAGGTCCTGCACGTTCGTGACGCCCTGGATCTTCTTGGCCTTCACGCCGTCGGCGATCTTCTCGATCACCTTCTCCGGGCCGACGCCGTAGGGCAGCTCCGTCACGACGATGCCCTTGCGGCGCGGCGTGACGTTCTCGACGCGGGCCGTCGCGCGGGTGCGGAAGGTGCCGCGCCCCGTGCGGTACGCGTCGCGCACGCCGTCGAGCCCCACGATCTTGCCGCCAGAGGGCAGGTCGGGGCCGGGGACGAAGCGCATGACGTCGTCGAGCGTCGCGTCCGGGTGCGTGATGAGGTGCTGGGCCGCGGCCACGACCTCGACGAGGTTGTGGGGCGCCATGTTCGTCGCCATGCCGACGGCGATCCCGGACGAGCCGTTGACGAGCAGGTTCGGCACGGCGGACGGCAGCACGGACGGCTGCGTGAGCTTGTTGTCGTAGTTCGGGACGAAGTCGACGACGTCCTCGTCGAGCCCGGCGGTCATCGCCATCGACGGCGGGGCGAGCCGGGCCTCGGTGTACCGGGGGGCGGCCGGCCCGTCGTCGAGCGAGCCGAAGTTCCCGTGCCCGTCGACCAGCGGCAGGCGCATCGAGAAGTCCTGCGCGAGGCGCACCAGCGCGTCGTAGATCGCGGTGTCGCCGTGCGGGTGCAGCTTGCCCATGACCTCGCCGACCACGCGCGACGACTTCACGTGCGCGCGGTCGGGCCGCAGGCCCATGTCCGACATCATGTAGAGGATCCGGCGGTGCACCGGCTTCAGGCCGTCGCGGGCGTCGGGCAGCGCGCGCGAGTAGATGACGGAGTACGCGTACTCGAGGAACGACGTCTCCATCTCCGCCGCGACGTCGATGTCGACGATCTTCTCGTCGAACGGCTCGTCGGTGACGGGTGCGCTGGTGCTCTTGCGCGCCATGCGGTGCGGCTCCTGAGTTCGAAGGGTGGCTCGGCGGGACGGACGGTGTCGTGCTCGTGTCGTGCTCGGTGTCGTGCTCGCTGGGGGCGCGGGCGTCCTCCGCGGACGGCACCAGACTCTAGTCGCCGGCGCCCACAGGGCCGCGCAGGCGCGGCGACGAGCCGCCGTCGCAGGCCCCGGATAGCCTGCTCGGGTGGACGTACCCGACACTCCGGACGAGCGGCAGGACGCTCGGCAGCACCCCGAGTACCCGGTCGCGTGGGAGGCCGACGTCGTGCTGCGCGACGGCACCACCATGCACGTGCGCCCGCTGCGTCCCGACGACGCCGACGCGATCCAGCGCTTCCAGGTGGCGCAGTCCGAGCGCTCGGCGTACTTCCGCTTCTTCGCGCCGGTGCGCCGGCTCACGGACCGGGAGCTGAACCGCCTCACGCACCTCGACCAGCGCGACCGGGTGGCCCTGGTCGCCGTGCGCCCCGGCGTCGACGACGACGGCCGCCCGCGCGAGGACGTGCTCGGCGTCGCCCGGTACGACAAGGTCTCGCCCGCGGAGGCGGAGGTGGCCTTCAACATCGCCGACGCGATGCAGGGCAAGGGCCTCGGCTCGGTCCTCCTCGAGCACGTCGCCGCGGCGGCGCGCGAGCGCGGGGTGCGGCGCTTCACCGCGGACGTGCTGCCGCAGAACTCGTCGATGCTCGCCGTCTTCCGTGACGCCGGGTACGCGGTGAGCCAGCACCTCGACGACGGCGTGGTCACGGTCGCGTTCGACCTCGACCCCACGGAGCGCTCCCGCGAGGTGATGGCCGACCGCGAGCACCGCGCCGAGGCGCGCTCGATGCAGGCGCTGCTGTCGGCCCGCCGTGTGCTGCTCGTCGGACCCGGCCCGGTCGGGCCGGCGGGAGCGACGCCGGAGCACCACCTCGCGCAGCGCGTCGTCGACGCCGCCGCGGCCGACCCGGGGGACACCCGGCTCACCGTGCTCGGCGCCCCCGGGCCGGTCCCGGACGCCCCGGGGCTCGCGGTCGCGGCGTCGTGGGACGACGCGCTGGGGGTCGAGGGCGGCGCGAACGGCGCTGCGGACGGCGGCGCTGCGGGCGGCGGCGACGACGGCGACGCCGACGACGGCGTCGACCTCGCCCTGCTGTCGGTGCCGCCGGACGACGCCGTCGACGCGGTGCGGCGCCTGGCCGGGCGCGGCGTGCGCGGCGTCGTCGTGCTGGCCGCCGGGTACGCGGAGACGGGGCCGGACGGCCTGGCCAGGCAGCGCGAGCTGGTGCGCGCCGCGCACGCGGGCGGGATGCGGGTGGTCGGCCCCGCGTCGTTCGGCCTGCTCACCACGACGCCGGGCGCACGGCTGCACGCGAGCCTCGCGGAGCGGTCGCCGCGCGCCGGCGTGGTCGGGATGTTCTGCCAGTCGGCGCCCGCCGCCGTGACGCTCACGCGGACGCTCGAGCGGCGCGGCCTCGGCGTCTCGGCCCTGCTGTCCGCGGGCCACCGCGCCGACGTGTCGGGCAACGACCTCATGCAGTACTGGCAGGACGACGCGCGCACCGCCGTCGTCTGCCTCTACCTCGAGTCCATCGGCAACCCCCGCAAGTTCTCCCGGATCGCGCGCCGCCTGGCCGGGGTCAAGCCCGTCGTCGTGGTGGTGGCGGGCCGGTCGGGGCAGGTCGTGCCCCCGGGGCACGCCGTGCGCGCGACGCGTGCGCCGCGCCGCCTGCTCGACGAGATGCTGCGGCAGTCCGGCGTCATCCGCGCCGAGAACACCCACCAGCTCATGGACGTCGCGCAGGTGCTCGCGCACCAGCCGCTGCCGACCGGCGGCCGGGTGGGCATCCTCGCGTCGTCCGCCGCGCTGGCCGCCCTCGTCGCCGAGGCCGCGGCCGCCGCGGGCCTCGTCGTCGCGGCGTCGTCCGACTTCCTGCCGCCGGACGCCACCGACGAGCAGATCGCCCACGTGACCGACGCCCTGTACGCGCCGGGGGCGTGCGACGTCGTCGTCGCCGTCGACGTGCCCGTCGTCGTGCCGCGCACCGGAGCCGTGGCCCGGGCCGTCGCCGAGGCCGCCGCGCGGACCGGGCGCACCACGGTCGCGTCGATGCTCGGCCTCAGCGGCCTGCCCGACGAGCTCGCGGCGACGGGCCCGGACGGCACGCCCGTGCGGATCCCCGCGTTCTCCACGCCGGAGGACGCCGTGACGGCGCTCGGCAAGGTCGTGACGTACGCGCGCTGGCGCACGGAGGACCGCGGCACCCACGTGCGGCCCGAGGGGATGGACGCGCGGCGCGCGCGCCGGCTCGTCGAGGGCTGGCTCGCCGACGCCGAGGGCGGCGACGGGCGGGTGCTCACCCAGGACGAGACGGCCGAGCTGCTCGACTGCTACGGCGTCCGGCTGTGGCGCTCGCGGACCGTGCGCACGGCGGACGAGGCCGTCGCGGCGGCGGACGCGCTCGGCTGGCCGGTCGCCCTCAAGACCGCGTCGACGGCGCTGCGCCACCGCACCGACCTGGGCGGGGTGCGCCTGGACATCGCGGACGCCGCCGAGCTGCGTGCCGACGTCGAGCGCATGCGACAGGTGGCGCTGGAGGTCCTGGGGGAGGACGAGCCCGCCATGGAGGTGCAGGCGATGGCTCCCGTCGGGGTGCCGTGCGTCATCCGCTCCGGCGAGGACCCGCTGTTCGGCCCGAAGGTGTCCTTCGGCCTCGCGGGCGACGCGACCGACCTCCTCGACGACGTGGCCTACGGCATCCCGCCCCTGACCGACGTCGACGTGGCCGCCATGGTGCGCACCGTGCGCGCGGCGCCGCGGCTGTTCGGGTACGGCGGCGCGCCGGAGGCCGACATCGACGCGCTCGAGGACGTGCTCGCGCGCGTGTCCGTGCTGGCCGACGACCTCCCCGAGCTCGCGTCGCTGGAGCTGTACCCGGTCGTCGTCGGCTCGGTCGGCGTGAGCGTGCTGCACGCCGTCGTCCGGCTGCGGTCGGGGGCCCAGCGGGCCGACGCTCCCCGGCGCGCGCTGCCCGGCTGATCCCCGGCTGGTGCCCGGCTGAGTGTCGGTCCGGGCGTCCCCCGTTCGTCGTGCTGATGACAGCCGACCAGCGAGGAGCGCACCATGACCACGACCCGGACCGAGGGCGTCGCCTCGGCGCCCGCCGTCCCGCCCATCGTCGACCGGGAGGCCTGGCGGGCCACCCGCGAGGACCTGCTCGTCCGGGAGAAGGCGCACACGCGGGAGGGAGACGCGATCGCCGCCGCCCGCCGCCGCCTGCCGATGACGGAGGTCGACGCGGGCTCCGTCGTCGTCGGGCACCACGGCCCCACCACGCTGCTGGACCTGTTCGCCGGGCGCGAGGAGCTCGTCGTCTACCAGCACATGTGGCACCCGGGCGCGCCGGTCGAGGACCAGTGCGCGGGCTGCACCCTCACGTACCTCGCCGTGCAGGACCCTGCCTACCTCACCGCCCGTGGCGTGTCGTTCGCGGTGCTCGCGCAGGCGACCTACGCCGAGCTCGCGCCGTTCGTGGAGTTCATGGGATACCCGCAGCACTGGTACGCGGTCGCGGACCCCGCGTCCCGCGGGGAGGACGAGATCGTGCGCGGCGACAACTCCGGTACCTGGGTGTGCTTCCTGCGCCAGGGCGACCGGGTGTTCCTCACCGGCACGCTCACGGGGCGAGGTTGCGAGGCCACGATGCCGGCGCTCGCGCTGCTCGACCTGACGCCCCGCGGCAGGCTCGAGGCCTGGCAGGACTGCCCCCGGGGTGGCCGGACGGCAGGGAGCCCGGCTGGTTCTGGCGGGCGCACGCGGACGGGTCCGGCAGCGGCTGGGGTGCGGGCCGGCCCACCGCCCAGTGGGCGCGCCCGGACGCCGCCCCGGCGGGGGACTCGGGTCACGACCACCCGCACGGGACGGCCCGCCCCGGCGATGGTGGTCTCCCGCCGGGGGTGGTGGGAGAATGCGCGGGTGCCGCATGCGACCGCCCGTGAGAACCTCCGTGCCGACCTGTCCGCCCACGTGCGCCGGGCCGGGTACTACCCGGACCTCGTGGAGGACGTCCTCGACGTCGCCCTCGCCGACGAGGACGTCCTCGCCCACCTCGTCCAGGCGGAGACCACGTTCGACGACGCCGTGCGCCGGCACCTCACCGTGCTGGCCCTCACGCCGACGCGCCTCGTCACCGCGCACGTCGACGACCACGAGGGCGACGCCGCCCACCCGTCGTCGGCGGCCGCGACCACGGAGGCCGTGCCGCTGAACGAGATCCGGTCCGTCGCGCTGACGCACATCGTGGACGAGCCGGCGGAGCACCGGCCCGGCGACAGCGCGTCCGAGCTCACGCTCGCGATCGGGTGGGGCGCCGTCTCCCGCGTCGACCTCGAGCCGGCGCAGTGCCCGGACCCGAACTGTGAGGCCGACCACGGCCTCACCGGCACGCTCACGCCCGACGACGTCGTGGTACGCGTCAGCGGGGCCGCGGAGGGTCGGGACGCCCTGCGCCGCGCGATCGCGTTCTCGCGCTCCTTGTCGGCGGCGACCGGGGCGGGCGGGCGCGCCGCCCGATGACGGCGACCCTCGCGCTGCCCGACGGCCTCCTCGCACCCTCCTACGGGACGGGCTCACTCGCCGCCGTGCTGCCCGCCGTCGCGGGCGCCCTCGGGGCGGACCTCACGACGGCGACCGGGCTGCGGTCGGCGGACTGCCGCGACGCGCTCGGGCTGCCGTCCGAGGTGCAGCGCGCGGTCGTGGTCCTCGTCGACGGCCTGGGCCTGGCCAACCTCGCCGAGCGCGGCGGGCACGCCCCGTTCCTGCGCTCGCTGGCCGCGGACGGCCGATCGGTGCTCTCCAGCTTCCCCTCGACGACGGCGGCGGCGCTCGCGACCTTCGGCACCGGGACGGCCCCCGGCCGCACAGGGCTCCTGGGCTACACGCAGCGCAACCCCGCCACGGGCGGCCTCGCCACCACGGTGTCCTGGACCGAGCAGTCGGACCCGTACCGGCGCACCAAGCTCTCCGGGCCGATGCGTGCCGAGCCTGAGGACGTGCAGCGCGAGCCCACGGTGCTCGAGACGCTCGTGCGGGACGGCGTGCGCGTCACCTCGCCCGGCCCCGCCCGGTTCGCGGGCTCCGGGATGACCCGCGCGGCGCTGCGCGGGCCGCGCTACCTGGCCGCCGAGGGGCTGGACGCCCAGGTGGGTGCCACGGTGCGCGAGCTGCGCGCGCCCGGCCTCGTGTACCTCTACCACGGCGCCGTGGACAAGGCGGGCCACCAGCACGGCCCGCAGTCGTGGCAGTGGGGAGACGCCCTGGAGGAGACGGACTCCGAGCTGCGCCGCCTCGTGCGCTCCGTGCCGAGGGGCACGCTCGTCGTCGTCACGGCCGACCACGGTCAGGTGACGGCGGACCTCTCCCGCCAGCACGACGTCGCCGCGCACCCTGAGCTCGCGCGCGACGTCGCGCTCCTCGGCGGCGAGCCGCGCGCGGGCCACGTGTACGTCACGCCCGGCGCCGACCCGCGAGACGTCGCGGCCCGCTGGGCCGCGGTGCTCGGGGACGACGCGCTCGTCGTCCTGCGCGACGACGCCGTCGCGGCCGGCTGGCTGGGCCCGGTGGCCGACCACGTGCTCCCCGCCGTGGGCGACGTCCTGGTCGCGGCGCGAGGAGCGGCGACCGTGGTCGACTCGCGCCTGCACCCGTCCGGCGCCCGCGAGATGCCGGGCGTGCACGGGTCGCTGACACCCGCGGAGATGGTCGTGCCGCTGCTCGTCGTGCAGGCGTAGCGCGCGCCGCGCCGAATGTCGTGGCGCGCCCGCGTGCCGGGTGCCACGATGCCGAGATGGAGCAGCTCGATCAGGGCGGCGAGCAGGACCCCGCGCCCCGCTGGACCCGCGCCACCGTCTACCCGGACATGTGGGTGGACCCCGACGACGACCCGCGCGAGAGCGACGTCGAGCTGGTCGACGAGCGGGCGATCCTGCTCGACGCGCTGCGCTCGTACCGGCTGACCGTCGAGATGAAGTGCGCCGACCTGGACGCGGAGCAGCTCGCCCGCCGCTCGGTGCCGCCGTCCACGATGTCGCTGCTGGGCCTGGTGCGGCACCTCACGGAGGACGAGCGGCACGTGCGCCGCATCATGACCGGCGAGGACGCGCCGTGGCTGTACCGCAGCGAGGCCCGCCGCGACGGCGACTGGGACGGCGCCGTCGCCGACCCTGTCGTCGTCGACGAGGCGTTCCGGCACTGGCGCGAGGAGATGGCCGCCACGGACCGCATGATCGACGGCATCGACGACCTCGGCGCGACGAACGCCGGCTTCTCCGACCTCGGCGCGGAGCCGGGCGGCGCGATCTCGCTGCGGGAGCTGCTGCTCAGCCACGTCGAGGAGTACGCGCGGCACTGCGGGCACGCGGACCTGCTGCGGGAGCGCGTGGACGGGCGCGTGGGCCAGTAGCGCGGGGCACGACGCCGGGGAGGCGCGAGGTCTGACAGGATCTGGCCCATGGCCGAGCTCGTCTTCTTCTCCGGGACCATGGACAGCGGCAAGTCGACGCTGGCGCTGCAGACCGACCACAACCACGCGGCGCGCGGGCGGACCGGGCTGATCTTCACCCGCGACGACCGCGCCGGCACGTCCCGGCTGTCGTCGCGGCTCGGGCTCGAGGTGGACGCCCGCGAGGTCACCGATCACACCGACTTCTGGGACGTCGTGGCCGCCGAGCGGCAGGCTGGTCGCGTCGTCGACTACCTCGTGTGCGACGAGGCGCAGTTCTACTCCCCGGCGCAGGTCGAGCAGCTCGCCCGGCTCGTCGACGAGGTGGAGCTGGACGTCTTCGCCTTCGGCATCACCACCGACTTCCGCACCCGGCTGTTCCCCGGCGCCGCCCGCCTCATCGAGCTCGCGGACCGCGTCGAGGAGCTGCAGGTGCGCTCCCTGTGCTGGTGCGGCGCCCGGGCCACCCACAACGCGCGCACCGTCGGTGGCGTGATGGTCGTCGAGGGCGACCAGGTGGTGGTCGGCGACGTCGCGGGGGCGCCCGACGGCGGGCCGGTGTCGTACGAGGTGCTGTGCCGGCGTCACCACATGCGACGCATGACGCAGGCCGACGCCCGCCGTCGCGCGGCGGTCACGGACCAGCTGGACCTGGGCGACGGCGCGTAGCCCGCCGGACGTCGGCCGGAGGTGGGCCGGCGGTGGGCCGGCGGTCAGGACGAGGGGCGGCCGCCGCCGAACACGATCTCGTCCCAGCTCGGCACCTGCGCGCGGCCCTTGCGTCCCGGGCGTCGCGCGCCCGCAGGCTTGTCGGTCCGGGGCGCCGGTGCGGCGGGCTGCGGCCCGGCGGCGCCCTGCGCGGGCGGACCGCTGGGTGCGGGCGCGTCGTCGACGACGTCGGAACGGGTGTCCTGGTGACCGTCCTGGTGATGGTCCTGGCGCGCGTCCGTGGCGCCGTCGGCCTTCTCGGACCCGTCGTCGGCCTGGTCGAGCGGCAGCACCCCGGGCACCGGCCGGCGCGCGGACGACGGGTGGGTCGAACGGTCGGGAGGCGGGCGCAGGCCCGCCCGGCGCGACCCGAGGTCGACGACGCTCGCGCCCGCCGGGTCGGCGTGCTCCGGCTCCGGGGCGCCGGCCGACGCGTCGGCCGGGGGAGCGCTGACGTGGCCGACGGGAACCGGCTCCGGCGCGGGCGGGACGTCGTCCGCCGCGCGGGCGGGCGTCCTCCGGCGGTCGCCGGGCCGCTGTCCGCGCCGTCCGGCCAGGTCGTCCAGGAGCAGCGCCGTGGTGTCGTCGTCGGGGTGGCGGCGGGGGGCGACCGTCCGGCCGCTCGTCGAGGGCACGCCCAGCACGTCGGGGGAGACCGGGTCGTCCGGCTGGCCGAGCCAGCGCGCCTCGTCGTCGAGCGGTGTCACGACGCGGCCCTTGGGGTCGAAGGTCCAGCGTGCCGACCGGTCGCGGTCGCCGGCGGAGAACCGCACCTCGACCACCCACGGCGCGGTGCCGTCGCGGCGGGCGGACCAGCGGGCCTCGTCGGCCGTAACGCCCCTCGCGGCCAGCCGCGTGTCGGCGACCTCCCCGAGCGTCGTCGTCTCGTCGTCGCCCGGCAGCCGGTGGGCGCGCACCTGACCGATGACGTGGTCGCGCTCCGCGGCCACGGGCCACTCGTAGCGCTGCACGTGCTCGACCGGGAGCCCGGACTCCTCGGCCAGCTCCTCGACCGACGCCCCCGCACGCAGGCGCGCCTGGAGGTCGCGCGGGCGCAGGGTCGTCGCCGCCTGGGCGCGCAGCGCCTCCGTGCGCGGTCGGTCGCGTCGCACCGCGGCGCGCAACGCCTCCGTGATGGGCAGGGTGCTCTCGGTGCCGTCGGGGCCGCGCAGGACCAGGCGCTCACCGTCCTCGTGCAGCCTCACGAGCTCGAGCTCGGCCATGCTTCCTCCCTCACAGGTCGCCCTCGGGAACTCCGTCGGGGCGGGTCCGCCTGTTCGAGGGTGCCACCGGCGCGGGGCGGCGCCGCGCAGGCGCGTCGGTGTGCCGTCGATTGGCGCGCCCCGGGCGGGCGGGCCTGGGAGGATGGCGTCCCGTGGACGCGTTCACCTCCGGCCCCGTCTCCTACCTGGAGCTCGTCGCCGTCTTCGTCGCGGCGGTCTCGGGAGGGCTCGCCGCCGTGCGCAAGCGGTTCGACGCGTTCGGCGTCCTGGTCCTCGCGTGGGTGACCGGGCTCGGCGGCGGGATCCTGCGCGACGTCCTGATCGGCGACACGCCCCCGGTCGGCATCTCGAGCTGGCGGCTCGTGCTGGCCGCGCTCGCCGCGGGCGTGATCATCTTCTTCTTCCACCCGGGCCTGGAGCGGATGCGGCGCTCCATCCTCGTGCTCGACGCCGCCGCGCTGTCGCTCTTCGTGCTGCAGGGGACCACGAAGTCGCTCGACCTCGGCGCGGGCGTCCTCGCCTCCGTGGTGGTCGGGGTCCTCACCGCCGTGGGCGGCGGGATCCTGCGGGACGTGCTCGTGGGCGAGGTGCCGCTCGTGTTCGCGGACCGCCAGCTCTACGCCGTGCCCGCGCTCGTCGGCGCCGGCCTCACCGCGCTGCTGTGGCACGAGGACGTGCTGCAGGTATGGACCGCCCTCGGGGTGGTGGTCCTCGTCTTCGGTTTTCGCATCGCGTCGCTCGCGCGCGGGTGGACCGTGCCGCACCCCGGCCCCGGGTGGACCGCCCGGTGGGGGCGGCGGTCGGGCAAGATGTAGGCCGTGGACGAGCGAGCGGCGAACGGGGACCAGACCGACGGGAGCGACACCGGCACCGGTGTCGAGATCGACGTCGAGATCGACGTCGACGTCGAGGCGCTGCGGGCGCTGGCCCGCAGCCTCGCGTGCGAGGCGGGGGCCCTGGTGCGCGACGGCCGCCCGGAGCGGGTCGAGGTCGCCGCGACCAAGTCGTCCGACGTCGACCCGGTGACGGACATGGACCGGGCGGCCGAGGCGCTGCTGCGCCGGCGGCTGGCCGAGGAGCGGCCCGACGACGCGATCCTCGGCGAGGAGGGCGACGACGTCCCGGGGACGTCCGGGCTCACGTGGGTGCTGGACCCGATCGACGGCACGGTCAACTACGTGTACGGCGTCGCGTCCTATGCCGTCTCGGTGGCCGTCGTGGCGGGTCCCCCCGACCCGCGGCGGTGGACGGCGCTCGCAGGCTGCGTGCACTCGGTGGTCGACGGACGCACCTGGACCGCGGCACGGGGTGGCGGGGCGGAGCGCGACGGGCGGCCGCTGTGCGTGCGCCGCCCGGACGCGCTGTCGCGGTCGCTGGTCGGCACGGGGTTCGGGTACGCGCCCGAGCGGCGCGCCCGCCAGGCCGAGGTCCTCGTCGACGTCCTGCCCCGGGTGCGCGACATCCGGCGGATCGGGTCCGCGGCGATCGACCTGTGCCTGCTCGCAGAGGGAGCGCTGGACCTCTACTACGAGCGCGGGCTCAACCCGTGGGACCTGGCGGCCGGGGCGCTCGTGGCCGCGGAGGCCGGGGCGTGGGTCGGCGGGCTGCACGGTCGTGGCCCGGGCGCCGCCATGACGGTCGCGGGCGCGACCCCGGTCGTGACGGAGCTCGTCCGGTTGCTCGAGGACGCCGACGCCGACCGTCCGGAGGACGGCGCGCGCGGCTGAGCGGCTGACGAGGTTCGGCGTTCCACGCCCGGGCGCCGGGGTGAAAAACTGCGTCAGACCGACCGTCACGCCGAGGGCGAACAGCGCGCAGCGGCGGTGCGTCGTCGCAGGTCAGCGGCCGATCGTCGCGCTGTGACACGAGGAACAGCGCGTGGTGTCGCGCGCCCGCCCGAAATGGTGCACAATCCGTGGGCCGACCGGGAACAAAACCCGGTCACCGAGCATTATCAGCGCGTACCGATCCCGACACCACGGAGCGTGACCACACAGATGGCAACCGACTACGACGCCCCCCGCAAGAACGACGAGGACGTGGAGCAGGACTCGATCCAGGAGCTCCAGGCGCGTCGTTCCGACAAGTCGTCGGGTGTCGTCGACGAGGACGAGACGGAGGCCGCGGAAGGCTTCGAGCTTCCCGGCGCCGACCTGTCCGGCGAGGAGCTCGCGGTCCGCGTCCTGCCCCGCCAGGCCGACGAGTTCACCTGCACGAGCTGCTTCCTCGTCCACCACCGCAGCCAGCTGGCCTACGAGAAGAACGGCCAGATGATCTGCACGGAGTGCGCCGCCTGACCGACCGCAGCGTCGGGGCACCAGCACCACGGACGACACGGGCCGTCACGTCGAGGACGTGACGGCCTTCGTCGTCCCCGGGACGGCGCGACGACGGGAGCCGACGAGACGGGTGCCTGCCCTCAGCGCGTGAGCGCCGCGGCCAGCTCCTGCGGACGCCGGGTCGACAGCAGCCAGTACGGGGTCGGGTCGAGCGGGTCCTCGAGCTCCACACGCACGCCGGTGCGCGCCCACGCGCGCAGGCACACGAACGCGCGCGCGTCGAGGGCGGGGCCGAGGGCGGTCCGCATCGCCTCGGTGTCGTCCATCGTGGTGACCTCGCCCAGGAGGTCGACGGCGATCTGCGCCTTGCCGGCGCGCAGCCGCCCGTCGGCCACCTCGATCACGGGCGCGGTCGCGACGAGGGCCGCGAGGGTGGCGGCCGCGACGAGCAGGCCGACCACGGCACCGACCGTGTGCGCCAGCGGCCACAGGGTCACCCCGACGATGACGCCCAGCCCGACGGCGCCGCACCAGGCCGCCGGCCCCGGGGACAGCCGCTCCCGGTAGACCGGGCCGGTGACGGTGGGAGGGTGGGCCGCGTGCTCGCTCATGGGTCCATCATCCCAGCACCGCGGCACGGACCCGCCCCGGTCCGGGACGCCGGTGAGCCGTCCGCCGGTCGGCTACGCTTCCCGGGTGCCTGACACCGCCAGCCAGCCCGTGACGCCGCCCGC
The DNA here is from genome assembly GCF_044389385.1 of Isoptericola sp. NPDC019571. Classification (NCBI taxonomy): domain Bacteria; kingdom Bacillati; phylum Actinomycetota; class Actinomycetes; order Micrococcales; family Promicromonosporaceae; genus Isoptericola; species Isoptericola sp. NPDC019571. The sequence continues at coordinate 58,105 of NZ_JBIRXZ010000005.1, forward strand.
GAGCCACGACGCCAGCCACGTGAGCACGGACCCGAGCACCGACCCGAGCACCGACCCGAGCACCGTCGACGTCCTCGTCACCCTGCTCGACGACGTGCCGACCCCCGCGTACGCGCACCCGGGCGACGCGGGCGCGGACCTCGTGACCACGGTCGACGTCGAGATCCCTCCGCAGTGCCGCGTCGTCGTGCCCACCGGGGTCGCGATCGCGCTGCCGGAGGGGTACGCCGCGTTCGTGCACCCGCGCTCCGGCCTCGCGGCGAAGCACGGGGTGACCGTGGTGAACGCCCCCGGCACGATCGACGCGGGCTACCGGGGGGAGATCAAGGTGATCCTCCTCAACACGGACGTCGCCGAGCCGGTGCGGCTGCGCCGGGGCGACCGCGTGGCGCAGCTCGTCGTGCAGCGGGTGGAGCACGCCCGTTTCCTCGTGGCGACGACGCTGCCCGGGTCGCACCGGGGCGCGGGCGGGTTCGGTTCGAGCGGCGGTTTCGCCGGCGGCTGACGCCCCCGGGCGCGGACCGGGGGCGTGAGCGAACCGGTCTACTGTGGGAGATGGGTAGGGCTCGTCCGGCCGCCGGACGAGCAGGACGACGAGAAGGAGATCCTCCGTGGGGCTGTTCCGGCGCAACGCGTCGCAGAAGGCGACCGACGAGGCCCGCGAGCCCGCGGCCGCGGAGGCCGTGGCGCCCGCCACCGGCGCCGACGCCGCCACCGACCCGGGAACCGACGGGGCCGCGGGCGAGCGTCCCGAGCGCGGCCCGTTCGACTCGACCCAGGTGACGGGCATGGGCCCGCGCGTGGACCTCGGCGCCGTCTGGCTGCCCGTCCTGCCCGGCCTCGAGCTGCGCATGGAGGTCGACAAGAAGACCCAGAAGGTCACCGGGGTGTCCGCGACGCTCAACGGGTCCGGTCTGCAGGTCCAGGCGTTCGCCGCCCCCCGCACGGAGGGCATCTGGGACGAGGTGCGCGCCGAGATCGGGTCGTCCATCACACGCCAGGGCGGCACGGTCGACGACGTGCCCGGCACGTTCGGGCGAGAGCTCATCGCGCGCATCCCCGCCACCGGGCCCGACGGCAAGCCGGCCGTGCGTCCCGCCCGCTTCGTGGGCGTGGACGGGCCGCGCTGGTTCCTGCGCGGCGTGCTGTCCGGGCGCGCCGCGGTCGACCCGGAGGCCGCGAAGCAGCTCGAGTCCGTGTTCGCGAACGTCGTCGTCGTGCGGGACGGCAACCCCCGCCCGCCGCGCGACCTGCTCACGCTGACCCTGCCCAAGAGCGCGCGCCAGGGCGACGCGCCGGGCGAGGACACCACCGCGGGCCCGGAGGGCGCCGCGCCGCAGACACCGTCGTTCGACCCGCTGACCCGCGGGCCGGAGATCACCGAGATCCGGTGAGCGACCCGGCCGCGAGGCCGGCCCGTCCACCAGCCTGGAGCTGTTGATGTCCCTGCGAACCGCCGTCCGGCACGCGCTGGCCTCGGCCGACGAGGTCGCCGCCGACGAGGAGCGCCACGAGGCCGCGGCCCACCGCGGCTGCACGCCGGTCGCCGACCTGGGCGACCGACGTCGGGCGAGCGCCGCCGGCGTGCTGCGCTCGGTCGTGCTGCGCCCCCGCGAGGGCGTCCCGACCGTGGAGGCCGAGCTGTACGACGGCTCCGGCTCCCTCGACCTCGTGTGGCTCGGGCGCCGGGCCATCGCGGGGATCGACCCGGGGCGCCGCATCCGGGTCGAGGGCCTGGTGTGCGACATCGACGGGCGGCGCACCATGTTCAACCCCCGGTACGAGCTGCGCGCGCGGGCCGGCGAGTGAGCGACGGGTACCCCGCGGCGGGGAAGCCGACCGGGCCGACGGAGCCCGTGACGTCAGCAGCGCCCGCGGGGCCCGCGGCGGACGGGCGCGGCGTGCGGGCGGTCACGGGCGACTCGTTCTCGTTCGGGCAGGCCGTCGGCGGCGTGCGCGGCGTGGTCGAGGCGGTGCTCCCCGGCCTGCTCTTCGTGGTCATCTACGTCGTCGCGTCGATGGGCGGCGATGAGCGCGGTGCCCTGACCTGGGCGCTGATCGCCTCCGTGGGCGCGGCCCTCGTCGCCGTCGTGGCGCGGCTCGCGCAGCGCACGCCGATCACGCAGGCCCTGGGCGGGCTGCTCGGCATCGGCGTGGGCGTGTTCTGGGCGTGGAAGTCCGGCGAGGCCCAGAACTTCTACGTGTGGGGGCTGTGGACCAACGCCGCCTACCTCGCGGCCATCCTCGTCTCGCTGGTGGTGCGCTGGCCCGTCGTCGGGCTCGTGGTGGAGGCGGTGCGCGGCGGGTTCGCCGACGTCGCCGCCGAGCGCGCCCGGCACGCCGACGGCGAGCAGCCGCAGGCCGGGCCCGCCGGCACCGGTTCGCCCGAGACCGCCGCGTCCGGGGCGACCGCGCCGGACGCCGCTCCGAGCCCCCTCGCCGCGCTGGTGGCGTGGCGCAAGGACCCGGAGCTGGTCCGGCGCTACACCCTCGCCACGTGGTTCTGGGCGGGGCTGTTCGCGGTGCGCCTGGCGGTCAAGGTGCCGCTGTACTTCGCCGACAGCGTCGGCTGGTTGGGCACCGCCCACCTGGTGCTGGGCGTCCCGCTCTGGGGCCTCGTGCTCTGGCTCACCTGGGTCGTCGTGCGCGGCGCGCACTCCGGCCGGCCCGCGGCCGCGGCCGACGAGCCGGCCCGACCGGGCGCCTAGCGGTCGTCGCCAGGTCCCTCGTCGTCGAGGCCGTCCACCGCGGCGAGCTCCGGCGCCACGAGGGGATCGCCCGCCGCGATGGCGGGGACGGCCGGGGCGCCGTGGCTGAGCAGGTGCTGGAGCGACTCCTCGTCCGCCTGGCTGCCCATCACGAGCACCAGCTCGTCGCCGGTCTCGAGCGTGTCGTCCGCGGTCGGCGCCAGAGGCTGCGCGCCGCGCACGATGCACGCGAGCACCGTGTCCGTCGGCCAGACGACGGAACCGACGCGGGCGCCCACGAGCGGCGAGTCGTCCGGCAGCGTCACCTCCACGATGTCCGCGCCGGACTGGTGGAAGGTGAAGATCCGCACCAGGTCCCCGACCGCCACGGCCTCCTCGACCATCGCGGTCATGATCCGCGGGGTCGACACGGCGACGTCGACGCCCCAGGAGCCGTCGAACATCCACTCGTTCTTCGGGTTGTTGACCCGCGCCACGGTGCGGGGCACCCCGAACTCGGTCTTGCACAGCAGCGAGAAGACGAGGTTGGCCTTGTCGTCGCCGGTGGCGCCGACGACGACGTCGGCGCTCGTGACGTCCGCGGCCTCGAGCGAGGACAGCTCGCAGGCGTCGGCGAGCAGCCAGTCGGCCTCGGGCACCTGCGCCACCCGCATCGCGGCGGGGTTCTTGTCGATGAGCACGACGTCGTGGTCGTGCGAGAGGAGCTCGCGGGCGATGGACCGGCCGACCGACCCGGCCCCGGCGACGACGACGCGCATCAGCTCTCCTCCCGCCGCGGCTCGTGGGTGAGGACCCGCTCGACGGCGGCCGCGTCGTCGGCGCGCATGAGGACGTGCAGCACGTCGTTCTCCTGCAGCACGGAGCCGGGCGTCGGCAGGATGCCGTCGGTGTAGCGCGACAGGAAGGCGACGCGCGCGCCGGTGGCCTCCTCGATGCGGTGCACCGTCAGGCCGGCCCAGCCGGGGTGGTAGTCGATCTGCGCGAGGCGCACCTGCCCGGACGGGTCGCGGTACTCGTCGGTGGCGCCCAGGGGGAGCATGCGGCGCAGCACCTGGTCGGCCGTCCAGCGCACGGTCGCGACCGTCGGGATCCCGAGGCGCTGGTAGATCTCCGCGCGCTGGGGGTCGTAGATGCGGGCCACGACGTTCTCGACGCCGTACGTCTCGCGCGCGACCCGCGCGGCGAGCACGTTGGAGTTGTCGCCGTCGGACACGGCGGCGAAGGCGTACGTGTCCTCGATGCCCGCCTGGACCAGCGTGTCGCGGTCGAAGCCGACGCCCGTCACCTTCTGCCCGGAGAACCCGGCCGGCAGACGGCGGAACGCGTCGGGGTTCTGGTCGACGACGGCCACGGAGTGGCCGTGGGACTCGATCGTCTGCGCGAGCGTCGACCCGACGCGGCCGCAGCCCATGATCACGAAGTGCACGGGCGAAACGCTATACCTCGCGGGGCCCCTCGACATCGCCGCCGGCGTCGCCACCGACGTCGCCGCCGACATCGCGACGGGACGCGCGCGCCCGCCGGGCACGGCGGGCATAGCATTGCTCGACGTGTCGGACATCGCGGACGCTGCCAAACGGCTCCTCATCGGGCGCCCCGTGCGCAGCGAGAACCTGGGGCACACCCTCCTGCCCAAGCGGATCGCCCTGCCGGTCTTCGCCTCCGACGCGCTGTCGTCGGTCGCGTACGCCCCGGACGAGATCCTCCTGACCCTGGCGGTCGCCGGCATCGCCGCGACGACGATCTCCCCGTGGGTGGGTCTCGGCGTCGTCGTCGTGCTGCTCGTGGTGGTGTCGTCCTACCGCCAGAACGTGCGCGCCTACCCCTCCGGCGGTGGCGACTACGAGGTGGCGACGACGAACCTCGGGCCGTCGGCCGGCATCGGCGTCGCCTCGGCCCTGCTCGTCGACTACGTCCTCACCGTGGCGGTCTCGATCTCGTCGGGGGCCCAGTACGCGGCCTCCGCCCTGCCGTTCCTCCGCGGCCACGAGGTGCTGTTCGCCGTGGCGGTCGTCGTGATCCTCACCGTGATGAACCTGCGGGGCGTGCGCGAGTCGGGCACGGTCTTCGCGATCCCCACCTACTGCTTCATGGCTCTCGTCGGCCTCCTGGCCGTCGTCGGGGCGATCCGGTTCTTCGCCGGCGACCTGCCGCTGGCCGAGAGCGCAGGCTTCGAGATGACGCCCGAGGCGGGCTTCGACCAGGGGCTCACCGGCCTGGCGGGCGCGTTCCTCCTGGCCCGGGCCTTCGCCTCGGGCTGTGCCGCCCTCACCGGCGTGGAGGCGATCAGCAACGGCGTCCCGGCGTTCCGGAAGCCCAAGTCGCGCAACGCGGCCACCACCCTGGCCCTGCTGGGCGGCATCTCCGCCACGATGATGATCTCGATCCTGCTGCTCGCTCAGGCCACCGGCGTGAAGTACGTGGAGGACGCGCACGAGCAGCTCACCGCCGGCGGGCAGCCGCTGCCGTCCGACTACAACCAGCACCCCGTGCTCAGCCAGCTCGCGGAGGCCGTCTTCCAGGGCTTCACCCCCGCGTTCGTGGCGATCTCGATCGTCACGGGGCTGATCCTCGTGCTCGCGGCGAACACGGCGTTCAACGGCTTCCCCGTGCTCGGCTCGATCCTCGCCAAGGACGGCTTCCTGCCGCGCCAGCTGCACACGCGCGGCGACCGGCTCGCGTTCTCCAACGGGATCATCACGCTCGCCGTCGCGGCGATCGTCCTCATCGTGGCGTTCGACGCGCAGGTCACGCGCCTCATCCAGCTGTACATCGTCGGTGTGTTCGTGTCGTTCACGCTCTCGCAGCTCGGCATGCTGCGGCACTGGACGCGGGCGCTGCGCAAGGAGCCCGACCCCGCCGAGCGTGCCCGCATGCAGCGTTCCCGGATCGTCAACGGCGTCGGCTTCGTGATGACGGCGACCGTGCTCGTCATCGTGCTGGCGACGAAGTTCACGCACGGCGCGTGGATCACCCTCCTGGCGATGGGCGTGCTCTTCGCGCTGATGAAGGCGATCCGCGCCCACTACGCCCGGGTGCGCACCGAGCTCGAGCTCGACGACGTGGCCGGGGCGCGTGCCCTGCCCAGCCGCGTCCACGCGATCGTGCTGGTGTCCAAGATCCACAAGCCGACGATGCGCGCCGTGGCGTACGCGCGGGCGTCGCGCCCGTCGGTGCTCGAGGCGGTGACCGTCGGCGTGGACGCCGAGGAGATCGCGGAGCTGCGTGCGAGGTGGGAGGCGTTGGACCTCCCGGTGCCGCTCCGCGTCCTCGACTCGCCCTTCCGGGAGATCACGCGGCCGGTGCTGAAGTACGTGCGCTCCGTGCGCCGTGACTCGCCGCGCGACCTGGTGGTCGTCTACATCCCCGAGTACGTCGTCGGGCACTGGTGGGAGCAGCTGCTGCACAACCAGTCGGCCCTGCGCCTCAAGGGGCGGCTGCTGTTCACGCCCGGCGTGGTGGTGGCGTCGGTGCCGTGGCAGCTCTCGTCGTCGGCCGGCCAGACCGGGCTGGAGGGGACGTCGCCCCGCGGTCCGCGGTTCTGACCGGTGTCCTGACCGGTGTCCTGACCGTGTTCTGACTGGGCCGCGCGCGGGGGAGAATGGTGCCCATGCCCCGACCTCGCCGTTCCGCGCCGCGCCCCCGTCCCACCACACCGGACCCCGAGGTGGGCCGGGAGGTCGAGCTCGAGATCGGCCCTGTCGCGCACGGCGGGCACTGCGTCGCGCGGCTCGACGGCCGCGTCGTCTTCGTACGCCACACGCTGCCCGGCGAGCGCGTCCGCGCACGCGTCACGGAGACCGGCAGCCGGTTCTGGCGCGCCGACGCGGTCGACGTCCTCGAGGCGTCGCCGGACCGCGTCCCGTCCGCCTGGCCCGAGGCCGGCCCGGGCGGGGTCGGCGGAGGCGAGCTCGCCCACGTGGCGCTGCCCGCGCAGCGCCGCTGGAAGGCCGCCGTCCTCGTCGAGCAGCTGCAGCGGCTCGCGAGGCTCGAGCGCGACGTCGTGGTGGAGGGGGCGCCCGGGGACGACGAGCGCGGCGGGCTCGGCTACCGCACCCGCGTCGACCTCGTGGCCGACGCCGACGGCCGGGCCGGGATGCGGCGCTTCCGCTCGCACGACGTGGTGCCGCTCGACGGCATGCCGCTCGCGACCGAGGCGGTCGCGGCGCTCGCGGACGCCGAGGACGTGTGGAGCCGCCGCTGGCGGCCGGGCGCCCGCCTCGAGCTGGTGGCACCGGCCGACGGCGCGGACGCCCTGCTCCTGGTCGACGAGGTGCCGTCGCGTCGCGGCCGCGCGGACACCCGCCCGAACGCCCGCCGGTCGGTCACCGAGACGGTGCGGGCGGGCGGCGCCGAGCACCGCTACCGCGTGGCGGGCGACGGGTTCTGGCAGGTGCACCGGGCGGCGCCCGACCTGCTCGCCGGCGCCGTGCTCGACGCCGTGCACGCGACCCCGGGCGGCCTCGACGGCGCGACCGTGCTCGACCTCTACTCCGGTGCGGGCCTGTTCACCGTGCCGCTCGCCGCGGCCGTGGGTGGCTCGGGCCGCGTCGTCGCCGTCGAGGGCGACGCCCGCGCCGTGAAGGACGCCCGCCGCAACGCCCACGACCTGCCGCAGGTCGAGCTGCACCTCGGCGCCGTCGACCGTGTCCTGGCCGACGGCGACGCGACCGGCGCGGACGTGGGCGCCGCGGACGTCGTCGTGCTGGACCCGCCGCGCGCCGGCGCCGGCCGGACCGTCGTCGACGCGATCGCCGGCCGCGGCCCGCGGCGCGTCGTCTACGTCGCCTGCGACCCCGCGGCGCTCGCCCGCGACGTCGCCTACCTCGCCGGGCACGGGTACGAGCTCACCGGGCTGCGCGCCTTCGACCTGTTCCCGATGACGCATCACGTCGAGGCGGTCGCGGTCCTCGACCGCTGACGGGTGTCGTCCCCGGGTCAGGGGTGACGAGCGGCCGTGGACGCGAAGCCGAGCCACGTGTGCCGGTTGCGCCACCAGCACCAGCCGACCTTGGGGGCGCCGCGCCGCTCGCTGCCGTCACGGCCGGTCCCGTTCGAGATCCACACGGCGGGGGTGCGCGCGTCGTAGGTCCCGTCCGGCCGGCGCAGCCGGGAGCCGATCGTCATGAAGCAGAGGTTCCGGGCGAGGACGTCGGGGGACTGCAGCACCCAGTGGATCCCCTCGGCGAGGGTGAGCGGGCTGCGACCCTGCGCGGCGATCGCCGGCTCCGCCTCCTCGGGCGACCAGTTCGCCATCTCGTCGCCCCGGTCGGGGCCGGCGACGGCGTAGACGTCGGCGTCCGGCACGTCGACGCCTGGCACGGGCACGAAGTCGTCCGCGTCGGTCATGTCGACGACGACGAAGCCCGCGCGCTCCACGGCGCGTCCGCGGACCGTCGTCGTGCGGCGCAGGTGCCCGGCGAGGGCGGACGGCGGCAGGACGCGCGGGTGGACCACCAGGAGCGACCCGGCCGGGGCCGTGCGCTCCAGCGCCGCGGCGGCGTCGCGCAGCGCGGCGGGGGAGAGCGCCTGCGGGGGCACGACGTCGCGCGCCAGGAGGAGCTCGGCCTGCGCGGTGAGCGAGGGCAGCCGGGGCAGGCCGCCGGTCGCGACAGCGGCGCGGGCGTCGGACGGGGCGGCAGAGGTCGTGGGCGTGCGCGACGGCATGGGCGTCCTTCCGGTCGAGGGCAGCAGCACAACGCGCTGGCCACGACGGTTGTTCCCGTGCGCCGTACGGAAATCTGCCCGCGCACCGGGCCGGGGGACCTGACGCCGAGATATCTTGACGTCAAGATATATGGGCTATGCTGAGCAGGTGCCCGGCGTACGCTGGGCGGAGCCCCCCAGAACCACGGCGTCGGAACCGTCGCGCCGCAGCGCGCACGGTGCCCTCGCCGGCCAGCCCCGCAGAAGGAGCCGCAGTGAGCAGCGTGGACACGTTCGGATCGAAGGGAACGCTGGAGGTCGGCGGGAAGGCCTACGAGATCTTCCGCCTCTCCGCCGTCGAGGGCGCCGAGCGCCTCCCGTACTCCCTGAAGATCCTCGCCGAGAACCTCCTGCGCACCGAGGACGGCGCCAACATCACGGCCGACCACGTGCGCGCCCTCGCGTCCTGGGACCCGGACGCCCAGCCCGACACGGAGATCCAGTTCACGCCCGCCCGCGTGATCATGCAGGACTTCACCGGCGTGCCCTGCGTCGTCGACCTCGCCACGATGCGCGAGGCCGTCGCGGAGCTCGGCGGCGACCCGAAGCGGATCAACCCGCTCGCCCCCGCCGAGATGGTCATCGACCACTCCGTGCAGATCGACGTCGCCGGCCGTGCGGACGCCTTCGCCCGCAACGTCGAGTTCGAGTACGAGCGCAACCACGAGCGCTACCAGTTCCTGCGCTGGGGCCAGACGGCGTTCGACGACTTCAAGGTCGTCCCGCCGGGCACCGGCATCGTGCACCAGGTCAACATCGAGTACCTGGCGCGCACGATCATGACCCGCGAGGTGGAGGTCGACGGGCAGAGCGTGCTGCGCGCCTACCCCGACACCTGCGTCGGCACCGACTCGCACACCACGATGGTCAACGGCCTCGGCGTGCTGGGCTGGGGCGTCGGCGGCATCGAGGCCGAGGCGGCCATGCTCGGCCAGCCGGTGTCGATGCTCATCCCGCGCGTCGTCGGCTTCAAGCTGTCGGGCTCCATCCCGGCCGGCGTGACCGCCACCGACGTCGTGCTCACGATCACCCAGATGCTGCGCCAGCACGGCGTCGTCGGGAAGTTCGTCGAGTTCTACGGCGCGGGCGTCGCCCAGGTGCCGCTGGCCAACCGCGCCACCATCGGCAACATGAGCCCCGAGTTCGGCTCGACCGCCGCGATCTTCCCGATCGACGACGTCACCCTCGACTACCTGCGCCTCACGGGCCGCAGCGACGAGCAGCTCGCGCTCGTCGAGGCGTACGCCAAGGAGCAGGGCCTGTGGCTCGACCCGAGCTCGGCGTCCTACGTCGAGCCGAAGTTCTCGGAGTACCTCGAGCTGGACCTCGGCACCGTCGTGCCGTCGATCGCCGGCCCGAAGCGCCCGCAGGACCGCATCGAGCTGTCGCACGCCAAGTCGGCGTTCGCCCGCGACCTGCCGGCCTACGCCCCCGAGGTCATCGACTCCGTGGACGAGGCCGAGAAGGAGTCCTTCCCGGCCTCCGACTCGCCGTCCACCCACGCCCAGGTGCGGCGCACCGTGCCGGTGACGGACAGCGAGGGCAAGCAGTTCGACCTGTTCCACGGTGCGGTCGCGATCGCGTCGATCACGTCGTGCACCAACACGTCGAACCCGTCCGTCATGCTCGCCGCGGCGCTCCTGGCCAAGAAGGCCGTGGAGAAGGGCCTCGTGTCGAAGCCCTGGGTCAAGACGTCCATGGCGCCCGGCTCGCAGGTCGTGACGAACTACTACGAGAAGGCCGGCCTCTGGCCCTACCTCGAGAAGCTCGGCTTCCACCTGGTCGGCTACGGCTGCGCCACCTGCATCGGCAACTCCGGCCCGCTGGACGAGAAGATCTCGGAGTCGGTCAACGAGCACGACCTCGCCGTCGTCTCGGTGCTGTCCGGCAACCGGAACTTCGAGGGCCGCATCAACCCCGACGTGAAGATGAACTACCTGGCGTCCCCGCCGCTGGTCATCGCGTACGCGCTCGCGGGCACGATGGAGTTCGACTTCGAGTCCGACCCGCTGGGCCGCGACGAGGCCGGCGACCCGGTGTTCCTGCGGGACATCTGGCCGACGCCGGAGGAGGTCCAGGCCACGATCGACGCCTCGATCGACCGCGACATGTTCACCAAGGACTACGCGGACGTCTTCACCGGCGACGAGCGGTGGCGCGCGCTGGAGACCCCGGAGGGCGACACGTTCTCCTGGGACGGCGAGTCCACCTACGTCCGCAAGCCCCCGTACTTCGAGGGCATGGGCGCCGAGCCGTCGCCGGTCACCGACATCTCCGGCGCCCGCGTGCTGGCGAAGCTGGGCGACTCGGTCACGACCGACCACATCTCGCCCGCCGGCTCCATCAAGGCGGACAGCCCGGCCGGCAAGTACCTGGCCGAGCACGGCGTGGGCCGCCGCGACTTCAACAGCTACGGCTCGCGCCGCGGCAACCACGAGGTCATGATCCGCGGCACGTTCGCGAACATCCGCCTCAAGAACCAGCTGCTCGACGGCGTCGAGGGCGGCTTCACGTTCAACTTCGTGAAGAACGCGCAGGACACCATCTACGACGCGGCGCAGGACTACGCGGCGCAGGGCACCCCGCTGGTCGTGCTCGGCGGCAAGGAGTACGGCTCCGGCTCGTCGCGCGACTGGGCCGCCAAGGGCACCGCGCTGCTGGGTGTCAAGGCCGTCATCACCGAGTCGTTCGAGCGCATCCACCGCTCCAACCTCATCGGCATGGGCGTGCTGCCGCTGCAGTTCCCGGCCGGCGAGAACGCCGAGTCGCTGGGCCTCGACGGCACCGAGACGTTCGACATCGCGGGCATCACCGCGCTGAACGACGGCGCCACCCCGGAGACGGTCAAGGTCACCGCCGCCAAGGCGGACGGCTCGACCGTCGAGTTCGACGCCGTGGTGCGCATCGACACGCCCGGTGAGGCGGACTACTACCGCAACGGCGGCATCCTGCAGTACGTGCTGCGCTCGCTCGTCGCCTGACGGGCCCGCACCGACGGCGCCCCGTCCCTCCCGCGCGGAGGGGCGGGGCGCCGTCGTCCGTCACGGCGTGACGGCGGGCAGGGGCGCCGTGACGTGCGCGACGACGGCCGCCACGACCGCCGGGTCGTCGAGCACCCGGTTGTGGCCGAGGCCGCGGGTGGTGAGGAGCGTGCTGCCCGGCACCGCCGCGTGCAGGAGGGGCGCGCCCGTGGGCAGCGACATGCGGTCGTCGTCGTCCTGGACGAGCAGCGTCGCGACGCGCTCCGGGACGGGGTGCGCGACGAGGTCGATCCGGGAGCGGACGTCGCGCACGCCGCCCGGGAAGGTGCGCTCGACGTGGTCGCAGAACCGGTCGTGCAGCCCGGCGGGCATCCCGACCAGGCGCAGGAACGACTCCGCGATCGCGTCGAAGCCGGTCATCGCGGCCACCGAGACGAAGCGGTCGACGGGCAGTCCGTCGGCGAGGGAGAGCCCGGCCGCGAGGGCGCCCAGGGAGTGCCCGACGACGGCGGTGAACGGCCCCTCGGCGTCGTGCACGGCCCGGATCGCCGCCATGTGCTCGAGGGCTGACATGCGCCGGCCGCTCGACGCGCCGTGGGCGACGCCGTCGAACGACACGACGCCCAGGCCGGCCGCCTCGAGGGACGTGACGAGCCCCGCGAACCGTGAGGCCCGGCTCTTCCAGCCGTGCACGAGGAGCACGGTGGGCGCCCGGGGGTCGCCCCACCGGTAGGTCACGACGCGCTCGCCGTCGACGTGGACCGCGCCCTGGCGGGCGCGGTCGTGCACGGCGCGGTCGGCGGGGCGGACGTCGGCGGGCGGGCCGACGTACCAGAACGCCCGGGCGGCGACCCGGACCGCGAGCGGGGGAGCGACGGCGGACAGCGCGCGCAGGCCGGCGCTGACAGGGGCGGGGACGTAGGGCACGACGACCTCCAGGTGAGGGCCACGAGATATCTGAACGAACGTTCGCACAGTAACACTGAACGAACGGTCGTACACTCATCCCGTGAGCACCGAGACGCCGACCACCCCGACAGGCCGCTCGACCCACGCCCCGACGGGCGACCCGGGCGACGCGCCGACCGACGGCCGCCGCGTGCGTGGGGACCGGTCCCGCCGCGCCGTCCTCGACCTCGCCGTCCAGGACGCGTCGGTCCGCGGGCTCGAGGCCCTCACGCTCGGCTCCCTGGCCGCGCGGCTGCCGGTCAACAAGAGCGGTATCGCAGGCCTGTTCGGCGGCAAGGAGGGCCTGCAGCTCGCGGCCGTGGAGCACGCCCGGGGCATGTTCGTCGAGGCCGTCGTCGAGCCCGCGCGGGTGGCGGGGCCGGGGCTGGCCCGGCTGTGGTCGCTGGTGCGGTGCTGGTCGGACTACTCCCGCCGCCGGGTGTTCGCGGGCGGCTGCTTCTTCCGCACGGTGGAGGTCGAGTTCGACACGCAGGACGGGGTGGTGCGCGACGCGGTCGTCACGGCACACCGCGACTGGACGTCCTACCTGCGCCGGCACGCGGAGCTGGCGGTGGAGGTCGGGGAGCTCGCGGCCGGCACCGACGTCGACCAGCTCGCCTTCGAGATCACGGCGATGCTGAACGCCGCCAACGACGGCTCGCTGCTGCTCGGCGACGACGCCGCCTACGACCGCGCGCTCGCGGCCGTGCGGGGGGCGCTCGTGGCCCGCGGCGCGGACCCGGCGGCCGTCGCCGCGGGCTGACGGCCGTCGGTGGGGTCAGCGCGGCGCCGACGTCGGGTCGCCTCCCTCGCGCGCCCGCAGCCCGTACGTCCCCGTCGTGAGCGTGGCGTAGGACGCGGCGACGATCTCCTCCAGGACGCCGAGGTCCACCTGCGTGAGGTCCTTGAGGTAGAGGCAGCCGACGGCGGTGGTGTGCGGGCCCAGGCGGGCGAGGGCGTCGGCGTGCGCCTCGACGCCGTCGGAGAGGTAGACGACCGACGCCGCCGCCCGCGGGGAGAACCCGGCGGCGGCCGCGTGGCCCGTGCGCCCGCTGGCGTAGGCGTACCGGTCCTCGCCGAACCCCACGATCGAGGTGCCGAACATCCGCGCGGGCTGCCCGGTGGCACGCTCCATCAGCGCGAGCAGCGTCTCCGCGTCCCTCCGGCGGCCGGGGCGCGCGACGGCGGCGACGACCGCGCGCGGGTCGGCGTCGCTCCAGGTGGTCTTCTGCGTGTCGCGGGCCATGCCTCGAGTCTGCCGCAGCGATGCCGTCCGCCGCTCAGGCAGCGCCGTCGAGCAGCGCCGCGAGGGCGTGCCGGCCGATCGGCACCATGCGGGGGTGCTGCTCGGGGTGCGCGAGCATGTTCGTCGCGTACAGCAGCGACCAGCCCGCGGCGCGCGCCCACGTCGCCTCGTCCCAGCCGCCGCCGCCGTTGGCCCGGGCCTGGATCTCGGCCCGGCAGGCGGCCCGGCCCGCGTCGTCGAAGCACAGCCACAGCGACCCCAGGTCGGAGGCGGGGTCGCCGGACGTCACGTCGCCCCAGTCGACGACGGCGGCCAGCCGGTCCGCCCGCCCGCCCGCGCCGGGCGCCACGACGAGGTTCGCGGGGTGCGGGTCGCCGTGCAGCCACACCGGCGGGCCGTCGGACGCGGGGGCGTCCAGCGCACGCTCCCAGACGCGGCGTGCCGCCCCCCGGGCCTCCGCCGGGACCACCGCCAGACGCTCGTCGAGGGCGGCGGGGTCGCGCGCCTCGGCACGCTCGCGCATGGGCACCCCGCGCACCGGGTTCGGCGGCGCGTCCTCCGGGGCGGGGGTGTGCACCGCGGCGAGGAGCCGGCCGAGCGTGCCCGCCCAGGCGGTGCGGGCGGCCACGGACGTCGCCTCCGCGCTCACCCCGTCCGCCCACGGCACGACGTTCCAGGGCCACGGGTAGTCGAGCGCGGTGCTCGGTCGCCCGACACGGACGGGCACGGGCACGACGACGTCGGGCGCCGCCGCGCGGAGCCGGGCGGCCAGCGCGGGGAGCGCCCGCTGCTCGTGCTCGACGAGAGGCGCGGCCAGGGCGCGCCGTGGCAGCCGCACCGCCAGGTCGTCGCCGAGCCGCACCATGACGTTGTCCCAGCCGTGGGCGACGATCTCCAGCGGACGGTCCGCCAGGTCGGGGTGCTGCTCGGCCAGCAGCGCGCGGGTCAGGCGGACGTCGACGTCGATCTCGGCGGCAGGCACCCGGGCATCATCCCAGGCGACGGGGTCGACGACGGCGCGGGCGTCGTCGGCTCAGAGCTCGCGCTCGCGGGAGTGGTCCCACGGCTCGGTCCACCCGAGGCGGTCGAACGCGGCGTCGAGGATCCCCGCGGTGAAGCCCCACACCAGGTGGGGCACGCCCGCGCCGTCGAGCACCTCGAAGCCGGGCCCGCGCCAGGTGCGCCCGGCGCGGTGCAGCACCGTCGTGACCCGGTGCTCCGGGTCCAGCAGGTCGGCGACGGGGGCGCGGAAGACATGCGCCGACTCGGCGACGTCGACCACGCGCACCGGCGTGGGCCGCGCCCACCACCCGAGCACGGGCGTGACCAGGTGGTTGCTCACCGGCATCGGGAGCTGGGCGAGCGTGCCGAGCACCTCGACCCCGGCGGCGTCGAGCCCGGTCTCCTCGACCGCCTCGCGCAGCGCGGCGTCGACGGGGCCCTCGCCGTCCTCCGCGCGCCCGCCGGGGAACGCGACCTGCCCGGCATGCGAACGCAGCGTCGCCGCCCGCTCCAGGAGCAGGACGTCGAGGTCCTGAGCGACGGCGAGAGCCTGGGCGTCGTGGTCGGCGGCGAGGTCGTCGAGCACCCCGAAGAGCACGAGGACGGCCGCGGGGCGCGCGGACGCGGCGTCCAGGTCGCCCCGCGCCAGCCCCCAGTCGGACAGGAAGCGGCGGTCTGCCGCCAGTGCCGCGAGCTGGGCGCGCGCGGCGGCCGTCCCCCTCATGGCCGGCTCACCAGCTCGTGGCGACCGGCATGCCCTCGGCGTAGCCGGCGGCGGACTGCACGCCGACCAGCGCGCGCTCGTGGAACTCCCCGAGCGTGCGCGCCCCGGCGTAGGTGCAGCTGGAGCGCAGGCCCGAGGTGATCTCGTCGAGCAGGTCCTCGACGCCCGGGCGCAGCGGGTCGACGTACATCTTCCCGGTGGAGATGCCCTCCTCGTAGAGGGCCTTGCGCGCGCGGCCGAAGGCGGTGCCCGCCCCGGCGGTGCGCGCCGCCACGGCCCGCGCGGAGGCCATGCCGAACGAGTCCTTGTACAGGCGGCCCGTGCCGTCGTCGTGCAGGTCGCCGGGCGACTCGTACGTGCCGGCGAACCACGAGCCGACCATCACCTGCGACGCGCCGGCGGCCAGCGCCAGCGCGACGTCGCGGGGGTGGCGCACGCCGCCGTCGGCCCACACGTGCTTGCCGAGCTCGCGCGCTGCAGCCGCGCACTCGAGCACGGCGGAGAACTGCGGGCGGCCCACGGCGGTCTGCATGCGCGTGGTGCACATCGCGCCCGGCCCGACGCCGACCTTGAGGATGTCGGCGCCCGCGGCGACGAGGTCGCGCACGCCGGCGGCGGTCACGACGTTGCCGGCCACGACCGGCACCTGCGGGTCGACGGAGCGCACGGCCTCGAGGGCCTGCAGCATCTTCGACTGGTGACCGTGCGCGGTGTCGACGACGAGCACGTCCACCCCCGCGTCGAGCAGCTCGCGGGTCTTGGCGGCCACGTCGCCGTTGATGCCGACGGCCGCGCCGATCCGCAGCCGGCCGGCGGCGTCGAGCGCGGGCCGGTACACGGACGAGCGCACGGCGCCCTTGCGGGTGAGGACGCCCGCAAGGACGCCGTCGCGCACGACGGGCGCGAGGTGGATCTTGGCGGCGTGCATGCGCTCGAACGTGGCTTCGAGCCCCTCGGCGTCGATCGCCGCGGCGTCGAGCGCGACGACGTCGTCCGACATCACCTGGTGCACCTGGGCGAACCGGTCGACGGCGGCGCAGTCGCCCTCCGTGACGACGCCCACGGGCTTGCCGTCGGCCACCACGACCGCCGCGCCGTGCGCGCGCTTGCCCAGCAGCGTCAGCACCGTGGAGACGGTGTCCGTGGGCGCCACGACGACGGGCGTCTCGATGACCGGGTCCTTGGACTTCACGTCGGCCACGACGTCGGCGACGACGTCGACCGGGATGTCCTGCGGGATGATCGCGATGCCGCCGCGGCGGGCGACCGTCTCGGACATCCGGCGGCCCGCGACGGCCGTCATGTTCGCCACGACGACCGGGATCGTCGTCCCCGTGCCGTCGTCGGTGGAGAGGTCGACGTCGAAGCGGCTGGTCACGTCCGAGCGGGACGGGACCATGAAGACGTCGCCGTAGGTGAGGTCGGTGGTGGGCTGCTGCCCGTCGAGAAAGCGCACAGGTGTCCCCTGAGAGGTGTGTCGGGAGAGGACGAGCTTCCTGGGTCGTCCCTCTGCCGAACGCTCGCCGGCGGTCACGTGTTCCCGTCGGCAGGGTCGAAACTACCCCGTGCGGCGCCGGTACGTGGGGCGCGACGGTTCGTGGGACGCTGCGGACCGCCTATTGTGGTGTGGCTATGAACGGGGAGGAACGCATGAGCCTGCTGAGCACCATCGGCTCGCCCGAGGACGTCCGCCGGCTCTCGCCGGAGCAGACGACGCGGCTCGCGGCGGAGATCCGGGCCTTCCTGGTCGACCAGGTGTCGCGCACCGGAGGGCATCTGGGGCCGAACCTGGGCGTCGTCGAGCTGACGATCGCGCTGCACCGCGTCTTCGCCTCCCCGCGGGACACCCTCGTGTTCGACACGGGCCACCAGGCGTACGTGCACAAGCTCCTCACGGGCCGGCAGGACTTCTCCGCGCTGCGCAAGGCGGGCGGCATGTCCGGCTACCCCTCGCGCGCCGAGTCCGAGCACGACGTCGTCGAGAACTCGCACGCCTCCACCGCGCTGTCGTGGGCCGACGGCGTGGCCAAGGCCAACGCCGTGCAGGGGCACCCGGAGCGGCACGTCGCCGCCGTCATCGGCGACGGCGCGCTCACGGGCGGCATGGCCTGGGAGGCGCTGAACAACATCGCGGCGTCGCAGGACCGCCGGCTCGTCATCGTCGTCAACGACAACGGGCGCTCCTACTCGCCGACGATCGGCGGCGTGGCCAACCACCTCGACACCCTGCGGACCACCCGCGGCTACGAGGCGTTCCTGTCGTGGGGCAAGCGCACGCTGCACCGCACGGGCGCGCCCGGCCGCTTCGCGTACGACTGGCTGCACGGGCTGAAGAAGGGCATCAAGGACGTCGTCGCGCCGCAGGGCATGTTCGAGGACCTCGGCCTGAAGTACGTCGGCCCGGTCGACGGGCACGACGTCGCGGCGATGGAGCAGGCGCTGCGCCGGGCCAAGGCCTACGGCGGGCCCGTGATCGTGCACGCCATCACCGAGAAGGGTCGCGGCTACACCCCGGCCGAGCAGGACGTCGCCGACCGTTTCCACGCCGTCGGTCAGATCCACCCCGAGACCGGCCTGCCCGTCGCGCCGTCGCGGTTCGGCTGGACCAAGGTCTTCGCCGACGAGATCGTGAAGATCGGCCGCGACCGGCCCGACGTCGTCGCCATCACCGCGGCGATGCTGCACCCGGTGGGTCTGGCGCCGTTCGCGCAGGAGTTCCCGGACCGCACCTTCGACGTGGGCATCGCCGAGCAGCACGCCGCGACCTCGGCGGCCGGCATGGCCTTCGCCGGGCTGCACCCGGTGGTCGCCGTCTACGCCACGTTCCTCAACCGCGCCTTCGACCAGGTGCTCATGGACGCCGCGCTGCACCGGGCGGGCGTGACGTTCGTGCTCGACCGGGCCGGGATCACCGGCGACGACGGGGCCAGCCACAACGGCATGTGGGACATGGCGATGCTGCGCATCGTCCCCGGGCTGCGGCTCGCCGCCCCCCGCGACGAGCCCACCCTGCGCGCAGCCCTGCGCGCGGCGGTGGACGTCGACGACGCGCCGACCGTCGTGCGCTACCCCAAGGGCGCGCTCTCCGACCCGCTCCCGGCCCTCGAGTCGCTCGACGGTGTCGATGTGGTGGCCCGGCACCCGTCCGCCCCCGGCGCGGACGGACGCAAGGTCCTCGTCGTGGGCGTGGGCTCGATGGTGGGCACGGCGCTCGCGGCGGGCGAGTCCCTGGCCGCGCACGGCCTGGCGGTCGACGTCGTCGCGCCGACGTGGGTGCTGCCGGTGCCCGAGGCGCTGGTGAAGCTGTCCGGCGAGCACGACCTCGTGCTCACGATCGAGGACGGCGTCGTCGACGGCGGCGTCGGCGCCATGACCGCCCAGCGGGCGGGGGAGCAGGGCGTGCGCACGCCGTTCGTGCACGTCGGCCTCCCGGTGGCCTTCCTCGACCACGCGAGCCGCGACCAGATCCTCGGCCAGCAGCGGATGCGGGCCGAGGACGCCGTGCGGGACACCCTCGCCGTGCTCGCCCGGGACTGACGCCACCCGCCACGGGGCCCGCGCGGCGAGACGGCCGGGTGCGACCGCGCCCCGGCCGTTAGCCTCCCGTCATGATCTGGCTCCTCGACCTCGACAACACCCTGGTGGGCCGCGCCGAGGCGTTCGAGGCGTGGGCGTCGGGCGAGGTCGACAGGGCCGGGCTGGGTCCCGCCGAGCTGGGCGCGATCCTCGCCGCAGACGAGGGCGGGCACGGCTCCAAGGAGGCGCTCGCGCGGGTGCTGATCGACCGCCTCGGCTGGGACGACGACGTCCCCGCCGCGATCCGGCGGTTCCGCGCCGGCATCCTCGACGGCGTCCGGGTGTACGACGGGTCCTCCCCGCCCTCGACGCGCTGCGTGGCGCGGGTCACCGGGTCGCCGTCGTGACCAACGGGACGTCGGCCCAGCAGCGCGGCAAGATCGCGCGCTGCGGCCTCGGCGACCACGTCGACGCCGTCGTGGTGTCCGAGGAGGAAGGTGTCGCCAAGCCCGACCCGCGCCTGCTCGAGATCGCCCTCGAGCGACTGGGTGCGGCGGACGCGGACCGGCGCCAGGTCTGGATGGTCGGCGACGCCGGGCACGCCGACGTCGCGGCCGGGCGCGCGGCGGGCACGCGCACGGCGTGGGTCTCCCACGGTCGGTCGTGGGACGGGCCGGACCGGCCCGACGTCGTCGCGCCGACGACCCGCGCGGCCCTCGCGCTCGCGACGTCCCCTCCCGCCCTCGTCCTGGACTGAACCCGCGACCGGTTCGGCGGTGTCTGCGACGTCACAGCCGCTCGGCATCGCTTGTGAAGATGTTCACGAATAGGCTGTGGTCATACCTCAGAAGGAGGGGGCTCCCTATGACCACCGACGCGGCACCCACCACGACCACCGCCTGGACGGGCTTCACCCCGGGACCGTGGTGCGACGGCATCGACGTGCGCGACTTCATCCAGCGCAACTACACCCCGTACACGGGGGGCGACGGGTTCCTCGCGGGACCGACGGCGCGCACCACGGCGGTGTGGGAGCAGCTCTCGGCGATGTTCCCGGCCGAGCGCGAGAAGGGTGTCTACGACGTCGACGCGCACACGCCGGCGGGCATCACCGCGCACGGGCCGGGCTACATCGACCGGGACGCGGAGCTGATCGTCGGCCTGCAGACCGATGCCCCGCTCAAGCGCGCGATCATGCCGAACGGCGGCTGGCGCATGGTCGAGGGTGCGCTGAAGACCTACGGCTACCCGGTGGACGAGGACCTCAAGAAGGTCTTCTCCGAGTACCGCAAGACGCACAACCAGGGCGTCTTCGACGTCTACCCGCCGAACGTCCGCGCCGCCCGCAGCTCGCACGTCATCACCGGCCTGCCGGACGCCTACGGGCGCGGACGCATCATCGGCGACTACCGCCGCGTGGCCCTGTACGGCGTCGACCAGCTGGTCGCCGCGAAGAAGGTCGACAAGCTCGGCCTCGACGTCCAGCCGTTCAGCGAGTCCGTCGTGCGCGAGCGCGAGGAGCACGCGGAGCAGATCCGCGCGCTGGGCGAGCTCAAGGAGATGGCCGCGTCGTACGGGTACGACATCTCGGGCCCGGCGACGACGGCGCGCGAGGCCGTGCAGTGGCTCTACTTCGGCTACCTCGCCGCGGTGAAGGAGCAGAACGGCGCCGCGATGTCGCTCGGCCGCACGTCGACCTTCCTCGACGTCTACATCGAGCGCGACCTGGCCGCCGGGCGGCTCACCGAGCCCGAGGCGCAGGAGATCGTCGACGACTTCGTCATCAAGCTGCGGATCGTGCGCTTCCTGCGCACCCCCGAGTACGACGCGCTGTTCTCCGGCGACCCGACCTGGGTCACCGAGACCATCGGCGGGATGGGCGAGGACGGCCGGCCCCTCGTCACGAAGAACTCGTTCCGCTTCCTGCAGACCCTGTACAACCTGGGCCCGGCGCCCGAGCCGAACATGACGGTCTTCTGGAGCCCTCGGCTGCCCGCGGGGTTCAAGGAGTTCTGCGCCAAGGTGTCGATCGACACGTCCGCGGTGCAGTACGAGTCGGACGAGCAGATCCGCCCCGCGTGGGGCGACGACGCCGCCATCGCGTGCTGCGTCTCGCCGATGGCCGTCGGCAAGCAGATGCAGTTCTTCGGCGCCCGCGTGAACCTCGCCAAGGCGCTGCTGTACGCGATCAACGGCGGCAGGGACGAGGTCACCGGGAAGCAGGTCTCGCCGGCGTTCCCCGCCGTCGCGCCGGGGCTGCCGCTGGACTACGACGACGTGCGCGCCCGCTTCGACCGCACCATGGACTGGCTCGCCGAGACGTACGTCGAGGCGCTGAACTGCATCCACTGGTCGCACGACAAGTACGCGTACGAGCGGCTCGAGATGGCCCTCCACGACAAGGACGTGCTGCGCACCATGGCCTGCGGCATCGCCGGCCTGTCCGTCGCGGCGGACTCCCTCTCGGCCATCCGGTACGCCACCGTCACCCCGGTGACCGACGAGCGCGGCATCGTCGTCGACTACGAGACGGACGGCGACTGGCCCGCCTACGGCAACGACGACGACCGCGTCGACGCCATCGCCGTCGAGCTGGTCGAGTCGTTCATGGCGAAGATCCGCAGCCACCGGATGTACCGCGACGCGGTGCCCACGCAGTCGGTGCTGACGATCACGTCCAACGTGGTCTACGGCAAGGCGACCGGGAACACGCCGGACGGCCGCCGCGCGGGGGAGCCCTTCTCGCCCGGCGCCAACCCGATGAACGGCCGCGACACGCACGGCATGCTCGCCTCGGCGCTGTCCGTCGCGAAGCTGCCCTACGACCAGGCGCAGGACGGGATCTCGCTGACCAACACCGTCGTGCCGTCCGGCCTCGGCCGCACCCGCGAGGAGCAGGTCGCGAACCTCGCCGGCCTGCTCGACGCCTCGGTGGGCGCCGACGGCTACCACATGAACGTCAACGTCCTCGTGCGCGAGACGCTCGAGGACGCGATGGAGCACCCGGAGAAGTACCCGCAGCTCACGATCCGCGTCTCCGGCTACGCGGTGAACTTCGTGCGGCTGACCCGCGAGCAGCAGCTCGACGTGCTGTCGCGGACCTTCCACGGGGGGCTCTGACCATGACTGCCGGCCCGGCGTTGCTGGACGCCCCCTCCCGGCGCCGGGCCGGCGCCGGCCTCGGGGGAATCAGGTCCGTGGGGAGCGAGACCGTGGACACCGCCGAGGTGGGCCGCTCCGACCGCCTGGCACTGATGCGCTCGGGGGAGCTCGGCTCGGTGCACTCCTGGGAGCTCGTGACCGCCGTCGACGGCCCGGGGACGCGGCTGACGGTGTTCCTCAGCGGCTGCCCGCTGCGCTGCCTGTACTGCCACAACCCCGACACCCTGGCGATGAAGGACGGCGAGCCCGTCCTCGCCGAGGACCTGCTGGCCCGCGTGGCGCGCTACCGCGGCATCTTCTCCGCGACGGGCGGCGGCGTCACGCTCTCGGGCGGCGAGGTGCTCATGCAGCCCGCGTTCGCCGCGCGGGTCCTGCGCGGGGCGAAGGAGCTCGGGGTGCACACGACCCTCGACACCTCGGGCTTCCTCGGCGCCAACGCGACCGACGCGATGCTCCACGACACGGACCTGGTGCTGCTCGACATCAAGGCGGGCGACGAGGAGACCTACCGGCGGGTGACGGGACGCTCCCTGGCACCCACGCTCCGCTTCGGCCGCCGCCTCGCCGAGCGCGGCGTCACGGTCTGGGTGCGGTTCGTCCTCGTGCCCGGCCTCACCGACGACCCGGAGAACGTCGCCGCCGTCGCCCGGCACGCGGCGGACATCGAGGCCGTCCGCCCCGGCACGGTCGAGCGCGTCGAGGTGCTGCCGTTCCACCAGATGGCCCGCGACAAGTGGGCCGAGCTCGGGCGCACCTACGAGCTCGACGGCACCGAGCCGCCGACGCCGGAGGCGACCGAGGCCGTGCGCGACGTCTTCCGCGCCCACGGGCTGACGACGTACTGAGTCGCTAGCGTGGTCGGCATGGCGACGACACCCGACCGTGCCGACGAGGACGCCCCGCTGCGCCCCCTCGACGAGACCTGGACGACGGCGCTCGCGGTGGTGGCGCACCCCGACGACATGGAGTTCGGCGCGGCCGCGGCCGTCGCCCGCTGGACGGGCCAGGGCAAGCGGGTCGTCTACAGCATGGTGACCAGCGGCGAGGCCGGGATCGACGGCATGCACCCCGACGAGGCGCGCCGGGTGCGCGAGGCCGAGCAGATCGCCTCCGCGAGGGCCGTCGGCGTCGAGGAGGTCGAGTTCCTCGGGTTCGCCGACGGGGTGATCGAGTACGGCCTGCCGCTGCGCCGGGCGATCGCGGGCGCCGTGCGCCGGCACCGGCCGGAGGTCGTCATCACCGGCAACTACCGCGAGACCTTCCCCGGCGGGATGCTCAACCAGGCCGACCACGTCGCGACCGGGCGCGCCGTCGTCGACGCGGTGCGCGACGCCGGCAACCGGTGGGTCTTCACCGACCAGCTCGAGGCCGAGGGGTTCCAGCCGTGGGGCGGCGTGCGTCAGGTGTGGGTCGCCGGGTCGCCCGACGCGGGACACGCGGTCGACGTCACCGACACGTTCGACGCCGGCGTCGCGTCGCTGCGGGCCCACGCCGCCTACCTGGACGGTCTCGGGTGGGAGCACTTCGACCCGGCCGAGTTCCTCGCCCGGATGACGTCGGCCACGGGGCCGCGCCTCGGCGTGCAGCACGCGACCCCGTTCGAGGTGCTCCGCATGGGCTGGGACGACTGACGCGAGACCGCACGCTCAGGCGTGGGTGACCTCGACGGCGCGGTCCACGACGGCGCGCAGGTCGCCCGACTCCGCGTGCCACGCGCGCTGCCGTGCTGCACCGCCGCCCCCGGCCCACAGCCGTCCGAGAAGCTCGGTGACCGCGTCCAGGTCGCCGTCGTCGGCGAGCGCCTCGCGCACGTGCGCCACGAGCTGCCCGACGACGTCGTGCGCGGGGGCGGGCTGCCACGTGTGCGGCGACAACAGCTCCGTCGACAGCCCCGAGCGACCTGCGCGCCACGAGGCGGTGCGCAGCAGCTCGGGCCGCAGCAGCGGCGCGGCAAGCCCCTCCGAGGCCTCGCGAGCCGCCGTCTCGACCAGTCCGCGGGCGAGGGCGCCCAGCAGGGTGGCCGTGTCGGCGTCGAGGCAGACGTCGGCGACGCGGATCTCGACGGTGGGGTAGCGGGAGGAGAGCCGGGCGTCGAAGTACACCATGTTCTGGTCGAGGATCGTCCCGGTGGCGACGAGGTCGTCGACCGCCTGCCGGTAGCCCTCCGGCGACCCGAAGGAACGGGCCGGCCCGGACGTGGGCCAGCGCGCCCACACCTGGGAGCGGTAGCTGGCGAAGCCGGAGTCCTCGCCCTGCCAGAAGGGCGAGTTCGCGCTCAGCGCGAGCAGCACGGACAGCCACGGCCCGATGCGGTCGAGGACGGCCACGCCCTCGGCGTCGTCGGCCACGGCGACGTGCACGTGGCAGCCGCTGGTGAGCTGCTCGCGGGCCGTGAGGCCGAACGCCGCCCGCGCCTCCAGGTAGCGCAGCCGCGCCACCGTCGTGCCCTCGAACGGCCACGGGGACGTGGCCAGCGCCGCGACGCGCACCCCGACCCGGTCGGCCGCCGCCTGGGCGCGCTGCCGGCCCGCGCGGACCTCCGCGGCGAGGTCGGTGAGCTCGTGGCGCGGGTGGGTCGCCGTCTCGAGCTGTTCCTCCATGAACTCGGTCTCGAGCGCGCCTCCGCCGGTCTCGGGGGACCTCGTCAGGTCGACGCCGGAGGCGTCGAGCGCCTCGCTGGCCCGTGCGACCGGCCGTCCGTCGTCCCCGACCAGCAGGAACTCCTCCTCGATACCCATGGTCCGCTTCATGCGGGGAAGTCTCACACGCGTGCGTGATCGTCGCGCACTTCCGCCGGCCCCCGGGACTTCGCGGCGAGGACGTCCCGGGCGTCGGGCGCTGCCCTCCCTCCTACCGAGGCGTCGTCCCGCCCCGTGATATTCCCCTCGGTATCCTGGCGGCGGCACCGAGGCCGGTCGCGAAGGAGCACCCGGATGACGGTCAGAGGCAAGGACTTCGACGGCGCGCTCGACCGCGCCGTGCACCACGCGCGCGCCTGGCTCGACGACGTGGGGGAGCGGCCCGTCCCGCCGCGCGCCGACGCGGACGCCGTCGGGCGGACGTTGCCCGGGCCGCTGCCCGATCAGGGGCTCGCGCCGGCGGGCGTGGTCGACGAGCTCGCCGCCCGGGTCGAGCCCGGCCTGATGGCGATCGGGTCGGGCCGGTTCTTCGGCTGGGTCATGGGCGGCACCCTGCCCGCGGCGCTGGGCGCCGACTGGCTCGTGAGCGCCTGGGACCAGAACGCGGGGATGCGGTTCTCCACGCCGGGCGTCGTCGCGGTCGAGGAGGAGGCGGGACGGTGGGTGCTCGACGCGCTCGGCCTGCCCGCGGGCTCCGACGTGGGCTTCGTGACCGGCGCGACGACGGCGAACCTCACCGGGCTGGCCGCGGCGCGCGGTGCGGTGCTCGCCCGCGCGGGGTGGGACGTCCACGAGCGGGGCCTGACGGGCGGCCCTCCGGTGCGCGTGCTGGTCGGTGCCGAGCGCCACGACTCCGTCGATCTCGCGCTGCGCTACCTCGGGCTCGGCGCCCCGACGGAGGTGGCGGCCGACGACCAGGGCCGGCTGCGCACGGACTCCCTCGCCGCCGCGCTCGCCGAGGGGTCGCCCGGGACGCCGACGATCGTGGCCCTGCAGGCCGGCAACGTGCACTCCGGGTCCTTCGACCCCTTCGCGGAGGCGATCCCGCTCGCGCACGACCACGGCGCCTGGGTGCACGTCGACGGCGCGTTCGGCCTCTGGGCGGCGGCGACACCCGGCCTCGCTCACCTCGTGCGTGGGATCGAGGGCGCCGACTCCTGGGCGACCGACGCGCACAAGACCCTGAACGTGCCTTACGACTGCGGCGTCGCCGTCGTGGCTGATCCCGCCTCCGTGCGCGCGGCGTTCGGCGTGCACACGGCCTACCTCGTGGACGCGCCCGGCCCCGGCAACCCCTACGACAAGGCGCCCGAGCTCTCGCGGCGTGCCCGCGGCGTCCCCACCTGGGCCGCGCTGCGTTCGTTGGGGCGGGAGGGGTTGGCCGGGCTCGTCGGAGGGCTGGCGGATCGCGCCCGGGCGATCGCCGAGGGCGTGGCACGCATCGACGGCGTGCGGGTGGTCAACGACGTCGTCTACACCCAGGTGTGCCTCGCGCTGGACGACGACGCCCTGACGCGGGCGGCCGGCGTGCGGCTCCTCGCCGACGGCGAGACATGGATCTCCGGCTCCCGGTGGCGCGGCCAGGACGTCCTGCGGGTCTCGGTGAGCAACTGGTCCACGGACGAGGACGACGTCGCGAGGACGGTCGAGGCGGTCCGGCGCGCGGTCCGAGGCCCGGCCTCGTCGTAGTCCACGGCGCAGGTCTGCGGGTCGAGGCACGCTCCGGTGGCCCGGTCCCGACGAGGGACCGGGCCACCGGAGCGTCCTGAGCCGTGGGGCTCGGGTCTCCGAGGAGGGCGTGTCAGGCGACGGCCTCGGGGACGTTCGCGGCGCCGTCGGGCAGGATCCGGCGGCCCAGGACCTTCACCGAGTACCCGGCGCGGTCGAGGTACGGCGTGATGCCGCCGGTGTGGAAGCCCCACCCGGCGCCGAGGATCATGCACAGGTCGATCTGCTGCGGCCCGGCGACCACGCCCTCGTCGAGCATGTGGCCGATCTCGACCGTCAGCGCCGTGAGCACGGAGTCCAGCACGCCCGCGGCGTCGAGCACCGGGGTGCCGTGCCGGCCCTGCTCGCCTGCCGGGAGCGCCTCGCCGAAGACGGCCTGGATCGCCGGGTCGACCGGCTTGGGCAGCCCGGGGGCCGGACGGTCGAGCACGACGCGCGTGCCGTCGGCGACGAGCTTCTCCAGGCCGGGGGAGGTCGGGAACCGGTCGCCCAGGTCCTCGCGCAGCGAGGTGAGCACGTGCAGGCCGACGGCCGGGCCGACGAGGTCGAAGAGCTCGAAGGTCGGCATCGGGAAGCCCAGCGGCGCCAGCGCGGTGTCGGCCACCTCGACGGACGTGCCGTTCTCGATGGCCTCGACGACCTTGCCCATGACGAGCACGAGCAGCCGGTTGACGACGAAGCCGGGCCGGTCGGCCACGAGCACCGCCGTCTTGCGCAGCTTCTTCGTGATGGCGAACGCCGTGGCCAGCGCCTCGTCGGAGGTCCGCTCGGCCTTGACGACCTCGACCAGCGGCATCTGGGCCACGGGGTTGAAGAAGTGGATGCCCACGACCCGCTCGGGGTGCTGGAGGTCGGCCGCCATCTCGGTGACCGACAGCGCGCTGGTGTTCGTCGCGAGGATCGTGTCCTCGCGGACGATGCCCTCGAGCTCGGCGAAGACCTTCTTCTTGAGGCCCATGACCTCGGTGACGGCCTCGACCACCACGTCGCAGGTGGCGAACTCGCCGATGTCGGTGGTGCCGTGCACGCTCGCGACGATGCGCGCGGCGGCCTCGGGCGCCATCCGTCCGCGGCCGACGAGCTTCTCGACCGTGGACCGGACGAAGCCGAGGCCCTTGTCGACCCGCTCCTGGTCCAGGTCGCGCATGACGACGGGTACGCCGAGGCGCTGCGCGACGAGCAGGGCGATCTGCGCGGCCATGAGGCCGGCGCCGACGATGCCGACCCGGGTGACCGGTCGGGCGAGGCTCTTGTCCGGGGCGCCGACGGGCTTCTTGCCGCCCGAGACGAGCTGGAAGGCGTAGACGCTGGCGCGCATCTCGTCGGACATGATGAGGTCGGCCAGCGCCCGGTCCTCGGCCGCGAAGGCCTCCTCGCGGGTGGCCGTGCGGGCCGCCGCGAGCAGGTCCAGGGCGCGGTACGGCGCCGGGCGAGAGCCCGCGACGACGGCGTCGAGCCGCTGGCGCGTGGCCGCGACGACGGCGTCCCACACCGGCTGCGGGTCGAGCTCGCGGCGGGGAACCTCGACGTCGCCGCGCAGCACCCGCGACGCCCACAGGATCGACTGCTCGAGGAAGTCGGCCGGCTCGAGGAGCTGGTCCACCAGGCCGATCTGCGCGGCCTCGGCCGCCTTGAACGGCTTCTGCGTCGCGGGGCGCGTGAGGATGACGTCGACGGCCTTCTCGATGCCCACGAGGCGCGGCACGAGGTAGGCGCCGCCCCAGCCCGGGATGAGGCCGAGGCCGGTCTCGGGCAGGCCGAGCGCGGGGGCGTCGGACGACACCGTGCGGTAGTCGCAGTTGAGCGCGACCTCGAGGCCGCCGCCGAGCGCCAGCCCGTTGACGAACGCGAACGTGGGCACGCCCATCGTGTGCAGCAGCTCGTAGGCGGCGTGGCCGGACCGGCCCAGCTCGAGCGCCTGCTCGTGCGAGGTGACGGTGGAGACCTGCAGCAGGTCGGCGCCCGCGGCGAGGAAGTACGGCTTGCCGGTGACGGCGACGGCGGCGATCTCCCCGCGGCCCGCGCGCTCCTGCAGCGCGGTCAGCGCCGCGGTGAGCTCGGCCATGCCCTCGGGGCCCAGGGTGTTGGGCTTGGTGTGGTCGAGGCCGTTGTCCAGCGTGACGAGCGCGAGGGTGCCCGCGCCGCCCGGGAGCTCGACGTCCCGGACGAGGGAGTGCGTGACGCGCTCGGCGCGGACGCCGGAGGTGTTCTCGGTCGTGTTCGAGGGCATCGTGGTCAGTTCTCCTCGTCCGTCGCGGTCGTCGCGGTGGTGTGGCCGGAGTAGTCGGCGTGGTGCGGGTTCTCCCAGATCACGGTGCCGCCCTGGCCCAGGCCCACGCACATGGTGGTGATGCCGTACCGGACCTCGGGGTGCTGCGCGAACTGGTGCGCGAGCTGCGTCATGAGGCGCACGCCCGAGCTGGCCAGCGGGTGGCCCATGGCGATGGCGCCGCCGTAAGGGTTGACGCGCTCGTCGTCGTCGGCGATGCCGTAGTGGTCGAGGAAGCTCAGCACCTGCACGGCGAACGCCTCGTTGATCTCGAACAGGCCGATGTCGTCGATGGTCAGCCCGGCCTGGGCGAGCGCCCGGTCGGTGGCGGGGACCGGGCCGTAGCCCATGATCGACGGGTCGACGCCGGCGAACGCGGACGAGACCAGGCGCATCGCGACGGGCAGGCCCAGCTCGGCGGCGGTGTCGCCCGAGGCGAGCAGCGCGGCGGTGGCCCCGTCGGTCAGCGGGGACGCGTTGCCCGCGGTGACGCGGCCGCCCGGGCGGAACGGCGTCTTGAGGTTCGCGATGCCCTCGACGGTGGTGCCGGGGCGGGGGAGCTCGTCGGCGGTGGCCAGGCCCCAGCCCTGCTCGGCGGAGCGGACGGCGACCGGGACGAGCTCCGGGCCGACGTCGCCGTTGGCGAGCGCCTTGGCGTACTTGGCCTGGCTGTTGACGGCGTAGGCGTCCGCGCGCTCCTTGGTGAGGTGCGGGAACTTGTCGTGCAGGTTCTCCGCCGTGACGCCCATGTTGAGCGACTCGGGGTCCACGAGCTTCTCGGACAGGAAGCGCGGGTTCGGGTCGGCGTCGAAGCCCATCGGGTGGCGGCCCATGTGCTCCACGCCGCCCGCGATCACGACGTCGGCGCCGCCGGTCGCGATGCCGGCGGCGGTCGTCGTGACGGCCGTCATCGCGCCCGCGCACATCCGGTCGATGGCGAAGCCCGGGACGGTCTGGGGGAGGCCGGCGAGCATCCCCACGGTGCGGCCGAGGGTCAGGCCCTGGTCGCCCTGCTGGGTGGTGGCGGCGATGGCCACCTCGTCCACGCGCTCGCCCGGCAGCTCGGGGTGGCGGCGCAGCAGCTCGCGGACGGCCTTGACGACCAGGTCGTCGGCTCGGGTCTCGGCGTACAGGCCGTCGGGCCGGGCCTTGCCGAACGGCGTGCGCACGCCCTCGACGAAGACGACGTCGCGCAGCGCGCGGCGGGCCGGGTTCCGTGTGGTCATGGAAGCTCCATCCGCAGGCGGGGGTCGGGACTTCGGCGTCCGACGAGCGACGCCGCTCTCGGGCGACGACCCGGTAGGGCCGGCGCCGAGGTACACGCTACCGCGAGTACCGGGAACCAGGATAGACCACTCTGAGACCCCGTCTCACACGAGCTGTCAGGGCCAGGAGCACCACTACCTGCGTGTGGTCCTGACAGGTCGGGGGTCAGGAGACGGTGGAGAAGGCGTCCTCGAGGAGGGTCGCGACCAGCTCGATCTGCCACGGCCGGGCTCCGCGGCCCCGGAGGAACTCCGCGATCTCTGCCGAGCGGGCCGGGTCCGGCGGCGTCCAGCACAGGCGGCGCAGGGCGTCCGGCTGCAGCAGGTTCTCCACGGGCACGTGCAGGTCGCCGGACATCGTGGCGAGAAGGTCGCGGGCCGTCGTGAGCCGCCGGGCTGCGACGGGGTCTCGGTCGGCCCAGGTGCGCGGCTGGGGCGGCCCGTCGGTGCGCGGGCCGCGCTGGCTCGGCAGCCGGTCGTCGGGCAGGGCGAGGGCCTCGTCGATCGCGCGCTGCCAGGCGGGCGCGCGGCGGCGCGTGGCCTTCCCGGCGAACTCCGGCAGGGCGGTGAGCTGCGGCACCGTGCGCGGCAGCGCGCGGGCGGCGGCCACGATGGCGCGGTCCGGCAGCACCCGGCCGGGGGAGACGTCGCGGGCGCGCGCGCTCGCGTCGCGCGCCAGCCAGAGGCTGCGGACCACGGCCAGCTGGCGACGGTCGCGCAGCGTGTGCGTGCCGGACGTGCGCCGCCACGGGTCGACGCGCGGTGCCGGCGGGGGCGCGGTGCGCTCGGCCTCGAACTCCTGGGCCGCCCACTCCGCCTTGCCGTCCGCGTCCAGCCGTTCCGCCAGGCGGTCGCGCAGGTCCACCAGCACCTCGACGTCGAGCGCGGCGTAGCGCAGCCAGTCCTCGGGCAGCGGCCGCGTGGACCAGTCGACGGCCGAGTGCTCCTTCGCCAGGCCCAGTCCGAGCAGCTCGGCGACCACGGCGGCGAGCCCCACGCGCTCCAGGCCCAGCAGCCGGGCGGCGAGCTCGGTGTCGAAGACGCGCGCCGGCCGCAGCCCGTGCTCGGCCAGGCCCGGCAGGTCCTGGGAGGCGGCGTGCAGCACCCACTCGGCGTCGCCCACGGCGTCGCCGATCGCCGACAGGTCGGGCAGCGCGACCGGGTCGAGGAGCGCCGTGCCGGCGCCTTCGCGCCGCAGCTGGACCAGGTAGGTGGCCTGACCGTAGCGGTAGCCCGAGGCGCGCTCCGCGTCGGCGGCGACGGGGCCGGTGCCGGCCGCGAACCGCTCGACCACGCGGTCGAGGGCGGCCGGGGTGTCGACGACGCGCCCGACGCCGTCCGCCGGCTCGGTGAGCGGGACGACGTCGGTGGCGGTCGGGGGGACTGCTGAGCTCATGGCCCCACGGTATGCGGTCGGGACCCGGGGCGTGGGTGCCCGCGACCGCCCGAGCGTGCGGCGAGCGAGGCGACGCCGTCGGGCAGCGGGGGCAGGCCGCCGGCCGTCGCCATGAGGTCTCCCCACACGGCGAGGTGCACCCCGAGGTCGGTGTCGGTGGCCGTCCAGGACGCGCGGATCTCGAGGTCCACGGCGTCGGGCGTGGCGCCCAGCGCGCCGAAGCTCTGGGAGAGGACGCGCGTCACGGTGCCACCGACCGCGAGGGCGTCCACGCCCGCGGCGTCGAGCGACTCCGTCACCCAGGTCCACGCGACGTCGGCCAGCAGGGGATCGGCAGCGAGCTCGGGCTCGAGGGTGGCGCGCACCAGCGTGACGACCCGGAACGTTCCCTGCCAGGTCTCCTGCCCCTCAGGGTCGTGCAGGACGACGAACCGGCCCGTGGCGACCTCCTCGCCCCCGGGCTCGGCGACCTCGCCCTCGAGGGCCACCGAGAACGGGGCCACGCGCGTGGGGCCGGGGATCTCCGCCAGGTGCACCTCGCCGCGCAGCCGCCGCTCGCGCAGGGACGCCAGCGCGGCCGCGAACGGGGCGGGCACCTGCTGCCTGGGATCCTGCTGCGGATCCCGCTTCGAGTCACCCGTGCGATCGCCGGTCACGCCAGCCACCGTACGGCGCGGTGCGGTCGGTCGGGTGAAACGACGCACCGGGGGGCCGGTCGTGTCCGGATCGTGATGGTCCGTACACCTCGGCCGCTGCGACGACTACGCTGGTCCCGGCTCCCGGGCGGGGGAGCGTGCGCCAGTCGCCGCCACCCGGCCGCCCGACCCGAACCGAGAACCGACGGAAGCAGGGAAACGATGACAGCTCGTGCCCAGATCGGCGTGACCGGCCTTGCGGTGATGGGCCGCAACCTCGCCCGCAACTTCGCGCGGCACGGCTACACGGTGGCGGTGCACAACCGGTCGTACGCCAAGACGCAGTCGCTGATCGCCGACGCCGGGCACGAGGGCGACTTCGTCCCGTCCGAGTCGATGGCCGACTTCGTCGCCTCCCTGGAGCGGCCCCGCAAGGTCGTCATCATGGTCAAGGCGGGCGCCGCGACCGACGCCGTCATCGACGAGCTCGTGCCGCTGCTGGAGGAGGGCGACATCGTCGTCGACGCCGGCAACGCGCACTTCCCCGACACCATCCGCCGCGAGAAGGACCTCAGCGCGAAGGGCCTGCACTTCGTGGGCACCGGCGTCTCCGGCGGCGAGGAGGGTGCGCTCAACGGCCCGTCGATCATGCCGGGCGGCACCCGCGAGTCGTACGCGAGCCTGGGCCCGATCCTCGAGGACATCTCGGCCAAGGTCGACGGCACGCCGTGCTGCACCTACGTCGGCCCCGACGGCGCCGGGCACTTCGTCAAGATGGTGCACAACGGCATCGAGTACGCCGACATGCAGCTCATCGCCGAGGCCTACGACCTGCTCAAGCAGGGGCTGGGCGCGTCCGCGGCCGAGATCGGGCAGATCTTCGCCGAGTGGAACACCGGCGACCTCGAGTCGTTCCTCATCGAGATCACCGCCGACGTGCTGCAGCACGTCGACGCGGCCACCGGCAGCGCGTTCGTCGACGTCGTGCTCGACCAGGCCGAGCAGAAGGGCACCGGCCGCTGGACGGTGCAGAACGGCCTCGACCTCGGCGTGCCGATCACCGGCATCGCCGAGGCGACGTTCGCCCGCGCGCTGTCCGGCTCCGTGCCGCAGCGCGAGGCCGGCCGCGCCGCGCTGCCCGCCGATGCCGGGACCTGGGAGATCGCGGACCGCGACGCCTTCATCGAGGACGTGCGCCTCGCGCTGTACGCGTCGAAGGTCGTCGCGTACAGCCAGGGCTTCGACCAGATCGCCGCCGCCTCCGCCGAGTACGGCTGGGACATCGACCGCGGTGCCATGGCCCGCATCTGGCGCGGCGGCTGCATCATCCGCGCCCGCTTCCTCAACCGCATCACCGAGGCGTACGAGCGCGACGCCGCGCTGCCGCTGCTGCTCGCAGACGAGTACTTCACGAACGCCGTGGGGAACGGCCTCGCCGCCTGGCGTCGGGTCGTGTCGCAGGCCGCCCTCAACGGCGTCCCGACCCCCGCGTTCTCCTCGTCCCTCGCCTACTACGACGGCGTGCGCGCCGAGCGGCTGCCCGCCGCGCTCATCCAGGCGCAGCGCGACTTCTTCGGCGCGCACACCTACCGCCGCACCGACCGCGAGGGCACCTTCCACACCGAGTGGTCGGCAGACCGCTCCGAGCAGGAGGCATGAGCGCACCCGTGAGCACCACCAGCACCGACGCCGGCCCCGGGTTCCAGCCCGTCATCGTCGGCTCGGACATCGGTGTGTACGCCCTCGCCCGCTCGTTCCACGAGCGCTACGGCGTGCGCACCACCGTCGTCGCCTTCGCCGAGCCGGGCCCGATCGCGCACTCGCAGATCATCGACACCGAGCTGTCCGGCACCGCGCCCGAGCAGATCGTCGCGGCGCTCCAGGACGTCGCGGGCCGGATGTCGGCCCCCGGCCGCACCCTCGTGCTCCTCACCAACATGGACTGGGTGGTGCGCGTGCTCGTGCACCACCGCACGGAGCTCGAGGCCGCCGGTTACGTCGTCCCGTTCGCGGACGCCGCGCTCATCGACCGGATCTCCGACAAGGCGGAGTTCCAGGAGGTGTGCGCGGAGCTCGGGATCCCGACGCCGGCCACGGTGATCCAGGACTTCGCCCGGGCGGCCGAGCCCGGCTGGGAGCCGCTGCCCGTCGGCTTCGACTTCCCGGTCATCGCCAAGCCCGCGAGCAGCGCCGACTACCACGACGTGCAGTTCGCCGGGAAGAAGAAGATCTACGAGATCGCGACGCCGGCCGAGCTGGACCGGCTGATGATCTCGCTGCGCGAGGCCGGCTTCCGCGGGCGCTTCCTGGTGCAGGAGAACATCCCGGGTGACGACACGCGGATGCGGTCGGTCACGGCGTACGCCGACTCGAGCGGGAGGGTCACGCTGCGCTCCTCGGCGCAGGTGCTCCTCGAGGAGCGCACGCCGGCCGCGCGGGGCAACCCGTCGGCGATGATCGTCGAGCCGATCGACGAGATCCTCGACGCCGCCCAGCGGATCCTCGAGCACACCGGCTGGCGCGGGTTCGCGAACTTCGACGTCAAGCTCGACCCGCGCGACGGCGTGTTCAAGTTCTTCGAGCAGAACCCGCGCATCGGTCGGAACAACTACTACCTCACCGCGGGCGGGCAGAACCCGACCGAGGCGCTGGTGGACGACGTCGTGCACGGCGTGCGTCGCGAGCCGGTGACGGCGGACCGCGAGGTCCTGTACGCCGTCGTGCCGAAGCGGTTGCTGCGCTCGTACGTGCTGGACCCCGAGCTGCGCGCCCGCGTCGTGCGGCTGCAGCGTTCCGGGCGCACCGTGCACCCGCTGCGCTACAAGGCCGACGCGTCGCCGCGGCGCCGCCTGTACGTCCTCACGGCGATGCTCAACCACGTGCGCAAGTACCGGCAGTTCTACCCGGCCGACGCGCTGCGCCGGAACTACGCGGCCAACAGCGCGGCCGGCACGTCGTCGACCACCGGCGCCAAGGAGGCATCGTGACGCAGACCCCGCAGCGGCGGCTGCAGCCCGTCGTCCTGGGCGGCGACATCGGCGCGTACAGCCTGGCCCGGGCGTTCCACGAGGCGTACGGCGTGCGCTCCGTGGTGGTGTCCGGCGCGTCGACGGGCCTGGTGCGGCACTCGCGCATCCTCACCCACGTGGCCGAGCCGCGGATCGACGACCCCGAGGCGATCGTGGCGCGCCTGCGCCGGATCGCGGACGAGCACACCGACGCCGACCTGGTCGTGGTGGGCTCCGCCGACTGGCTGGTGCGGATGCTCGTGCAGCACCGCGACCGCCTCGAGGACCGCTACCTGGTGCCCTACGTGGGCGAGGAGCTGCTGCTGCGGCTCACCGACAAGGAGGAGTTCGGGGCCCTGTGCGCCGAGCTCGGCCTCGCGCACCCGACGACGGTCGTGCACGACGTCGCGTCGGGCAGCGAGCCGGACACGAGCGGGCTCACGTTCCCCGTGATCGCGAAGGCGGCCAGCACCGCGGCGTACCACGACGTCGAGTTCGCGGGGAAGAAGAAGGTCTTCCTCGTGGACACCCGCGCCGAGCTGCTCGACCTGCTCGGGCGCGTGAAGGACGCCGGGTACGTCGGCTCGTTCGTGGTGCAGGACTACATCCCGGGCGACGACTCCGGCATGCGGATCCTCACCTGCTACAGCGACGCGCAGGGCAAGGTGCGGTTCTCCTCCTTCGGGCACGTCCTGCTCGAGGAGCACGCCCCCGGTGCCCTCGGCAACCCGGCCGCGATCGTCACGGGCACCCAGCCCGAGGTCGTGGAGCAGGCGCGCCGCCTGCTCGAGCACGTCGGCTGGACCGGCGTCGCGAACTTCGACCTCAAGTACGACCCGCGCGACGGCCGGTACGTGTTCTTCGAGCTCAACCCGCGCCTGGGCCGCTCGAACTACTACGTCACGTCGACGGGCGCCAACCCGGTGAAGTTCTACGTGCACGAGCACCTGCGCGGGCTCGACCCCGACCCGCGCGCCGCGCTCGGGCCCGACGTCCCGCTCTCCGGCGACGGCGAGGTCACCACGGAGCACCTGTACACGGTGCTGCCGGGCGCCCTGCTGCGGCGCTACGTCGCGAACCCCGCGATCCGCTCCAGGACGCGGCGCCTGCAGCTGACGCGCCGTGCGTCCAACCCGCTCTGGTACCGCAAGGAGTGGGACCCCCGCCGGGTCGCGTACCTGCTGGTGGCGCAGCTCAACCAGTTCCGCAAGTACGCCAGGCACTACCCGGTGGCGCAGTCGCGGGCCCTCGCCTGGACCGGCCCGGCCGCACGGCAGGGCACCCGGGAGGGCGCGTGACCCCGGAGGCCGGGCACGACGCCGACGGGGCGCTCGACGACCGCCCCGTCGGCGTGATCGGCGGAGTCGGCCCGTTGGCCACCGCCTACTTCCTGCAGCGGGTGGTGCAGCGCACCGACGCCGAGCGGGACCAGGACCACGTGGACCTCGTCGTGCTCAACCACGCGACCATCCCGGACCGCACGGACTTCGTGCTCGGGCGGTCGCCCGCCGACCCGGGCCCCGTGCTCGCGCGGGACGCCCGGCGCCTGCAGGACTTCGGCGTGCAGTTCCTCGTCATGCCGTGCAACACCGCGCACTACTTCACCCAGCAGGTGCTCGACGCGGTGACGGTGCCGTTCGTCTCGATCATCGACGTGACGGTCGCGGCGGCGCGCGAGCGGGTGCCCGGCCTGCGGCGCGTCGGCCTGCTGGCCACGGCGGGCACGGTCGTGTCGAAGGTGTACGACGACGCGTTCGCCGCCCACGGGATCGACGTCGTCGTCCCGGACGCGGCGGACCAGGACGTCGTCAACGCGGTGATCTACGACCAGGTCAAGGCCGGCCGGCCGGCGGACCCCGACGCGCTGCGCGGCGTGGCGGCCCGGCTCGTGGAGCGCGGCGCGTCGGTCGTCGTGCTCGGGTGCACGGAGCTGTCCGTCGCGGCGGTCGACCACGACCTGCTCGACGAGGAGCCCTTCCTCGACTCCATGGACGAGCTGGTGCGCGCGACGATCACGGGTGCCGGGCACCGCGTGCGCTGACGCTCCGCACGCCGCACGGCACGCACGAGGGCCCCGTCCGTCCGCCGGACGGGGCCCTCGTGCGTGTCAGGGTCGGAGGGGACCGGCCTCAGTCGCCGATCTCGCTGGTCCCGGCGTACAGGTGCAGCACGGGGACCTGCAGGTGCTCTCGCGCGCGCGACGCCCAGTCGGAGCGGAAGGTGTCGGCGACCACGTGCGGGTAGGTCACCACGACGACGTCCTGCACGGAGTCCGCGCCGCCCTGGGCGGCGACGGCGGCGCTCAGGGCGGGCAGCGGGTCCTCCTCGGTGACCGTGCCCTCGGCGGCTGCACCGGCGGCCCGCAGCGCCGCGAGGGACCGCTCGAGGCGCTCTGCGGCGGTCACCTTCGCCTGCTCGGGCGTGGGCTCCTTGCCCACCAGGTCCTGCCCGGCCTCGCGCAGCTCGCCCACCCACAGGTGGTCGATGATCGCGGCGACCACGTTGCGGTCGGTGTCCGAGGGGACGAGCACGCGATAGCGCTCGGCCTGCTCGTCGTGCAGGGACAGGATGTGCGCCACGTCGGCGTCGGTGAGGGCGTCCTCGGTGAGGACGACGGTCGTCGGCATGCCAGCACCGTAGCCACCCGGGGCCGCGGATGCGAGGCCAGGCGCCTGCCGGGGGCCGGGACGTGACGCGTGCCTCTCCGCCGCCGTTCCCGGGATCGCTCAGCGCAGCAGCCAGCGCGCGACGAGCGTGCCCGTGCTCGGCGCGTGCAGCAGGTGCGCGAGGCGGGCGGGCGTGGGCGGTGTCGCCGGCATCCCGGCCGGCGCAGGGGCCTCGCCGGGGGCCCCGGCGGGTGAGGCGGCGACGATGCGGGAGGGTCCCGGCCCGACGAGGCACGGGCTCGTGGTCACGCACAGCTCGTCGACCAGGTCGTCTGCGAGCAGGGCGGCCAGCAGGGTCGGCCCGCCCTCGCACAGCACGCGACGCAGCCCCCGGTCGGCGAGAGCGGCGAGGCCGGCGCGCAGGTCCACCTCGTCGGGGTCGTGCGCCGACGCCACCGTGAGCAC
This sequence comes from Isoptericola sp. NPDC019571, assembly GCF_044389385.1. NCBI lineage: Bacteria > Bacillati > Actinomycetota > Actinomycetes > Micrococcales > Promicromonosporaceae > Isoptericola > Isoptericola sp. NPDC019571. The sequence continues at coordinate 96,109 of NZ_JBIRXZ010000005.1, forward strand.
CCGGTCGGCGGGGACCATCCGGCTCGCGGTCCGCGCGCCGGCCTCGCCGGTGAGGACCAGCGGCGGCCGGTCGCCGTCGGCGAGCTGCTGCGGCACGCGGCCGGAGCGGCTGACGAGCGCGAGCTCCAGGGGACGGTCGCCGGCGGCGCGCAGGCTCTCGGGCCGCTCGAGCGCCGTGTAGCCCTCGTGCCGGGCCGTGCCCGCCCCCACCAGCACGACGTCGGCCGCGGCGCGCAGGACGCGGAACACGCGCCAGTCGGCGTCGTCGTTGATCGAGCCGGACAGGTGGTCCGGGCCCCACGCGCCGCCGTCGACCGTGCTGACGAAGTTGGCCCGCAGCCGGGCGCCCGACCCGGTGCCCTCGTCGTACAGCGCGGCCAGCCGGGTCTCGGCGGGGTCGGCCGGGAGATGCTCGGGTGCCGGGACGAGCAGGTCGAGGGGCGTGGTGGCAGATCTCACAGCGGTCAGCGTACTGACGCGGCGTAGCCTTGACGGTCGTGACGCTCACGCAGGACGAGGACCGGGACCAGGACACGGGCGCGGACGCAGTCGCGACGCCCCCCGCCCGGGGCGGCGCGGTGCCGTCCCTGTCGGCCGTGCGCCCGACCGTCTCCCCGGGCCGGCTGCTCGCCGACCTCGTGCCTCCGCGCCACTTCGCCGAGGCGCGCTTCTCCACCTACCGGGCCGACCCCGCCCACCCGAGCCAGACGACGGTGCCCGCCCGCCTGCAGGAGGTCGCGCGCGAGATCGTGGCGCCCCGGTCCTCCGGGCTGAAGGCGCTGTTCGGCCGGCGTCGCGCGGTGCCCGCGGTCTACATGGACGGCGGCTTCGGCGTCGGCAAGACCCACCTGCTCACCTCGCTCGCGCACGAGGTCGCCGCGACCCTCGGCGAGGGGTCGGTCGCGTACGGCACGTTCGTCGAGTACACGAACCTCGTGGGCGCCCTGGGCTTCCTCCCCACGGTCGAGGCGCTCGCCACGCGCCGCCTGGTCTGCATCGACGAGTTCGAGCTGGACGACCCGGGTGACACCGTGCTGATGTCCCGGCTGCTCCGCGAGCTCGCGGACCGCGACGTCGCCCTCGCCGCGACGTCGAACACCCTGCCCGAGGCGCTGGGCGAGGGCCGCTTCGCGGCCGAGGACTTCCTGCGCGAGATCCAGGCGCTCTCCTCCCGCTTCGAGGTGCTGCGCGTCGACGGCGAGGACTACCGGCACCGCGCGGTCGTGACCGAGGCGTCCCCGCTCGCGGCCGACGTCGTCGCGCGCGCGGCGGCCGACCACCCCGGCGCGGTCCTCGACGAGTTCGACGGGCTGCTCGCCCACCTCGCGACCGTGCACCCGAGCCGCTACGGCGCCCTCCTCGACGGCGTGGAGCTCGTGGCGCTCACCGGCGTGCGCCCCGTGCAGCGGCAGGAGGTGGCCCTGCGTCTCGTGGTCCTCGTCGACCGCCTCTACGACCGCGACGTCCCCGTGCTCCTCGCCGGCGACGGCGCGCAGCACCTGTTCTCCGACGAGATGCTGCGCGGGGGCTACCGCAAGAAGTACTTCCGGGCGCTCTCGCGCCTCGGCGCCCTGGCGGAGGAGGGTCGGCGCCTGACGGCGTGACGGCCCCCTGACGACCGCTGACGACGCCGGGACGGCTCGGTGACGGCCCGCCCGCGGCGAGCCGTGGCCGCTACGGCTCGACCGGGCCGGCGTGCAGCACGGCCGGGGCGCGCGGCGGGATCCGCAGGACGCCGTCCGCGAGCGTCGTCCCCTCGGGGTCCCAGGCGGCCAGGACCTCCGTGCCGGCCGGCAGGGAGGAGACGTCGACGTCCGCCGGCTCCGTGCCGGTGACCAGCGCGACGGCGGTGCGCCCGCGGCGGCCGAGGAGCGTCGTCCCCTCGGTCCGCACGTCCACCGGAAGGTCTCGGTCCGCCGACGCGGCGGGGCGCAGGGACAACAGCGTCCTGGTCCAGTCGACGAGACGCCGTGCCCGCTCGTCCCTGGCGGGGACGGGGAGGTGCTCGGTGTCGAGCACCGGCGGCGTCCCGGCGAGGATCGCGAACGTCAGCAGGCACGCCCGGTCGTCGTCGGTCGAGCCCGAGGCCTCCAGGGAGGGCTCGCCCGCGTCGGGCGTCCACGGGACGGAGCGGTTCGCGGCGGGCAGCCGCGTGAGGTCGCGCACGAGCACCGCGGAGGCCCGCTGCGCGGCGCGGTGCGCCCGTCGCAGGCTGGGCGGACGCCACGGTGCCGTCGTCGGGGGGAACACCTCGTGCGCGAGCCGACGCAGGTCCTGGACGGCGTCGGCGTCGCCCGGCGCGGCGAGGATGTCGTGCACGACGGTGGTGAGCCGGTCGCTGCGCCCCGGCCCGTCGACGAGGAGGTGGAGCCGGCGGCCGAGCTGCTCGCCGAGGTGGTGCACGTCCTCGGCGAGCTCTCCGAGGAACGGCACCGCCGAGCGGTCCACGAGCGCCTCGACGTCGAGCAGCAGGCCGTCCACGTGGAAGTCGCGCAGCCAGCGCTCGGCGTCGGCCACGAGGAAGTCGCGCGGGCCGCGGCTCCCGCTGCCGTCGAGGTTGATCCGCGGGCTGTCGGAACCCGGCGGGCCCGGCCGCGCGCCGGTGCGGGGACCGATCCGCGAACCGGTGGCGTAGGGACCGAAGGCGTGCAGGCCGAGGTCGTCGGCGACGGCCCACCGGTGGGGCGCGTCCAGGACGACGGCGAGCCCGCACCGGTGCGCGCGGTCCACGAACCGGTGGAGCGCGCGGGGGCCGCCGAGCGGCTCGTGCACGGCGAACAGGCGCACGCCGGCGGCCGGGCCGCGGTCGGGGTCGTGCGCGGCGACGGGGGAGAGCTCGACGCCCAGGACACCGGTCGCCGCGACGTCCTCCAGGAGGTCGGCGGCCGCGTCGAGGGTGCCGGCGGCGGTGAACGTGGGCAGGTCGACGCGCAGCAGCGCGCCGGTGTCGAGGTCCACGCCCCGCCAGGCGCCGTCGGTCCAGCAGAACTCCTGGTCCAGCACCCGCGAGGGGCCGTGCAGGCCGCGCGGCAGCCAGGCGCTGCAAGGATCCGGGACCGGCGGTCCCCCGTCGACGGAGAAGAGGTAGTCGGTGCCGGGCGTGAGCTCGGCGTCCGCGCGCCAGTACCCGGGCTCGTGGGCGCCGACGAGGCGCAGGGGGAGCCGGGAGCCGGACGCCGGAAGCACGACCTCGACCGTGTGGGCCCGCGGCGCCCACACCAGCGGCCGGGGCCCCGGCCAGCGCTCCCGCGTCCCGGGGAGCGGGGGAGGGGTTCCGGGTGCCGCCCTGTCGGCAAGGCCTGGATCGGCAGCGGTCACGGCGGACACTCTAGCCACCGGAGGCAACCTTCGCGGCTCCGGGTCCAGGTGCCGGATGTCGCGGGCGAAGGTGGCGCGCAGCGCTCGTCCGGCCGGCGTCCGGCGCGCGTGCAGGCGGAGATCCTGCCGAGCTGTCCGCGTTAAATAGTGTGCCAAGCGCGAGCGCGGCACACCGCCGGCTGCTAGACCTTGGCCATGAGCACGGATGGCACAGGCACCCGACCCACGGTGCCGGTGGACAGGTTGGACGAGTCGATCGCCTCGCAGGCCAGGCTGGCACCCCGGCGGCGCCCGCTGGGCGATCGCGACCGGGACGCCAGGTCCGGGGGAGACGCGGCGAAGGCGCCTGCGTCCCTCTCCGCGGCGGAGCTCGGCCCCATCGAAGGCGCCTCGAGCGGAGTCTCCTGGGACGACCCGGACGAGCTCTGACCCCGAGCGTCGACGCGACCCCGAGGGCGCCTGGCGTCAGCGGGGCAGGCGGTCCGCGCCGACGGGGACCAGCCGCGGCATCCCGGCGGGGGCCACACGGCTCAGCGCGACGTAGCGCGCCTCGGCGCGGTGCAGCCTGATGTGCTCGTCGAGGGACCAGTCCGGCCCGTTGGTGAGGACCATCCCGCAGGAGCAGTCGATCTCCACGGCGCCGCCGTGGCCGTGCCGGACCTGCCCCACGGTGACGTGCGACGCCCGGGCGTGCGCCTTGGCGCGGTGCATCGTCGCGGAGACGGGGTCGGGCGCGGTCGGCGGCACGTCGACGGGGGCGGGGAGGGGCTGATCCACGCGGGCGAGCCTACCTAGTGGGTGTGCGCGATCCCGAGCTCGTGCATCCGCTCGTGCTCCTCGCGCGCGGCCTGGCGTGCGGCGATGCGCGCCTGCACCTCCTCGCGGCGCAGCGGGGGCACGGTCTTCGGGGGCTGGCGTCGCTCGGGGAGCTCGCCGAGCAGGCGGGTGACGATCTCCGCGATCTCCGCGGTCGCCTGCTCGCACGGCTCGCGGGTGGCGGCGCTCGCCGAGCGCTGGACGCCCGTCACCTTGCGGACGAACTGCTCCGCGGCGGCCCGGATCTCCTCGTCGGTGGCGGGCGGCTCGAGCCCCCGCAGGGTCGTGATGTTGCGGCACATGCTCTCGACGCTACGCCGCGGGGGTGACGAGGGCGACACCCTGCGGAGAGAGGGGCCCGAGGGCGGGTACGCGAAAGGCCGCCCCGGGCGAACCGGGACGGCCTCGTTCTGGTGGGCGATACTGGGATCGAACCAGTGACCTCTTCCGTGTCAGGGAAGCGCGCTACCGCTGCGCCAATCGCCCGTACGGCTGCTGCGCTTCCCGCGAGGGAAATGCAGAGCTCGGAGCGGATGACGGGACTCGAACCCGCGACCCTCACCTTGGCAAGGTGATGCTCTACCAACTGAGCCACATCCGCGCGACCGGGTCGTTCAGGATCGCTGTCCTGGCCTCCCGGCGCCTGAGGAACATTACTCGACCTTCGGCGCGCTGGTCCAATCGCGGCCGTGTGACCTGCGACGCTGCCACGGCTCCGGCCCTCGGTGGCGCGTCGGTGGGCACGCCGATGGGCACGTCGGAGGGGCTGGCCCGTGTTCCGGGAACGACGAAGCCCCGACCGGATCCCGGTCGGGGCTTCGTGATGCTGGTGGGCGATACTGGGATCGAACCAGTGACCTCTTCCGTGTCAGGGAAGCGCGCTACCGCTGCGCCAATCGCCCGTGCTGCGAGGTGGGTACGGGATTCGAACCCGTGTATACGGCTTTGCAGGCCGCTGCCTCGCCTCTCGGCCAACCCACCTTGAGACGTGCTCTCTCGACGCTCGACGTGAGTCGATCAGAGAGTGGGCCTCCGAGCGGATGACGGGACTCGAACCCGCGACCCTCACCTTGGCAAGGTGATGCTCTACCAACTGAGCCACATCCGCACGACCAGGACCAGGACACCCTGCGGTGCCCGCCGTTCTGGCGCGCCCCAAACATTAGTGGACCCCTGGCGGTCCGTCCAATCGCCCCCGCCCGGAGCTCCGCGCGGGACCCGCTAGCGTGCTCGTGTGCACGAGCCGACCTCCTGGGCCGCGTTCGCCGGCCGCCGTGCGTCGCGCGCCGTCGAGTGCGTCGACCTCTCCGAGCAGCCGGAACGGCTCGACTCGGGGCTGTGGTTCGTCGTCGCCGACTTCGAGGCCGACCTGGGTCGCGACGGCGCGACGCGGCCGGGCGGCCGGGCCCGCGCGTGGCGGTTCGCCGACGTCGGCCCCGCGCCGGCGACGCAGAGCGACCCCGGGCCCTGGCACGGCCCGGCGCCGTCGTCCTGGACCAGCTCGCTCGACCGCGACACGTACGTGCGCGCCGTCGCCACGGTCCGGGACCGGGTGCGGCGCGGCGACGTCTACCAGGTCAACGTGTGCCGGGTCCTGTCCGCGCCGTTGGCCGCGACGGACGCCGGCGCCGTCGTCGAGCCCGACGCCGCCGCGCTCGCCGCCCGGCTGGCGGCCGGCAACCCCGCCCCCTACGCGGCCGCGGTGCACGTGCCCGCCGCGACCGGGCTCGACCCCGTGTGGGTCGTGAGCGCGTCGCCGGAGCTCTACCTCTCGCTCGAGGCCGCCCCCGGCGGGACGGCGTCGCTCGCCTCGGGCCCGATCAAGGGCACGGCGCGCACGCCGTCCGGCCTCACCGCCAAGGACCGCGCCGAGAACGTGATGATCACCGACCTCGTGCGCAACGACCTGCAGCGCGTCTGCCGCCCCGGCACCGTCGACGTGACCGACCTGCTCTCCGTCGAGGAGCACCCCGGGCTCGTCCACCTCGTGTCCCGCGTGCGCGGAGAGCTGCTCGCCGCCGGCCCCGGGCTCTGGGCGCGGGCGCTCGAGGCCACGTTCCCGCCGGGGTCGGTCTCCGGGGCGCCCAAGTCGTCCGCGCTGCGGCTGATCGCCGAGCTCGAGCCGACGGCCCGCGGGCCCTACTGCGGGGCCGTTGGCTGGGTCGACGGCGACGCCGGGCGTGCCGAGCTCGCCGTCGGGATCCGCACCTTCTGGTGGGAGGACGAGGGCGACGGCGGCGTCCTGCGGTTCGGCACCGGCGCCGGGATCACGTGGGGGAGCGACCCCGGTCGGGAGTGGGACGAGACGGAGCTCAAGGCGGACCGGCTGGTGGGTCTCGCGACGTCGGAGCGGTGAGTCGCCGCACCGATGAGTCTCCGTGCCCGGCGCCGTCTCCCCGTGCATGACACAGGTGACGTGCGACCTCGGCATCTCCCTCGACGGCATCTCCGCGGGGGTGAACCAGTCCCTCGACCAGCCGTTCGGCGACGGCGTCGGCGACGGCGAACGGATCATGCACGCGTGGATGTTCGACAACCCCGACGACCACCGGGCGGAGCTCGACGCGATCACCGCGGCGGGCGCGTTCGTCATGGGCCGCAACATGTTCAGCCCCGGCCGCGGGGACTGGGACCTCTCGTGGCGAGGCTGGTGGGGAGAGGACCCGCCGTACCACGCGCCGGTCTTCGTCCTGACGCACCACGAGCGCGACCCGATCGAGATGCAGGGCGGCACGACGTTCCACTTCGTGACCGGCGGGCCGCAGGAGGCCCTCGCCCGGGCGCGCGAGGCGGCCGGCGACCAGACCGTGTCCGTGGCCGGCGGGGCGACGACCGTCAACCAGTTCCTCGCCGCGGACCTCATCGACGAGCTGCGGCTGCACGTCGCGCCCGTGGTGCTCGACGTCGAGGGGGTGCGCCTGTTCCAGGGCGTCGGGACGCACGACCTGCGCATCGTGTCCGCGCGCGTCACGCCGGAGGTGACGCACCTGGTGCTGCGCCGCTGAGCACCACCCGGCGCCTGTCACTCCGGGACGTTGCCGCTGTCGTGCCCCAGCAGGTACGGCGTCGTGACACCCGCGTACATGAGGTGCGCCACGAGGCCCTCGGTGGCGTGCGGCAGGTTGTGGCAGTGGTCCATCCAGATCCCCGGGTTGTCCGCGAGGAACGCGACCTCGTAGACCTCGCCGTCGGCCACCTCGAGCGAGTCCGTCCACCACGGGCTGCCGCTCGCGGCCACGCCGTCGCGGGACAGCACCACGACGTGGTGGCCGTGCAGGTGCATCGGGTGCGGGGCGCCGCTGCGGTTGTCGATCCGCATGCGCACGACGTCGCCCTCCGCCACCTCGAACATCGGGACGTCCGGGTAGGTGTGCCCGTTCACCGTCCAGTGCATGCCCGGCTTGCCGTCGAGGAACCCGGGCGCCCGGCCGATGACGTAGTCGAACGAGCGGTCGGCCGCGCCCGGGTCCAGGCCGAGCGGCGCCGGCGTCCCGTAGGTGAGCAGGTCGAGGGTCGCCGTCGGGCGGGCCGTCGCCGAGGACGCCGCGCCGTCGGGCCCGACGACGACGGCGGAGGCGCCGCCCAGCTCGACGCGCGCCGCCGAGCCGTCCGCCGGCGCCACGACGAGCAGGTCCGCGCGCCCGCCGGCCGGGACCACCACGGCGCGGTCGCGCACCTCGGGCGGGCCGTGCACGTCGGTGCCGTCGACGGCGAGGAGGCGGAACGCAGCCCCGCCCACCCAGACCGGCAGGACGCCGTTGTCGGTGTTGATCACCCGGACGCGCGCCGCCGTCCCCGGCGGGACGTCGACCGGCAGGTCCCCGGTCGCCCCCTGCACCGTGCGCCGCGCCCCGTACCGGTGCACCAGCGCCGGGACGTCGACGGCGTCGTCCAGCAGCCTCGCGACCTCCGGCCCGCCGACCGGTCGGGCGTCCCGCCGCGGGGACACGACCACCGCCCCGAGCAGCCCCTTGCGCACCTGCTCGTGCGAGACCTGGTGCGAGTGGTACCAGAAGGTGCCTGCGTCGGCGACGACGAACCGGTACGTGTGCGACCCGCCGGCCGGCACGGCGTCCTGCGTCACGCCCGCGACGCCGTCCGCAGCGTTCGGCACGTCGATCCCGTGCCAGTGCAGCGTGGCGCCGCCCGGCACGCTCTCGTTGACGAACCTCACCTCGACCACGTCGCCCTGCGCGGCGCGCAGCGTCGGGCCGGGGGTGGTCCCGTTCACCGTGTACGCGTCGGTCGCGACGCCGGGAGCGAGCTCGACGCGCTCGGCGCGTGCCGTGAGGGTGAGCGCCACGTCGGCAGGGCCGGGCGGGGCCACCAGGGCGTCGACGCTCGTGGCGGCGGCCGCGGGCCCGCCGCCGTGGCCCGCGTGCCCCTCGAGCGTCGTGACGCGCGGCCCGCTGCCCCGCTCGAACGCGCCCGCCTCCGAGACGGAGAACCGGCCGGGCGTCCTGCTGGTCTGCCAGAGCAGCAGGAGCGGGACCAGGACGGCCGCCGCCGCCAGGCCGGCGACGACGCGCCGCAGGACCGGTGAACGGTCGGCCGTCATGGTGCGCCGAGGTCAGGGCGTGACGCCGTCGGCTGCCAGGCCCGGGGACGCGACGGCAGGTGCGCCGCGATCGGCCCGGCCGCGCGCCGCCACGCGCCAGCCCGTGTACAGCGAGACGCCGAACAGGAGCAGCGCGTTGACCCCGTGCAGGCCGCCCAGGAACGGGACGCTGTGCCCCGCGATGCCCAGCGTGGCCTGGAGCGCCACCAGCAGCAGGATCGCGAGGCCCCAGCGCCAGGCGCCGCGCACGCCCGCGAAGAACGAGGCGACGAACGTCAGGAGGGCGACGACGGGGATCACCATCATCCCGTTCGTCCCGTGCAGCAGCATGCCGGACTGCTCCGGGAAGACCTCCTCGCCGGCGAACACCTGCTCCATCGCCGCCTGGTCGAGGACGCCGCCGTCGTCGATGTAGAGGCCCATGCCCGCCACCGCGTAGACGATCACGGCCGCCTGGACGACGACGCCCGCGGCGACGACGTACGCGAGCACACGAAACACCTGTCTCATGCCGATCACCTCGATCGTGCAGGGGCCGCGCTGTCGCGACCCGTTCTCTGATGGTGAGACGGGCGCAGTGCCCCCGCTACGAGCGACCGGGGTGAACCAGGGGTGAATTCGAACGCCCCGGGCGACGCCGTCCGGGCGTGATGTCGGGCACACTGGCCCCATGAGTCTGGTGATCTGGGCGGAGGGCCGCCTCGTCGGGCAGGGGGAGGCCGCGCTGAGCGCCGTCGACCACGGCATCACGGTCGGCGACGGCGTCTTCGAGACGTGCACGGTCTTCGACGGTCGGGCGTTCGCGCTCACGCGGCACCTGCGGCGCCTCGCGCGCTCGGCCACCGGGCTCGGCCTCGCAGCCCCCGACGAGCAGAAGGTGCGCGACGGCGTCGCGGCCGCGCTCGCCGAGGCCGTGCGCCTCGACGGCGCGTTCGACGGCCGGCTCCGCATCACCGTCACGGCCGGTGTCGGCCCGCTCGGCTCCGGCCGCGTCGACGCGCCGGAGACCGTCGTCGTGGCCGCGCAGCAGTCGGCCATGGCGCCCACGTCGCGGTCGGCGCGCTCGCCGTGGCCGCGCAACGAACGGTCCGCCGTCGCGGGCCTCAAGACGACGTCGTACGCCGAGAACGTGGTGGCCCTCGCGGACGCCGTGGGGAAGGGCGGAGACGAGTCGATCCTGCCCAACACCGTCGGCGACCTGTGCGAGGGCACGGGGTCCAACGTGTTCGTCGAGCGCGACGGCGAGCTGGTCACCCCGACCCTCGACTCCGGCTGCCTTGCCGGCATCACCCGCGCCCTCACGCTCGAGTGGGCGGCGGAGGAGGGGCTGCCCGTGCGCGAGGCGAAGGAGGGTGAGCTGTCCTTCACGGTGCTCGACGAGGTGTCTGAGGGTCGCGCGCAGCTCGCGCTCACGTCGTCGGGGCGCAACGTGCAGCCCGTCGTCTGGCTGGACGGCGTCGGCGTCGAGGCGGGGGACGTGACCCGTGCGGCGCGCGAGCTCTTCGAGCGGAACTGCCGCGAGCGCCTCGACCCGTGAGTGCCCGCGGCGCCGGTTTGGTCCGCCGCCCGATCTGTGGCTAATATCGTCCACGCACCGGGCGATTGGCGCAGTGGTAGCGCGCTTCGTTCACACCGAAGAGGTCACTGGTTCGAACCCAGTATCGCCCACCCGTAAGCAAGGCCCCTTGACCAGCGAGCACGCTGAGCAGGGGGCCTTGTCGCATCCCGGGGCCCGCCGCAGGTGGTCTGCTGCGCGGGCAGGCCCGCCGCTGGGGTGGTGTCATGGGCCGGGCCGGGGCGTGGCGGTCGCCCTCCACAGGCGGGGGAGTCGCGACCCGGAGCCCGACCACGGGGGCGTCGACCTGCGAGGGCCGGCGTAGGACGTCTGCGGCACCCGCGACCGTCAGTGGCCGCTGCCCGTGACGATCCGGCGGCGTTCCGACTCGTGCACGCCCCCCTTCTTGTCCAGGGTCGCGCACGCCTCCTCGATGTCCCGGGCGAGCGTGTCGACGTGCTCCCGGCTGAGGGTCTGCTTCACGAGCGCTCGCATGATCGTCACGTCCTGCGCGTCGGGGGGCAGGGTGTACGCCGGGACCATCCAGCCGCGTTCGGCGGACAGCTGCCAGGCGATGTCGAACTCGTCGTAGGGCTGCCCCTGGTCCGCGAGCCGGAAGGCGACGAGAGGCAGCTGCTCCTCGCCGGCCCCGATCAGCTCGAACCGGCCGATGGCCTGCAGCTTCTCCGCCAGCGCGCGTGCGTTGAGCTGCATGTTGCGCATGATGTAGGTGTATCCGGCGCGCCCGTAGCGCACCAGGTTGTAGTACTGCGCCAGGACCATCGCGGAGCCGGTGGAGAAGTTCAGGGTGAAGGTGGCGTCGGTCTTGCCGAGGTAGTTCTCCTCGAACACGAGCTCCGGAGCGAGGTCGGCCCGCTCGCGGAAGATCAGCCAGCCGATGCCGGGATAGACGAGCCCGAACTTGTGGCCCGACACGTTGATGGACCGCACCTGCTCGAGGCGGAAGTCCCAGGGGGAGTCGGGGTAGAGGAACGGCCAGACGAAGCCCCCGCTCGCGGCGTCGACGTGCAACGGGACGTCGAGACCTCGCGTCTCCTTGAGGTGCACCAGCAGGTCGTTGATACCCACGACGTCGTCCTTGTGCCCCGTGAACGTCGTGCCCAGGACGGCGGCGACCCCGATCGTGTTCTCGTCGACGTGCGGGGCGACGTCGTCCGGGCCGATGGTGTACTTGCCCGGCGTCAACGGGACGATCCTCGGCTCGACGTCGAAGTACCGGCAGAACTTCTCCCAGACCACGTGGACGTCGCCGCCGAAGACGAGGTTCGGGTTCGACGTCGACGCCCGCGCCGCCTCTCGGCGCTTGCGCCAGCCCCACTTCAGGGAGAGCGCGCCGAGCATGATCGCCTCGGAGGACCCCTGCGTGCGCGCGCCGGTCGTCTCGCCGGGCGCGTGGAAGAGGTCGGCGAGCATGCGGATGCACCGCTGCTCGATCTCCGCGGTCCGGGGATACTCCGCGTGGTCGATGAAGTTCCGGTGCAGGTTCTGGGCGATCACCCGTTGAGCCTCGGGCTCCATCCAGGTGGTCACGAAGGTCGCCAGGTTGCGTGCGGGGTCGCCCTCCAGCGCCAGATCCTCCCCGACCAGCCGCATCGCGTCGACGGCGGACATGCCGTCCTGGGGAAACTCGCTGGTCGGGACCTCTTCGATCGCAAAGCGGTTGCCGAACAGCGTGGCGTCGACGTCGCGTGGCGGGGTGCTCATGGATACTCCTCCGGCCGGGCTCCAGGCACACATCCTCGTCCGTGCCTCCTGCGAAGTACTCACCCTCTTCGGGTGAGCGCGGGACGGGGCGCCGGCGGGGTCGGCGCTCCGCGCGGGTGCGGCGCTCACCCGTTCGGGAGGAGGCCGCCCGCCTCTCCGGGGCCCACCCTGGAGGGGACCGCCCCCCCGCGCACCGAGGAGCCGACATGACCGACACCAGCTCGACCGCCGCCTACGGTTCGCCCGGCCCGTACGTCCCGGGCCAGTTCACCCAGACCCCCGAGGCCACGGGATGGGCGGGCTGGGTGGTCTTCGCCGGGACCCTGATGATCATGCTCGGGATCTTCCACGCCATCCAGGGTGTGGTCGCGCTGTTCAACGACGAGTACTTCCTCGTCGGTCCCAGCGGGCTCACCCTTCAGCTGGACTACAGCGCGTGGGGCTGGGTGCACCTGATCGGTGGGACCGTCGTGCTCCTGGCGGGCGTCGGCCTGCTGGCCGGCCAGATGTGGGCCCGGGTCGTCGGGGTCCTGCTGGCGATCGTCAGCGCGGTCGCCAACTTCGCGTTCATCGCGGCCTACCCGGTGTGGAGCACCATCATGATCGCGATGGACGTCGTCATCATCTTCGCCCTCACGATGCACGGCCAGGAGCTCCGCAGGCGCTGAGGTCCTCCCGCCGGTCCCGGACGGGGCCGATCCAGCAGGTCTGCAGCGAGAGAAGGGGAACGGGAGATGGCACAGCGGGCCGAGGCGGGCGCCATGATCTACGAGATCCGGGTCGACGGCCGGCTCGACCCGGCCCGGCTGGCGGACTACGCCGCGGTCACAGCACGGCACCAGGAGGCCGGGACCGTGCTGACCTGCGCCATCGTGGACGCGTCGGCGCTGACCGGCATGATCGCGCTGATCGCCGACCTCGGCCTGATCGTGCGTGACGTCCACCAGGTGTCGGCCGGCGCGTCGGTGACGCCGTCGTCCGACAGCTCGCCGCGGTGACCCCGCGACCCGCTCGACCGCCCCGCCCGGCCCGGAGGGCATGACTCAGAGGGCATGACGTTCCGTGGCGATGCGGACGGCGTCACGCCGGCCGGCGGCCCCGAGCTTGCGATAGATGGCCCGCAGGTGCGTCTTGACGGTGTTGGACGAGACGAACAGCGCCTGGGCGATCTCGGTCGTCGTCATCGGGGAGCGGAGGTAGACCAGGACGGTGCGCTCTCGGGCCGTGAGCTCCCAGTAGGACCGCCGTCGGTGGTCGTCCCCGCGGGGCTGCATCCGCGCGACGATGTCGGCCACCAGCTCGAGGTGCCCGGTGCCCCAGGCCTGGTGGTCGTGGAGCAGACCGCGCAGGTCCGCGCCGCGCTCGACGAAGGGGCGGCGGATCCTGGCAGGGCTCGCCACCTCCAACGCCCGCTCAAGCCTGTGGTGTGCCTCCCGCACCCTGCCGCGATCACGTTCCAGCAGGGCCTCGGTGAGCGTGGCGGCCACGTCGATGTGGGAGACGCGCCGGTCGGCGGGGATCCGGGCGAGGGCGGTCGCGGCCCCGGCGACGTCTCCGACCCGACGGGAGACCTCTGCCTCCCAGAGGCTCACGACGGGGTGTCGTTCGCCCGGGTCCGTGGTCGTCAGCGCGGCCAACGCCAACTCGTCGTTCCCACGCGCGTACGCCACGATCGCGTCGACCAGCCGGGCGAAGCCGACCAGGTACGGCGGTGCCGCCTCGGCGGACACGCCCGCGAGCGCACGGGCACGGTCCAGGACGGCCGCGTCGTCGCTCGCGACCGCGATCAGCGCGAGGAGGACCGCCGCGTGGAGCCGGTAGCCGGCCTGCCGTGGCGTGGCCAGGCGGAGCACCTGGTCGAGGCTGCGCCGGGCGGGCACGAGCTCGTCCCGCCAGAAGTCGGCGAGGCTGCACGTCAGGTATGCGGGGACGACGATGCCGGCCCAGTGCTGGCCCGTGCGGTGCGCCCGGCCGATCGAGTCACGGGCGAGCGCGTCGGCCTCGTCGAGACGCCCGCTCATGAAGAGCGGGACGGACATCGAGGCGCGGCACGCGAAGCCGATCGCCGGCAGCTGGTGCTCGGCGGCGAGAGCCGCGCCCTCCCTCAGGTGCCGGAGCGCGGTGGCGGGGTCGCGCTGGAGCTGGGCGACCGCCTCTCCGACGAGGAGGTGCCCGAACGCGCGGGCGACGGGCGCGTCCGTCGCGTCACGGAGTGCCGCGCGCCCCCGGCGGACCGCCTCCTCCGGGCCGGGCCGACCCGGGGCCAGGAAGTCCGTCAGGAGCACGTCGGTGAGCTCGAACCGGCGGCGGCGTCGGGCCGGCAGCCGGCCCGCGACGGAGCGGGCCCTGCTCATCGCGATATCGGCTGACCGGCCGTCGAGCAGCTGCCCCACCGCGCGGAGCTGGAGCACCTCGGCGTCGTCGGACCGGGGCGCGGGGATCCGTTCGCACAGGTCGGTCAGGGCACCGGAGTCGCTGCGGACGAGGAGCTCAGGCCAGCGCTCCGTGAGCACGTCGGCGGCGAGGCCGGGGTCGTCCGCCGCGAGAGCGGCGGAGACGGCCTCGGCGGCGTCACGCGTGCGCCAGTGGTTCGCGACGACCCGATGCAGCTCCTGAACCGTCCCGGGCGACCTCTCGGTCATGATGGCGCGGCACTGGGACGCGAACACCGGGTGCCAGCGGTACGACGGCTCGCTCTCCGTCTCTGCCTCGGGTGCCAGGAAGACGGCCTTCCGGGCCGCCTCCGCGAGCAGCTCGGCACCGCCCGTACCGTCGTGGAGCGCCTCCGCCAGCCCGGCGTCGATGCGGTCGCCGACGGTGGCCCGCATGACGAACCGTGCCAGGTCGGGCCGCAGCGCGCCGAGCACCTCCTCGGTCAGGTACTCGGTGAGCGGGAGGTCGCCACGCTGCAGACCTGCGAGCCGGTAGACGGGTGCGGGGTCGTCCTCGACCGTGAGGAGGGCCATCCGGACGGCGGCCGGCCAACCCCGGGTGAGCGCGCTCAGCGAGCTGGCGACCTCGGGGGTGAGCGACGGGCCGGTCAGGGCGGCGAGCTCGGCGATCTCACGGGCGGAGAAGGCGAGGTCGTGCTCGCGTACCTCGCCGAGCTCGCCCGCGAGACGCAGGCGGTGCAGCGGCAGCTCCGGATCCGACCTGCTGGACAGGAGGAGATGGAATCCGCCGGGGGCGAGGCGGATCAGCCGCGCGAGGACCTCCCGCGCCTTGGCGCCGGCGAGCAGGTGGAGGTCGTCGACGACCAGGACCATCGGTTCGACGAGCGCCTCGATCGCGCGCACCAGCTCGTCGTGGTGGTCGGGCCAGCCGGCGTCCCGCGGCCACCGGCCGATGGGGTCGCGGCAGGCGATCTCCAGGAGCGGGCCCGCGTCGTCCCGTGCCTGCCCGTGCGCCGCGACCTGCAAGGCCGCGACCACGTGACGGAAGAATCGGCGCGGGTCGCTGTCGAACGCGTCCACCGTGAGCCAGCCGACGGTGGTGTCGGTGCGGTGGCACCACTGGGCCAGCACCGAGGTCTTCCCGAAGCCGGCGGGTGCTGCCACGAGCGTCACCGGGCGGTGGACGACGACGTCGTCCAGGAGCGACATGAGCCGGGCGCGCGGGATGATCTGCTCGCCGAGCGGGGGGACCGTGACCTTCGTGACCGGCGTCGAGAGGGCCGCGTCGCCGGGGGCGTGCGTCCCGTGCGCCGGGCTCTCCGCGCCGGCCGGCGTCCGGGTCAGGGGCGGCCGGTGGGCGCCCGGGACCGCCCCGGACAGGCGGAGCTCCGGGGTGACCTGCGACGCCCCGCGCGAGCGCCCGTCGGGGTTGCTCATCCTGGACCCGTGGCTCTCTGCCGTCGCCGCCCACCGCCGGCACGTTGTCAGCGTCCGGATCGTCGACGAGGCGGACGTACCGTGTCGAGTGTAGGAGCGGGCCGGGCGGTCTGTCCCACGTCGGGCACCCCGGCGCCGTGACTTCACCCTCATGTGCACCTGTCGACAAGCGCCTCAGGCTCATGCTCTGCTCCGCGAGAACGGGTGGGGCCCGGTGCTCGTCCCGGACCACAACTCCGACGACCTGAGAGCCTGGTTCGGGCTCGACGGCGCGACCCTCGCCACGCTCCGCGAGCACCGGCTGCTCGACGACAGGTCCGCCGACGGCGAGCTCCGGCACTTCTCGGCTGATCGTCGTCGACCGTGGCGTGCAAGCGCTTTCCTCCGTCCGTGGACTGTGGTCTGCTGTCGGCCCATGATCCTCAACGGAGTGCCTTGGTTCGACGACCGCGGCGAGGTCGTCAACGCCCACGGCGCCTGCCTCGTGGACCACGAGGGGCGCTACTACCTGTTCGGCGAGCACAAGACCGACGACGTCAACCGGTTCGACGGCGTGGGGTGCTGGTCCTCGGCCGACCTCGAGCACTGGACGTTCGAGCGCGTCGTCCTGCCGGTGCAGCCGGACGGTCCGCTCGGGCCGGACCGGGTGGGCGAGCGCCCGAAGGTGATGCGCTGCCCGGCCACCGGGCGCTTCGTGATGTACGTGCACGCGGACGACCTCGGCTACACCGACCCGCTGGTCGCCGTCGCCACGTGCGACACCGTGGCCGGCGAGTACCGCTGGCACGGCCCGCTCGTGCACCAGGGCGAGCCCGTCCGCCGGTGGGACATCGGCGCGTTCCAGGACGACGACGGCACGGGCTACCTGCTGGTGCACGAGGGCGACGTGTACCGGTTGGGCGACGACTACCTGACGGCGGAGGAGAAGGTCGCGGAGAACCTGGCCCCCGGCGGCGAGTCGCCCGCCATGTGGCGCTCCGACGACGGCTACCACCTCCTGATGTCGCGGAAGACGTCCTGGGAGCGCAACGACAACGAGGTGCTCACCGCGCCGTCCGTGCACGGCCCGTGGCGGCGCGCCGGGCTGCTGGCCCCCGAGGGCACGCTGACGCACAACTCGCAGTGCTCCTTCGTGGCTCGCGTACGGCGGGGCGACGACGTCGTGCCGATGTACCTCGGCGACCGCTGGTCGTTCCCGCACCAGGCCTCGGCGGCGACCCAGGTGTGGCTGCCGCTCCTGACCGACGGCGGGCGGGCGCGGCTGGGGGAGTACTGGCCCGCCTGGGACCCGGCGACCGGGGAACCGGTGCCCCTCGACCACGACGCCGCGGGCGCCGTGGCTGCCGTCGACGCGCCGTTCCGGTCCGCCGGCCCCGGCGATCGCCTCGAGGTCGACCTGGAAGGGGCGCGGTTCGCCGTGGTCGGCACGTCGGACGACGAGAGCGGGTATGCCCGGGTCGAGCTGCTCGACGACGGGCGCGTCGAGACGTCGCACCTCGTGGACTTCTACTCGAAGGTGCCCGACACCGGCCCGCGCTACGTCTCGCCCGTGCTGCCGGCGGGGCGCTGGACGCTGCGCGTGACGCCCACGGGCGAGGTGCCGACGTGGTCCCAGAAGGACGGCACCAGGTTCGGGTCGACGGGCAGCCGCGTCACCGTGCACCGGGTGCTCGTCCTCGCCTGATCGGATCGCCCCGAGGGCGGACCCGCTCAGGCAGGCGGCATCTCGATGGTGATGTTGGCGCGCTCGGTGCCCGGCGGGTCGCCGAGGGTCGCCCAGAAGTCGGTGTCGCGCATCCAGCCGGGGAGGCCGGCGGGGAGGTCGCGGCTCGGGATGGCGGGCAGCTCGGCGGGCGTGAAGTCGGCGCCGTAGGGGACGAGGGGGCGCGCCTCGTCGGGCTGCTGGATCCTCGCGTGCAGCCGCCCCAGCGCCACGTTCCAGTTGTCGAGCAGGTCCTGGCGGCTGATCGGCCCGCCCGGCTTGTCCGCCGTCGGGTGCAGGGCTCGCTGGTGGAACACGGAGACGCCGGCGCCCTCGGGCGAGGTCACGAACGTGCGCCAGGCCTCGAAGGCGGGGGTGCCGAACGTCACCACCGCCTCGATGCGGCCCGGCGCGAGCGCCGCCGCGAACCACCGGTGGCGGTAGGCGACGACCTCCGGGTCGTTCAGGTGGGGCAGCGCCATCTTCTGGTTGTAGATGCCGTAGAGGAACGCGTTGACCATGAGGTAGCTCGACGTGAACCCGAGCTTCTCGACGAAGCCCTGCACCCGGCGTCCCGCCTGCCCGGACAGGATGCGCCGGGTGAACGCCTCGGTCTGGGCAGGGTCCTGCCCGACGACGAGCAGCCGGGCGGTGCCGTTCGCGCGGCCCCGGTAGAACACGGGCCCCCACAGCGACCGGAAGCCGTCGGCGCCGCGGAACACGGTGTCGTCGGGGTAGGTGCGGCACAGCGTCCGGAACCGGCCGGTGGGCCCGGCGTCGAACGGGTCGGTGATCATGGCGCCTCCTCACCGACAGGGAGCGCCGCGCGGCGTCCGCACGCACGCGCACGACCGGGTGAAGTCGGGGCGCACAGCCGGTGGGACGCTGTCGCCCGTGCCGACAATGAGGGAGCAGTCCCGGTGCGGGCGCCCGCCCCGCCGGGGTCGACCTCAGGGGGACGGCCATGGCGCAGCTGGTCATCACCGGGAACGTCGCGACGATGGCGCAGGGGGCGACGGCGCCCCCGGT
Organism: Isoptericola sp. NPDC019571; assembly: GCF_044389385.1. Lineage (NCBI taxonomy): Bacteria > Bacillati > Actinomycetota > Actinomycetes > Micrococcales > Promicromonosporaceae > Isoptericola > Isoptericola sp. NPDC019571. Next base: position 114,642 of record NZ_JBIRXZ010000005.1, read on the forward strand.
GCCCGGTCGGGTCTGGATCGACGGCGACACCGTCGTCGACGTGACGACCGGGCGCCGCCGGGTCGCCGGCTTCTCCCGGGCCCCGGAGGTCGACGTCGGCGACGCGGTCGTGCTGCCGGGGTTCGTCGACATGCACAACCATCTGGCCTACAACGCCCTGCCGCTCTGGACGGAGCCCGGCCGCACCGAGCCGTGGCTGCACAACAAGCACTGGCCGGACGCCGACACCTACACCGAGTCGATCACCGAGCCGGCCTGGGTGTACGCGAAGGCCTGCCCCGAGGCGCTGCTCGCCTACGTGCAGGTGCGGGCGATGGCCGGGGGAGCGACCGCGGCGCAGGGGTGGCCCACCGCGAACCGCGGGTATCGCACCGTTATGCGCAACGTCGACGCCGAGGACGTCGGCACCGGCCGGGACGACCTGATCTACACCTCGGTGGTCACCAAGACGGGCGAGGCGCTCACCACCGCCGTCCGCCGCATGGCCGCCGGATCCGGGTTCATCTACCACTGCGCGGAGGGGCGCCGCGGCTCCCGCGTCCTGTCCGACTACACGGACCTGGACCGCGCCGACGGGCTGCTCCCCACCCTGCTGGCCGTGCACGCCTGCGCGGTGGACGCCGACGGCTGGGCCCGGTGGGACACCGCCGAGGCGGGCGGTGTCGTCTGGTCGCCCCTGTCCAACCTCCTGCTCTACGCCGAGACGACGCTCGTCGACGACGCGCGCGCCCGCGGGATCACCGTGTGCCTGGGCAGCGACTGGGGCCCGTCGGGCACGAAGAACCTCCTCGGCGAGATGAAGGTGGCCCGCATCGCCGCCGACCACCTCGGCTACGACCTCACCGACGCACAGATCGTCGAGATGGTCACCAGCAACCCCGGCACGCTGCTCGAGCGGTGCTGGCACCGACCCGTCGGCCGCCTCGTCCCGGGGGCGCTCGCGGACGTCACCGTCGTGCGGGGGCGGGGGCGCGGCGACGCCTGGACGCGCGTCGTCGCCGCCCGGGAACGCGACGTCGCCCTCGTCGTCGTCGGCGGCGTCCCGCGCTACGGGGACACGAGCCTCATGACGGCGGCCGCGGCGCCGCCCAGCTTCGCCGCCACGGTCGGGGGCCGACGGCGCCGGGTCGCGGTGCCGGACCCCGCGGACCCGCAGCGGGCCTGGTCGTGGCGGGCGGTCCTGGACACGCTGCGGGAGGTGCAGCAGGACCCCCAGCAGGCCATCGCGACCGCCCAGGCGCGCGCCTCCGCCGGCCCGCGCTTCGCGGAGGACGCCGAGCTCGAGCTCTTCCTCGACATGCCCGACACCCGGCGCACCGGCCGTGCCGGGCCGCCCAAGGACCCGGCCACGGTCCGGATCCCACCGGTGCCCGCGCCGGAGCACGACGCGGCGTACTTCGACCTCCTCGACGCCGCGCCGATCCCGCAGGGCGTGCTCGCCCCGCTGCGCGCGAGGTTCGGGCAGTGACGCCCCCGAGCCCGGCGGCCCTCCGGGCGCGCGCCGGCAGCCGCCTCGACGACGTCGTGCCCACCCGGGCCGAGCCCGGACCGGAGCCGGTGGCGCTCACCGCGACGCAGCAGCACGACCTCGTCGACCTCTGGACCACGCTGCTCACCGACGTCTACGTGCACGCCGGGCAGAAGCGCGCGCTCTACGGGTACGACCCGCTGCGGGCGCTCGCGGCCCTGCGCCGGGAGCTCCCCCTGCTCGACAGCGCCGGGTTCCTCCGGGCGCTCACCAGGGTGGTCAACCGGCTGCGCGACCAGCACACCCAGCTGTTCGTGGGCGCACCGGGGGCCGAGCCGTACGTCGCCGCGCTGCCGTTCCTCGTGGAGCCGTTCGGCCCGTACACGTCGCCCACGTTCCTGGTCACCAAGACGACGGGCGAGGCGCCCGACCCGGCGTTCGCCCCCGGGGTGCGGCTCACCACCTGGAACGCCGTGCCCTTCACCAGGGCGGTCGACCTGTTCGCCGACACCCTCACCGGGGGCCGGCCGGACGCGCGCCGGGCGCGCGCCCTCGAGACGCTCACCCAGCGGCCGCTCGCCTACCTGCCCCCGCCGGACGAGCTGTGGGTCGACGTCGGCTTCCGGCTCCCCGGGGACCCGGCGGGCGACCCCGACCGCACCGCCCGGTTCGAGTGGCGGGCGATCCGCCCGGGGGCGGCCGCGACCGCCGACGACCGGGTCGCGACCCGGACACGCCGCGGGATCGACGTCGTGGGCGAGACCGCGCGCCGCGCCCGCAAGCTGTTGTTCGCCACCGACCTGTGGGAGGGCGACCGGCAGGGTGTCCAGCCCCGGGCGAAGGGCTCCGGCTGGCTGCGCACCAGCGTGGCCGACGCCCTCGCCGCCCGGCCGGTGACGACCTCGCACGGCACGTTCGGCTACCTGCGGATCTGGACGTTCGACGTGCGCCACCCCGGACGGTTCGTCGACGAGGTCGCCCGGCTCCTTCGCCGGCTGCCCCAGGAGGGTCTCGTCGTCGACCTGCGCTCCAACCCGGGGGGCGTCGTCGACGCGGCCGAGCGGTTGTTCCAGCTCTTCACGGACCGACGCGTCGAGCCCGTGCGGTTCGCGTGCCGCGCGACGCCGGCGATGGCCGACCTCGCCGAGGCCGATGGCAACGGCGCCGACCTCGCCGACTGGGCGGGCTCCCTGCGCGCCGCCCTCGACCTCGGCGAGGAGTTCTCCCAGCACCTGCCGCTCGCGGACCCCGACCTCTGCAACGGCGCGGCCCGCGCCTACCGGGGACCCGTCGTCGCCGTCGTCGACGCCAACACCTACTCGTGCGGCGACCTCTTCGCGGCCGGGATCGTGGACCACGGCATCGGGCGGGTGGTCGCCGTGGGCGCCGCGACCGGCGGGGGTGGCGCGAACGTCTGGACCGGCGACGACGTCCAGTACGCCTACCACGCGGCCCACCGCACGCTCCCGGCGCTGCCGCCCGGGATCGGCTTCTCGCTCGCGGTGCGCCGCATGGTCCGGTCCGGCACGTCCGCGGGCCTCGCGATCGAGGACGTCGGGGTGGCCGGCGAGGAGCGGTACGACATGACCGAGCGTGACGTCGTGGACGGGAACCCCGACCTGCTCGAGCACTGCACCGCGCTCCTCGCCTCCGCGTAGCCGCGCGAGGTCAGGACGCCGGGGCCGCCGTCGTGAACAGTCCGCGGTGCACGATCTCCCGGGCCCGCGTGCCGCGGGCGGCGGCCAGGGACTTGAGGTCGGCGACGTTGTGCTCGAGGACGGCCGACGCCAGCGCCTCGCGGCCCCGACGTCGTACAGCCCCGGCCCTGTCGCGTTCCACCGCCTGCTGGCCGAGTGGCGCGAGGGCGACATGAGCGACGTCCTCGTGCTGTCCGGCGACGGGGCCACGGCCCGGCCCGAGCGTGCCGGCGCCGGGCTCGCGGCGCGGCGCGGGTAATCTCGTCCCGTCCCCACCCGCAGGCCCGAGGAGCGACGACCCCGGTGAGACGTTCGTCCCCCAGCATCTCGGACGTCGCGCGCGCCGCCGGTGTGTCGATGGGCACGGTGTCGAACGTCCTCAACGGCACGGTGCGCGTCTCCCCGGCGACCCGGGCCCGGGTCGAGGCCGCGATCCGGGAGCTCGGGTTCGTCCGCAACGGCGTCGCGCGGTCGCTGGCGGCCGGTCGGAGCTCGACGCTCGGCTTCGTGATCATCGACCTCGCGAACTCCTACTTCCTGGACATCGCGCGGGGCGCCGAGGAGGAGGCCGGCCGGGCGGGGCTGAACCTGCTGCTGGCGAACTCCGACATGTCGGAGGAGAAGCAGCGCACGTACGTCGACCTGTTCGTCGAGGACCGGGTGGCGGGCATCCTCGTCGCGGCGAACCACGGGTCGACGCACGACCTGCACCGTTCGGCGCCGGGCGTGCCGCTCGTCGTCGTCGACGCGCCGGGCGACCACTCCGACGTCTGCTCCGTGGTGCCGGACAACGAGCTGGGCGGCTACCTCGCCGCGACGCACCTCGTCGAGCAGGGGCGCCGGCGGCTCCTGTTCGCCGGCACGACCGAGCTCGTGCCGGTCCGCGACCGCCTGCTGGGGGTCGAACGTGCCGTCGCCGAGCACCCGGGCGTCGTGCTCGAGGTGGAGCAGACGGGGAACGTCCAGGTCGAGGACGGGCGCCGCGTGGGCGACGACATCGTGCTGCGCGACCCCCGCGAGCGTCCCGACGCCGTCGTCGCGGCGGCGGACCTGCTCGCCGTGGGCGTGCAGCAGTCGCTGCTGCTGTCGTCGTCGCTGCGGGTGCCGGACGACGTCGCGATCATCGGCTACGACGACAACCGCGCCGCGTGGGACTCCGCCGTCCCGCTGTCGACGATTCGGCAGCCGGGGGAGGCCGTCGGCCGGGAGGCGGTGCGGCTCCTGCTGGAGGAGCTGGAGACCGGACCCGAGGCCCACCGGCACCGGCTCGTCACGTGCGAGCCGCGGCTCGTGGTGCGGGCGAGCACCGCCGGAACCTCCTGACGGGTCGGCGGGGTCAGCCGCCCGGCGGGAGCCGGCCGACGAGCACGTCGCGCAGGCCGGTGCGGGACCGCTCCGTGTCGTCGAGGTCGACCGGTCGCAGGCGACGGGGGAGTGCCGCGACGACCAGCGCGTACGCCTCGAGGACCAGCTCCTCCACGAGGTCGGGCGTGATCCCCGGCCCTGGGGCCAGCGAGATCCAGTGGCGCTTGTTCATGTGGTAGCCGGCGGTCACGCTCTCGAGCTCCTGGCGGAGCGCCTCGCCGTCGTCGGGCGTGCACTTGAGCGTCACGAGCGGGGTGCCCGTGACCTCCGTGGTCATGCAGAAGACCTTGCCCTGGACCTTGAACACGTCGTGGTCGGGCCCGAAGGGCCAGGTGCGGGTGGCACCGGGGAGGGCGAGCGCGACGGCGGTGGCGAGGTCCTGGTGCTCGGAGGGTCCCATGCCCGCCTCAGCTCTCGCGGGTCGTGCGGAGCACGTCTCCCTCGGCCTTGGCCGCCGTCCAGAAGGTGCGGAGCATCTCCTCGGGGGTGAGCAGCGAGTCCCGCTGCTCGACAGGCTCCGCCTCGCCGGCGATGGCCTTGACCTCGTCGTGGATGCGTTCCATGGAGCTGTCGAGCGACGACGCGACGTCGGCGGCGAGCTTGAGCGAGTCCGTGAGGTGCCGGGGCACGTCGCGCGCGTACTTGTAGTAGATCTTGTGCTCGAGGCTCGCCCAGAAGTCCATGGCGATGGTGCGCAGCTGGATCTCGACGACGACGTGCTCGACCCGGTCGGAGAGGTACACGGGCACCTGGACGATGAGGTGCAAGGACTTGTACCCGTTCGCCTTGGGGTGGGCGATGTAGTCGCGCTCCTCCAGGACGGTGATGTCGGCCTGGTTGGTCAGCATGTCGCGGACCTTGTAGATGTCGGAGACGAAGCTGCAGGTGACGCGGACCCCCGCGACGTCGAACATCTGCTGGCGCACGCCGTCGGGCGTCAGCGGGATGCCCTTGCGGCGGCACTTCGCCACGATCGACTCGAGCGACTTGAGTCGCGAGCCCACGTGCTCCACGGGGTTGTAGTTCTGCATGAGCCGGAACTCGTCGCGCAGGATCGAGATCTTCGTCATGACCTCGTCGATCCCGAACTTGTAGGTGAGGACGAGCCGGCGCAGCTGGTCGACCAGCTCCCGGATCTCGGCGACCGCGGGAGTGTGCTGCTCGGGTCCGTGCCCTGCGTCCTGGCTCACGGGCACCACGGTAGACGGGTTTCCTGACGCTCGATAATCCGATAAAAACGGTCGGAACTGTTCGGTATTCGAGACGGTCGGGAGGAACCGTTGACACCCCCCTTCCGGAGACCTACGTTCCTGCGCACCGGGTCGGACGACCGCGGCGCCCCAGGCGGTGCGGCCGGACGTCCCGGATGGTCACGAGCTCCGACGCGAAGCCCCGGCTCGTCGGACGGCAACCCCCAGCGCGGGCGGGTGCCCCGGGTGAGGACCAGGCCGGCCGTCGCCGACGGCACGGCAACACGCGACCCCCGCCCCGGCGGGGAGCAGGAGAGGACGAGCATGCACCGCGTCGCCACCACCGTGCGCCCCCTGTCGTCCCGGCACGTGCCGTCCGCCTCGCCGGTGACCTCGGCGTCCGCCCGGGCGTGGTGTCGCCGCCGCTGATCGCGGCCTGATCGTCCGCCGCCCGCGGCGGACGACCCTCCTCGACGGCCCGGCACCCGCCGGGCCCGGCCGCAGACGGCCCCGCCCGCCGGTCCCGGCGGGCCTTCCTCCCCGTGCCCTCCCGGCGGCGGCGCGCACCCGCAGGTCCACGACCCGCGCCCGAGTGCGCCCGTCCGCCGCGCCCTGATCGGAGCCGACGTGCCCTACTCCCTGCCCTCGACGTCCACCACCAGCACCCCGTCCCCCCTCGTCGTCGGCGTCGACCTCACGGCGGCCGGCGCCCGCCCCGGCGTGCACCGGGCGCGCGGCATCGTGCAGCCGCGGTCGTTCGACGCCGAGCGCTTCGTCCAGCTCGTGCGCACCGCCGACGGCGGCGGCCTCGACCTCGTCACCCTCGACGAGGGCTTCCTGCTGCACCCGGGCCGGCGGCAGGTGACCGGGCGGCTCGACGCGGCCGTGGCCGCCGCACGGGTGGCACCCCACACCACGCGGGCCGGGCTGGTCGCCGCCGTCGACACCGCGCACGTGGACCCGGCGCACGTCGCCCAGGCCGTCGCCCGCGTCGACCAGGCGAGCTCCGGCCGGGCCGGGTGGCAGGTCGGGCTCCCCACCGGAACCGTCGCCCAGGACGACGCGTGGGCGGAGCAGGCCCGCGACGTCGCGGCACAGGTCGTGCGGCACTGGGACGGGCTCGCGACGTCGGCCGGGCCGAACGCGGGTGACACGGCCGGCGCCGTCGCCGTCGACGACGAGGGGCGCTTCCGCGTGGACCACGACGGCATCCGCTTCGCCGTGCGCCGGCACCGGCCCGCCGAGGGCCGGGCCGCCGACGGGCCCCGGAGCGCCGGGACGCGGCAGGGGCGGCCGCCCGTCGTCGTCTCCGCCCGGAGCGAGGCCGCGCTCGACCTCGCCGCCCGGACGGCGGACGTCGTGCGCGTCGCCGCCACCGCGCCGGCCCGCGCCGTCCGGCTGCGCTCCCGGCTGCGCGACGCTGCCGAGGCCGCGGGCCGCGACCCCGACACGCTGCGCGTGCTCACCGAGGCGTATGTCGTGCTGGCCGAGGACCGGGCCAGCGCGCAGGCGCGGCTGGAGCTGGTCGAAGCCCTCGAGGGCCCGGAGATCTCCGGCGGGCTGCTCGTCGTGGCCGGCACCCCCGACGACCTCGCCGAGACGATCGTGGACTGGCGGGACGCCGGCGCGTCCGACGGGTTCCTGCTGCGGCCCTCGTCGCTCGGCCCCGACCTGGACGCCCTCGTCGACGGTGTGCTCCCGCGCCTCGCGCGGGACGGCGTGCGGGCGGTGGCGTCCCCGGCGCCGCGCACCCTCCGCGCGACCCTCGGGCTGCCGGACGTGGGGCCCGCCGCCGACGCCGGCGATGCCGGCAGCGCCGTCGTCGCCCCCGCACCGGCGCACGCGCGGCCGCGCGCCCGGGCGGGCCGCACCGCCGACTCCCGGCTGGTGCGCGCGTGACCGCCCGCCCCGACGCCCGCCACGTCACCCCCGCCGCCCGCATCGCCGACACCCGCCGCGACGTCGCTCGCCCTCTTGTGACCGGAGGCCCCCCGATGACCGTCACCGACACACCACGCGTCCGTCCCACGGACCCCGCAGGCGCCCCTGCGCACGCGCCGGCCGCCGGTTCCGCCGCCGGTCCTGCCGCGGCACGGAGCGCGAGCCGGCGGGCCGACCGCGAGCGCGAGCTCGCCGCGCCCCACGGCTGGCTGAGCCTGGCGGGGTTCCACTGGCTGCCCTCGCGACCCGAGCCGCTGCCCGGCGTGCCCGGGCTCTGGCTCGCCGACGGTGCCGGCGCCCACCTGCGGCCGGGGGAGGCCGACGGACCCCGGGTCCGAGGGCCGGAGGTCGCGGACGGCGCGTACGACGGCGACGTCCCCGAGGGTGGCAGCGTCGTCCTGGGCACGTTCCTGCCCTCCGGGCGCGAGCCCGCCGACGGCGCCGACCCGGACCTCCCGCCGGCAGGGGAGACGGCCGCGGTGGCGATCGAGCTGGTGCGGCGCACCGGACGCCTCGCGATCCGGCTGCGCGACCCGCACGCCCGCACGCGCCTCGACTTCGCCGGGGTGCCCGCCTTCGACCACGACCCCTCGTGGGCGGTCGAGGCGCCCGTCCGCCTGTACGACGTACCCCGCGGGCTCGTGGTCGGGGCCGCCCGTCCCGGCCTGGTGCACCGGCTGCAGGCGGTCGGCGAGCTCGACCTGAAGCGCGGCGACCGGACGGTCACGCTCGTGCTGACCGGCTCCCCGGGTGGCGCCCCGACGCTGCTCTTCAGCGACGAGGCACCCGGCGTCGCGCCCTGGCGGGTGGTGCGCCCCGAGCTCCCCGGGTCCCTGACCCCGGGCGACGCGGGCGTCGCACACCTCGACCTCAACGACGCCGTCAACCTGCCGTACGCGTTCAGCGACCACGGCACGTGCCCCGCCCCGCCGCCGGGCAACCACGTCCCGTTCGCCGTCACGGCGGGGGAGAGGGCGCCGCGATGACCGCCGTCACGACGCCGGGCGCACAGACGCCGAGCGCACAGACACCTGGCGCACGGGCTCCGGGGCCTGCGGCACCGGCTCGGGACGCCGCGGCCACCCCGTACGCGGACCTGCGCATCGTCCCCGCCCGCCACCCGGGGCGATGGGTCGCGACGGCCGGCGTGGCCGTGCTGCTGGCGATGGTCGTCAGCTCGCTGCTCACCAACGACCGGTGGGAGTGGGACGTCGTCGCGCAGTACCTCACCTGGCCCTCGATCCTGTCCGGCGCCTGGGCGACGATCCGGCTCACGGCCGCGGCGTCGGTGGTGGGGTTCGCGCTGGGCACCGTGCTGGCGCTCATGCGGCTGTCGCGCTCGCCGCTGCTCGTCGGGGTGTCGTGGGCGTACACGTGGGTCTTCCGCTCCGTGCCCCTGCTGCTGCAGCTGCTGCTCTGGTACAACCTCGCCTATCTCTACCCGCACCTGAGCCTCGGGGTCCCGTTCGGCCCGGAGTACCTCTGGTTCGACACCCTCGGCGTCATCGACAAGTTCGGCGCCGCCATCCTGGGCCTGGGGCTCTCGCAGGCCGCCTACTCCGCCGAGATCGTGCGCGCCGGCATCCTCAGCGTCGACCAGGGGCAGCAGGAGGCGGCCGCGTCGCTCGGCATCCCGCGCCGGCGCCAGGTGACCCGCATCGTGCTGCCGCAGGCCATGCGCTCGATCGTGCCGACGGCCGTCAACGAGGTCATCGGCCTGCTCAAGGGCACCTCGATCGTCTACGTCCTGGCGTACGGCGAGCTGTTCTACATCGCGTCCGTCATCTACGGCCGCAACGGCAAGGTCGTGCCCCTGCTCATCGTCGCGGCGATCTGGTACCTGGTGCTGACCACGCTGATCACGATCGTCCAGTACTACGTCGAGCGGCACTACGCGAAGGGCGCCGTGCGCACCCTGCCGCCCACGCCCCTGCAGCGGCTGCGCTGGTCGTCCGCCGTGACCGTGGCCCGCCTCACCGGCCGTCCGGTGCCCCCGCACGTGCCGCCGGCGTTCGCGGCCCGCGCCCGGGTCGGCGTCCTCACCCGCACCGCCCGCACCTCGGGAGGCCCCGCATGACCGCCACGACGACACGCACGACGGCGCACGAGGGCGCGGCGGGCCGGGTCGAGGTGCACGGCCTGCACAAGAGCTTCGGCACCCTCGAGGTGCTCCGGGACGTCGACCTCACCTTCGAACCCGGCACCGTCACCGTCGTCCTCGGGCCGTCGGGCTCCGGCAAGTCCACGCTGCTGCGCGCGATCAACCACCTCGAGAAGGTCGACGCGGGCTTCGTCACGGTGGACGGTGACCTCGTGGGCTACCGACGCCGGCACTCCCGACGTGGTGGCCGCCGGGGCGACGTGCTGCAGGAGCTCAAGGAGCGGGAGATCCTCGGGCAGCGCACCCGCATCGGGTTCGTCTTCCAGGGATTCAACCTGTTCCCGCACCTCACCGTGCTGGAGAACGTCGTCGAGGCGCCGCTGTCCGCGCAGCGCCGCCCTCGCGCCGAGGTGGAGCCCGAGGCCCGCGAGCTGCTCAGCCGCGTCGGGCTCGCGGACAAGGCGGACGCGCGACCACGGCAGCTGTCCGGCGGGCAGCAGCAGCGCGTCGCGATCGCCCGCGCCCTCGCGCTGCGGCCCCGGGTGCTGCTCTTCGACGAGCCCACCTCCGCGCTCGACCCCGAGCTGGTCGGCGAGGTGCTCGAGGTCATCAAGGACGTCGCGAGCACCGGCACCACCCTCGTCGTCGTCACCCACGAGATCGGCTTCGCCCGCGAGGTCGCCGACAACGTCGTCTTCATGGACGGCGGGGTGGTCGTCGAGCAGGGGCCGCCCGCCGAGGTGCTCTCCCGCCCACGCCACGCCCGCACCCGCGCCTTCCTCGACAGGGTCCTCTGACCTTCTCCGGCCCCACATGCCTTCCCACGTCCGTTCACATCCCCTGACCTGCGGCCCCGGCCGCACACCCATCCCCTGGAGACACCCGTGACCGCACCGACCCGCCGAGCCCGCGCGCTCGCCCTGCTCGCCACCGTCCCCCTGCTGGCACTCACGGCCTGCGCCGGTGTCAGCACCTCGGCCCCCGAGGCCGCCGGCACCGGCGACGGCGTCGAGGCTCCCGCCGGCACCAGCTCCGAGGGTGCCGCTGCAGCCGGGCTCGAGGTCAGCACCAGTCCCGACCAGGACCGGATCCGGTCGACCGAGTCGGCCGAGGCCGTCGGCCTGCTGCCGGAGGCGTTCGCGGACAAGGACGACTTCGTCGTGGCCGTGAGCGCCGGCGCGGCACCTCCGCTCGGCTTCTTCGCCGATGACGACAAGACCCCCATCGGCAACGAGACCGACATCGCGCAGCTCGTCGCCGACGGCCTCGGCAAGGACCTGCGCCTCGAGGTCAAGGCCTGGGCCGACTGGCCCCTGGCCCTCCAGTCGGGCGACGTCGACGCCGTCATCTCCAACGTCACCGTGACCGAGGAGCGCAAGGAGACGATCGCCTTCTCCTCCTACCGCAACGACGAGCTGGGCTGGCTCACCAAGGCGGGCTCCGACGTCCCGGAGATCGGCGAGCGGCAGGACGTCGCGGGGCTGCGGGTGGGCGTCGGCTCGGGCACCAACCAGGAGAAGATCCTGCTCGAGTGGAACGACCAGAACGTCGCCGAGGGGCTCGAGCCCATCGCCGGCGGACAGCCGGAGTACTACGAGCAGCTCTCCGACGTCCTCCTCGCCCTGAAGTCCGGCCGTCTCGACGTCTACGTCGGCCCCAACGCGTCCCTGGCCTACCAGGCCAAGATCGCGCCCGACGAGCTCGCCGTCGTCGGCACGCTCAACGGCGGCTGGCCCGACACCGCGCAGATCGCCGTCGCGACCAAGAAGGGCAACGACCTCGCGCCCGCCGTCACGGCCGCTCTGCAGCAGGCCTTCGACGACGGCACGTACGCCCAGGTGCTCGAGCGCTGGGGCCTGGAGACCGAGGCCGTCGAAAAGCCCGAGACCAACCCGCCGGGCCTGCCGAAGACGGAGTGACGGCACCCGACCGTCCGGACCATCCGTCCCGTCCCCGACCCGTCCGTCCCGAGGAGTGCAGGTGACCGAGAACGCCACGCCGTCCGCCGTCGCGGTGCCGCGACCCCCGAACCGCCCCCGCCCCGCCCGTCCGACGACGCCCCGCGTGGCCGCGGACCTGCGGGACCTGCGGGCCCGCGCGCGGGTCGCCGCCCGCTACGGCGTGCGGCCCGAGGACGCGGACGACGCCGCGCCGGGCGTCGCCGCAGCGCTCACCGCGGCGGTCACCGGCGCCCCGGGCGGCGGGCCGGCCGTCCTCGACGTCCAGCTGGGCCACCGCTCCGTGCGGGCGTTCCTGCCGGGACCGTTGGAACCGTGGGTGCTGCCCACCGTGGTGGCGGCGGCGCAGTCCGCGCCCTCGTCGTCGAACCTGCAGCTGTGGAGCGTCGTGGCGGTCACCGACCGCGACCGGCTTGCCCGGGTCGCGGCGCTCGCCGGGCACCAGGAGCACGTGCGCGACGCGCCGCTGCTGCTCGTGTGGGTGGCCGACGTGGCACGGGCCCGGCAGCTGGGCGCGCAGGACGGCGTCGAGCTCGAGGCCGCCGGCTACCTGGAGACGACGGTCGTCGCGTTCCTCGACGCCGCGCTCGCGGCGCAGAACGCGGTCGTCGCGGCCGAGTCCCTCGGCCTCGGCACCGTGTACGTCGGGGCGGTGCGGAACCACCCCGAGGACCTTGCGGCCGAGCTCGGCCTGCCGCCCGGCGCGGTCGCCGTCGTCGGGCTGGCCGTCGGGCACCCCGACCCCGGCCACGCCCCGCGCGTCAAGCCACGCCTGCCCCAGGACGCCGTGCTGCACCGCGAGACGTACGACGAGGGGCGCGTCGCGCACGTCGCCGACTACGCGCCGCGCATCGACGCCTTCTACCGCGAGGAGCGGCTCGACGGCTCGTGGTCGCGACGGGTCGTCGACCGACTGCGCGGCGGAGGCTCGCTCCAGGGCCGCGAGCGCCTGCGCGAGGCGCTCACCGCCCTCGGGCTGCCGTCGCGCTGACCGACCGCGCGCCACGCCCGAACCGCCCGACCCGCACCACCCGCCACCTGGAGACCACCATGACCGACCCCGCCGCGACCCCGAACCGCAGGGTGCCCCTGTCCGTCCTCGACCTCGCCCTCGTGCCCGAGGGCCGCGCGGGCGCGCAGGCGGTGCGCGACGCCGTCGACCTCGCCGTGGACCTCGACCGGCTCGGCTACCGCCGGGTCTGGTACGCCGAGCACCACCTGTCGCCGGGGGTCGGGTCCGCCGCGCCGGCGGTGCTCGCCGCCGCCGTCGCCGCCCGCACCGAGCGCATCCGCGTCGGCTCGGGCGCGGTGCTGCTGAGCACCACGAGCCCGCTCGTGGCGGCCGAGCAGTTCGGCACGATCGCCGCGCTGCACCCGGGGCGGGTGGACCTCGGCCTGGGCCGGGCGTTCACGCCGCCGAAGGGCGGCGCGCCGCGCCCGGCCCCGGCGGCGGCGCCGGAGAGCGGACCGCGCGTCGTCGACGGGCTGTACGTGCCGCCCGCGCCGCCGACCGCGGGGGACTCCGTGCTGCGCGAGCGCGCGCTCGCGCAGGCCGCCGTGGTGGGGGCCTCGCGCACCCCGGCGAGCTTCCGCGCCGAGGTCGAGCTCGTGCTCGGGCTGCGGGCGGGCACGTACGCCGACGACGGCGGGCGCCGGTACGTGTCGCCGCCCGTGCAGGACGCCGCGTTCGACCTGTGGGTGCTGGCGTCCTCCGGCGGCGGGAGCGCCCGTGTGGCCGGAGAGCTGGGCCTGCCCCTGGCGGCGAACTACCACGTGAGCCCGTCGAACACCCTCGAGACCGTCGCCGCGTACCGGGCGGCGTTCCGCCCCGGGGTGCTCGCCGAGCCGTACGTCGTCGTCTCCGCCGACGTGCTCGTCGCCGACACCACCGAGCGGGCCCGCGAGCTCGCGGCGCCGTTCGCCGACTGGGTGCTGTCCATCCGCCGCGGGGCGGACGGCGCGATCGCCTACCCGCGCCCCGCCGACGCCACGGACTGGGCCGAGCGCCCCGAGGACGAGCGCGCGGTGGTCGCCGACCGGGTGGACACGCGCGTCGTCGGCGACCCGGCGACCGTCGTGGGCCGCCTGGAGACCCTGGCCCGGGTCACCGGGGCCGACGAGCTCCTCGTCACCACCGCCGCGCACGACCTCGCCGACCGGCAGCGGTCGTTCGCGCTGCTCGCCCAGGCGTGGGGTGCGACCGAGGGCGAGGCGCCCCGCGTCCCCGCCCTGGCCGCGACGCCCTGACCCGCACCGACCGACCACCACCCCTCAAGGAGGACCATGACCACGTCCGAGACCGCGCCCGATACCGCGCCCGAGACCACGTCCGAGACCGTGCCCGGGACGGCACCCGGAGGCACCGGTCCGACCACGCCGCCGACGCAGGACGCGCGCACGGCCGGCGCGCGGGTCGCCGACGGCGCCCTGCTGGTCGACGTGCGGTCGGCGCGCGGCCGCGCCGCCACCGGCGACATCCCCGGGGCGACGCTCGCCGACCGGGACGACCTGGACGCGCTCTTCGGCCCGGCCGACGCGCCTGCGATCTCGCTCGACACCCCGGTCGTCGTGGTCTGCGGCTCGATCGACGGCTCCGGACCGGTCGCCGCGGCGCTCACGGCCCGCGGCTTCACCGACGTGACCCACGTCGACGGCGGGTTCCCCGCCTGGCGCGACGCCGGCCTTCCGGCGACCGCGCCGTCGGACGGCCCCGCCGCGGGCGCCTGACCCGCCCGGCACGAGCACGACCCCAGCCCCACCGCTGCAGCGAAGGAGACCACCATGCCCGTCGAGTTCCTCGGCATCGCCACCACGAACGACGCGTCCGAGACGTCCGCCCGCACCACCGCCGCGTTCGACCCCGCCTACCTGGAGCGCATCGTGCGCGCGCACGAGGACAACGGGTGGACGCGGGTCCTGTTCGCCTACGGGTCCTCCGGCCCGGAGCCGGCGGCCCTCGCCGCGTACACGGCGGCACGTCTGCAGAGCATCGAGCTGCTGCTGGCCCACCGGCCCAACGTCTCGTACCCGACGTACGCCGCCAAGACGTTCGCCACCCTCGACCAGCTCTCCGGGGGCCGGTTGTCGGTGCACTTCATCACCGGCGGCAACGACCACGAGCAGGGCCGCGAGGGCGACCGGCTCACCAAGGACGATCGGTACGCGCGCACCCACGAGTACATCCGGATCGTCAAGCAGGCGTGGTCCAGCGCGGAGGCGTTCGACCACCACGGCGAGTTCTACGACTTCGAGGACTTCGTGCTCGACGCGAAGCCGGTCGAGGGCCACGTGCCGACGATCTCCTTCGGGGGGTCCTCGGATGCCGCCTTCCGGGTTGGGGCGGCCGAGGCCGACATCTACGCCGTGTGGGGCGAGCCCCTGGCCCGCACGCAGGAGCAGATCGACCGCGTGCACGCCGAGGCCGCGGCCGCGGGACGCACGACGCCGCCGCGCATCCACGCGGCCTTCCGGCCGATCGTGGCGCCCACCGAGGAGCTGGCCTGGGAGAAGGCGCACCGCGTGCTGGACCGGATCGAGGCGCGCAAGGCGCAGCTGGGCGGGCAGCTGTCCCGGCGGCACCCGATCGACAGGCCCGAGAACGCCGGGTCGCAGCGCCTGCTCGAGATCGCCGCCGCGGGGGACCGGTACGACACCGCGCTCTGGACCGCCACGGCGAAGGCGACGGGAGGGGCCGGCAACTCCAACGCGCTGGTCGGCACGCCCGAGCAGGTCGCGGAGGCGCTGCTCGCCTACTACGACCTCGGGGTGCGGGTCATCTCGGCGCGCGGTTACGACCTGCTCGACGACGCCATCGACTTCGGCAGACACGTCATCCCGCTCGTGCGCGAGGGCGTGGCCGCGCGCGACCGCTCGACCGCCCGGGCCGCTGCGACGGCCGAGGCCTCCGCGGATGCCGACGGCGCGGCGGTCGGCACCGGGGAGCGCGTGGCCTGATGCGCTTCCAGCTGCTCGACATCGTCTTCAACCCGCCCCATCCCGTCACGGGAGAGGCGGTGCCGCCCGCGGACCGCCTCGCGCGCGTCGTCGAGCACGCGGTGCTGGCCGAGGAGCTCGGGTTCGACTCGTTCGCGGTCGGGGAGCGGCACGCCGGCGACGTGCTGTCGTCCGCGCCCACCGTGATCCTCGGGGCGGTGGCGGCCCGCACCCGCCGCATCCTGCTGTCGACCGGCGTGACCGTGCTGTCCCTGCTCGACCCGATCCGGGTGGCGGAGGACCTGGCGACCGTCGACCAGCTCTCCCGCGGGCGGCTGGAGATCGTCATCGGCAAGGGCAACGAGGAGCTGCAGTACCCGCTGCTCGGCCTCGACATCGCGAAGCAGTACGAGTACCTCGAGGAGAACTACGAGCTCCTGCGGCTGCTCCTGTCGTCCGAGGACGTCACCTGGTCAGGCCGCCACCGCCACCGGCTGGAGCACGCCACCACACTGCCGCGACCCTTCGCCGGGCCCTTCCGCATCTGGCACGGGTCCGCGACGAGCGAGTTCGCCGTCGACCTGGCCGCCCGGTGGGGCGACCCGATCGTGAGCGCCAACGCGCTGCAGCCGCGGGAGAGCTACGGGCGGCTGATCGACCGGTACCGCGAGCGGTACGCGGCCGCCGGGCACGACCCGGCGTTCCGGTTCGTCGGCGCCGGCTCCGGGGGCCTGTTCCTCGCCGACACCACGGAGCAGGCGATCGAGCAGTACCGGCCGCTGTACGAGGGGCAGGTCGCGCGGCTGCGGGCGCGCGGCTACGACCCCGCGACGCACGTCGGCAAGGCCCAGGCGTTCGAGACGATCGAGGACGCCGTCGAGCGCGGCCCGGCGCTGGTCGGGTCGCCCGAGCGGGTGGCCGAGAAGATCCTCGACTACCACGGCTCCTTCGGGCACGTGCTGCAGTCCGTCTCGGTGAACCACCTGCTGGAGCCGTCCCGCCAGGAGGACGTGCTGCGCCGGTTCGCGGCCGAGGTCGCGCCCGTCGTGCGCGCCGAGGTCACGACGACGCTCTGGGGGCCCGACGACGAGCGGCGGGCCGCCGGCCTCACCGCGGCGCAGGCCCCCGCGGTGCACGACGGCACGCGTGCCGCGGCGCTGACCGTCTGACCGCCTGGCGGGGTGTCCGGCATGCGGTCATCCCGTCGACCGGATGGTGGGCGCCGGGGAGAATGGCCGCGACGTCGACCGTGTGAGGAGGCCACCGTGACGGTCCAGCCCACCCAGCTGGTGATCCTGGCCGTGCTCGTCCTGGCGACCGTCGTCCTCGGCGCGGTGTGGAGGTCCCGCCAGGGGCGCGTCCGCACCACGCCCGCGCGGCAGGACCCCGTCGTGGACTGGGCGGCCCGCGGGGTCCGGCTGGGGGAGCGGGCGACGTTCGTCCAGCTGTCCGCCGAGGTGTGCGCCCCGTGCCGCGCCACGGCCCGCGTGCTGGAGGGCCTCGTCGAGCGCGAGGCCGGCGTGGAGCACCACGAGCTCGACGTCGACGACCATCTCGACCTCGTGCGCGAGCTCGGCGTCCTCACCACCCCGACGGTGCTGGTGCTGGACGCGACCGGGGCGCAGGCCGCCCGCAGCAGCGGCGGGATGTCGCCCGCTCAGGCGCGCCAGGCCCTGGCCGCCGTCGTCCCCGTCGGCTGAGCCCGCCGAACCCCGTCCCCGAGGAGAACCGATGACCTCCGAGCGTCCCGCCGGCCAGGCCCCCGTCACGCGGGCCCCGGCCGGCATCGACCCGCGCGGCCCTCGGGTGGGCGCCGCCGTCACGGCGCTGCTGCTCGCCGTGGTCGTGCTCCTCGGGGCGAGCCCCGCCGGCCTCGTGCTGCTCGCCGTCGTGGCCGCCGGGTTCCTCCTGGGCGCCGTGCGCGGCGCGCAGGGCACGGTGCAGGGCTGGCTCTTCAAGACCCTCATTCGCCCCCGGCTCGCGCCGCCCGCCGAGCTCGAGGACCCGCGCCCGCCGCGGTTCGCCCAGCTCGTCGGCCTCGTCGTCACGGGCGTCGGCGTCGTGCTCGGGCTCGCAGGCGTGCTGGCCGCGGTGCCGTGGGCCGCGGGGATCGCGTTCGTCGCGGCCGGCCTCAACGCCGTCGTCGGCCTGTGCCTCGGCTGCGAGCTCTACCTGCTCGGCGCGCGCCTGCGGCCCTCCGCCCGCTGAGGCCGCCGCCCACCACCGGACCCCTCGAGGCCCCGCCGTCACCGACGGCGGGGCCTTCGGCGTCTGCGGCGCCCGTCCCGCGTCCGTGATGTGAGACGACCCGCCCGACCCTTGACTCGGGAGGCCGCGGCGGCTTCCCTGCCGCCCAGGTGACGAGCGCCAGCACCCAGGCCCGGCTCGCTGGCCAGCAACCCTTCGACGTGACGGGGTGCTCCGGGAACGACCTGACCCCGCCGCGCCCGCGGCCGGGTAAGCACGGCTCCGGTCGTCCATGACCGCGCCCCGGCCCGTGCCGGCGCGGGGGTGGGCGACCCGCCATGACCACGAGGAACACCACGCGATGACCACCACCCCGCGCGCACCGCGCACCCAGGACCCCAGGCGCACCCCGCGACGCTGCGTCGTCGGGCTCGCCGCCACCGTCTCGGCCGCCGGCCTCCTGCTCAGCGCCTGCTCGACGGGCGCCGACGCCGCGGGCACCGGCACCGACGCGGGCGGCGAGCCCGTCGCCGGCGGCGACCTGACGTTCGCCATCACGGTGGACTCGCACTGCGTCGACCCGCAGCAGGTCGGCAACAACGACGCGATCGCGGCCGCCCGTCAGACCGTCGCGTCGCTCACCGCCCAGGACCCGGAGTCCGGCGAGATCCTGCCCTGGCTCGCGGAGAGCTGGGAGGTGAACGACGACGCCTCCAGCTACACGTTCCACCTGCGCGACGACGCCACGTTCGCCGACGGCACGCCGATCGACGCCGCCGCGGTGAAGACCAACTTCGACGCGATCGTCGACCTGGGTGCCGTGGCGTCCCTCGGCTCCCAGTACCTCGTCGGCTACGCGGGCACCACCGTCGTGGACGAGCACACCGTGACCGTCGACTTCGACGAGCCGAGCGCGCAGTTCCTCCAGGCGACGTCGACGTTCTCCCTCGGCCTGCTCTCGCCCGACTCGGCGACCCTCTCGACCGAGGACCGCTGCGCCGGGAAGTACGTCGGCTCCGGGCCGTTCGCCGTGAAGTCCTACACCCCGGACCAGGAGATCGTGCTGGAGAAGGTCGCGGGCTACGACTGGGGGTCGGAGGCCAGCAGCCACACGGGCGAGGCGTACCTCGACACGGTGACCCTGAAGGTCATCCCCGAGGCGGGTGTGCGCTCCGGATCCCTGCAGTCGGGACAGATCGACGCGACCGCCGCGCTGAACGCCGTCGACCTGCCGCAGTTCGACGGCAACGGGTTCTGGCTGTCCTACCGCGCGAACCCGGGCGTCGTGTTCAACCTGTTCCCCAACGAGTCCAGCCCGCTGGCCGCCGACGAGGCCGTGCGCACCGCGCTCGTCAAGGGGATCGACCGCCAGCAGATCGTGGACACCGTGCTGACCCCGCAGGACCAGCCGGCCACCGGTGTGCTGTCCCGTTCGACGCCGCTGTTCGAGGGTGCGGACGACCTGCTCGCGTACGACCCCGAGGGTGCGACGAAGGTCCTGGACGACGCGGGCTGGGTCGTGGGCGCCGACGGCATCCGCGAGAAGGACGGTCGGAGGCTCTCCACCACGGTGACGTTCTGGCAGGAGCCCGGCGCGCTCGAGCTCGTGCAGCAGCAGCTCCGGCAGATCGGGGTCGACCTGCAGCTCAAGCACGTCACGGTGGCCGAGAAGGAGGCGGCCACCGCCGCCGGCGACTTCGACTTCGACTACTACAACCTCACCCGGTCGGACGCCGACGTGCTGCGCACGATCTTCTCGGCGAACGCGCGCAACGTGAACCAGCGCGACCCGGAGGAGGTCGACGAGCTGCTCGACGACTCGGCCGCCGCCACCGACCCCGAGGAGCGCCGGACGCTGGTCTCCGAGGCGTCGAGGCTGCTGCTGGAGCGTGGTCACGCCATCCCGGTCTACGAGCTGTCCACCACGATCGCGGCGGCCGACCGCGTGCAGGGGCTGACCTTCGAGGCCTCCTCGCGGCTCGACTTCTACGACGCCTGGGTGACCGACGGCGCGGGAGAGTGAGATGACCCGCTACGTGCTGCGACGGGCCGGGCAGGGGGTGTTCGTCCTCTGGGCGGCCTTCACCGTCGCGTTCTTCGTCCTGTACCTGCTGCCGAGCGACCCGGCCGCGCTGGTCGCGTCCGGGGGCGGCGAGGTGAGCCAGGTCGACCCGGCCCAGCTCGCCGCGCTGCGCGCGGAGCACGGGCTCGACCGCCCGATCCTCGTGCAGTACGGCGACGCGCTCCTCGGCGCGCTGGCCGGCGACTTCGGCGCCTCGTACGTGAGCGGCGCCTCCGCGACGGCCCTCGTCGCGCAGGCGCTGCCCGAGACGCTCAGGCTCACCGGTGCGGCGCTCCTTGTCGCCGTCCTCGGCGGGACGGCGGTCGCGGTGGCCAGCGTCCTCCCGCGGGCCCGGTTCCTGCGCCAGGCGCTGTCCGCGCTGCCGCCGCTCGGCGTCGCCCTGCCCACGTTCTTCGTGGGCCTGGTGCTGCTGCAGTGGTTCTCGTTCCGGCTGCCGGTGTTCCCGGCGATCGGCAACGAGGGCGCCGTCAGCCTGGTGCTGCCCACGATCACGCTGGCCGTCCCGGCCGGGGCGCAGCTCGCGCAGATCCTGTCCCGCTCCCTGCGCGGCACGCTCGGCGAGCCCTACGTCGAGACGGCGTGGGCGAAGGGCGCGAGCCGCGCCCGGGTGCATCTCGCGCACGCCCTGCGCAACGCCGCCATCCCGGCGTTCACCGTTCTCGGCGTCATGGTGGGTGGCCTGCTCGGCGGCGCCGTCGTGACTGAGACCGTGTTCTCGCGGCAGGGGCTCGGGCGGCTCACGGTGCAGTCGGTCAACCAGCAGGACGTGCCCGTGGTCCTCGCGATCGTGGTGTTCTCCGCGCTCGTCTTCGTCGTCGTGACCCTGGTGGTCGACCTCGTCTACCCCGTGCTCGACCCCCGGATCCAGCTCCGGACACCGCGGGCCGCCTCCCGGCGGGCTGCGTCCCGGCGAGCCACGGCGGTGACCGCATGACGCTGCAGACCCTCACCCGCCCCGTCGTGACCGACGCGTCGGCGCCGGATCCCGCGGCGACGCCTGCCCGGCACGGCGGTGCCCGGCGCACCCTGCGCGGCGCACGCCACGTGCTGCGGCGGCCGGGCCTGCTCGTCGCGGTCGCCGTCCTGCTCCTCGTGGCCGCCTGGGCCGTGGCACCGCAGGTGTTCACCGCCCAGGACCCGCTGGTCGGCGTCCCCGCCGACCGGCTCCAGCCACCGTCGGGCGCGCACTGGTTCGGCACGGACCACCTGGGCCGCGACGTGTACGCCCGCGCGGTGCACGGGGCGTCGCTGACCCTGCGCACGACGGCGCTCGCGGTGGCCGTCGGCCTCGTCCTCGGCTCGCTCCTCGGCCTGCTCGCGGGGTTCCTGCGCGGCTGGGTGGACGACGTGGTCGGCCGGCTCGTCGACGTGCTGCTGGCGATCCCGAGCATCCTGCTCTCCCTGGCGATCATCACGGCGCTCGGCTTCGGTCCGGTCAAGGTCGCGATCGCGGTCGGCATCGGCTCGGTGGCGACGTTCGCCCGCGTGATGCGGGCCGAGGTGCTGCGCGTGTCGACCTCCGTCTACGTGGAGGCGGCCCGCGCGTCCGGCCTGCGGTGGCCGGCCGTGCTCGGGCGGCACGTGCTGCCCAACTCCTCCGGCCCGGTGCTGGCGCTCGTCGCCCTCGACCTCGGGACCGCCGTGCTGGCCGTGTCGGCGCTGAGCTTCCTCGGCTACGGCACCCCGCCGCCCGCGCCCGAGTGGGGCGCGCTCGTCTCCGGTGGGCGCGACTACCTCGCCACCGCCTGGTGGCTCACCACCCTGCCGGGTCTCGTCATCGTGGCCGTCGTGCTCGCCGCCAACAGGGTGTCGCGGGCCCTGGAGAAGACGGGAGAGGACCAGTGACACGCACGACGGCGAGTACCCCGGTGCTGGAGATCAGCGGACTCGAGGTGGCCTACCGGACCGCCGACGGCGGGCATCGACCGGCCGTGCGCGGCGTGGACCTGCGGGTCGGGGCCGGAGAGGTCGTGGCGCTCGTCGGCGAGTCGGGCTCGGGCAAGAGCACGACGGCGCACGCCGCGCTGCACCTGCTGCCACGGGGCGGCGAGGTGACCGCAGGCCGCCTCCGGCTCGACGGCCGCGACCTGTCCGGCCTCACCGAGAAGGAGTGGCAGGACGTCCGTGGTCGGCACGTCGGCCTGGTGCCCCAGGATCCGACCGTCTCCCTCAACCCCGTGGTGCGCGTCGGCGACCAGGTCGCCGAGGTGCTCGTCGTCCACGGGCTGGTGCGCCGCGCCGACGCCAGGGTCCGGGCCGTCGAGCTGCTGCGCCAGGCCGGCGTGGACGACCCCGCGGCGCGGGCCCGCCAGTACCCGCACCAGCTCTCGGGCGGGCTGCGGCAGCGCGTGCTCATCGCGATCGCCATCGCGGCAGGGCCGCGCCTGATCGTCGCGGACGAGCCCACCAGCGCGCTCGACGTCACCGTGCAGCGGCGCATCCTCGACCACCTCGATGCCCTCGCGCGGGAGACCGGCACGGCCGTGCTGCTCATCACCCACGACCTGGGCGTCGCCGCCGACCGCGCGGACCGGATCGTCGTCCTCCAGGACGGGGTGGTGGTGGAGGAAGGACCGGCAGCGCGGCTGCTGGACGACCCGCGGCACCCGTACACGCGTGCGCTGATCGCGGCCGCCCCCAGCCTCGCGAGCGCGCGACTCGTCGTCGGGGCGCGGGACGGCGGTGCGCGGGAGGGTGCTGCGCAGGGCGGGGAGGCGCCGCCGTCCTCGGCGGAGCCGGCGCCCGTCCTCGCCCTCGACGGTGTGCGCAAGGAGTTCGCCCTGCCGCGCGGCGCCGAGCGCCGCACCCTCGTCGCGGTGGACGACGTCAGCCTTGCCGTCGGCCCGGGGCGCACGTACGCGCTGGTGGGCGAGTCCGGCTCCGGCAAGACGACGACGGCGCGCCTGGCGCTGCGGCTCGAGCGGCCCTCGGCCGGGCGGGTCGTGTTCCGGGGCGAGGACGTCACCGCCGCGCGCGGCCGGGAGCTGCGGTCGCTGCGGCGCGGGTTCCAGGTCGTGTACCAGAGCCCGTACGCCTCGCTCGACCCGCGCTTCACCGTCGAGCAGATCGTCACCGAGCCCCTGCGGGCCTACGGCGTCGGCGACCGGGCGGAGCGTGCCGACCGGGTGCGCTCCCTGATCGACGACGTGGCGCTGCCCGTGGACGTGCTGCGGCGGGGCCCCCGGGAGCTGTCCGGCGGGCAGCGCCAACGCGTCGCCATCGCGCGGGCGCTCGCCCTGCGGCCGGACCTCGTGGTGCTCGACGAGCCGGTGTCCGCGCTCGACGTCTCGGTGCAGGCGCAGATCCTCGAGTTGCTGGTGCGCCTGCAGGCGGAGCACGGGCTCGCGTACCTGTTCGTCTCGCACGACCTCGCCGTGGTGCGCCAGGTCGCCGACCAGGTCGGTGTGATGCGCCGGGGCCGGATCGTGGAGCAGGGCGCGGCGGACCAGATCCTGCTCGACCCGCAGGAGGACTACACGCGCGAGCTCGTCGCGGCCATCCCGGGCCGCCGGGCGCGGTCCGGGACCTCGACGTAGTAGCCGCTGTCGCTTCCCGGCCCGGAAGCGACAGCGGGTACGACGTCGGTGGCGCTCCGTCGGTGGCGTGGCGCCTGCCCGGGGCAGGTAGGGTCGCGCGCATGGCGACGGTGCTCCCCTTCGACGGTCACACT
This sequence comes from Isoptericola sp. NPDC019571, assembly GCF_044389385.1. Taxonomy (NCBI): domain Bacteria; kingdom Bacillati; phylum Actinomycetota; class Actinomycetes; order Micrococcales; family Promicromonosporaceae; genus Isoptericola; species Isoptericola sp. NPDC019571. The sequence continues at coordinate 138,235 of NZ_JBIRXZ010000005.1, forward strand.
CCCGACATCCACCCCACGGCGTGGGTCGCCCCCACGGCGACGATCGTGGGGAACGTGCGCATCGGCGCGGGGGCGAGCGTCTTCTACGGCGCGGTGCTGCGCGGCGACATGGACGCGATCGTGCTCGGCGAGGGCTCCAACATCCAGGACAACTGCGTGGTGCACACCGACACCGGCGTGCCCGCGACCATCGGCGCCGGCGTGGGCGTCGGCCATGGCGCGATCGTCCACGGCGCCACGGTGGGCGACGGCAGCCTGATCGGGATGGGCGCGACCCTGCTGAACAACGCGGTCGTCGGCGAGGGCGCGTTCGTCGCGGCGGGCGCGCTGGTGCGCGAGGGCCAGGAGATCCCGGCCGGGCACCTCGCCGTCGGCGTCCCGGCGAAGGACCGCGGTGAGCTCGACGCCGAGGGCGCCGAGCGCGTGCGCCGCAACGCGATCGAGTACCAGGAGCTCGCCGAGCGCCACCGCCGCTCGGTCGGCTGACCCGCTCGCGCGCACCGCTCGTCCAGCATCCGAGAGGGGCGGCCCGGCCCTTGCGCGCCGGCGGTCGCGGTGGTCGGCTGCGGCCATGACGACACCTCCCACGGGCACGCTGCCCACCCGCACCCTGGGCTCCGGCGACCACGCCCTCACCGTGTCCGCGCTCGGCTTCGGCGGCATGTCCGTCGCCGACTCGTACGGCCCGGCCGACGCCGCCGAGGCGGAGGCGGTGCTGCGGCGCACCCTCGAGCTCGGCGTCACGCTGATCGACACCGCCGACGTGTACGGCGCAGGGCGCAACGAGGAGCTCATCGGGCGCGTGCTCGGCCCGCACCGCGACCGGGTCGTGCTGGCGTCGAAGTTCGGGCTGGGGAAGCACCCCGACGGCCGCCCCGTCGACGGGCGCCCGGAGTACCTGCGCGCCGCGATCGACCGTTCGCTGGCCCGCCTCGGCACGGACCACCTCGACCTGTACTACCTGCACCGCGTGGACCCGCAGGTGCCCGTCGAGGAGACCGTCGGGGCGCTCGGCGAGCTGGTCGCGGCAGGCAAGGTCCGCGCGATCGGCCTCTCGGAGGCGGGCGCGGGCACCGTGCGTCGCGCGCACGCCGTGCACCCGGTCACCGCCGTGCAGAGCGAGTACTCGCTGTGGACCCGCGACCCCGAGGACGCCGTCCTGCCCGCCCTGCGCGAGCTCGGCATCGGCTTCGTGCCGTTCTCCCCGCTCGGGCGCGGCATCCTCACCGGCACCGTCGACCGGGTCGCCGAGCTTGCGGACGACGACGTGCGGCGCAGGCACGCCCGGTACGCCGGGGAGGCGTTCGAGCACAACCGGACCCTGGTCCGCTCGCTCGAGGGGCTCGCCGCCGAGCGCGACGTCACCGCCGCGCAGCTCGCCCTCGCGTGGCTGCTCGCGCAGGGCGACGACGTCGTGCCCATCCCGGGCACCAAGCGGCTGCGCTACCTCGAGCAGAACGTCGCCGCCGCGTCGATCACGCTGTCGCCGGACGACGTCGCCGCGATCTCGCAGGTCATCCCCCGCGGCGCCGTGCAGGGTGTGCGGCACCCGCAGCCGGACCTGCTCGAGGCCTGAGCCGACGGCGCGACCAGCCGCCGGGAGCGCAGCGTGCGACGGCCCGGGTCCCCGCGGGGACCCGGGCCGTCGGCCTGCGGAGGTCAGGCCGAGGGCGTGCGCACCGCGCCGAACGCGGTGCGTGCGCGCAGCCGGAACCCGAGGTTCTCGTACAGCCGGATCGCGTTCGCGTTGTTCCCCGCCGCGTGCAGCATGGGGCGCGCGCCACGCTCGCGGACGTGGTGCGCGACGTCGAGGACCAGGCGCGTGGCGAGGCCCTGGCCGCGGTGGTCGGGGTCGGTGGTCACGGCGCTGATCTCGGTCCAGCCCTCCGGCTGCAGGCGCTCGCCGGCCATCGCGACGAGGCGCCCACCCCGCCGGATGCCGACGTACCGGCCCATGAGATAGGTGCGGGGGAGGAACGGGCCGGGCCGCGACCGCTCGACGAGCGCCAGCATGTCGGGGACGTCCTCGGCGCCGAGCACGACGGCCTCGTCGTCGGCGCGGGTGCGCAGCCGGTCCGTCTCGACGAGCTGGACACCCTCGTGGAGCGAGGCGCGCTCCCAGCCCGCGGGGAGCACGACGTCGGCCGGCGGGCCGGGGAACTCGGCCCCGCGGCCCGCGACGTCGACGATCGCGTCCCACACGTCAGGGTCGTCCCACGACCGCACGGCGGCGAACGGGGACACGTCGGCGGGGTAGCGCAGCACCAGGTCGTTGCCCTCCGCCAGGTGGGCGTGCGCCCCCGTGAGCGACGACCAGCGCGGGTTGTCGAGGACGGCCTCGGACGCCTCGTCAGGGGTGCCGGCGGGAGCGTCGGTCGTGGTGGTCGTGGTGGTCGTGGTGGTCGTGGTGGTCGTGGTGGTCATGTCGCCTCCTGGTCTGCCGGTGCAGCGTACGTGCTCAGGGCACCGGTACAGGCGTCGGTTCGCTGTCGGCGTCGAGGACCCCGGACCGGTCGCGGGCACGACGGGTCAGCGGTGCGCGCAGGCCGAGGTGCTCGCGCAGCGTGCCGCCCTCGTACGCGGCGGGGTAGGCCCCGCGCTCCTGCAGCGCGGGCACGACCCTGTCCACGACGTCGTCGAGGCCTGACGGCACGATCCACGGGCTGAGGTTGAACCCGTCGACGGCGCCGGTGCGCACCCAGCGGGTCAGCTCGTCCGCCACGGCCTCGGGGGTGCCGGTGAAGCCGCGCTCGCCCGCGTTGCGCACGACGAGCTCGCGGATCGACAGGTTCTCGGCCTCGGCGACGGCGCGCCACTGCCGCGCGATCTCGTGCGTGCGCGCGCCGGTCGTGGCGGAGCCGCGCTCGCCGCCGAGCTCGGCGACCACCGGGTCGTGCGCCGGGAGCGGGCCGTCCGGGTCGTAGGACGAGAGGTCCTCGCCCCAGATGTTGCCGACGATCGACAGCGCCGTGGCGGGGGTGACCTGGGCGCGGCGCACCCAGCGGGCCTTCTCCTCGGCCTCGGCCGGGGTGTCGCCCACGACGATCGCGGTGCCGGGGAAGATCTTCACGTCGTCCTCCGGGCGCCCGGCGGCGACGACGCGGCGGCGGACGTCGGCGGCGAACCCCAGCGCGTCGGCGAGCACCGCGCCGTGCCGGGAGAAGATCACGTCGGCGTGCGCGGCGGCGAAGTCGCGGCCCTGCGGGGAGTCGCCCGCCTGGAAGATCACCGGGTGGCCCTGCGGGCTGCGGGGCGTGGTGGCGTCGAGGACCAGGTCGCGAGGCGTGCGCAGGTCGGTGCCGGGCACGGTCACGCGTGCCACCGTTCCCTCCCCGGCCCCGCCCGTGGCGTCCGGGAACGCGTCCCAGACGCCGCGGGCGACCGCGAGGACGGCGGCCGCGCGCTCGTAGCGGTCGGCGTGGTCGAGGTACCCGCCGCGGCGGAAGTTCTCGCCGGTCCAGGCGTTGTCCGTCGTGACGACGTTCCACGCCGCCCGCCCGCCGGACAGGACGTCGAGGCTCGCGAGGCGCCGGGCCAGGTCGGCGGGGTCGTGGTACGTGGTGTTCTGCGTGGCCACGAGGCCGATGCGCTCGGTGATCGCCGCGAGCGCGGCGAGCTGGGTGATCGCGTCGGGCCGGCCCACGACGTCGAGGTCGTGGATCCGGCCGCGGGTCTCGCGCAGGCGCAGGCCCTCGCCGAGGAAGAACGCGTCGAACAGGCCGCGCTCGGCCGTGCGGACCACGCGTTCGAAGGACGCGAAGTCGGTCTGCGACCCGGACTCCGGGTCGGACCAGATGGTGGTGTGGTTGACGCCCTGGAAGAAGACGCCGAAGTGCACCTGCGCGCGGGGGCGGGTGATCGGGGCGTCGGGGGCGTGGGGCGGTGTCGTCGGTGCGGTCATCGGGGTTCCTCAGGCGATCGCGGCGGCGTGCGGGGCGGCGTGCCGCGCCCGGGTGCCGGCGCCGGGGCGGGTGTCGTAGCGGTTGGCGGGGCGCGGGAGCCCGAGCGTCTCGCGCAGGGTGGCGCCCGCGCGGGGCGCTGCGGTGAGCCGGGCGGCACGCAGCGCGGGGAGCACGTCACGGGCGAGCACCGGCAGGTCGACGTCGAGCACGGCGGGCAGCAGCCGCACGCCCGCGACGTCGCCCGAGGCTGCCAGCCGGGCGAGGAGACCGGACAGGCCCGCGGCGTCGCCGGAGTACCGCAGGGCACCCGCCCCCCAGCCCGTGCGTGCCCCGGCGGGGGTCGCGGCGTCGAGCTCGGCGAGCCGGGCCCGTGCGGTGCGGCCGTCGGCGTCGAGCACCACCTCCAGGTCGACCACCGCCAGTGCGGCGCCGTCGTCCGCGCCGGGCGCGGGGGCGGTCGCGGCGCGCGCCGCCGCCCGGGCGGCCGCGATGTCGGAGCCGCCGACGAGCGCGACGTCGACCAGGGGATCGTCGCTCACCGACGGCGCGACGTCGCCGGCCGGGGCGAGCACCACGAGCTGCCCCTGCGGCGGCCGGGGGCTGATGAGCGGGCCCTTCACCGAGAAGGTCTCGCCCACGAAGTCGACGTGGTGCAGCCGGTCGCGATCCACGTAGCGTCCGGTCGCGACGTCGCGGATCACGGCGTCGTCCTCCCACGAGTCCCAGAGGTCGCGCACCACCTGCACGACGTCGCGGGCCTCGCGGGCGAGATCGGCGACAGGCTCGCGACCGTAGGCGTCGGCCGTCTCCGGGGTGCGGGTGGCCGCGGCGAGCCAGCCGCCGCGGCCACCCGCCACGATGTCGAGGGAGGCGAGCTGGGCCGCGACGTGGAACGGCTCCGGGTAGGTGGCCGGGACCTGGGGCACCAGGCCGATCGCGGTGGTGGTGCGGGCCACGAACGCCGCGCGTGTGACGGCGTCGAGCCGCGCGGAGCCGGGCGACCCGGCGACCGCGGGCAGCAGCGCGTCGGCGAACGTCGCGAAGGTGACGCCGGCGTTCTCGGCACGCCGCACGCCGCGGGCGAGGCGAGGTGCCCCGACGAGCTCGGCCGGCGTGAGGCCTGTCGCGGGGGCTGCCGCAGGGTGGGCGCCCGCGCCGTCGACGTCGAGCCCGACGACGAAGGGGGTGGTGAGGTCGGTCATGTGTCGCTGTCCCGTCAGATCGCGGACTCGTCGCCGAGCCGGTGGTAGGTGCGGTCGAGGTAGACCAGGGGCGAGGTCCCGTCCGACCCGGACTGCAGCGCGCGCAGCGAGACCAGGTAGCTGTCGCCGACCGGGGTGCGCTGCAGCACGCGGGCGCGCACCCAGGAGACGGCTCCGTCGATGACGGGCTCGCCCGAGGGCAGCGCCGTCCAGCCGCCCCCCGCGAAACGGTCGATGCCGCTGGTGGCGAAGCGGGCGGAGAGGTCGTCCTGGTGGTCGGCGAGGAAGCTGATCGCGAGCGTGCTGGCCGCCGAGACGGCGGGCCAGGACGACGACGTGGACGCCAGCGAGAACGCGAGCAGGGGCGGCGCGGCGGACACGGAGATCACGGACGTGGCGGTGAACCCGACGGGGCGGCCCGCGTGCTCGAGCGCGACGACGGCCACGCCGGCCGGGTGCTGGCGGAACACCGTCTTGAACTCGTCCGGGGACAGCTGGGGCTCGTCCTGCTGGGCCAGGAGCTCCTCGATCTCGGACAGGGCGGACAGGTCGGTGCGCTGGTGGGCGTGTTCCGTGGTCACAGGGCGGCTCCCGTCAGCTCGGTGGTCGAGGGGGTGGTCGAGGGGGTGGCCGTGGGGGTGGTGGTCGTGGCCGACGGGACGGGGACGCCGGCGGCCCGGCGCAACGGCGTCGCCCAGCGGGCGAACCAGGGGTCCAGCGCCTCGCCGAGCTCCGGCAGCTGGGCCTCGGTGAGGGTCAGCGTGCGGGTGGGCACGACCGCACCCAGCTCCACGAGCACGGGTCGGAGGTGTGCCTCGCCGGCGAGGGCGTGCGCCGGGTTACCGGACACGACGAGCGGCACGACGACGACGCCCGCCAGGCCGTCGGGCCCGTAGAGGTCGAGGAACGCCTTGAGGAGGCCCGTGTAGGAGGCCTTGTAGACGGGGGTCGCGACGACGGCGACCGTGGCGCGCGCCAGGCGCTCCTTCGCCGCGTCGGCGGCCGGGTGCGCGGCCGTGAGGATCTCGCCCGCGAACGCCGCGAGCTCGATCGTCGCCACGTCCGCGGTGCCGAGCAGCTCGGCGACGCGGCTGGCGGCGGCCTCCGCCGCGGTCACGGTGCGCGAGCCCGCGCGCGGGTTGCCGGAGACCACCACCACGGAGGGGGTGGCGGGGCGGGTGTTCTCGGTCATGGGTCGTCCCTCGCAGTCCGTCGATCACGCTTGCCGCACGGCGTCTCGACCCGCGGGGACGGGCCGGCCGGCGGCCAGGTCATCTCCCGGAGCACCCCGCCGTGACATGGGGGTTGCTGCCCAGCCAGCCGGGGCTTCGCGCTGGGGCTCGTGACCTGCGCGGAGGTATAGCAGCCGGTCGGACGAACGCCAGGGCCGTCCGGAGACTTCTCACCATCCGGACACGTGGACGCACCGGAGCCTCCGGCCGGGGGACGGCCGGAGGCTCCGGGGTGGTGCGAGGGCGCCTGTCTCGTCAGGCCTCCAGGCGCAGGCGCGCGCCGAGCGCGACGGCCGCGACGACGGCGGCGCCCGCGACCAGGACGACGTCCTTGAGCACGTACTGGCCCAGCAGGGTCATGCCGTGCCCGAACAGCTCGTCGCCGAACAGCGCGACGGGGGACAGGATGCCGACCATCGCGACGGCGAGGACGACCAGCCCGACCCGCAGCAGGCGGCCGGAGACCAGGGTGAGCCCGATGAAGGTCTCCATGACGGCGACCAGGACGACGGCGGTCGTGGCGGGGACGAGCCCGAGCGTGAGCGTCTCGACGGTGCGGCCCGCGATCTCCTCGGCGGGGCTGGCGCCGGGGAAGAACTTCAGGACGCCGAAGCCGAGGAACACGAGCCCGAGCGCGACCCGCAGAGCCGGGACGGACCACCGGGTCAGGAACCGGGCCAGGGCGGTGACGGCGACGTCGAGCCGCAGCGCCACCTGCTCGGCCAGCGCGTTCGGGAGCCGACGGGCGGCGGGGGCGCTCGGTGCGCGGGTGCCGGCGGTCGTGCGGTGGGTCGGGGTGGAGACGGACATGGTGGTGCTCTCTTCCAGGGGGAGGTGCGACCCGGGGGTGGTCGCCCTGGGAGAGAGCGGCCCACGGGGCCGGGAATGCGTGCGCCCCCGGTTTTCGCCCGGTCCTCACCCGCTCGACGACGCGCCCGGCACCGCCTACGGTGCCGGCATGGACCACGAGCCGATGCGACGGGTCGCCGAGTTCCGTGCGGCGTTCGACCTCGAGGTCGAGACCGCCCGACCGGGTCTGGCGGAGCACCGCCGGGCGCTGCTGGCAGAGGAGTCCGGGGAGGCGGCCGAGGCGCTCGCGGACCTCGCGACGGCGCTGGCCGAGGGCGGCGACGTCGCCGCCGCGTACCGGGCCGTGGCGAAGGAGCTGGCCGACGTCCTCTACGTCACGTACGGCGCCGCCGACGCGCTGGGGATCGACCTTCCGGCGGTGTTCGTCGAGGTCCACCGCTCGAACATGAGCAAGGTGGACGCCGACGGCTGCGTGCTGCGGCGGGCGGACGGCAAGGTGCTGAAGGGGTCGGGATACAGCCCGCCGGACCTCGGCGCGCTGGTCTCCCCGCCGACGGGCCCCGCGTAGGTTTCCGCACGACGGTCCCCGCGCGGACGTCCCCGCGCGGCGCGGGCGGGACGTCGTGACGCAGACTCGGGGCATGGGCGCGCGCCGCTTCCGCTGGGTGCTGCACGTCGACCTCGACCAGTTCCTGGCCGCGGTCGAGGTGCTGCGGCGCCCGGAGCTCGCGGGCAGGCCGGTGATCGTCGGTGGGCGCGGCGACCCGACGGAGCGGGCGGTGGTCTCCACCGCGTCGTACGAGGCGCGGGCGTACGGCGTCCGGTCGGGGATGCCGCTGCGCGTGGCGGCCCGCAAGGTCCCGGACGCGGTGATCCTGCCGGTCGACCACCCGGTGTACGAGGCGGCCTCCGCGCAGGTGATGGGGGCGCTGCGCGGGCTGGGCACGGTGGTCGAGGTCCTCGGCTGGGACGAGGCGTTCCTCGGGTACGACGGCGAGGCCCCGGAGGCGTTCGCGCACGACGCGCAGCGGGCGGTGCTCGACGCGACCGACCTGCGCTGCTCGGTCGGCATCGGCGACACCAAGGTCCGCGCGAAGATCGCGACGGGGTTCGGCAAGCCGGCGGGTGTCTACCGGCTCACCGCGGAGAACTGGTTCGAGGTGATGGGGGAGCGTCCGACCTCCGACCTGTGGGGCGTGGGCCCCCGGGTGTCGAAGCGGCTCGCGGCGCACGGCCTCGACACCGTCGCGCAGCTCGCCGCCGCGGACGACGCCGTCCTGGTCGGCGAGCTCGGGCCGCGGATGGGCGCCTGGTACGGGGAGCTGGGGCGCGGGGAGGGCTCCGCCGTCGTCGACGACACCCCGTGGGTGGCCCGCGGGCACAGCCGGGAGACCACCTACCAGCGCAACCTCACGACGACCGACCAGGTCACGGCGGCGTTGCGCGAGCTCGCCGCGCAGGCGCACGCGGACACCGAGGCCGAGGGCCGGGCGGTGTTCCGGGTGGGACTCAAGGTGCGCTACGCGCCGTTCTTCACGCGGACGCTCTCGCGGAAGCTCCCGGCACCGACGCGCTCCCTCGAGGAGGTGACCGCCGCGGTGCTCGACCTCGCGGCCGGGCTGGAGCCCGGCCGCGAGGTGCGGCTGCTCGGCGTCCGCGCCGAGATGGTGATGCCCGAGGGCGGCACGGACGCCGAGACCACGCCGGTGCGCGGGCGGATCTGAGCCACAGGGGCACGGGACTCAGCGCCAGTACCGCTCCGGCACGAGGCCGAGCCGGTGCAGCTCGTCGGCCACGAGGTCGGCGTAGACGCCGGCTCCGTACCACGAGGTGTGGGTGCGGTCGCCGTTCTCCCGGACCAGGTAGATCGGCTGGGCGTCGACGGGTCCGAGCCGCTCGACCAGCTCCTCGCTCAGCGCGGTGAGGTCGACGAGGTCGACGTCGAGGTCGGCGGCGACGTCGCGGACGTGCTGGGGCAGGCTGCCGGCGGCGGTCTCGACGAGGCCGGTGGAGCTCAGCTGGTCGCCGTCGAACCGGAGCCGGACGATCGGGGTGACGAGCACGGGCGTGGCCCCCGTGGCCCGCACCCGGGTGACGATCTCGGTGAGGTTGGCGCGGTACTGCTCGGCGGTCGTGGTCTTGTCGTTGTGCGCGAGCTGCACGAGCGCGAGGTCGCCGGGGCGCAGCTGCGGCACCAGGGCGTCGAACATCTCCGGCTCGGCCAGCACCGAGACCGTGCTCTCGCCGGAGCCGGAGTGGTTGATGACGCTCACCCCGAGCCGGAGGTGCGCCGGCAGCCGTTGGCCCCAACCCGTGTACGGCGCACCGCCCTGGTCGGTGACGGTGGAGTCGCCGAGCAGGGCGATGCGCGGGGTGCGGGCGTCGGCGGCCCGGATCCCGATCCCGGCGACGTGCGGCGCGTCGCCGGTGAACGTGAGCGTGAGGCCGGCGGTGCCCTCGCCGACGGGCTGGTTCTGCTGGCTCTCGGGGTCGCGCACGTTGACGGTGAACGTGCGGCGGGCGAGCTCGCCGTCGGCGGTGTGGACCTCGGGGACCATGAGGAGCCGTGCCTCCGCCTGCACCTCGGTGCCGGCCGGGCCGTGCCGGTCGCCCAGCATGACGGTGACGTCGTAGTGGCCCGGCGACAGGTCGGGGTAGGTGCACACGACCGGGTCGGTGCCGGTGCACCGCTCGAGCAGCGCCGCGTCCGGGCGGGGACCGGCCAGGCCGGGTCGCCCGACGGCGGCGTGCGCGGTCGGATCTCCGAGTGCGGCGCCGGCGACGAGCGCGCAGAGCGCGGCCGTCGTGACACGGCCGACAGGGCGACGTCGGGCGCTCACGACAGCTTCTCCCCGACGAGGGCGAGGCACTGGATCGCCGCGAGCCCGTACTGCGCGGACGCGTTCGACGAGAAGCCGGCCTCGTCGACCGCCCGCAGGACGGCGGGCGGCTCCACGCGGTGCGTGCCCCAGTCCATGTCGTCCGGGTAGCCGGCGTGCCCGGTCGCGAGCTCCTTCCAGGCGCGCGCCGCGAGCACGTCGTCGTCGAGGCGCACGGCGGCGTACGCGGTGGCGCGGGCGTACGACTGCTTGAGGTTGAGGCTTCCCCAGTCCGAGCCGGTCGCGTCCTTCTGCTCGGCCTTCGAGCTGTTGTAGAGCCGGCAGAACTCCACCCAGCGGGCCTCGACCTCCGGCTCGTCGACGAGGTCGAGGAGCTCCGTCATGACCTCGACCAGGCCGAACACGGAGCTGAGGCTGCCGACCTCCACCGCCTTCTCGGGTCCGGAGCTGAACGTCGCGGTCTCCAGGTCGTAGGTGGAGCCGGCCTGGACCCACGCGTTGGGCAGCGCCGCGATCGACCGCGCGCTCGCCAGGAGGCGCTCCTTCGCCCTCGGGTCGCCGCCGCGCTCCCACTCGGTGAGCCACGCCCCGGCGATGGCGCCCCAGTCCGTGGTCTTGCTCAGCGGGAGCGCCGTCGGGTCCGGGTCGTACTCGCCGGTGGACCCGTCGACCTTGCGGCCCGCGTTGAGGACCAGGTACGTGCGGTCGGAGTCGACGAGCTCGTGCAGCAGGTCGCCGGAGCGCTCGTCGCCCGTGAGGAAGTAGGCGAACCGGCGGTAGTTCGCGTTGCTGATGCGGACCTGCTTGGCGCTGTCGCCCCAGTGCTGCACTCCGTGCCGGGTCCCGAGGCCCTTCCACTCGCCCAGGTGGTACTGGTCGACCTCGCCGGTGTGCCGGCTCATGGCCTCGGCGAACCGGAACGCGGCGGCGTCGCCGGTGCGCAGGTAGTGGTACCAGAGCCACAGGTCCGTCGACAGCTCCGAGTTGTCCCACGCGTAGCCGCCGACGTCGTACCTCCACTGGTGCCGGTCGCCGTCGTAGGAGTGCATGACGTCGCCGTAGTCCCAGAAGCCGTACCAGGAGCGCTGGTCGACCTGCTCCAGGTGGTAGCGGTGGATCGCGTCCAGCCGGTCCTCGATGGTCGCCCTCGCCGTGGTGGACCGATCGACCGGGGACCAGGACCCGAACACGCCCGCGGAGTGGTTGTGGGCCGGTGTGCTCGCGGGCAGGGGCGGGGTGGCGGTCGCCGCGGCGAGCTCGGCGAACCGCGCGGCGGTGGGCGTGGCGGCCAGGGCCCAGAACATCAGCTCGGTGGTGCGCGCGACGCCGTAGGGCGTCCCGAACCCGGGCTCGTAGTCCTCGTAGGTGATCTCGAGGGCGTCGAGCTGCTCGGGGTAGGTGTCCTGGCCCATGCCGTCGTGGTAGAAGCGCAGGTCCATCGCCTCGGCCCGCGGCGACCACATCCACACCGTGGCGTCGGCCTCGTCGGTGGCGGCGCCGGTGATCTCCAGCTCCGTGGGGTGAAGCTGCCAGAAGTTCCGCATCCCGAACACCAGACCGCCCGCCGGCGTGCCGACGTAGCCGAGGCCGGGCGCACGGCCTCCGGCGTCCGACCTGATCCACGAGTGCCCGGAGCCCGTGCGCTTGCGGATCTCGAACCCGTGCGCGGTCAGCTGCGACAGGCTGTGGTCGCCCCACGCGGGGATCCACTTCAGGCGGGTGGTGACCCGCTGGTCCCAGGTGGCGGGGTCCGGCAGGGCCCGGCCCTCGACCTGAGCGGCACGCACCGCCTCGCCCGGGTCGCGGCGCATCCCGGTGACGCCGCGCACCGCCTCGGCGAGGACGCCGCCGTCGGGCCCGGCGAAGCGGACGTGCCGGTCGTAGAGCTCGCCCCGCATCGGGACGGTGAACCGCACGCCCAGCCCGGTGACGAAGTCCTTGTCCTCGTCGCCGTCGAAGACGAACGTGTGCACGAGCCGGATCCCGTCCGAGCCGGCGAACAGCGCGAAGCGCAGCACGAACGGCAGCCAGTCGCGGCGGCCCTTGCGATGCCTGCCCTCGACCTTGACGACCGCGCGCACCGGCCCGGACTGCTCGACGGTGACCTTCTCGACCGTCCCGGCGAACGCCTCGGACCCGACCTTCGCGCCGCGGCCGGTGTCGGGGGAGTCCTGCCGCTGCGCGACGAGCCGCCCGTCCTGGGCGATCACCGCGCCGTCGCGGCGGATCGCGCGGACGACCTTGTCGCCCTGGCGGCCGAACTCGACCTGCACGACCCCCGTGTCGACCACGACGCGGCCAGGGTTCTCCCGCACCGTGATCGCGTGGGTGCCCTTCGCGGGGGCCCCCGGCGCGAGCCGGTACGACTCGGCCCGCGGCGCGGACTCGCTCACGGCGTGCGCGGTCCACTTCAGCGACCCGTCGGGCCACCAGGCGGTGGGCCAGGTCTGCACGGGCACGGCCTCGCCGGCCGCGGTCGTCAGGGCGAAGGCCTGGTCGCCGGCCAGGGCGCCGCGCGGCCAGGGCACGCCCCAGGTGGCGCCGCCGGCGAGGGCGGCGGGGGCGCCGCCCTCCAGCCAGCGCACGTCGACCGGGTCGTGCCCGGCGGGGGCGGACGGGACCGCGGCCGTGGCCGGTGCGGCGCTCGCGGTGCGCGCGCTGAGCGCGGCGACCGCGCCGGCGGCGAGGGCGGAGGTGAGGACGGTACGGCGGCTGACGTCGACCACGGTGGGTCACTCCTTCGTGACGGTGGGTGCGTTGTCCGTCGGCGGACGTGCCCATCGTGCGAGGAGTCCGCGCATCCGGTCGGGAAACGTGCAAAACCGGACCGGCGACGACGCGGGACGCTCAGGCGGTGGTGCCGAGCTGTTCCGGGAGCACCTCGTGCCCGAGCGGCGCACCGGCCGCGAGGCGCTCCACCTCGCCCACGGCGAGGTCGCCGAGCCGCCGCAGCTCGTTGCCCAGCGACCCCGCGACGTGCGGCGTGAGCAGCGCCCCGGGGGCGTCCCACAGGGGATGGTCGGCGGGCAGCGGCTCGGGGTCGGTGACGTCGAGGACGGCGCGCAGCCGCCCCGACAGCACCTCCCGCGTGAGCGCCGCGGTGTCGACCAGGCGCCCCCGCGCCGTGTTCACCAGGGTCGCGGCGTCCGGCATGAGGGCCAGCTGAGGCGCGCCGATCATCTGGTACGTCTCCGGCAGGTCGGGGGCGTGCACGGTGACGACGTCGCTCGCCCGTGCGAGGTCGTCGAGCGACACGGCGGTGGCGCCGAGGGCACGCGCCGCGTCGGCGTCGACCCACGGGTCGTGCAGCAGCACGTCGACGTCGAACGGCGCGAGCAGCCGCATCACCTGCCGGCCGATCCGGGAGGCCCCGACGACGCCGACCGTCAGGCCGTGGTTGCCCAGCGGGTCGGGCAGCGACCAGCCGTCGAAGCGGCGGTGGGACGCGAAGGCGTCCGCGGCCTCGAGCACGCGCTTGCCCGCCAGCAGCACCGTCGCCAGCGTGTACTCGGCCACCGGGCGCGCGTTCGCGGCCGCGGCGCTGGACACCCGCACGCCGCGCGCCCAGAGCGCGGGCGTGACGAGCGGCTTCACCGACCCGGCGGCGTGCACGACGGCGCGCAGTCGCGGCGCGCGCCGCAGCAGCGCGTCGTCGAGGCGGGGCGCGCCCCAGCCGGTGAGGAGCACGTCGACGTCCGCGAGGGCACCGCCGGCCGGCCCCTGTCCCGGGTCGCCGCCGCGGGCCAGCGCGTCCGGGGTGAGCACGCCCTCGGCCACGTCGGCCACGCTGCGCAGCCTGGCCACCGCGGCGTCGTCGAACAGCTCGGGGACGAGGTCGGGGTGGCGCACGGCGAAGGCGGCGCGCAGCCGCGTCACGACGCCGCCCCGGCGGTGCCCGTCGTGCCTGTCGTGCCCGTCGTGGCCGCCGCGGCGGGTGCGCCCGTCGGGACGGTGTCGACGCGGCCGTCCGGCCATCGCACCTCCACGGCCACGGGCGGGCCTTCGTCCGCGCCGGGCAGCACCCGCACCGCGGGTACCGGTCGGCGTCGTGCGCCGTCCTCGCCCGTCAGCACGACGAGTGCGGCGACCACCTCGCCGGCGTCGACCGACCCCGACGTGCGCAGCCAGGGCACGGCCGACGCCGCGCCGAACGGGTCCGACCCGGTGCGGCGTGCCGCCCCGACGATGTCCAGCGAGACGTCCGGCGAGGTGGTCGGCAGGGCGTCCGGTGCGCCGTCGTCCTGGCCGGTCACGCGGAGGGCGCGCACGGACGACGACGTGCCGTCGTCGCGGACGACCCGGACCAGGGTGCCCGAGCGGTCGGCGCTCCGTTCGACGTGCAGCGCCCCGTCCTTCGGCGCGGCGAGCGGCCAGCCGCCCACGTGCAGTCGCCAGGGGCCGGGGTCGACGGGCCACGCGGCGTCCCGGTCCAGGTCCTCGGCCGTGGTGCCCGGCGCCGGCGCGCGGCCGGGCACCGCCGTCGCGGGGGGCGTCCACCACGCCAGCCGGACCTCGTCCGGGCCGCGCACCACCGACGCGGTCGTGAGCACCGGGCCGAGGCGCAGGCCCGCCCACCCGGCGTCGTCGCCCGGTCCGACGGCGGGCCGCGCGGCGGCCGGGCCCTCGTCGTCCGGCGCGCCGCCGGGGACGTCGAGCCAGCAGACCCGGGAGCGGGACACGGCCACGGCGTCGTCCAGGTGCACGCGCTCGACGGCGTCGCGGTGGGACGGCACGCCCCGCGCGTCGAGGAGCGCGGTGTGCGAGTCGAGCGGGGCGGCGACGTCGGCCGCCCCCAGCTGCGGGGACGTCGCGCCGGAGTAGGCGAGACGTCGGTAGAACGGGTCGTCGCCGCGGGGCGCCAGCGCGTGCTCGATCGCGCGGTCGGACCCGTGGTTGAGCAGGCGCACGACGCCGTCGGCGGGCGTGGCGCTCACGAGCCACCCGGGCGCCCGGAGCGCCACGGCGTGCGGCTCCTGCCAGGCCTCGGGCAGCTCGGGCGCCGCCGTCCAGACGGGGTGGTCGGCGCCGAGCAGCAGGCCGAGGAAGCCCTTGCTCGCCCAGTAGGGCGACGACCCGCCGGTGTAGAGCTGGCGCACGCGGTCGTACGGGCCGTGCCAGCCGACCGGCAGCAGCCCGCGGTCGTCGACCGCGCCGGCGGCGTCGAAGTGCCCGGCCACCGCGGCGGTGAGCGCGCGGGTGGCGCCGTGCGACAGCGGCGTCGCGTCCGCGATCGCCCCCGCCCAGAACGGGGCGAGCACGGCGTGCCGGTAGGTCACCGAGCGGCCCTGCAGCATCGGCGCCCCGCGCGATCCGACGAGGTGCCGGGCCTGGTCGAGGTACGCCCGCAGGCGCCCGGCGTGCACGGCGTCGAGCGGGCGGCCCTGGATCCGTGCGTGCAGCAGCGGGTAGACGTGCCAGGCCCACCCCGCGTAGTGGTCGAAGTTCTGCCGCCGTCCGTCGCGGCCCTGGCCGTCGGAGTACCAGCCGTCGCCCACGTACAGCGCCTCGGCGGTCTCGGCGTTGTGGTCCAGGTCGGCCTGCTCCCAGGGGCCGCCGACGCTCGCCAGGAACGCCTCGATGACGTTCTGGAACCACAGCCAGTTGTTCGTGTACCCGCGGGTGCCGACGACGCCGGCCAGCCAGTCGACCGTGCGCTGCCGGGTGCCGTCGTCGAGCCGGTCCCACAGCCAGGGCCGCGTCTCGGACAGCCCGATCGCCACCGACGCCGCCTCCACCACGGCCTGCCGCCGCTCGTCGACCCGGGGCCAGCGCTCGTCGCCGGCGGGGTCGGTGCCGTGCCGCAGCCCGGCGGCGTACCGCTCGAGCAGCCCGCGCGGGTCACGACCGTCCTCGCCGCGCAGGCGGAACGCCGCGAGCAGGAACGTCCGCGCGTACCCCTCGAGCCCGTCGCTCCAGGTGCCCGACCCGCTGACGGGCCCGGGCAGCGTGATCAGCGCGCCGCCCGGCGAGGCGAAGGGGCGGACGGCCTCGAGCAGCCCGTCGGCGGTCGCGAGCCACCGCTCGCGGGTCCAGCGGCGCGCGGGCGCGAGACGCGGGTCGGACGTCGCGGCACCCGTCGTCCTTCCCGTCGTGGCTGTGCTCGTGGTGCGGGCGGGCGTCGTCGCGGCGGGTGTCACCTCGGCATCCTCGCCCAGCGGAAGGCGGTCGCGGAAGGTCCGAACATTTCCGATCATCCCCGGACATCGTCGGCTACGGTGCTGCTCTGCCACGACGACCCGATCCGCTCGACGACGACGGAGGACCACCCATGCACCTGCCCACGGCCCGGCACGAGTACCTGCTGCGCGAGGTGGAGCTGCGGGGGAGCGTGCGCTCGGCGGAGGCGGCCGCCGCGCTCGGCGTCGCCGAGGTGACCATCCGCCGCGACATCGTCGAGCTCGACCGCGCGGGGCGGCTGGCGCGGGTGCACGGCGGTGCCGTGACCGTGCGCTCGGCCCGCGAGCCGCAGGCCGCCCGCGTGCTGGTCGGCGTCGTCGTGCCGAGCTCCACGGTGCACTTCCCGCCGCTCGTGCGCGGCATGGAGGCGCTCGCGCCCAGCCTGCACGTGCGTCTCGTGCTCGGCGTCTCGCAGTACCGGCCCGAGGTGGAGGCCGCCCAGGTGGACCGGCTCGTCGGCCTCGGCGTGCAGGGGATCGTCGTCGCCCCCACCACCCGGGACCGGTCGCCGGAGGAGCTCGCGGCGTGGCTGCGGTCGGTGCCCGTGCCGGTGGTGGTCGTCGAGCGCCGCGTCGACGGGCTCACCGCCCTGAGCGAGCTCGACCAGGTCCGGTCGGACCACGCCCACGGGGCGGTGCTCGCAGTCGAGCACCTCGCGCGGCTCGGGCACCGCCGGATCGGCCTGGCGGTGTACGACCGGACGCCGACCGCCCCGCACGTGCGGGAGGGCTTCGCGACGGCGGTCGCCCGGCTCGGCGTCGAGCCGGGGCCGGACGTGTCGCTGCCCAAGGGCGAGGGCGACCCGGCCGGGCTCGAGCGCGAGCTGTCCGCGTTCCTCGACCGGTGCCGCGACACCGGCACGCGCGCCGTCCTCGTGCACACGGACGACCACGCCGCGCGCCTGGTCGAGGCGGCGCTCGACCGCGGCCTGCGCGTGCCGGAGGACCTCGCCGTGGTGGCGTACGACGACGAGAACGCGGAGCTCGCCGTCGTCCCGCTCACGACGGTCACCCCGCCCCGCCGCGAGCTGGGCCGCGAGGCGTTGCGCGTGCTCGTCGGGCGGATCGTGGGGGACGAGGGCGGCGAGGTGCCGGGGGCTCACGGGTCGCCGCGGCACGTCGCCCTGCTGCCGCGGCTCACCGTCCGGGGCTCCTGCGGCGCGGCGGCGCCCTGACCGGCCGGTACCCCGCTACAGCTCCTTCGGGAACGTCAGCACCACGACGGTGGAGACGACGAAGAGCACCGCGGCGACGCCGAGCAGCCCGCGCCGGGCGGTGCGGTGCGCCAGCTTGGTGCTGAGGGCGGCGAACAGGGCGACCGACGCGAACAGGATCGACGTCAGCACGTAGTTGTCGCCCGTCTGGTTGGCCTGCCGCGCCGTGGCCGACAGGTCCTCCGCGCGGTCGAGCTCGGCGTCGGCGCGCGCCTGCGCCTCGAGCCGGTACTCGGGCATGAGGAACGGCGTGCGCGGCGCGTCGTCGTCGTGGATCGGGTCGGTGGCGAGCCAGGCGTCGAACGCGGGCACCATCTCGGGCCGGAACCGCGTGTACAGGAACTCGGACTCGGTCCCGTCCACGGGCTCGTACGTCCCGTCCTCGGCGAGCCCGGAGTCCCGGCCCGCGCGGGTCTCGGCCGCGACGGCGTCGATCCAGGACGCGAACGCCGTCACGTCCATCACCGTGAGCTGACCGGCCTCGGTCGAGGCGCGCGTGGACTCCGCCCGGGCTGCTCCGGCCGCGGCGTAGCTGTTGGCCTGCACGCCCGACCACTTGGTGGCCTGGAACGCCGACCACGCCGTGACGACGGTCGCCAGGGCGAGCAGGACGGTGGCGGCGAGCTCGACCCGCCGGCTCATCGTGCCGCCGCCCGGGTTGTCCGGGTCGCGCTCGTCCCGCCGTGTCATCGCGTCGCCCTCCGTCCCGGCGCCGGGTCTCCGGTCGCCGCCGCGGTCACGGCTCATCGTGTCGGATGACCTGCGACTTCGCCCCCGGAGCAGGCGGTCGTGTGAGTTGCGCCGCCCGGAATGCGGACCGTCCGCAGCGGTGCCAGAGTGTCGGCAGGACGGGCAGGGGCGGACGGCTTCCACCATGCCCGTCCTCCGCCGACAGGTCGACCGAGAGGCAGGACATGCGACCCACAGGACCCGTAGAGCTCGTGCTCATCGAGTTCCCCCGGAGCGACTTCAAGGGCGAGATCGTCGCGGAGCTCGGGCGTCTCGTCGACGCCGGCACGATCGACGTGCTCGACGCGCTGGTCGTGCGCAAGGGCGAGGACGGCTCGGTCGAGTGGCTCGAGGCGAGCGAGGAGAGCGGCGCCGAGGAGCTGGCCCGCATCGTGGGCGAGCCCGCCGGGCTGCTCGCGGCCGACGACGTCGAGGACATCGCGGACGAGCTCGCCCCGGGCTCCGCTGTCGGGATGCTCGTGTTCGAGCACACGTGGGCGCGGGGCCTCGGAGCCGCCGTGCGCGGCGCCGGCGGGCAGGTGCTCGACTGGACGCGCGTGCCGGCCGAGGCGATCGACGCCCTCGCCGACGAGATCGAGAAGGAGAACTGAGATGCCCCCCATGCGACGGATGGGCCGGCCCGGCCTGATCGGCACGATGGCCCGCACGGCCGTGATCACCGGGACCGCGAACGCGACCAGCCGGGCGATGAACCGCCGCGCCGCCTCGCGCGAGCAGCAGCAGTACGAGGCCCAGCAGTACCAGGCACAGCAGGCGCAGGAGCAGGCCTGGGCCCAGCAGCAGGCCCAGCAGCAGGCCCAGCTGCAGGCCCAGCAGCAGGCGCAGCTCGCGGCGGCGCCTGCGGCGCCGGCGGAGGACGACCTCATCGCGCAGCTGAAGCAGCTCGGCGACCTCAAGGCCGCCGGCATCCTGTCCGACGCGGAGTTCGCCGCCGCCAAGGCCAAGCTGCTCGGCTGAGCGAGCGCCCCCACCCGCGACCCGTGCACCCCGAAGAGGAGCCGTGACCGACGCTGTCGCCGACGACCCGACCACCCGCCGGCCCTGGGCGAGATTCCTCGGCGTGTGCGCGCTGCTCGGCATCCCGGTGTCGGTGGCCGCCTTCCTGTTCCTCGCGGTCCTGCACGAGCTGACCCACCTGGTCTGGGAGACGCTGCCGGAGGCCTGGGGCTTCGAGGGGCCGCCGTGGTGGTGGCCGCTGCCGTGGCTGGCGGTGGCGGGCGTCATGGTCGGCGTCGCGGTGCGCTCGCTGCCCGGGCACGGGGGCCATCTGCCGGTGCACGGGCTGAGCCTCGGCCCGGTCCCCGCGTCCCACGTCCCCGGCGTCCTCCTCGCCGCGCTGGCCGGCCTCCCGCTCGGCGTCGCGCTGGGCCCCGAGGCGCCGTTGCTGGCGATCGGCGCCGCGCTGGCCCTGGTCCTCGTGCGGCCGTGGGACGCGCGGCTCGGCGACCCGGCGCGCCAGGTCCTCGCGGTGGCGGGCTCCGCCGCGGCACTGTCGGCGATCTTCGGTAGCCCCGTGGTCGGGGCGGTGTTCGTCGTGGAGGCCTCGGCGATGACCGGCGTGACCGGCGCGCGGCTCGCGGCCGTCGTGCTGCCGAGCCTGGCGGCCTCCGGGGTCGGTGCCCTCGTGTTCACGGGCATGGGGACGTGGACCGGCCTCGAGATCGCCTCGCTGGCGCTGCCCGACGTCGACGCCCCGGCCCGGCCCGACATCGGCGACGTGCTGTGGACCCTCCCGGTGGCCGTGCTCGTCGCGGTCCTGGTCCGGCTCGTGCACCGGCTGGGCGAGGCGGTCGCCCGCCGGGCGGCGTCCCGGCCGTTCTCGGGGGCGGTCGTCGGGGCGCTCGTGGTCGCGGTCTGCGCGTCGGCCTACGCCCTGGCCACCGGCCGGTCGCCCGAGGAGGTCGCGCTCTCCGGGCAGGCGCTGCTCCCGACGCTCGCGGCCGACCCCGCGGCGTGGGGCGCCGGGGCCCTGGTCGCCCTGCTCCTGCTCAAGGGCGTCGCCTACGCCGTGTCCCTCGGCACCCTCCGCGGCGGCCCCATCTTCCCCGCCGTCCTGCTGGGCGCCGCCGCCGGTGTCCTGGCCGCCGACCTGCCCGGGTACGGGGCGGTGCCGGCCCTAGCAGCCGGCATGGGCGCGGCCACCGCCGCGACCCTGCCGTTCCCGGTCTCGTCGACCGTGCTGGTGGTCATGCTGCTGGGGTCGGGCGCACCGGCGATGGCGCCGGTCGTGATCGTCGCGGTCGTCGTCGGGTACACGACCGAGCAGTTCCTGCTGCGACCCCGCCGCGAGGCCAGGGACCGGGCGCGCGCCGCGGCCGGCTGACCCCGCGGGCCGCGCCGGTCACTCCCCGGTCGAGCCGTCCAGCGCCTCGCGCAGCAGGTCGGCGTGGCCGTTGTGCCGCGCGTACTCCTCGATCATGTGCACGAGGATCCAGCGCAGGCTGAACGCGCCCTCGCCGGGACGCCGGGACTCCCGGGCCGACGTGCCGTCCAGCCCGCCCGCGGCGAACGCGGACTCGATGCGGCGGTCCGAGTCGGCGACGGCGGCGTCGAGCAGGGCCCGGAGCTCCTCCGGGGAGTCGTCGGCCGCGGAGTGGAACTCCCAGTCGCCGTCGGCGTCCCAGTCCACCGTGTCGAACGGCGGCATGAGGGTGTCGCCGTCCAGCTTCTCGGCGAACCAGCCCGACTCGACCAGGGCGAGGTGCTTGACCAGGCCGCCGAGCGTCAGGCTGCTCGGCGGGTGCGCGGCGTTGAGCTGCTCGGACGTGAGGCCCGCCGTCTTCCACCGCAGGGTGTCACGGTGGAAGTCGAGGAACGCGCGCAGGGTGGTGAGCTCGTCGGCCCGCAGCGGCGGGTCGACCCGCGTGTCGTCGGCCCGCAGGGTGGCCGCCGCAGGCAGCCGGAACGCGCCGCCGGCGAGCGCCGCGCGCACGGCCGCGGCGGTCTCCGCAGGTTCCTCGGCGCCCGTGTCCCGGGCGTGCGCCTCCAGGTCGGCCAGGTCGGCGAACGCGGCGTGCATGCTGCGCACGGCGGCCGGGTCGCGCAGCTCGGCGTCGGCGCGGCCCGTGGCGCGCGCGAGCGTGGCCTCGAGGTCCGGGCGCAGGACGACGTACGCGAGGTCCCAGCCCTCCCGCGCGGCCGCGGCCCGGAACGGGGGCAGGAACCACGGGCCGACGACGCCGTCGAGGACGACGTCGTAGCCGCCCCGGGCGTAGGCGCTCGCCGCCGCGACGATCACCTCGGCGACGACCTCGTTCTGCCGCTGCGACCCGGCGAGGTACGGCGGCACGAACCCGGTGCTGATCGACCGGTAGAACGTGTCGGTGGTGAGGGTCGCGGTGGGGCGGTCGGCGTCGGCCCCGAGCAGCGCGGCCACGGTGGTCTTCCCGGCGCCGGGCGGCCCGGTCAGGATGGTCACGGTCACGCCGCGACCCTAGCCGTGGCCCCGGACACGAGCCCCGTCTTTTCCGCGCCCCGTCCTTTCGCACGCCTCTCGCACGACCCGCCCACGACCTGGTCTCCGCTCAGGCGCCCGCGAGCTCGCGGGCACGACGCAGCACGCGGTCCAGCATGTCCGGCGTGAGGCGACCGGTGAACGTGTTCTGCTGCGAGACGTGGAAGCAGCCCAGCACGGTGAGGGTGGCTCCCGCGGCGGTCGTGGCGCCGTCGGCGGACCGGCGCGCGAGGGTCACCTCGGCGCCGTGGGCGAACCGCGGCCGGGGTCGCGGCACGTCCCAGCCCTGCTCCGCGAGCGTCGTGAGCAGCGCCTGCCAGCCGATGCCGCCGAGCGCGACGGCGACGCGCACGCCGGAGCCCACGAGCTCCAGCTCCCGCGCCAGGTACGGAGCGCAGCGGCGCCGCTCCTCGGGGGTGGGCGTGTTCGCGGGCGGCGCGCAGCGGACCGGGGCGGTGACGCGGATGTCGCGCAGCTCGAGGCCGTCGTCGGCCGCGACCGACGTCGCCTGGTTGGCGAACCCGGTGCGGTGCATGGCGGCGAACAGGAAGTCCCCGCTCCGGTCGCCGGTGAACATGCGACCGGTGCGGTTGGCGCCGTGCGCCGCGGGGGCGAGGCCCACGACCACGACGCGCGCGGCCGGGTCCCCGAAGCCCGGGACGGGGCGCCCCCAGTAGTGCTCGTCGCGGAAGGCGGCGCGACGCTCGCGGGCGACCTCCTCGCGCCAGGCGACGAGGCGCGGGCACGCGCGGCACTCCACGAGGTGGTCGTCGAGCGCCGCCAGCGTCGGCGCGGTGCGGGCGGCGAGCGGGTAGTCGGGGGAGTCGGGTGGCGGGACGGCGGGCACCGGTCCATGGTGGCGTACGGCGGCCGGCCCCACGACGGCGCGGGCGGTGCGGACGCACGAGGGCCCGCCGTCCCGGGTCGGGGGAGGGCGGGCCGTGCGGGTGTCGTCGGGGCGACGCGGGGTGTCAGACCGCCGGGTTGAGCCGGCCGCGGGCCGGGGTGGCCGTGGCGGCGGGCACGGTCGCGGTGGCGACGGCGGGCTCGGCGGCGAGGCGGCGCACCGACCAGCCGAGCAGCCCGAAGAGGACGCCGAGGCCCATCACCAGGGCGCTCACGCCGTAGGCGACGACCGACGTGAACAGCGAGGCCCGCAGGAACGAGGCGTTCATCGCGGTGGCGCGCAGCGGGTCGTCCTGCTCGAGCTGGGCGTAGGTCTGGCCGCCGGTGGCCTCGAGCGCGTGCTTGTCGATGACCTGCGCCTGGGCGTACGCCGTGAGCGGGCCGTCGACCGTGGCTCCACCGAGGAACGCGGCGTCCTCCGAGACGGTGATGTCCTGGGCGGCGAGCTGCGTGCTCACGGTGGCCCACGTGGCGGCGCCGGCACCGATCATCAGGATGCCGGCGATCAGCGCGATGAGGCCGACGATGCGAACCGGTCGCTGGGTGGTGCGGGTGGTGGTCATGGTCCCCTCCGGGTGCCGGGTCGCGTGGTCCGCGGCCGGTCTGGACTGCGCCGGGTCTGGCGCTGCCTCTATGGTATGACCACAGGTCCTGACCTGCACGGACGATTCTTGTGAAGTCCTTCACAAAGCGTCCCGGGGCGACGGCCCGCGTGCTCGCGGCCCGCCCCGGTCGCGGGTGCGCGGCGGGCGTGGTGGTCTGGACGGCGGCCGGACGGCACCGGGCCGGCCGGCACCGAAGGGGGAGCAGCATGAGCGAGAGCTCGGGCCTGGGCGGCCTGTTCGACAAGGCCAAGGAGAAGATCAAGGACCTCGCCACCGACGAGAACATCGACAAGGCGGCGGCCGAGGTGAAGAAGCGGACGCCGGACAACGTCGACGGCTACGTCGACAAGGCGGCGGCGGAGGCCAAGAAGCGCAACGACGACGGCCCGGCCGCCCGGCCCGACGACGGCCCGGCCGCCCGGCCCGGCGGCGGCCAGGGCGCCTGACCAGGTCGGCCCGCGCCCGCCCGACGGCGCGTGGCGCGGGCCCGGGCCCCGCGGATGAGTACGATCGTGGGGCGTCACCGAAGGTGGCGCCCCACGACCGTGCCCGGCGCCCAGCCCCGGCCGGTCCCGCCCAGGCGCTGCCGTGCCCGTCCGCAGCGCCCACGACCCGCAAGGAGCAGCACGTGTCCGACGTCGCCTCGCCGATGCCACCGAACCCCGACGACGCCACCCAGGACACGGTGACGGTGCAGACGCCGACGACGGGCACGGAGCTGTTCGCGGACCGTAAGGACGTCGTCGTGATGCGCGTCGGCGGCGAGCTGCTCGACCTCTCGCGCGACCTGGCGGCCGGCACGGTCGTCGAGCCCGTGACGATCGGCTCGCCCGACGGCCTCGCCGTGCTGCGCCACAGCGCCGCGCACGTGCTGGCCCAGGCGGTGCAGCAGGTGAACCCGGACGCGAAGCTCGGCATCGGCCCGCCGGTCACCGACGGCTTCTACTACGACTTCGACGTCGCGACGCCGTTCACCCCCGAGGACCTCAAGGCCCTCGACAAGGCGATGGCGCGCATCATCAAGGAGGGCCAGACCTTCCGCCGTCGCGTCGTCACGGAGGACGAGGCGCGCGCCGAGCTGGCCGACGAGCCCTACAAGCTGGAGCTCATCGGCCTCAAGGGCGGCTCCTCGGACGAGGACGGGTCCTCGGTCGAGGTCGGCGGCGGCGAGCTGACGATCTACGACAACGTCCGCGGCGCCGGCCGCGAGAGCGAGACGGTGGTCTGGAAGGACCTGTGCCGCGGGCCGCACCTGCCGAGCACGAGGCTCATCGGCAACGGCGTGCAGCTCATGCGCAACGCCGCCGCGTACTGGCGGGGCAGCGAGAAGAACCCGATGCTGCAGCGCGTCTACGGCACCGCCTGGCCCAGCAAGGACGAGCTCAAGGCGTACCTCGAGCGCCTGGCCGAGGCCGAGCGTCGCGACCACCGCCGCATCGGGTCCGAGATGGACCTGTTCTCGTTCCACGACGAGGTCGGGTCGGGCCTGCCGCTCTTCCACCCCAAGGGCGGCGTGATCAAGCGGGTCATGGAGGACTACGTCCGCCAGCGCCACATCGAGGAGGGCTTCTCGTACGTCGGCACGCCGCACATCACCAAGGAAGAGCTGTTCTACACGTCGGGCCACCTGCCGTACTACGGCGACACGATGTTCCCGCCGCTCGACCTCGAGGACGTCGGCGACCACGGGCGCTACCGCCTCAAGGCGATGAACTGCCCGATGCACAACCTCATCTTCTCGAGCCGTGGGCGCTCCTACCGCGAGCTGCCGATCCGGCTCTTCGAGTTCGGGTCGGTGTACCGGTACGAGAAGTCGGGCGTGGTGCAGGGCCTCACGCGCGTGCGCGGGCTGACCCAGGACGACTCGCACTCCTACGTCACCCCGGAGCAGGCGCCCGCCGAGGTCAAGCACCTGCTGGACTTCATGCTGTCGGTGCTGCGCGACTTCGGCCTCGACGACTTCTACCTGGAGCTGTCGACGCGCGACGACAAGAAGAAGGACAAGTTCGTCGGCTCCGACGACGACTGGGCCAAGGCCACGGCGGTGCTTCAGGAGGTCGCGGTCGCCTCCGGCCTCGAGCTGGTCGCCGACCCGGGCGGTGCCGCCTTCTACGGCCCCAAGATCTCCGTCCAGGCCAAGGACGCGATCGGTCGCACGTGGCAGATGGGCACCGTGCAGTACGACTTCAACCAGCCCAAGGGCTTCGGTCTGGAGTACACCGCGGCGGACGGCACCAAGCAGCAGCCGGTGATGATCCACTCCGCCAAGTTCGGCTCGATCGAGCGGTTCATGGGCGTGCTCATCGAGCACTACGCGGGGCTCTTCCCGGCCTGGCTCGCGCCCGTCCAGGTGCTCGCCGTGCCCGTCGCCGAAGCGTTCGACGACTACCTCAAGGACGTCGTCGCCCAGCTCACGGCCCGCGGCATCCGCGCCGAGGTCGACCTGTCGGACGACCGCTTCGGCAAGAAGATCCGCAACGCGTCCAAGGAGAAGGTGCCGTTCGTGCTCATCGCCGGCGGCGAGGACGTCGAGGCCGGGGCCGTGTCGTTCCGGTTCCGCGACGGCACCCAGGAGAACGGGGTGCCCGTCGCCGACGCGATCGAGCGCATCGTCGCGGCGGTGCGCGACCGCGCCCAGGTCTGAGCGGGGCGCGCATGAGCGGCCACCATCAGGAGCACGACGAGGAACCCGGCGCGACGACGGTCCCGGCGGGCGGCTTCGGGCCGCCCGAGGACGGGCTACAGCGGCTGTGGACCCCGCACCGCATGGTCTACATCGGCGGGCAGGACAAGCCCGCCGACGGGACGGTGGCGCAGTGCCCGTTCTGCCGCATCCCCGCGGGCGACGACGAGGCGGGCCTCGTCGTCGCCCGCGGGGCGGAGTGCTACGCGGTGCTCAACCTGTACCCGTACAACTCCGGGCACCTCATGGTGCTGCCGTACCGGCACGTGTCGGGCTACGTCGACCTCACGGGGTCGGAGACCGTCGAGCTGGCCACGATGACCCAGACGGCGATCCGCACCCTCACCGCGGTCTACGGGCCGGCCGGCTTCAACATCGGTATGAACCAGGGTGAGGTCGCCGGCGCCGGCATCGCGGCGCACCTCCACCAGCACGTCGTGCCGCGCTGGCTCGGCGACGCGAACTTCCTGCCCGTCGTCGGGCAGACCAAGGCCCTCCCGGAGCTGCTGGCGGACACGCGCGCCCGGCTCGCCGCGGCGTGGCCGGCGGGCCGCGGCGCCGCGCCCGAGGGAGGTCGCTGATGCTCGGCGGGCTCCGCGCGGCCATGCAGCGCCTGTTCACCCCGCTCGCGCGGCTGCTCCTGGGCTGGGGCGTGTCGCCGGACGCGGTGACGATCGCCGGGACGGTGGTGGTGTCCGTCCTCGCGCTCACGCTGCTGCCCACCGGCCACGTGCTGCTCGGCGGGCTCCTCATCGGCCTGTTCGTCCTCACCGACTCGCTCGACGGCGTCATGGCGCGCCTGTCGGGGCGTTCGGGGCCCTGGGGGGCGTTCCTCGACTCGACGCTCGACCGGGTGTCGGACGGCGCGGTGTTCGCGGGCATCACCCTGTGGTTCGTGCTGCACCCCGACCTCCCGTACGCCACGTGGGGGGTGGCGGCGTCGCTGGCCTGCCTCGTGCTGGGCGCCGTCGTCCCCTACGCGCGGGCGCGCGCGGAGAGCGTCGGCGCCACCGCGGCGGTCGGCATCGCCGAGCGCAGCGACCGGCTGCTGGTCGCTCTCCTGGCGGTCGTGCTCACCCAGGTAGGGGTGCCGGTCGTCGTGGCCGAGGTCATGCTCACGCTGCTCGCTGTCGCGAGCCTCGTCACGGTGGTGCAGCGCGTCGCGACCGTACGTCACCAGCTGTCGCGCAGCGCGCACACCGAAGCCACCCCCGACCCGGAGGCCTGATGCGGATCGACGTCGCCCGCCTGTACACGTTCGCGTGGCGCCACGCGCCGAAGATCCCGGAGCCGGTGCTGCGCGCGGCGTTCACCGCCGTCGCCGACGTCACCTGGCTGCGGCGCACCGAGGGGGTGCGGCGGCTCGAGGCGAACTACGCGCGGGTGCGGCCCGACCTGGGCGGCCCCGAGCTGCGCCGGCTGACGCGCGCGGGCATGCGGTCGTACATGCGGTACTTCCGCGAGGCGTTCACCCTGCAGGGCGCGACGGCCGAGCAGGTCGCGGCGCGGGTGCGCGTCGACGGGCTCGAGCACGTCGCGGGCCCGGTCGCCGACGGGCGGGGGGTCTCGCTCGCGCTCGCCCACCTGGGCAACTGGGACCTCGCGGGCGCGTACGCGACCCCGCACATCGCGCCCGTCCTCACGGTCGCGGAGCGACTCAAGCCGGAGGAGCTCTTCGTCGAGTTCGTCGAGTTCCGGCGATCGATCGGCATCGAGGTGCTGCCGCTCGGCGACCACGACGTCTTCCGCAACCTCGTGCGGGGCGCGGTGCGGGGCGGCTGCATCGTCCCGCTGCTCGCCGACCGCGACCTCACGGCGTCCGGCGTCGAGGTGGACCTCTGCGGGCACCGCGCCCGCGTCGCCGCCGGGCCGGCCGCCCTGGCGCTCGCGGCCAAGGTCCCGCTCGTCCCGGTGGGGATCACCTACGAGCGGCTCACGGGAGAGCGCCGGCGCGCCGCCGGCACGGCCTGGGGCATCGTGATCCGGTTCTACCCGCCCGTCCCGGTGCCCGACGACTCCGGGCTGCACCGCAAGGACCGGGTGGCGCGCATGACGCAGGGGTGGGTGGACGCGGTCGCCGTCACCCTGCAGGAGTCCACGCAGGACTGGCACATGCTCCAGCGCGTCTTCGTCGACGACCTCGACGCCGAGCGGTACGCCCGGACCAGGGCCGAGGCGGGCGAGGCATGAGCGCGCCCGCCGACCTCGCCGCCGCGACGCCGTCGCGCCCGCTGCGCGTCGGGATCGTGTGCCCGTACTCGTTCGACGCGCCGGGCGGCGTGCAGTTCCACGTGCGCGACCTCGCCGGTGCGCTGCAGGACGCCGGGCACCACGTCTCCGTGCTCGCGCCGGCCGACGACGACACCCCGGTGCCCGACGTCGTCACGTCCGCGGGCCGTGCGGTGCCGGTGCGCTACAACGGCTCGGTGGCGCGCCTGACCTTCGGCCCCCGCACCGCGGCGCGGGTGCGGCGCTGGCTGGAGGCGGGGCGCTTCGACGTCGTGCACGTGCACGAGCCGATGGTGCCCAGCCTGTCCATGCTCGCCCTGTGGTCCGCCGAGGGGCCCGTGGTGGCCACCTTCCACACGTCCCAGACGAGGTCGCGGGCGCTGCAGGTCGCCTACCCGCTGCTGCGTCAGTCGCTGGAGAAGATCGCGGCGCGGATCGCGGTCTCCGAGGACGCGCGCCGCACCCTCGTCGACCACGTGGGCGGCGACGCCGTCGTCATCCCCAACGGCGTCTACGTGGACACGTTCGCTGCCGCCGCGCCGTCCGACCGGTGGCGCGGCACCCCCGAGGCACCGACCGTCGCCTTCCTCGGCCGGCTCGACGAGCCGCGCAAGGGCCTCCAGGTGCTCGTCGCGGCCGCGCCGCGGGTGCTCGAGCAGGTTCCGGGGGCGCGCTTCCTCGTGGCCGGCAAGGGCGACGACGGTCGCGACGCGGCCCTCGAGGCCCTCGGCCCGCACGCCGGGTCGTTCGAGTTCCTCGGCGGCGTGAGCGACGAGGACAAGGCGTCGCTGCTCGCGTCGGCGGACCTGTACGTGGCGCCGCAGACGGGCGGCGAGAGCTTCGGCATCGTCCTGGTCGAGGCCATGAGCGCCGGCGCGGGCGTCGTGGCCAGCGACCTCGGGGCGTTCCGCCGGGTGCTCGACGACGGCGCCGCGGGGCGTCTGTTCCGCACCGGAGAGCCCGACGACCTGGCGCGCGCGATCCTCGCGGCCCTGGCGGACCCGGTGGGCACCGGCGAACGGCGCGAGCGCGCCACGGCGTTCGTGCGCCGGTTCGACTGGTCCGCGGTGACCGCGCAGGTGCTCGCGGTCTACGAGATGGCGCTCGCCGCCGGGGAGGCGCTGGGCTCCCCGGTGGCCCCGTCGCGGACGGAGAGCGCCGTCGGCTGGCTGCGCACGCGGCGTGCCGGGGGAGGTGAGGGCGCATGACCTGGTCCGAGCTCGCGCTCGTCGTCCTCGTCGTCGCGGCCGTCGCGGTCTGGCTCGCCTGGATCTCGGCGTCGCGCCTCGACCGGCTCCACCGCAAGGTGGTCGCGTCGCGCATCGCCCTGCAGGCCCAGCTCGCGCGCCGCGCGGGCGCGGCCGTCGACCTGGCCTCCTCGGGGCTGCTCGACCCGGCGGGGGCCGTGCTCGTCGCGGACGCGGCGTTCGCCGCCCTGGAGGACGACACCGGGCCCGCGCCGGCGGCGGGCGCCGAGCTCGCGCTCGAGGGGTTCGGGCCCGGTCGGGAGCGCGCCGAGAGCGAGCTGTCCGCGACGCTGCGCTCCGCGCTCGGCGACGACGAGGCGCTGGCGGAGCTGCGCCGGGAGCCCGGTGGCGACGAGCTCGTCGGACAGCTCTCGGCGGCCTGGTACCGCGCCCAGCTGGCCCGCCGGTTCCACAACGAGGCCGTCGCGCAGGCGCGACGGGCGCGACGCAGCTGGTACGTGCGTCTGCTGCGCCTCTCGGGGCACGCGGCGCTGCCGCACATGGTCGAGCTGGACGACCAGATGCCGGAGGGGCTCTCCGGGGCCTGACACGCGGAACTAGGATGGAGGGTGCGTGACAGCGGTCACGCGTCCCACTGCGACACGAGCGAGGTTGCGTTGAGCGAGACCAGCGGCAGCGACGGCCGGATCCCCGCGGGCGAGGTGGGCACCGCCCGCGTCAAGCGCGGCATGGCCGAGATGCTCAAGGGCGGCGTCATCATGGACGTCGTCACGCCCGAGCAGGCGAAGATCGCCGAGGACGCCGGCGCCGTCGCCGTCATGGCCCTGGAGCGGGTGCCCGCCGACATCCGTTCGCAGGGCGGCGTCGCCCGCATGAGCGACCCCGACATGATCGACGGCATCATCGACGCCGTCTCGATCCCCGTGATGGCGAAGGCGCGCATCGGGCACTTCGTCGAGGCGCAGGTGCTGCAGTCCCTGGGCGTCGACTACATCGACGAGTCGGAGGTGCTCACCCCCGCCGACTACGCCAACCACATCGACAAGTGGCAGTTCACGGTGCCGTTCGTGTGCGGCGCCACCAACCTCGGCGAGGCGCTGCGCCGCATCACCGAGGGCGCGGCGATGATCCGCTCCAAGGGCGAGGCCGGCACGGGCGACGTCTCCAACGCGACCACGCACATGCGCCAGATCCGTGCGCAGATCCGTCGGCTGACCTCGCTGCCCGAGGACGAGCTGTTCGTCGCCGCCAAGGAGCTGCAGGCCCCCTACGAGCTCGTCGCCGAGGTGGCGCGGGCCGGCAAGCTGCCGGTCGTGCTGTTCACCGCGGGCGGCATCGCCACCCCGGCGGACGCCGCGATGATGATGCAGCTCGGCGCCGAGGGCGTGTTCGTCGGCTCCGGCATCTTCAAGTCGGGCGACCCGGTCGCGCGCGCGAAGGCGATCGTCCAGGCGACCACCTTCCACGACGACCCGGACGTCGTCGCCAAGGTCTCCCGCGGGCTGGGCGAGGCCATGGTCGGCATCAACGTCGAGGCCGAGCCGGCGCCGGTGCGCCTGGCCGAGCGCGGCTGGTAGCACCGGCTCCGACCGCGACCGGGGGTCCCGCCGACATCGCGTCCGCGGGGCCCCTGGTCGCGCTCGACTAGTGTCGGGGCGTGCTGCTCCCTGAACCTTCGGTGCCGGGTGCGGACCTGCCCGTCCGGGCGGTCCTGCCTGCCACGGTCGACGCGGTGCGGTCGAGCGGCGCTGCGGTGCTGGTCGCGCCGCCCGGGTCGGGGAAGACCTCGTTGCTGCCCCTGGCCCTGGCCGACGCGCTCGGCGGCAGGATCATCGTCGCCGAGCCGCGCCGGATGGCCACCCGTGCGGCGGCGACCCGGCTGGCGGCGCTGGTCGGCGAGCCGCTCGGACGGCGGATCGGCTACGCGATGCGCGGTGAGCGCAGCGGCGGGAAGGACCTCCGCGTCGAGGTGGTGACGACGGGGCTCCTCGTGCGTCGGCTGCAGCAGGACCCGGAGCTGGCGGGTGTCACGGCGATCGTGATCGACGAGTGCCACGAGCGGCACCTGGACGCCGACCTCCTGCTCGCGCTCCTCGTCGACGTCCGGGCGAACCTTCGGGACGACCTGGCCGTCGTCGCGACCTCGGCCACGGCGGACACGGTCGGGCTGAGCCGCGCGCTCGGCGCGGGCGCTCCCGCACCCGTGATCACGGCGACCGCCGCGCTGTTCGACGTGGCGACCGAGTGGGCGCCCCCGCCGTTGCCCACGCCGCTGCTTCCCGGCGGTCGGGTCGACCCTCGCCTGCTGGACCACGTCGGGACCGTCGTCCGGCGCGCCCTGACCGAGAACGACGGCGACGTCCTCGTGTTCGTCCCGGGCGAGGCCGAGATCGACGGGATGGCCCGCCGGTTGGCCGACCTCCATGTCCTGCCGCTGTTCGGTCGCCAGTCCCGGGCCGAGCAGGAGCGAGCGCTGGTGCCGTCCGCCGCGCGTCGGATCGTGGTGACGACGTCGGTGGCGGAGAGCTCGCTGACGGTGCCCGGGGTCAGGGTCGTGGTGGACGCGGGTCTCGCCCGGGAGCCGCGGACCGACCAGTCCCGCGGTCTCGGGACGTTGGTCACCTGCCGGGTCTCGAGGTCGTCGGCCGACCAGCGGGCGGGTCGCGCCGGGCGGGAGGCGCCGGGCCGGGTCTACCGGTGCTGGTCCGCCACCGACCACGCGCGTCTCGACGATCATGCGGCGCCGGAGATCGCGGTCGCCGACCTGGCGGCGTTCGCCCTCGACCTCGCGGCGTGGGGCGCGCCTGCGGGGGCCGGCCTGACGCTGCTCGAGGCGCCGCCCGCGCCCGCGATGACGGCGGCCACCGCGCTGCTGCGCCGCGTCGACGCCGTGGACGACGACGGCAGGATCACCGAGCGGGGCCGGCGGATGCGGGCGATCGGGGCGCATCCTCGCCTCGCTCGTGCGTTGCTGGACGGGGCCCCGCGGGTCGGCGACGACCGGGCGCGCGAGATCGTCGCGATGCTCTCGGACGACTCGGGCCGCGCCTTCGGCGACGACCTGCCGGCACGCCTGCGGGCACTCCGCCGCGGTGACGACCGGGGGGCGACCGCCCGCTGGCGGGAGGAGTCGGCGCGCCTCGGCCGCGGCGCGCCGTCGGGCCACCCGTCGGACGGGCGGGCCGGTCGGGGGACGCCCGGGGTGCCGGACGATCTCGCGGTGGGCATCGTGGCGGGGCTGGCGTACCCGGAGCGGATCGCGCGGGCCCGGGGGGCCGACTCGACGACGTACCAGATGTCCGGCGGCACGGGTGCTGCGCTGGATCCGCGGTCGCCGTTGCGAGGCACCGCCTGGCTGGCGATCGCGGTCGCCGACCGGGCACCCGGTCGCGCCGACGCCCGGATCAGGTCCGCGGCGCCGATCGACGAGCAGACCGCGCGGGACGTCGCGGGCGATCTCGTCTCGACCGAGGACCGGATCCGCTGGGACGACGGCCGGATCGTGACGCGGCGGGTCGAGGCGCTCGGCGCGATCGTGCTGGGCGACGTCCCGTTGACCGACCCCGACCGGATGCTCGTCCAGGCGGCGGTGCGCGAGGGCATACGGGGCAGCGGTCTGTCCGTCCTGCGCTGGTCGGAGACCGCGCTCACCCTGCGGCAGCGGCTCGCGTTCTGCCACGCCCACCTCGGAGCCCCGTGGCCCGCGGTCGACGACGAGGCGCTGCTCGCCGATCTCGACGCGTGGCTGGGTACGGAGCTCGCCTCGGTGCGGGTCGCGCGCGACCTCGCCCGCATCGACGTGGCCTCGGCGCTCCGTCGGCTCCTGCCGTGGCCCGCGGCAGCCCGGTTCGACGAGCTGGCGCCGGAACGGCTCCAGGTCCCGTCGGGCTCCGCGGTCCGGCTCGCGTACGACGGTGCCGAGCCGCCGGTCCTCGCGGTGAAGCTGCAGGAGGTCTTCGGCTGGACCGCGGCCCCGGCCGTCGCGGACGGCCGCGTCCCCGTCGTCCTGCACCTGCTGTCGCCCGCCGGACGACCGGTCGCGATCACGAGCGATCTCGCGTCCTTCTGGAGACAGGGCTATCCCGGGGTCCGGGCCGACCTGCGGGGCCGCTATCCCCGCCACCCGTGGCCGGAGGATCCGCTGTCCGCCCTCCCGACGAAGCGGGTGAAGCCCCGCCGGTGAGCGCCGGCCCGGTCCCGTCCGTGGCGGTGACCGTCCAGGGCGCGGGGACCGGGTCGTCGAGGTCTCGCCCCTGGCTACCATGAGCGCCATGGATGCACGTTCCCCGTCGGCCGTGAACCGCGACGTCGAGGCCGAGCCGGAGTCGGCGCGCCTCACGGGGCGGGACCGGTGACGCCGGCGCTCGGCGACGACTGGGCGGTAGGGCCGGACGGGCTGCGCCAGCGGCGCGCGGCGCGCGTCATCGTGCTCGACGACGCGGACCGGGTGCTGCTGGTGCGCGGTCACGACGCCGACCAGCCGGAACGCTCGTGGTGGTTCACCGTCGGCGGCGGCATCGACGCCGGCGAGAGCGAGGTCGACGCGGCCCTGCGCGAGCTGCGCGAGGAGGCCGGGCTCGAGCTCGCGCCGGGCGACCTGGTGGGCCCCGTGCTGACCCGGGACGCGTACTTCCACTTCTTCGCGGAGACGTGCCGCCAGCAGGAGGTCTTCTTCCTGGCGCGCGTGGACGGCGGCCACCGGCCCACCGACGACGGGTGGACGGCGGAGGAGCGCGACGTGCTCGACGAGATGCGCTGGCTGACCACGGCCGAGCTGCGCGCCGAGACGCGCGAGGTCTTCCCGACCAGCCTGCCGGACGTCGTGGAGGACCTGGCCCGGGGGTGGGACGGCACCGTCCGCCACCTCGGCGTCCAGCACGACGACGAGCCGTCCGACCCCGAGGAGCTGGGTACCCGCACGCCCTGACCCTCCAGGCGTCCCGGGCCGCCGACGCGCGCCCCGGGCATCAGTTGGCTACCGTCGTCTCATCGGGCCGCACGCAGGGGTGCGGACAGAGCGGCAGGGGGATGTCGACATGAACCGACTGACGAAGGCTGCGATCGCCGTAGGAGGGGCCGCCGTCCTGCTCGTCGGCGGCGCCCAGACGATTGCCTACTGGACGGCACAGGGCACGGCCACCGGGTCGGACGTCACCGCCGGCACGCTCACGATGTCGGACGGGGCGTGCGGTGACTGGACCCTCGACGGCGGCGGCTCGGTCGCGGCGGGCATCGTGCCGGGCGACACGGTCACCACCACCTGCACGCTGGCGGTGGGGGGCACCGGTGACCATCTGGCGCTGGGCGAGATCACCGTCTCGTCGCCGACCTGGGCGGCGGAGAACGCGCTCACGGGCGCGCTCGACCTCAGCCTCACCTCGGCGACCCTGGGCGGCGAGACGCTGGAGCTCCCGCTGACCGAGCCGGTCCCGGTCGGCGAGACCGACTCGCTCGTCGTCAACCTCGAGGCGGCGTTCGACACGGCCGCGGGGAACGACACGCAGGCGCTGACCGCCGCGCTCGAGGACGTCACGGTCCAGGTCACGCAGGCGCACGTCGTCCCCGCTCCCTGAGCGCGCCGTGGCTGCGGCACCGCCGGGCCCGGGCCGTGTCGTGGGACGCGCGGCGGGGCGCGTCCTCGCGTGCGTCGTCCTGCTGGTCGCGGGCGGGGCCCTGCTCCTCGTCGTCCTGGTTCCGCGCCTGGCCGGCGCCACTCCGTACGGCGTGGCGACCGGGTCGATGCGCCCCGCGCTCGACGTCGGCACGCTCGTGGTGGTGCGCCCGGTCGACGTGGACGAGATCACGACCGGACAGGTGGTCACGTACCAGCTGCGCTCCGGGGACCCCACGGTCGTGACGCACCGGGTGGTCGGCCTCGGCACCACCGTCGACGGGGAGCGGACGCTGCTGACCCGGGGTGACGCGAACGCGGTCGCCGACCCGGAGCCCGTGCAGGCCGTGCAGGTGCGCGGCACGCTCTGGTACGCCGTCCCGCAGCTGGGCCGCCTCATGGGTCTCGGGACGCCCGAGCAGCGCCGGTTCCTCACGACCGGGTTCGCGGTCCTCCTCCTGGGGTACGCGTCGTGGCTCGTCGCGGGCGAGGTCCGGGAGCGGCGGGGGCGCCGGTCGTCCGGCGCGGGGGAGCCCCCGTCGGCCCCCGCTCCGGCGTCGGGTACCGGGCCGAGCGTTCCGCCCGACGGGCTCGCGACCTGGTGGCCGGCGGCGCCGCCGGCCGCGGGCGGTGCGCGGAAGGGCGACGGCCGATGAGGGGCGAAGGGCGCCGGGTCGCGACGTGCGGGGCCGCGCTCGTCGCCGGGGTGCTGCTGGCGCCGGCGCCGTCGGCGGGAGCGTACGGCGGCCCCGAGCACGGAGGCGTGGCGCTGAGTGTGGACGGCCGCCGCTGGACGACCGACCTCGAGGCGGCGCTCTTCGGCTCCGCGCCCTGGACGCCGGGCGAGACGCGCCGGGCCGTGCTGCTCGTGCGCAACGACGGGCCCGGCCCGGCCGGCAGCCGCGTCGCCGTCTCGGTCGGGGACGGGGTGACCGGCCACGGAGCCTCCGCCCTCGCAGAGGCGGTGCAGGTCCGGGTGCGCCCGGAGGGGGGCCGGTGGTCCGACGGCGCGGGGTCCGCCCCGGTGCTGCTCGCCGAGTCGGAGGTGCTGCCCGTCACGGTGGAGGCGTCGCTCGACCGCGCGGCGGGGAACGAGACGCAGGGCGGGACCGTCCCCGTGGACGTGCTCGTGACGTTGGCGGGCGACGGGCCGCCGGACAGCGGAGGCGAGCAGGACGGCGGGCGCCGACAGGCCGACGACGTCCCCGACGGCCCGGGCGCGCTCGCACGGACCGGTGGGCAGCCGCTGCCGGTGCTGCTCGCGGCCGCGGGTGCCGTCGTGGCCGGCGTGCTGCTGAATCGTGCCCGCCCGCGAGGGAGCGACCACCGTGCCTGAGCCGACGCGGGCCGGGGCGACCGTGCGCCGCGTCGCGGTCCTGGTGGTCGCGGCGATGGTGTGCGTGCTCGCCGGGGGCGGGATCGCCTGGGCCTGGTGGCGCGGGTCGGGCACCGCCGCGGCGCCGACGACCCAGATCTCTGCGGGCACGGTGGACGTGCAGGTCGCGAACCTCGGCAACGGCCTCGTGGGCCGCGGGGGCACGGTCAGCCTGCCCGCTCTCACCCTCCCCGGCGCGGTGCCGGGCTCCGGCGCGTCCGAGATCGTCACGGTGCGCAACGGCGGCTCGCGGCCGACGACGGTGACCGCCACGCCGACGCGGACCGGGACCCTGGGCACGTCGTTCACCACCAGCGCGTCGTTCGGCGCCGCCGACACCGGGACGGGGTGCGGCGCGGGCAACGGCACCTCCGCGACCATCCCCGCGGGTGGGACGGCCGCGCTGTGCGTGGCAGTCACGCTCTCCGCGTCGGCGCCGTCGACGGTGCAGGGGCAGGCAGGCGGGGTGTCCGTCGCGCTCGCGGCCTCGCTCGGGGGCACGGCGTGGACCGACACGGGCACGGTCGTGAGCGGCGCCGTGAGCGCGGCGACCGTTCCCGCCCCCACCCTCTCGTGCGGCGCGCTCGGTCTGGTCTCCGTGACCTTCAACTGGACGGCGGTCGCCAACGCGACCCGGTACCAGTTCACCTTCGGACCCGCCGCCACGCCCACCACCGTGCAGGTGCCGGCCGGTACCACCAACTATCAGGTGACGGGGGTCGCGACGAACGCCTCGGCGCGCGTGCGCGCCGAGCGGGTCTTCACGGGCAACGTCGTGTGGACGTCGGTGCCGTCGAACACTCGCACCTACAACATAGCCCTGGGCCTGATCGGCACGTGCACCTGAGCGGCCGCCGGTCGGGCGGGCCCGGGGCCCCTACACTGCCCCGGTGACCACGACGATCGGAGTCCTCGCCCTGCAGGGCGACGTCCGCGAGCACGCGGCCGCGCTGGAGCAGGCGGGGGCGCGCGCCGTGAGCGTGCGCCGCCCGTCCGAGCTGGACGCGGTCGAGGGGCTCGTCCTGCCGGGCGGCGAGTCGACGACGATCGACAAGCTGCTGCGGCTGTTCGAGCTCGCCGACCCGCTGCGGCGGCTGATCGGCGAGGGGTTGCCCGTGTTCGGCTCGTGCGCGGGGATGATCCTGCTCGCGGACCGCATCGAGGGCGGCACCGCCGACCAGCGCACGCTGGGCGGGATGGACGTCGTCGTGCGGCGCAACGCGTTCGGCCGCCAGGTGGACTCGTTCGAGGCGGACCTGCAGGTCGCGGGCGTCTCGGACGCGCCGGGCGGGCGCCCGGTGCGCACCGCCTTCATCCGCGCTCCGTGGGTCGAGGAGGCCGGGCCGGACGTCGAGGTGCTCGCCCGCATGCCGGACCGCTGGGCGGACGGCTCCACGGTGGGGCCCGCCGCCGGTAAGATCGTCGCAGCACGTCAGGGACGGCTGCTCG
Organism: Isoptericola sp. NPDC019571; assembly: GCF_044389385.1. Lineage (NCBI taxonomy): Bacteria > Bacillati > Actinomycetota > Actinomycetes > Micrococcales > Promicromonosporaceae > Isoptericola > Isoptericola sp. NPDC019571. Next base: position 175,881 of record NZ_JBIRXZ010000005.1, read on the forward strand.
CCACCGCGTTCCACCCGGAGATCACGGGGGACGCGCGCGTGCACGGGTTGTTCGTCCGGCTCGTCCAAGCATCGCGAAGGAGTTAGGGAGCGCATGTCAGGTCACTCCAAGTGGGCCACGACCAAGCACAAGAAGGCGGCGATCGACGCCAAGCGCGGCAAGCTTTTCGCGAAGCTGATCAAGAACATCGAGGTCGCCGCGCGCACGGGCGGCGGCGACCCGGCCGGCAACCCCACGCTGTTCGACGCCATCCAGAAGGCGAAGAAGTCGTCGGTCCCCAACGACAACATCGACCGCGCGCTCAAGCGCGGCTCCGGCGAGGGCGCCGACGCCGTCGACTACCAGACGATCATGTACGAGGGTTACGGCGCGAACGGCATCGCCGTCCTCGTCGAGTGCCTCACGGACAACAAGAACCGTGCCGCCTCCGAGGTGCGCCTCGCGTTCTCCCGCAACGGCGGTAACCTGGCCGACCCGGGCTCCGTGTCCTACCTGTTCTCCCGCAAGGGCCTCGTCGTGGTGCCGAAGGCGGAGGGCGTCACGGAGGACGACGTCATGCTCGCCGCGCTCGACGCGGGCGCCGAGGAGGTCAGCGACGAGGGCGACGTCATCGAGGTCCTCTCGGAGGCCACCGACCTCGTCGCCGTGCGCACGGCGATCCAGGAGGCCGGCATCGAGTACGACTCGGCCGACTCCATCTGGCACCCCTCCATGGAGGTCGAGGTCGACGTGGAGGGCGCGCGCAAGATCATGCGCCTCATCGACGCGCTCGAGGACAGCGACGACGTCCAGAACGTCTACGCGAACTTCGACGCCTCCGACGAGGTCATGGCGGCCCTCGACGAGGAGTGACGGCTCCCGGCGCGGGTCGGCCGTCCGCGGCCGCCCGCGTGAGAGGGTGACGACGTGCGCGTGCTGGGGGTGGACCCGGGTCTGACCCGGTGCGGGGTCGGCGTCGTCGACTCGTTGCCGGGCCGCAAGGCCCGGATGGTCGACGTCGGGGTCGTGCGCAGCGAGCCCGAGCTGAGCGTCGACCTTCGGCTGCTGCGCGTCGCCGAGGGGCTCGAGGAGTGGCTCGAGCGCACGGTGCCCGACGTCGTCGCCGTGGAGCGCGTCTTCGCCCAGAACAACCGCGGCACCGTGATGGGCACCGCGCAGGTCGCCGGCCTCGCGATGGTCGCGGCCGCCCGGCGCGGCGTCCCGGTCGCGATGCACACGCCGAGCGAGGTGAAGGCCGCCGTCACCGGGTCCGGCCGCGCCGACAAGGAGCAGGTGCAGCGCATGATCGCGCGCATCCTCGGGCTCGACGAGCTGCCGCGGCCGGCCGACGCCGCCGACGCGCTCGCCCTCGCCGTCACGCACCTGTGGCGGCCGTCCGGAGCGCTCCAGGGCGGCGAGCGGAACGAGCTCACCCCGGCCCAGCGCGCCTGGGCGGCGGCCGAGCGCACCGCGCGCACCGGCTCGCACCGCGGCGCCCCCTCCCGAGCCCGGCGCTGAGCGGGACCCGGGCCGCCCGGTCGCCGTCGCGCGGCTCGTCGTGCGGCTCGTCGAGTGTCGCCCGCCCCGGCGTCGGCGCCGGTTGTTACAGTGACGCCTCGTACGGGTGTTCGACGGCCGTGTCGACGGACATCTCGACGGCCTCTTCGACGGAAGGACCACGGTGATCGCCTCCCTGACCGGCACGGTCACGCACGTGACGCTGGAGCGGGCCGTGCTCGACGTCGGCGGGGTCGGGTACCTCGTGCACGCCACCCCGGGCACCCTCGCCGGCCTGCGGGTGGGGGAGCGGGCCCAGCTGCACACCACGCTGGTCGTCCGTGAGGACTCGATGACGGTGTTCGGCTTCGCGGAGGCGGACGAACGGGAGGTCTTCGAGACCGCCCAGTCCGTGTCCGGCGTCGGGCCCCGGATCGCTCTCGCCATGCTCGCCGTGCTGACCCCCGACGCCCTGCGCCGCGCCGTCGCGTCCGAGGACCTCGCGGCGCTGCGCCGCATCCCCGGTGTCGGCCCCAAGAGCGCCCAGCGCATGGTGCTCGAGCTGTCCGGCAAGCTGGGCGCCCCGACGTCCGCCGCCGCCGGCGCCGTCGTGCCCGACGCGCCGCCCGTCGCCGCGGGAGACCCGGCGCGCGACCAGGTGGTCGAGGCGCTCGTGGGCCTGGGCTGGGCCGCCAAGGTCGCCCAGGACACCGTCGACCGGGTCCTCGCGGACGCGGGCGACGACCGCCCGGCCGACAGCCCGATCGACGTCGCGGCCACGCTGCGCGCGGCGCTGCGTTCCCTGGGCGGCCGCCGTGGCTGAGGCGGACCCGGAGTACGGCGGGGAGCGGCTCGTCACCTCCTCGGCCGACGACGTCGAGCGCGCGGCCGAGGCGGCGCTGCGCCCGAAGAAGCTCGACGAGTTCGTGGGCCAGCGCGTGGTGCGCGACCAGCTCTCCCTCGTCCTGCAGGCCGCGCTCGCCCGCGACGCGTCGCCCGACCACGTGCTCCTGTCCGGACCTCCCGGGCTCGGCAAGACCACGCTGGCGATGATCATCGCCGCCGAGCTCGGCACCTCGCTGCGGGTCACGAGCGGGCCGGCCATCCAGCACGCGGGCGACCTCGCCGCCGTCCTGTCCTCGCTGGAGGAGGGCGAGGTCCTGTTCATCGACGAGATCCACCGCCTCGCGCGCCCCGCCGAGGAGCTCCTGTACGTCGCGATGGAGGACTTCCGCGTCGACGTCGTCGTCGGCAAGGGGGCGGGCGCGAGCGCGATCCCGCTGGCGCTGCCGCCGTTCACCGTCGTCGGCGCGACGACGAGGTCGGGCCTGCTGCCCGCCCCGCTGCGCGACCGCTTCGGGTTCACCGGGCACCTCGACTTCTACGACGCCGCCGAGCTGGAGCGCGTCATCACCCGGTCCGCCGGCCTGCTCGGCGTCGACATCCAGCACGCCGCAGCGCACGAGATCGCGGGCCGGTCGCGCGGCACCCCCCGCATCGCCAACCGCCTGCTGCGCCGCGTGCGCGACTGGGCCCAGGTGCGCGGGGACGGCAGCCTCGACCTCCGGGCGGCCCGGGCGGCGCTGGAGGTCTACGAGGTCGACCCGATCGGCCTCGACCGGCTGGACCGTGCCGTGCTCGACGCCGTCTGCCGCCGGTTCGCCGGCGGTCCCGTGGGCCTGGGCACGCTCGCGATGACCGTGGGTGAGGAGCCGGACACCGTGGAGACGGTGGCCGAGCCGTACCTCGTCCGCGAAGGGCTCCTGGGCCGCACGCCGCGCGGCCGGGTCGCCACGCAGGCCGCCTGGGAGCACCTCGGGCTCGAGCCGCCGCCCGGCGCGTGGGGCGCGCCGCTCGGGGGAACCCTGTTCGACGGGTCCGACAGGGACGCCGGGCCGCCCCAGTAGACTGGGAGCGCCCCCGGCCGCCGACGGCCCAGGGCCGGAACTCGACGGGTGCCGTGCTCGTTGGGGGCCGTGTGCGCAGGACTCTGCGCCGGCGTGCCGACCGGTGCGCCCCCGACGCCCGGCAGTCGGTCGACGACCGTCGGGCAGCGACAGACAAGGACGCTCCGTGGAACTCATCATCCTCTTCGTGGTCCTCGCCGGCCTCATGTTCTTCATGAGCCAGCGGACGCGCAAGCAGCAGAAGCAGCAGGCCGAGTTCCGGTCGCAGCTCGAGCCGGGTCAGGAGGTCATGACCGGTTCGGGCCTGTTCGGCACGGTCGTGGAGATCGACGAGGCGACCGACACCGTCACCATCGAGACCGGCCCCGGCGGCGCGCAGACCCGCTGGCTGCGCGCGGCCATCGCCAAGCGCGTGGACGCGCCGGTCGAGGAGCCCGTGGCCGAGGCCGACGAGACCGACGTCACAAGCGACTCCTCCGCGACCGGTACGATCACCTCCGGCGACGGTCACATCGACGTCCCCGACGACCTGTCGAGCCTGGACACCGCGCAGCGGGAGTACCGGGAGCAGCAGCGTCGTGACGAGGGCGAGGCCGGCACCACCAAGTGACAGCATCGAAGTGACAGCACCAGCGACATGGGACGGCGGGCGCTCGCGCCCGTCGGCCTGACGACGCGCCGGTCGGGGTGATCCCGGCCGGCGCCATCACGCGCCGGCCCCGCGGCGGCGCGCAGACGGGAAGAGACAGAAGTTGGCGAACTCACGCACGAAGCGGTCGCGTCCGGTACGCACCCTCGTGGTCTTCACGATCCTGACGATCGTCCTGCCGTTCCTCGCCCTCGGCGCCGGCGTCTTCTGGGACGCCAAGTCCGACTCCAACCCGGACGGCGCGAGCTGGGCCCCGGGGCTGGCGCTCGACCTGCAGGGCGGCACGCAGCTCATCCTGAAGGCGGACACCACCGACGGGTCGCAGGTGACGTCGGCGACGATCGACGAGTCGATCAACGTCATCCGTCAGCGCATCGACTCCTCGGGCGTGTCCGAGGCGGAGATCACCGCGCAGGGCTCCCAGAACATCGTCGTCGGGATCCCCGGCGAGGTGTCGCAGGAGACCATCGACCTCATCTCGCAGCCGGCGCAGATGCGCTTCCGCCCGGTGCTGACGTACGCCGCGGGCACGCCGACCCCCGAGCCGTCCGCCTCGCCCAGCGCCGACGCCGGCGACGCGGCGCAGGACGACGCCGCCAAGGACGACGCGGCCAAGGACGACGCGGCCGCTGAGGACGCCGCCGGCGACGCGCCGAGCGGCAAGGGCGCGGGTGCGCCGCTGTCCGTCCCGGCGGACGTCGACCCGTCGGCCACGCCGACCGCCACCGCGACCCCGACCGAGGGCGACGACGCGGACCCGTCGCCGTCGGCGACCCCGGAGGGCGAGGAGGCAGCAGCCTCCGACCCGAGCGACCTGGCGCAGATCACGCCGGAGATCCAGAAGCAGTTCGAGCAGCTCGACTGCACCGACCCCGCCAACCTCAAGGGCGGCGGCGGGGACGACCCGGACAAGCCGCTGGTGACGTGCGGCGAGCAGGACGGGCTGAAGTACATCCTCGGCCCGATGGAGGTCGACGGCGTGCACATCTCGTCGGCGAGCTCCGGCCTCGTCCCCGGCGCGAACGGCACCACCACCAACGAGTGGGGCGTCTTCCTCAACTTCGACTCCGTGGGCACGAAGGAGTTCCGCGAGACCACGACCCGTCTGCAGGGTCTCGAGGCGCCGCGCAACCAGTTCGCCATCGTCCTGGACGGGCTCGTCGTCTCGGCGCCGTCCCTGTCCCCGGGCACGATCATCTCCAACGGCCAGGCGACGATCTCCGGGTCGTTCACGCGCGACTCCGCGGCCACGCTGGCCAACCAGCTGAGCTTCGGCGCCCTGCCGGTGCAGTACACCGTCGAGAGCCAGGAGGTCATCTCCGCGACCCTCGGCTCCGAGCAGCTGCGCAACGGCCTGATCGCCGGCCTCATCGGCCTCGCGCTCGTCGTCGTGTACTCGCTGCTGCAGTACCGCACGCTCGGCCTGCTGACGGTCGCGTCGCTGGTGGTCGCGGGCGTGATCACCTACGTGTCGATCGCCCTGCTCTCCTGGGGGATGGGCTATCGGCTCTCGCTCGCGGGCGTCGCCGGCCTGATCGTCGCCATCGGCTTCACGGCGGACTCGTTCATCGTGTACTTCGAACGGATCCGCGACGAGCTGCGCGACGGGCGGACCCTCGCCTACGCGGTCGAGCGCGGCTGGGCCCGCGCCCGGCGCACGGTGCTCGCCGCCAAGGCCGTCAACCTGATCTCCGCGATCATCCTGTACTTCCTCGCCGTGGGCGGCGTGCAGGGCTTCGCGTTCACCCTGGGTCTGACCACGATCATCGACGTCGCCGTCGTGTTCTGGTTCACGCACCCGATGATGGAGGTCATCACCAAGATCCCGTTCTTCCGGGACGGCCACCTGTGGTCGGGCCTGTCGCCCGAGCGCCTGCGCGCGAGCTCCGGCCCGCGGTACGCGGGCGCCGGGCGGGTGCGGATGCCGCAGCCCGCCGTGGCCGGCGCCGCCTCCGAGGGCGCCGACGCCGGCGCCGGGGCGCCGGGCGAGCGCGTGGTCGCCGAGCCCGTGCACAGCGGTGCACGGCAGGCCCCCGCGGCCCCCGTCACCGACGCCTCCGGGCGCCGGCTGACGATCGCCGAGCGGCGCGCGGCCGAGCGCCGGGCGGCCGCGGAGGAGGCGGACCCGCAGCCGGACGCAGGACCGGACGACGGATCGCCCTCGGCGACCGGTGAGAACCACTCCGGCACGAACGAGGAGAGCCGCTGATGGCCGGCATGCACTTCGCCCAGTGGGGCAACGACCTGTACACGGGCCGGCGGTCCTACCCGATCGTGCAGCGCCGCAAGCGCTGGTTCACGATCGTGGGCATCCTCGCCGTCGCGTCGATCGCCGTGATCCTGATCAAGGGCCTCACCCTCGGCATCGACTTCCGCGGCGGCACGGAGTTCACGGTGAACGACGCGAGCTCCACGGAGCAGCAGGTCGCGATCGACGCGGTGCACGAGGTGCTCCCGAACGAGGAGCCCCGCGTCGCGATCGTGGGCGGCTCGGCGGTCCGGGTGCAGACCGAGACGGTCACGCCGGAGCAGGAGGCCGCCCTGGTCACGGGCCTCGCCACCGCGTACGACGTCGACGAGTCCGCGGTGACGACGTCCTTCGTCGGCCCGACCTGGGGCGCGGGCGTCTCCATGCGGGCGCTGTGGGGCACCGTGGTGTTCGTGGTGGCCGCGGCGCTGTTCATGGCGGTGTACTTCCGCGCCTGGCGGATGTCCGTGGCGGCGATCGTCGCGATGCTCGCCGACCTGCTCATCTCGGCCGGCGTCTACGCGGCCATCGGCTGGGAGGTCACGCCGTCGACGATCATCGGCTTCCTCACCATCCTCGGCTTCTCGCTCTACGACAAGATGGTCGTGTTCGACAAGGTCCGCGAGAACACGGCGGACGTACTCACGCAGACCCGCAGCACGTACGCGGAGCGCGCCAACCTCGCCGTGAACCAGACCCTCGTGCGCTCGATCAACACGTCGGTCGTGGCGCTCCTGCCGGTGGCGAGCATCCTCTTCGTCGGCGCGTTCCTGCTGGGGGCGGGCACGCTCCGCGACCTGTCGCTGTCGCTGTTCGTCGGTATCGCCGTCGGCGCCGCGTCGTCGCTCTTCCTCGCGACGCCGCTCGACGTCGCGCTGCGGGATCGCGAGCCGAAGATCGCCGCGCACACGAAGGCGGTCCTGGCGGAGCGCGCCGGCCTGGTCGCCGAGGGCGGACACGACGCCGAGGTCGCGGCGTTCACGACAGGGTCCGCGCAGCTGATCCCGGGCCATCACCAGGGCAACCGCGCCCAGCCGCGCCGCAAGCGCGGACACTGAGCCGGGGGCCACGCGATGGATGACAGCTCAGGCTTCGGCGCGCCTGGCGGCGGGCGCCCCGGCGACCGTCCGGACGACATCGTCCTGGACGGGCTCCGGGGGCTCGGCGCCGAGCGGGCGGCGGAGGTGCGCGCGCTGATCCGCGACGTGCCGGACTACCCGCACCCGCCCGTCGTGTTCCGCGACATCACCCCGCTGCTCGCGGACGGCCCGGCGCTGGCGGACGTCGTGGAGGCGTTCGCCCGCCTCGTGGACGCGGACGGCGGCGTGGACGTCGTCGCGGGCATGGAGGCGCGGGGCTTCCTCCTGGGGGCGCCGCTCGCCACTCGCCTCGGGGTGGGGTTCCTGCCGCTGCGCAAGGCGGGCAAGCTGCCGCCGCCGGTGGAACGGGTGGACTACGACCTCGAGTACGGCTCCGCCGCGATCGAGCTGCGCACGGGAACGCTCGAGGCGGGGGCGCGTGTTCTCCTGGTCGACGACGTGCTCGCGACCGGCGGCACGGCGTGCGCGGCGGCCGAGCTCGTGGAGCGGTCGGGCGGCCAGGTGGTCGCCCTGGCGTTCCTGCTCGAGCTCGCCGGCCTGGGCGGACGCGACAGGCTGACCGGACGGACGGTCGAGGCTCTGCTCCGCGTGGAGTCGTAGACTTGCCGTCCCGGCCGGCGGCGACCCCGCGGTGGTTGCGGAAGGAGGCGCAGATGAGCGACGAGACGAAGGTCGTGCGCGCCGCCAACGCGCCCCAGGGATCGACCGGGCAGGGGGCTGTCCCGGGCCGAGGCTCGGGGTCCGGCCGGAGCGTGCGCAACCGGCTCGTGCGGCTCGGGGTGCGGGGCGCGCCGCCCACGACGCCGGCGCTGGAGCCGGTGCTCCAGGCTGTGCGCACCAACCACCCGAAGTCCGACCTCTCGGTGCTCGAGCGCGCCTACGCGACGGCGGAGCGGTGTCACCGGGGCCAGGAGCGCAAGTCCGGCGACCCGTACATCACGCACCCGGTCGCCGTGGCGACCATCCTCGCCGAGCTCGGGTTCGACGGCGCGACCCTGGCGGCCGCGCTGCTGCACGACACGGTCGAGGACACGGACTACGGGCTCGACGAGCTGACCCGCGAGTACGGCGAGGAGATCGCCATGCTCGTCGACGGCGTCACCAAGCTGGACAAGGTGAAGTACGGCGACGCCGCCCAGGCGGAGACCGTGCGCAAGATGGTCGTGGCGATGGCCAAGGACATCCGCGTGCTGGTCATCAAGCTCGCGGACCGGCTGCACAACGCCCGCACGTGGAAGTACGTCTCCGGCTCGTCGGCGCAGCGCAAGGCGCGCGAGACGCTGGAGATCTACGCCCCGCTGGCGCACCGGCTGGGCATGAACACCATCAAGTGGGAGCTGGAGGACCTGTCCTTCCAGACGCTCTACCCCAAGGTGTACGACGAGATCGTGCACCTGGTGGCGGAGCGCGCGCCCGCCCGCGAGGAGTACCTGTCGGTGGTGCGGGAGCAGATCTCCGCCGACCTGCGCAGCGCGAAGATCAAGGCGACGGTCACCGGCCGCCCGAAGCACTACTACTCGATCTACCAGAAGATGATCGTCCGCGGGCACGACTTCGCGGAGATCTACGACCTGGTCGGCACGCGCGTCCTCGTGGACACGGTGCGGGACTGCTACGCGGTGCTCGGCGCGCTCCACGCGCGCTGGAACCCGGTCCCGGGCCGGTTCAAGGACTACATCGCGATGCCGAAGTTCAACATGTACCAGTCGCTGCACACGACGGTCGTGGGCCCTGGCGGCAAGCCCGTCGAGATCCAGATCCGCACGCACGACATGCACCGTCGCGCGGAGTACGGCGTCGCCGCGCACTGGAAGTACAAGCAGATGGCGCCTGCCGGCAAGACGACGTCGGACGACCCGCGCGCCAACGACATGGCGTGGCTGCGCCAGCTCGTGGACTGGCAGCGCGAGACCGCCGACCCGAGCGAGTTCCTCGACTCGCTGCGCTACGAGATCGGCGGCGCGGAGGTGTACGTCTTCACGCCGAAGGGCGAGGTGATGGCGCTGCCCGCCGGGGCGACGCCGGTCGACTTCGCGTACTCGGTGCACACCGAGGTGGGCCACCGCACCATGGGGGCCCGCGTCAACGGACGGCTCGTGCCGCTGGACTCGACGCTGCAGAACGGCGACACGGTCGACATCCTCACCTCCAAGGCGGAGTCCGCGGGCCCCTCGCGCGACTGGCTCGCCTTCGTGAAGTCGGCGCGCGCCCGCAACAAGATCCGCCAGTGGTTCACCAAGGAGCGGCGCGAGGAGGCGATCGAGCAGGGCAAGGACGCCATCACCAAGGCGATGCGCAAGCAGAACCTGCCGATCCAGCGCCTGCTCAGCCACGAGGCGCTGGTCGGGCTGGCGAACGACATGCGCTACGCCGACGTCTCCGCGCTCTACGCGGCGGTGGGCGAGGGGCACGCGTCCGCGCCGCACGTCGTCGACCTGCTGGTCAAGTCGCTGGGCGGCGAGGAGGGCACCGAGGAGGACGCCGCAGAGGCCGCGGCCCCCGGCCGCCCGTCGCGCCGCGGCCGCACCGGCGACCCCGGCGTCGTCGTCAAGGGCGTGGACGACATCTGGGTGAAGCTCGCCAAGTGCTGCACCCCGGTGCCCGGCGACTCGATCGTCGGCTTCGTGACCCGCGGCGCTGGCGTCAGCGTGCACCGCGCGGACTGCGCCAACGCCGAGCAGCTGGCCAAGGCGCAGCCCGAGCGCATGGTGGACGTGTCCTGGACCACGGGCGCCAACACGATGTTCCTGGTGCAGATCCAGGTCGAGGCGCTCGACCGGTCGCGGCTGCTGTCCGACGTCACCAAGGTGCTGTCGGACTACCACGTCAACATCCTGTCGGCGTCGGTCTCGACGTCGTCCGACCGGATCGCCCTGTCGAAGTTCGTCTTCGAGATGGCGGAGCCCGGCCACCTGCAGCAGGTGCTCACCGCGGTGCGCAAGGTAGACGGCGTCTTCGACGTCTACCGCATCACCGGGACGAGGGCCGCCGACGTGCACCAGGAGTCGGCGGGAGCCTGAGCGACTCCAGCAGCCCCCGGCCGGTCGGGGCGGGCAGCCGCACGGCGCCGTCGGCGCGCAGCCCGCTGAGCAGGAGGCCGACGAGCCGGCGCGAGGCGACCGCGGCCTCCTCCGGTGTGGCGGCCACCGACGCCGCTGTCGGCCATGACGACGAGCGCGAGGTCGTCGCGGGTGACGGCGAACAGCTCGCGCGCCGCGGCGACGATCCGGTCGCGGTTGTGGCGGGCGTCGGCCCGCTGCGCGGCCGTGGCGCCGTCCGCGGGGCGCGCGGCCGGGCGGGTGTGAGAGTGCTCGGCGGTCATCGCTCTCACTCGAGGCGGAAGTGGACGAGTCGTTCCGGTTGCCTTGCTAGCGTGACGGGGCGCCGACCGGCGTCCCCGCCGCGCGTCAGGAAGGAACACCTCATGCCGAGCCTGGGCTCGCCCCGCTCCCGCCGCTTCGTCACCCGGTTCAACGCCGGGGTGCTCGCCTGGCGCAGGTCGCCCCGCTGGGGCGGAGCGCTCCGCCGCACCCTCACGATCGTCCGGTACACGGGGCGCCGGTCGGGGCGCGAGTTCGCGATCCCGGTCGGGTACCGCCGCCGGGGGGACGAGGTCGTCATCGGGGTCGGGATGCCGGACGCCAAGAGCTGGTGGCGCAACTTCCTGGGCGAGGGCGCCCCCCTGACGGTCGAGCTCGACGGCGCCGAGCGCGGAGGGCACGCGGTCGCGCACCGGGACGACGCCGGCAGGGTGACCGTCCGGGTGCGGCTCGAGTTCCCGAGGCGAGCGGAGGTGCCAGCCCACCTCCCGGAGTAGGTTCGCCAGCATGACACTGCCGCTCGAACCGCCCGTGCTGCCCATGCTCGCGAAGTCGGTGCCGGACGTGCCGGACCAGCCTCCGGGCGACGACGTCTGGGTGTACGAGCCGAAGTGGGACGGGTTCCGCGCCCTGGTGTTCCGCGACGGCGACGACGTGCGGATCGACTCCCGCAACGGTCGGCCGATGCAGCGCTACTTCCCGGACGTGGTGGACGCGGCGCTCGACGCGCTGCCGCAGCGCTGCGTCGTCGACGGCGAGATCGTGGTCGTGCGCCCCGGGGACGGCGCGGCCCGGGCGGCGCACCTGGACTTCGACGCCCTGGGCCAACGGATCCACCCCGCCGAGTCGCGGGTGCGGCTCCTCGCGTCGGAGACGCCGGCCAGCCTCGTCGTCTTCGACGTCCTCGCCCTCGGCGGCGACGACCTGTCCGGGCGGCCGCTGCGCGAACGGCTCGAGGCGCTCGACGGGCTGGCGCTCGACGGGCCGCAGGTGCACGCCACGCCCCGCACGCAGGACGCCGGCGTCGCGCGCGACTGGTTCGAGGCGTTCGAGGGCGCGGGCCTCGACGGCGTGGTCGCAAAACGGCTCGACGACCCGTACCAGCCGAACAAGCGGGCGCTGCTGAAGATCAAGCACGCCCGCACGGCCGACGTGGTCCTCGCCGGCTACCGGCTGCACAAGACGTCGACGCCCTCGACGCCGCTCATCGGCTCGCTCCTGCTGGGCCTGTACGCACAGGAGGACGACCCCGACAGCCTGCAGTTCGTCGGCGTCTCCGCGTCGTTCCCCGCCGCACGCCGGGCGGCCCTGCACGCCGAGCTCGCACCGCTCGTCGTGGAACCGGGCACCGAGGACGCCGCCGCGCACCCGTGGGCGGACTGGCAGGACCCGGCGGTCGCGGACGGCAGCGCGGGCGAGAGGCGCCCGGGAGCGCAGTCGCGCTGGAGCGCCGGCAAGGACCTGTCCTTCACGCCGCTGCGCGTGGAGCGGGTGCTGGAGGTCGGCTATGACCACATGGAGGGCGCGCGCTTCCGGCACACCGCGCAGTTCAAGCGGTGGCGCCCCGACCGCGAGCCGTCGTCGTGCACCTACGACCAGCTCGAGGAACCGGTCGGCTACGACCTCGCGAGCCTCCTGCCCGGGGCTCCGGGCACCGCCTGAGCCCACCGATCGGCGGGCCGCCGATGAGTCGAGGCCCCCGGGCGGGTCTGGGGAGCATGGGCACACTGAGGTACGGACTGATGAGCTGTTCCATCGACGGCTACGTGGCCGACGCGTCGGGCGACTTCGACTGGGGCGCACCGGACGACGCCGTCCACGCGTTCATCAACGACCGGGTCCGGGACGTGCGGACCTTCGTCGTGGGCCGCCGCATGTTCGAGACGATGCGCGTGTGGGACACGTGGGAGCCCGGGCAGAGCGACGCCGCGGACGAGTTCGCCGAGATCTGGCGCGGGATCGACAAGATCGTCTGCTCCGACGGCCTCGTGGCGGAGCAGGGCACGGTCGACGCGCCCCGCACCACGTTCGAGGCGCGCCTCACCCCCGAGCGCCTGGCCGAGATCGCGGCGGGGACCGACGGCGTCGTCGAGGTCTCGGGCCCGACGACCGCCGCGGTGGCGCTGCTGGCCGGAGTGGTCGACGAGATGACGGTACGCGTGGTGCCGCACGTCGCCGGCGGCGGGCTGCGCCTGCTGCCCGACGGGATGCAGGCCGACCTCACGCGCGCCGAGTGCGTCCCGCTCGGCGACGGGTCGGTCTTCCTGCGGTACACGCGTCCCTGACGGTCAGGTGCGCTTGCGGTCGGTGTCCCGGCTGGGCTGCACACGCTTGGGCTCGCCGGGCATCTTGGGATACTCCGGCGGGTAGGGCAGGTCGCCCAGGCCGTGCTCCTCCTCGTCGCGGCGCGCGAGCTCGAGCGCGGCGTCGAGGGAGCAGTCCAGCACCGGGTCGCGGTCGGCGCGCAGGGCGGCGAACAGGTCGCCGCGCTCGGCGAACCGGGCGGGGACGGTCGTGACGTCGAAGTCGTCCGGGTGCACCTCGCCGACCTCGTCCCACTCCAGCGGGGTGGAGACGGTGGCGCGCTTGTTCGCCCGGACGGAGTACGCGGAGGCGATGGTGCGGTCGCGGGCCATCTGGTTGTAGTCGACGAAGATCGCCTCGCCCCGCTCCTCCTTCCACCACTTCGTCGTGACGTGGTCGGGGAGGCGGCGCTCCAGCTCGCGGCCGACCGCGATCGTGGCGCGCCGGGCCTGCTGGAAGGACCAGCGGGGCGCGAGCGGGACGAAGACGTGCAGGCCGCGCCCGCCCGAGGTCTTGGGGTACCCGGTGAGCCCGAGCTCCGTGAGCAGGTCGCGCAGGTGGGGCGCGACGGCCGCGGCGTCGTCGAAGGAGGTGCCGGGCTGCGGGTCGAGGTCGATGCGCAGCTGGTCGACCGCCTCGACGTCGTCGCGGCGCACGGGCCACGGGTGGAAGGTCAGGGTGCCGAGGTTCGCCGCCCAGGCGACGACGGCGAGCTCGGTCGGCGCCACCTCGTCGGCGGTGCGCCCGCTGGGGAAGGCGATGGTCGCGGTCTCGACCCAGTCGGGGGCTCCCTTGGGCAGCCGCTTCTGGTAGAAGGCGTCGCCGCGGTTGTCGGCGCGCGTCGCCATCACCGCCTCGGGCCACCAGCCCTTCGGCCACCGCTCGAGCGTCGTGGGCCGGTGCAGCAGCGCGCCGAGGATCCCGTCGCCCACCGACAGGAAGTACTCGACGATCTCGCGCTTCGTAAGGCCCGGGCGGTCGGGCAGCTCGGGGAAGACGACGCGGTCGGGGCTGGAGACGCGCACGGCGCGGCCAGCGGCGTCGAGCTCGACGGCGGGTGCGGCGGAGGCCATGCGGCTCAACCTAGGGCAGGGCGGCGGGCGCCGCACGGAGGGCGGCGGCCCGGGCCAGCACGCGGCGGGCCCGCGGGCGTCCGACGACGCGGACGCGACGTTCCAGCAGCGCGGCCGCGTCCGGGAGAGCGAGGCCGCAGGAGTCCGCGACGACGCGGGCGAGGCGGGTCGCGTCCTCCTCGCCCGGCACGTGCACCGCCACGTCGACCACGGTCCGCAGCGGCGCGGTCACCCGCACCCCGGCCAGCTCGACGACGTCGCCGCGCAGCAGCGGCGCCTGCCACACGAGCCCCGCTCCCCAGAGCTCGGGCCGGTGCCCGCCGGCCGGGTAGGTGACGTCGAGGTGCTCGGCGGACCGGGTGCCCGCCAGCCGGCCGGCGTGCACCCACGCCGCCGTGCGCCCGGCGGCCACGGCCCCCGCGGGCAGCGACCCGGCCAGCAGCGCGGCCCGCAGCACGGGGGTCACGGTCGTGCCGGCGACGACGGCCGCGTCGTCGCGCACCACCTCGAGGGAGCCGTCGCGCACGAGGACGTCCCACGCCGCCCGCCCGCCGACGTCCGCCGGGCGTACCAGGGGACCGGACGCGCGTCCCGGCGCCGTGAGCAGGTCACCGAGCCGCCGCGGAGCGACCGGGGACCGGAGGCGGTCGCCCGTGGGTGGGCCGGGCGGTGCGGGGAGGACGACGAAGGGGCTCACGACGCGGAAACTATCCGGTCGTGAGCCCCTTCGGGCACCGCCTGTGGATCGTCGCGCGCACGCGCCGTCCGGTCGGGCCCCGCCCGGTCAGGCCGGCGGCCGTGCGCCGTCAGCCGCGGGTGTCCTCCGCGGCGCGGACGACCTGCTCGAGCCAGGCGCGCCGCGCGGCGAGCGCCGTCTCGGCCTCCTCGACGCGCCGCGCGTCACCCGACTCGCGCGCCTCGGCGAGATCGCGCTCGAGCCCCTCGATGGCGGCCTCGAGCTGTGCCGCGGCACCCTCGGCCCGCGCGCGGGTCTCGGGGTTGGTGCGATCCCAGCGAGCCTGCTCGGCCCCCCGGACGGCCGTCTCGACCGCCCGCATGCGGGCCTCGACGCGCTGGATGTCCCCGCGCGGCACCTTGCCGGCCTCCTCCCAGCGGTCCTGGAGGTCGCGCAGTTTCTCCTTCGCCGCGGCCAGGTCCTTGACGGGCAGGAGGGCCTCGGCCTCGGCGAGCAGCGCCTCCTTGACCTCGAGGTTCTGCCCGTACTCGGCGTCGATCGCCGCGTTCTCGGCGTCGCGGGCGCCGAAGAACGCGTCCTGCGCCGCCCGGAACCGGGCCCAGAGCGCGTCGTCGTCCTTGCGGCTGGCACGCCCCGCGGCCTTCCACTGCGCCATGAGGTCGCGGTAGGCGGCGGCGGTCGCTCCCCAGTCGGTGCTGGTCTGCAGGGACTCCGCCTCGGCGACCAGCTGCTCCTTGGCCGCCTTGGCCGTCGAGTTGCGCTGCTCGAGGTCGGCGAAGAAGTGCCGCCGCTCCCGGTCGAACGCGGTGCGCGCGTGGCTGAACCGCTTCCAGAGGGCCTCCTCCGAGGGGCGGTCGATGCGCGGCCCGCTGCGCTGCGCCTCCTTCCAGCGATCCAGGAGGCCCCGCAGCTCCTCGCCTGCCGGGCGCCACTGCATCTTGGCGGGGTCGGTGGCGGCGATCTTCTCCGCGGCCTCGACGATCGCGGTGCGGGCGGCGACGGCCTCGGCCTTGGCGGCCGCACGCTCCTGCTCGAGCGCGGCCCGGCGCTCCGCCGCGCGTGCCTTGAGGCCCTCCACGCGGGCCCGCAAGGCGTCCAGGTCGCCGACGGCGGCGGGCTCGCCCGTCTCCTCCGCGAGCTTCGCGAGGGTCTGGTCGATCTCGCGCACCGACAGGTCGGCGCTGTCCAGCCGGGTCTCGAACAGCGCGACCTTGGCGTCCAGGTCCAGGTAGCGCCGCACGTAGAGACTCATCGCCTCCGAGGCGTCCACGCCGGGGAACTGGCCCACCTGGCGCTCGCCGGCGGCCTCCCGCACGAACACCGTGCCGTCGTCGTCCACCCGACCGAACGCCTCCGCGGCGGACGCCGCGGCCGCGTCCAGCGCCGGGGGGACGACCGGCGCCGCAGGCGTCGTTGGCTCGGCCGGCGGCACGTCGGCGGGTGTGGGCGCGGCCGGGCGGCGCAGCGCCGACGGCTTGGGCGCGCCCGGGCGGGGCGGCTTCGGCACGGCGGACGGCTTCGGCGCCGCGGGAGTCGCCGGGGCGGGCGCGGCGGTCGCCTCGGCCTCGGCCTCGGCGGCCTCGGGCTCAGCGCTCGTCCCGGTCGTCCCGGTGGTCTCGGTCGACTCGGCCACGGGGGCCGTCTCGGCGGCCTCGGCGGGAGCCTGCTCCGCGGTCTCGGGCTCCGCGGTCTCGGGCTCCGGGGTCTCCTGCGCGGGCTCGGCCGGGGGAGCCGGGTCCGTGGTCTCGCCCGGGACGGGCTGCGGGTCCGCCGCGGGAGCCGGCGGGGTCGCCTCGTCCGGGGTCGTCTGCGATGGAGTCTCGGCCGTCTCCTCGGTGCCGGCCGGGGTCTCCTCGGGGCCGGTCGAGCCGGGGGTGCTCTCGCTCACTGGGTCTCCACTCCTTCGATGATGACGGGGGTCGCGGGGGAGCCGTCGCCGGCCCCTCCGTCGACGCCCTCGTCAGCGACTGCCTGGACGGCGTCCAGGCCGGACGTGACGGTGCCGAGCACCGTGTACCCGCCCGCGGTGTCGGACGGGATGGTCGAATCCTGGTACACGATGAAGAACTGCGAGCCCATCGACTCGCCGTCGTCGCCGCGGCGGGCCATCGCGATGGTCCCGGCGGGGTAGACGTCGTCCTCCGGGGCGTTCTCGATCGGGCCGTACGAGTAGCCGGGGTCACCGGTCCCGGTCCCCGTGGGGTCGCCGCACTGCAGGACGTAGATGCCCTGGGTGGTGAGGCGGTGGCAGGGGGTGCCGTCGTAGTAGCCCTGGTCCGCGAGCGACACGAAGCTCGCGACGCCCTGCGGGGCGGCGGCGCCGTCCAGCTCGAGGACGAGGTCCGTCTCCGTGCCGCCGGCGCACAGGTCGACGGTCGCGGTCCACGTGCGGTCCTCGGCAGCCGAGGGGTCGGGCAGGTCCCCGCCGTCGCGGGCGCCGACCTCCGCCGCGGGGCAGTCACCTGCGGCCTGCGGCGTCGACGATGCTGCGGGGTTCGCGGCACCGCCCAGGTTCGCGACGACGAACCCGCCGCCCACCAGGGCGAGCACCGCCACGATCGCCACGATCGCGAACGTCCGCTGCCGCCGGGCGCGCGCCTGCGCCTGCCGCTGCTCCCACTGCTGCTGCCGCTTGCGGGCGTACTCCCGCTCGCGCTTGGTGGCCGCCAACGCGCGGTCCTCCTCGCCTCGTCCCGGTCGCCGCACGGGAACTCCCGCGCGCGGGGGACAGTCTAGAGGCCGGGACGCAGGTCACATCCGCTACGGCGGCGGCGACCCCGGGCCGGGCCGCGGCGGCTACGGTGGCGCGGTGCAGATCCTCCTCGTCGTCGCGCCCGTCTTCGCCACCAACTGCAGCGTCGTGGTCGCCGGCGCAGAGGGCCGGGACGCCGACTGCGTGGTCGTGGACGCCGGGGCGGGGGTCGCCCCCGACGTCGAGCGCCTGGTCGCCGAGCGCGGCCTGGTCCCGCGCGCCGTCGTCGCGACCCACGGGCACGTGGACCACACCTGGGACGCCGCGGCGCTCTGCGAGCGGTACGACGTCCCGTTCCGCATTCATCCCGCGGACGCCTACCGCCTGGCCGACCCGTTCGGGACGCTGGGCCTCGCTGCGGTGCGCGACGGCGGCGACCCGGGGGTGAGCGGCGCGCTCGCGCAGGCGCTCGCGGCCACGGGCCGGCGGGCCGAGGACTACCGCGCGCCGGCCGTCGTCGAGCCGCTCGACCTCGGACCCGACGGCGAGGGGGCGCTCGCTGCGGGAGCGGTGCGGCTGCGCACGCTGCACGCTCCGGGGCACACCGAGGGCTCGACGCTCCTCGTCGTCCGGGACGGCGACCACGACGGCGACTCTGGCGGCGACCACGGCGGCGGCGTCGTCCTCGCGGGAGACGTGCTCTTCGCGGGCGGGGTCGGGCGCACCGACCTGCCGGGTGGAGACGCCGCCACCATGGCGCGCACGCTGCGCGACGTCGTGGGCGCGCTCGGCCCGGAGCTCGGCGTCGTGCCCGGCCACGGCCCGACCACCACCGTCGGCCGCGAGCTGGCGACGAACCCCTTCCTGCGCCCGCACCTGCGCTGATCCGTCCCGTCCGCCCCGTCCCCGGCGGTGGGACGGGTCCGGACACGGCCCCGGCGTCTGGGAGGATAAGGCCCATGGCACGCCCCACCCCGCTCTCCGGCTTCCCCGAATGGCTCCCCGACGGTCGCGTCGTCGAGCAGCACGTCCTCGACACGCTGCGGCGGACGTTCGAGCTGCACGGGTTCGCCGGTATCGAGACGCGGGCGGTGGAGCCGCTCGACCAGCTGCTGCGCAAGGGCGAGACCTCGAAGGAGGTCTACGTGCTGCGCCGGCTGCAGGAGGAGCAGGACGGCGACGCCGAGGGATCGAGGGCCGACAGGGCAGCGGCGGCCGAGAAGCAGCTCGGCCTGCACTTCGACCTCACCGTCCCGTTCGCGCGGTACGTGCTGGAGAACGCCGGCCGCCTCGCCTTCCCTTTCAAGCGCTACCAGATCCAGAAGGTCTGGCGCGGCGAGCGCCCCCAGGACGGCCGCTTCCGCGAGTTCGTCCAGGCCGACATCGACGTCGTCGGCGCGGGCGAGCTGCCCTACCACTACGAGGTCGAGCTCCCGCTCGTCATGGCCGAGGCGCTCGGCGCGCTGCGCGACGTCGGCGTGCCCGAGGTCCGCATCCTCGTGAACAACCGCAAGGTCGCCGAGGGCTTCTACCGCGGCCTGGGGCTCGACGACGTCGAGGGCGTGCTGCGCCAGGTCGACAAGCTCGACAAGATCGGGCCGGACGCCGTCGCGGAGCTGCTGCAGGCGGAGCAGGGCGCCGCCCCCGAGCAGGCCAAGGCGTGCCTCGAGCTCGCCGCGATCTCGGGCGCGGACACGACCGTGGTGGACCGGGTCCGGGCCCTCGCGGCGTCCTACGACGCGGGCACGGAGCTGCTCGAGACGGGGCTGGGCGAGCTCGCCGCGCTGATCGAGGCGGCCGCACGCCGCGCTCCCGGCGTCGTCGTCGCGGACCTGAAGATCGCGCGCGGCCTCGACTACTACACCGGGTCGGTCTACGAGACGGTGCTGGTGGGGCACGAGCAGCTCGGCTCGATCTGCTCGGGCGGGCGCTACGACACCCTCGCCTCCGACGGCAAGAACACGTACCCGGGCGTCGGCCTGTCGATCGGCGTCTCCCGCCTCGTCTCGCGGCTCCTGTCCGCAGGGCTGGTCGCCGCGACGCGCGGCGTGCCCACGGCCGTGCTGGTCGCCGTCACGGACGAGGCGCACCGGGACCGGTCCGACGCGGTCGCGGCGGCCCTGCGCGCCCGTGGGGTTCCCGCCGACGTCGCGCCGTCGGCGGCGAAGTTCGGCAAGCAGATCAAGGTGGCCGACCGCCGCGGCATCCCGTTCGTGTGGTTCCCGGCGCAGCCGGGCGAGGACGGCACCGAGCCCGCCGTCCTGTCCGGCGAGGTGAAGGACATCCGCTCGGGGGAGCAGGTGGACGCGGACGCCGCGACGTGGGAGCCGCCGGCGGAGGACCTGTTCCCGCGGGTCGTGCCGGCCGCCGCCGAGTGAACCCGGCGTCCCTCAGGCCTCGATGAGCGCGACGACGTTGCGCGCCGGGTCCCGGAACCAGCCGATGGTCGGGCCCTGGCGCGGGTCGTCGCTGCGCACGACGCCGTCGGCGTCCTGGGCGAACCCCGGGTAGCGCACCAGGTCCACGCCGGCGGCGTGCAGGTCCGCCGCCGCGGCGGCGACGTCGGGCACGACGAGGTTGAGCACGGTGTGGCTCGCGGGCTCGTGGGCCTCGCCCTTCGGGTAGACGAAGACGGCGCTGCCGCCGGTGACGTCCAGCTCGAGCCCCATGGACGTGCGGTGCACGCGGAGCCCCACGACGTCCCGGTAGAACGACTCGACGGCGTCGAGGTCGTCGACGGAGAAGCTGCTGAAGCCACGCTGCACGGTGATCACGGGGGTCTCCTCGGGTCGGGAAGCAGCCGGCGGGGACCGGCCTGAGAGGTGGACCCCGCGGGCGGCCGGAACTGATCGGGAGCCATCCCGCGGGGGTTGTCCCCCGAAGACCCTGAGGCGCCCCTGAGATTCACCCTGATCTCGCCGCTGACCTGGCCGGACGGCGCCCGGGGGACGGTACGGTGACCGCCGTGAGCATCTACGTCGTCCTGTCCCGCAGCAGCACCGTCCTGTCGCGGACGATCCGCCTCGCGACGCGGGACGAGTACACGCACGCGGCCCTGGCCCTCGACGCCGACCTCGAGCTCATGTTCAGCTTCGGGCGTCGCCGCGCGTCCAACCCGTTCGTCGGCTGCTTCAAGCGCGAGCGGCTCGACGACGACCTGTACCGGGGGATGGACCGGCTGCCGGGCGTCGTCCTCGAGGTCCCCGTGACGTCCCGCCAGCGGGACGCCGTGGGCGCTCGCGTCGCGGAGTTCCTCCTCGACAGCCACACCTACGCCTACAACGCCCCCGGCCTCGTGACCGGTCTGCTCGGGCGGGGGTCCGAGGACGACCGGCGGTTCTTCTGCTCCGAGTTCGTCTACCACGTGCTGCGCGACGCGGGGGTGTGCGACCTGGGCGTCCCGCGCTGGAAGGTGCGCCCGCAGACGCTGCTGGACGTGCCCGGCACCGTCGTCTACCGCGGGGACCTCAAGCGCTACCGGTCGTCGGACCTCGCCGCGGCGCCGGTCCCGGCGCTCACGCTCCAGGGCGCGGACGGGCTGTTCGCCACGTCGCGGTCGGGGGTCTCGCTGGCGTTGTGAAGCCGAGCCACGGGCGGACGCCGTCCAGGGCTCGCACAGGGCGTCGTGCGACGCTGGGCCCATGCCGAGCCGAGTCTTCCTGCACGTGGGCGCGCCCAAGTCCGGCACCACCTACCTGCAGTCGCGTCTCCACGCGAACCGCCACGACCTGCGCCGGCACGGGGTGCTGTACCCCAGCGGGCCGCTGGGCGAGCCGAGGGTGCACTACTGGGCCGCGCTGGACGCCACGGGGGCGCGGCACGGCATCGACCCGCGGCGACTGCGCGGCGCGTGGGACCGCCTGGTGGGCCAGGTGCGGCGGGCGCGGGGAGACGTCGTCGTCAGCCACGAGCTGCTGGCGAGGGCGGACCCGGCCCAGGCGGCCCGGGTGCTCGCGGACCTGGCGGCGACCGGCGCCGAGGTCCACGTGGTGCTCACCGTCCGCGACCTGGCGCGCGAGCTCGCGAGCGGATGGCAGGAGACGCTGAAGTTCGGCGCGAGGACGACGCTGCGCGCCTACCTCGACCGGGTCAGGGCGGGGCGGTCCGCGTTCCTGGACTCCGTGGACCCGACCCACGTGCTGACCGTGTGGGCCGCGGACCTCCCTGCCTCGCGGGTCCACGTGGTGACCGCGCCGCCGGCGGGCGGCGCCGGGGACACGCTCTGGCTCCGCTTCCTGGAGGCCGTCGAGGTCGACCCCGCCTGGGCGCCGCGGGACGCCGAGCGGTCGAACGCCTCGGTCGGGGCGCCCGAGGCGCAGGTGCTGCGCGGCCTCAACCGCCGGCTCGGGGACGAGGTGCGGCGCGGCGGTGCCCTCTCGCCGCTCGTCGACGGCGTCGTCGCCGGGGACGCGCTCGCGCCGAGGCGGTCCACCCCCATCGCCCTGGGGCCCGACGACCACCCGTGGGTGGCAGAGCTCAGCGAGACCTGGGTCGCCTGGCTGCGCGACCAGGACGTGACCGTGCACGGCGACCTGGCCGACCTGCTGCCCGTCCCGCCCGGCGACGACTGGACCGACCCCGACACGCCGCGACCGCGCGAGGTGACCGCGGCCGCCCTGGACACGGTCGCGGTGCTGCTCGCGGAGCTGGCCCGGCGCCCGCTGCCGTGGCGGGATCGGGCCCGCCGGGCGCTCGCGCGGCTCCGCCGCTGACGCCGGGCGGGCTGGACAGCGAGTCGAACGTCTGTTCGAATGATGGCGTGAGATGGGATGGTCAGACGGTCGGCGCCGACGACGGTGCCCTGCCCGGGCTCGAACGCTCCGCCCTGGGGCGGCTCGGCCTGGTGCGCACGGTGCGGACGCCGGAGTTCGCCGACGTCACGTTCCACGAGGTGCTCGCGAAGAGCGCGCTGTCCAAGGTGCCCGCCGCATCGAAGATGCCGTTCGGGTGGACCGTCAACCCGTACCGGGGATGCAGTCATGCGTGCCGCTACTGCACCAGCCCGGAGACCCTGGTTCTGATGGCCGACGGGAGGCAGAAGCCGATTCGCGACATCCGGGTGGGGGAGCAGATCGTCGGGACGGTCGTCGACGGCCGATATCGGAGGTATGAGGCGACGGCGGTCCTCGCCTGGTGGCGGACCATCCGTCGGGCGTACCGCGTGACCCTGGCCGACGGGACGGAGATCGTGGCCAGCGGTGACCACCGGTTCCTGGTCAGCGGGCGCGGCTGGAAACATGTGGCGCGGCAGGAGCGCGGCTACCCGCAGCGTCCGTTCCTGACGCTGAACAACACGCTCATGGGGTTCGGCAACGGGAGGGCCGCCGCCGAGCCGACGGTTGCTGGACCCTCGAAGGAGTACCGGCGCGGCTATCTCACGGGCATGATCCGCGGTGACGGCATGCGCCTCGACAAGACGTACACAAGGGCTTCCGGGCGGCCGGTGCGCGTCACCCATGTCCGTCTGGCGTCGGCCGACGCGGAAGCTCTGGAGCGCTCGGCCGACTACCTCACGCAGGAAGGCGTCGCGCTCAAGCGTCGCCCGTTCAGCGCCGCGTCCGCGACCCGTCGGGCGATCGACTGCATATACACCGGTCGCCGTGCGGACTACGAGAAGATCAACCGGTTGGTGGCCTGGCCCGGTGACCCGACCGAAGAGTGGTCGAGGGGGTTCCTGGCGGGCATCTTCGATGCGGAAGGATCGTGTTCGCGGGGCATCCTCCGCGTCTCGAACAAGGACGAGGAGATCCTCTCCAGGACGAGCGCATCCATGGATCGGCTCGGTGTGCCGAACGTCCGAGAGCGCTCCAACCCTCGCGGCGTCGGGGGCGTGCGGGTCGTGGGTGGGCTTCCCTCCCGGCAACGCTTCTTCCGTCTCGTGCGCCCGGCGATCACCCGGAAGCTCTCCGTGCTCGGTGGGGCCGTCAAGACAGCCGCCGACCTGCGCGTCGTGAGCATCGAGGACCTGGGTTACGAGCAGGAGATGATCGACATCACCACCGGCACCGGCGACTTCATCGCGAACGGGGTCGTCTCGCACAACTGCTTCGCCCGCCCCACCCACGAGTACCTCGACCTGGACGCCGGCCGGGACTTCGACTCCCAGGTCGTGGTGAAGACGAACGTGGCCGAGGTGCTGCGCGCCGAGCTGGCGCGGCCGGCCTGGACGCGGGAGCCGGTGGCGATGGGCACCAACACCGACCCGTACCAGCGGGCCGAGGGGCGGTACCGCCTCATGCCCGGCGTCATCGGGGCGCTCGCTGACTCCGGCACGCCGTTCTCGATCCTCACCAAGGGCACGCTCCTGCGTCGGGACCTGCCGCTGATCGCCGAGGCGGCGCAGCGCGTGGAGGTCGGGCTCGGGGTCTCCCTCGGCTTCGCCGACTCGCCCGCCGACGAGGAGCTGCAGCAGTCGGTCGAGCCGGGGACACCGACACCCCGGGCGCGCCTCGACCTGATCCGCGCGGTGCGGGCCACGGGCCTGCCCTGCGGCGTCATGGTGGCCCCGGTGCTGCCCTGGCTGACCGACTCCCGCGACCACCTGCGCCGCCTGCTGGACGCCGTCGCGGACGCCGGTGCCACGGGAGTCACCGTGGTGCCGCTGCACCTCAAGCCCGGCACCCGCGAGTGGTACCTGCAGTGGCTGGAGCGCGAGCACCCACGCGCCGTCGCCGGCTACGGGCGCGTGTACGCCCGCGGCACCTACGCGCTCGAGGCCTACCGGCAGTGGCTGTGGGACCGGGTCGAGCCGCTCCTCACCGAGCGCGGCTTCCGCTCGTCCGGGCACCGCTCGCGGTCGGGCGCCACGGGGCGGTTCCCGGACGACCTCACGCCGCACGACGAGGGTGACTACCCGTCCGGGGCGCTCGCGGGGATGCCTCGCGACGGCGGCGGGCTCCAGGTGGCCGGCGCGGACGTCGAGCAGGTGCTCTTCTGAGGCACAGGCGGGCTCAGCGCAGGAACGAGAACCACAGCACGAACAGGCACAGCAGGAACATGCCCGTGGCGTTGACGAAGAAGTTGCGGCCGAAGTCCCGCGCCCGGACGTGGAACGTCAGGGCGAGCACGAAGTACACGACCAGGCAGACGGCGGTCACGAGCCCGAGGTAGGGGATCCAGATCCCGGCGACGAGCCCGGCCGCGGCGGCGGCCTTGATCCACGGCATCACCCACCACCAGCGCTCCGGGAAGTTCACGTCCCGGAAGCACTGCGCGATGAACGCCGCGGGTCTCACGCACAGGAGCGCGTCGCCCGCGGAGACGAGCGCGAGAACGAGCACGGGCCAGACGGGGTCGGGCAACGTCGCCATGGGGTCGACGTTACGGCCCGCCGGGCAGGCCGTGCCGTGGGTGTGACCAGGCTCTCAGGCGCCCTCGACCAGCCGGGCGGGGAACCCGCCGGTGGCGACGGGGCCCCACCGCTCGATCGTGATCCGCACGACGCTCTTGCCCTGGCGCAGCATCGCCTCCCGGTACTCCTCCCAGTCGGGGTGCTCCTTGCCCGCGGCGGCGCGGTAGTACTCGACCAGCGGCTCCACCGAGTCGGGCACGTCGATGACCTCGGCCGTGCCGTCCACCTGCACCCAGGCGTCGTCGAAGTCGTCGCCGAGGGCCAGGAACGACGCCCGCGGGTCCCGCCGCAGGTTCACGGCCTTCGCGCGGTCCGGGTACGTCGAGACCACCACCCGGCCGGCCGTGTCGACGCCGAACGTCACCGGGCTCAGCTGCGGCGAGCCGTCCCGCCGGGTGGTGACGAGCACGCCGTGCCGACGCTCCCGCAGCACCTCCAGCAGCCCGTCGCGGTCGACGGCGGTCGTGGTGGCGATCCGTGGCGCCATGGGAATCTCCTCGCAGAAGGGGGCCGGCCAACGACTAGACTCGCACGGGCGCGCCAGCGCGCCCGGACGTCGCCACCGGCGACACGGTCCCCCCACCCTGTTCGAAAGGAACACTCCGTGCTCCGCACCCACACGGCCGGCTCACTGCGGGCCGAGCACATCGGTCAGACCGTCACCCTCACGGGGTGGGTCGATCGGCGCCGGGATCACGGGGGAGTGGCCTTCATCGACCTGCGCGACGCGTCCGGCATCGCCCAGGTCGTCATCCGCGACGAGGCGGTGGCGCACCCGCTCCGCTCCGAGTTCGTCCTCCAGGTCACGGGCGAGGTCGGTCGCCGCCCCGAGGGGAACGCCAACCCGAACCTCGCCACCGGCGAGATCGAGCTCCTGGCCAAGGACGTCGTCGTGCTGAACGAGTCCGCGCCGCTGCCGTTCCAGGTGTCGACGGCGCTCGCGGACACCGAGGTGATCGGCGAGGAGGCGCGCCTCAAGCACCGCTACCTCGACATCCGCCGCCCCGCGCCGGCACACGCCCTGCGGCTGCGCGCCAAGGCGAACCAGGCGGCCCGCCGCGTGCTCGACGAGCACGACTTCGTCGAGGTCGAGACGCCCACGCTGACCCGCTCGACGCCCGAGGGCGCGCGCGACTTCCTGGTGCCCGCGCGCCTGGCGCCCGGCTCCTGGTACGCGCTGCCGCAGAGCCCCCAGCTGTTCAAGCAGCTGCTCATGGTCGGCGGGCTGGAGCGCTACTACCAGATCGCACGCTGCTACCGCGACGAGGACTTCCGCGCCGACCGCCAGCCGGAGTTCACGCAGCTGGACGTCGAGCTGAGCTTCGTCGACCAGGACGACGTCATCGCGCTCGCCGAGCAGGTCCTCGCCGCCCTGTGGAAGCTGATCGACGTCGAGATCCCCACGCCGATCGCCCGTATGACCTACGCCGAGGCCATGCGCCTGTACGGCACGGACAAGCCTGACCTGCGCTTCGGCAACCCGCTGGTCGAGCTGACGGACTACTTCGCCGAGACCCCGTTCCGGGTCTTCCAGGCCGAGTACGTGGGTGCCGTCGTCATGACCGGGGGCGCGTCGCAGCCGCGCCGCCAGTTCGACGCCTGGCAGGAGTGGGCCAAGCAGCGCGGGGCCAAGGGCCTCGCGTATGTCACCTACGGCGAGGACGGCACGCTGGGCGGCCCGGTCGCCAAGAACCTGTCCGACGCCGAGCGCGACGGCCTCGCCGCCGCCACCGGCGCGCAGCCGGGCGACGCCGTGTTCTTCGCGGCGGGCAAGACCGCCGAGGCCCGCGCGCTGCTCGGCGCGGCCCGGCTCGAGATCGCGCACCGCACCGGCCAGGTCGACGAGGACGCCTGGGCGTTCGTCTGGGTCGTGGACGCGCCGCTGTTCAAGCCGACCGGCGAGGACGACGACGTCGACCTGGGCCACTCCGCCTGGACCGCCGTGCACCACGCGTTCACGTCGCCCAAGCCGGAGTGGGTCGACAGCTTCGAGTCCGACCCGGGCAACGCGCTCGCCTACGCCTACGACATCGTCTGCAACGGCAACGAGATCGGCGGCGGCTCGATCCGAATCCACCGCCGCGACGTGCAAGAGCGCGTGTTCGACGTCATGGGCATCGGCCCCGAGGAGGCGCAGGAGAAGTTCGGCTTCCTCCTCGACGCCTTCAAGTTCGGCGCCCCGCCGCACGGCGGCATCGCGTTCGGCTGGGACCGCATCGTCGCGCTGCTGACGAGGTCGGCGTCGATCCGCGACGTCATCGCGTTCCCGAAGTCGGGCGGCGGCTACGACCCGCTCACCGAGGCCCCCGCCCCGATCACGCCCGAGCAGCGCAAGGAGGCCGGGGTGGACGCCGTCCCCCAGGCCGACGGGGAGTGACGCTCTCCCTCGACGCGCCGTCGCTCGCCCCGGTCACCCAGGTGGCCGGGGCGAGCGTGCCTCCCCGTTGGGCGCACCACCCCGTCGTGGTCGCCGAGGCCGCCCACGGCGGGTGGGACGCCAGCCACGTCTGGCACGACGACGACGCGTTCCTCGTGCGGCTGCGCTGGCGCGAGCGGATCGACGGGGGGCGCCCGCTGGCCGTCGACCACGACGCGGCCGGGGTCAGCCTGCTGGCCGTGGGCGGCGCCGAGGGCGCGGCACGTCTGCTCCTCGCCGCGGAGGCGGAGCTTCGCCCTGGCGGGCTGGGGCCGGTCGTGCGGGCGTCCATGCCGCGCGGCACCTACGCCGCGGTGTCGGCGGCCGGCGCGTGCGGCGGCGCCGTCGTCCCCGCGCCGTTCGACCGTGCGCCGTTCGACGCGTGGGACTGGTACGCCGTCACGGGACCGCCCGCCGTCGTCGCGGGCGAGGAGCGGGTCGTCGAGCTGCTGGGCGACGCCGGACGTGCCGAGGCGGCCGCCTGCCTCGCGGTCGCGAACCCGGACGGCGAGCTGCCCGTGGGCGAGCCGCGGTCCCGCTGGTGGGGCTGGCGGGACGACGACGGCGTCGTGCGCGCCGTGGCAGGCGCGTCGCGCCGCGTGCCGGGGCGGCCGTGGACCCTGGGGTCGATCGGGACGGACCCGGCGTGGCGGGGCCGGGGGATCGGGGCGGCCGTGACGGCCTCGGCGACCCGCGCCGGGGTCTCCGAGGCGTCGATGGTCACGCTGGGCGTGTACGCCCACAACGTCGCCGCCCGCAACATGTACCGGCGGCTGGGGTACGTCCTGGGTCAGGAGTTCGAGAGCTCACGCCCCTGACGTCGCCGCCGGCACCCGGGCGTCGGCGAGGTAGCCGTCGGGGCGCACGAGCAGCGTCGCGTCGCGGCCGTCCGCGCGCCGCACCACCACCCGCTCGGCGGCGTCGACCTCACCGGGTCCCGGCGGGACCGTCGCCGGGGAGCCCTCCGCGGGCCCGACGAGCACGAAGCGCCCCTCGCGCAGGGCCTCGGCCAGGCGCGACCCCGAGGGGCCCGCGACCAGCGGCAGGTCGGGCACGCGGCGCCCGGCGGCATGGTGCGCCCCGGGCGGGGCCGGGTAGCGCACGCCGAGCGCCGACACCACGCCCGCGGCGCGGCGGCGCACGGGCGCCGCGCGGGACAGGAGCGTGGCGCCCGCCGCGCGCGCCGCGGCTGCGGCCGGTCCCGGGCGGGTGGCGAGCCGCAGCAGGGTCCCGCTCGCGCGCAGCACCTGGGCGCCCACCGGGTGCCGCTCGGCCGAGTACCCGTCCAGCAGCGCGTCGTCGGCGCCACGCACCACGGCGGCGAGGCGCCACGACAGGTTCGCGGCGTCCTGCAGCCCCGTGTTCATGCCGAGCCCGCCCGCCGGGCTGTGCACGTGCGCGGCGTCGCCCGCGAGCAGCACGCGCCCGACCCGGTACCGCGGCACCTGGCGCTCGTCGGCGGCGAACCGGGTGGCGAACCGCAGCTCCGCCATGCCGTGGTCGTCGCCGAGCGTCGCCCGCGCGACGGCGCGCACCTCGTCGAGATCCACGGGCCCCTCGTGGCCGGGGTCGAGCGCCTCGTCCCAGCCGATGAACCGGTACCAGTCGTCGCCGAACGGCGCGAGGAAGCCGAGCGAACCCCCGGACGACGCCACGGTGAGCGCGTCCTGCGGGGGCCGGGCGAGGCGGACGTCGGCCAGCACCATCGCGCGGATCACCGTCTCCCCGGGGAACGGCAGGCCCGCCGCCCGCCGCACCGTCGAGCGCACGCCGTCCGTACCGACCACCCACGGCGCGCGGAACCGGACCGGGGCGCCCGCAGCCGCGTCGCCTCCCTCGTGGCCGGCCCCGTCGCCGGTCTCGTCGGCCGCCAGCACGGAGGCGCCGCCGTCGTCCTGGCCCACGTCGGTGACGCGCATCCCGTGCCGGAACACGGCGCCCGCCTCCTCCGCACGCCGGCGCAGCAGCCGCTCCACCTCGTACTGCGGCGTGACGAGCACGAAGGGGAACCGGCCGGGCAGCGTGTCGAGGCGCACGTCGGCCCGCCCGAACACGCGGATGCTCCGCACCCGCCGGCCGGTGGCGAGCAGCTCGTCCGCCAGCCCGCGCGCGTCGAGCGCCTCGAGGCTGCGCGCGTGCACCGCGAACGCGCGGGTGAGGTTGCTCAGGCCCGCAGGCCGCTTCTCGAGGACGGTCACGCGCGCCCCTGCCGCGGCGAGGTCGCCGGCGAGGAGCAGCCCGGTGGGCCCGGCCCCGACCATCATCACGTCCGCCACCGGGTCCGATGTCGTCCTGTTGCGCGCGCTCATGATCCCTCCCGACGTCAACAAGCGTTGGCATGTTCGACGGTAGGCCTGTCGGCCCGCAAGGTCAACAGGTGTTGGCATATGCTCTCGGCATGGAAGTCACCCCCGCACCCCGGCGCTCGGACGCCACCCGCGCCGCGATCCTCGAGGCCGCGCGGGACCGGTTCGCCCAGGACGGCTACGACGGCGCGACGGTGCGGGCCATCGCCGGGCAGGCGGGCATCGACCCCTCGATGGTCATCCGCTACTTCGGCTCCAAGGAGGGCCTCTTCGCGCGGGTGGTGGACGTGGCCCTCGACATCCCCGACCCCGCGCGGATCCCCGCCGAGGACCTCGGCCGCGTGCTGGTCACGCACTTCCTGGAGCTGTGGGAGCGCGACGGCGTGCTCGTCACGCTGCTGCGCGTCGGCGTCACGAACCCGGCGGGCGCCCAGCGCCTGCGCGGCGTCTTCCGCGACCAGCTCGTGCCCGCCGCGGAGCGCTTCGGCCACGACCCCGCCGACGCGCCCCGCCGCGCGACGCTGGTCGCGTCGCAGATCCTCGGGATGGCGCTGCTGCGGTACGTGCTGAAGTTCGGTCCCGCGGCCGAGATGTCCCGCGCGGACGTCGTCGCCTGGCTCGCGCCGACCGTCGAGCGCTACATCACATCCCCCGAGCCGTGACGCGGGCCCGGGGCGTGGGTGGCGCTCCGTAGGCTGGGCCGCATGGACCTGTTCGACGCCGCGCTCACCGGCACCCGCGGCACGCCGGCGACCGGCCGCAGCGGCCCGAGCGCCCCCCTGGCCGTGCGCATGCGGCCGGCTGCCCTCGACGAGGTCGCGGGCCAGGCGCACCTGCTCGTGCCGGGATCGCCGCTGCGCCGCCTGGTGGAGCCGGACGACGAGTCCGCGCGCCGTGCCGCCCCGGGGTCCGTGATCCTGTGGGGGCCGCCCGGCGTGGGCAAGACCACGCTGGCGTACCTCGTCGCGACGGTGTCCGGGCGGCGGTTCGTCGAGCTCTCCGCGGTCACCGCCGGCGTGAAGGAGGTGCGCCAGGTCGTCGAGGACGCCCGGCGGCGTCTCGCCACCGGCGGCGAGGAGACCGTCCTCTTCATCGACGAGGTGCACCGCTTCTCCAAGACGCAGCAGGACGCGCTGCTGCCCAGCGTCGAGAACCGCTGGGTGACGCTGGTGGCCGCCACCACGGAGAACCCGTCGTTCTCGGTCAACTCCCCGCTGCTGAGCCGGTCCCTGCTCCTCACGCTCAAGCCCCTCACCGGCGACGACGTCCGCGCCCTCGTGCGCCGCGCCGTCGCGGACGAGCGCGGCCTGGACGGCGCCGTCGAGCTGACGGACGAGGCCGAGGACCAGCTCGTGCGCATGGCGGGCGGGGACGCGCGCAAGGCCCTGACCATCCTGGAGGCCGCCGCCGGCGCGGCCCTCGCGGACGCGGTCCCCGGCCGCACGCCCGGGGACCCGGTCGCCGTGGACCTCGACACGGTCGAGCGCGCCGTCGACGTCGCCGCCGTGCGGTACGACCGCGACGGCGACCAGCACTACGACGTCGTCTCGGCGTTCATCAAGTCGATCCGGGGCTCGGACGTGGACGCCGCCCTGCACTACCTGGCCCGGATGGTGGCCGCGGGCGAGGACCCGCGCTTCATCGCGCGGCGTCTCGTGATCTCCGCGGCGGAGGACGTCGGCATGGCCGACCCGTCCGCCCTGCAGACCGCGGTGGCGGCGGCGCAGGCCGTCCAGCTCATCGGGATGCCCGAGGGGCGGATCGTCCTCGCGGAGGCGGTCGTGCACCTGGCGACCGCGCCGAAGTCCAACCGGGCGTACCAGGGGATCGACGCGGCGCTCGCGGACGTGCGGGCGGGGAAGGTGGGCGTCGTGCCGCCGCACCTGCGTGACGCGCACTACGCGGGCGCCGAGGGGCTCGGGCACGGCAAGGGATACCGGTACGCGCACGACGCGCCGCACGCGATCGCGGCGCAGCAGTACCTCCCCGACGAGCTCGCGGGGCGGCGGTACTACGACCCGAGCGACCGCGGGTTCGAGAAGCAGGTCACCGACCGGGTGGCGCGGATCCGGCAGATCCTGGACGACGCCTGACGCGCCTACCGGCCGGCGACCGTGCGTCAGGCGGCCTCGAGCTCGATGAGGGTGCCCGCCATCGTCCGGTAGACCTCGTCCCAGGCGGCCGCCACCTCCGGCGTCACCGCGTCCCCCAGCACCGCGACGATGGCGGCGAACAGGTGCTGGTGGACCACCTCGTACTGGGCCGGCTCCACGCCGACCGCGCGGTGCCGCTGGGCGACCGGGGCGAGCACGTCGCGGGGGTCGGCGTCCTCGTCGGCGACGAGCATCGCCGCGCACGAGGTGATCGCGGCCGCGAGCGCGCGCTGCTGGCTGCCGTCGGTGATGCGTTCGGGGGAGAACATCGACCCGAGCAGGCCGGGGTGCTCGTCCAGGAGGGTGCGGTAGAAGATCGTGGTGATGTCGTCGATCGAGTCCTCGACCACGGGCAGGGTGGAGCGGACCACCTCGGCGGAGCGGGGCGAGAGGGTGACGGGGGAGGGCATCGGGGCGACTCCTTCGGGCGACCGACCGGCGCCGTGCCGGCGGTGCACAGTCAAGCGCCCGGGCGACGCCGGCGACAAGACCTTGCCGGAGGAGGCATGGGTGGAGCCCGACGGGCCGGGGCGCCCCGCGGGATGCGGTAAGATGCTGCGGTTGCCGTTTCCGGCGACCACCTGGGACCTCGGCCCCGTGAGCACCCGCCCCGCGCAGGAGCTCCATCGGCTGGTCCCGCACCCGAGACCTCCCCTCCACGGGGCGGACGTCGGGTGTGACCTCATCCATCACCACAGGACAGGAAGCAACCAGTGACCGCTGTCACCAAGTCGCGCCGCCAGGTCCGCCTGAGCCGCAAGCTCGGCCTCGCGCTGACCCCGAAGGCCGTCCGCCACTTCGAGAAGCGCCCGTACCCCCCGGGTGAGCACGGCCGCGCCCGCCGCCGCACCGAGTCGGACTACGCGGTCCGCCTCCGCGAGAAGCAGCGTCTGCGCGCGCAGTACGCGCTCCGCGAGAAGCAGCTCCTCAAGGTGTACGAGAACGCCCGCAAGCACCCGGGCCTGACCGGTGAGGTCATGGTCGAGGACCTCGAGACGCGTCTCGACGCGCTCGTGCTGCGCGCCGGCTTCGGCCGCACCATCCTGCAGGCCCGCCAGGCCGTGACGCACCGTCACATCCTGGTGGACGGCAAGATCGTCGACCGTCCGTCGTTCCGCGTGAAGCCGGGCCAGACCATCCAGGTCAAGCCGAAGTCGCAGACGACCACGCCGTTCCAGGTCGCCGCCGCCGGTGCGCACCGCGACGTGCTGCCGGCCGTCCCGGGCTACCTCGACGTGAACCTCGAGAAGCTGTCGGCCACGCTGACCCGCAAGCCGAAGCGCGCCGAGGTCCCCGTGACCTGCGAGGTGCAGCTCGTGGTCGAGTTCTACGCGCGCTGATCCTGCGCATCGCCGCGGACGAGTCCGCAGCACCTCGGACGCCCCGTCACCCGCCTCGCGGGGGGCGGGGCGTCCGCCGTTCGTGGCCGGTCACCCGGGATAGGGTGACGACCGACCGTCTGACGCCTGTGCGAGGAGAGATCTGATGTCGATGGGTGACGTGGCCGGGCTCATCGCGGCCGTCGCGTTCGTGCTGCTCGTGGGCCTGCTCGCGATCCCGCTCGTGAAGCTGGGGCGCGTGCTCGACGAGGCGACGCGCTCCATCCGCGAGGTCACGGAGCACTCGGTGCCGATCCTCGACGAGGCCGCCACCACGGTGGCCTCCACCAACGACCAGCTGGTCAAGGTGGACACGATCACGACCTCGGCTGCCCAGGTCAGCGAGAACGTGTCGGCGCTGGCCGGCCTGTACGCCTCGACGCTCGGCCGCCCGCTGGTCAAGGTCGCGGCGTTCTCCTACGGCGTGCGCCAGGCGTTCGCCCGGGCCTCGCGCTCGGGCCGCGGCGACGACGCGAAGGCCGGCCGCTGATGCGCCGGTTGTTCTGGGTCGGCGTGGGCGTCGTGGTGACGGTCGTCGTCGTCCAGCGTGGCCGCAAGATCGTGGCGCAGTACGCGCCCGAGGCGGTGGTCGACCGCGCGGAGCGTGCGGCGCAGGACGCCGGACGCCGGGCGGAGACCTTCGTCGCCACGTTCCGGCGGGAGTTCACCCAGGCTCGCAGCGCCCGGGAAGCCGAGCTCACCGCCGCGCTGCTCGCCGAGGGGCAGCCGGACCCGGACGACGTCCGCGCGAGCGGGCTGCGCGCCGCCGACCTGCGCGGAGGGCCCGGACGAGCCCGGCACGCGGCATCCGCTCCCGACGGACGGCCCGACACCGAGGCCGAGATCGCCGCCGACGAGGCGGACCTCGGCTACTCGTTCTGATCCCCGCTCCGCGAAATCCCGTTCCGACCATCCCCCGGCGGGCGCGAGAATAGGGGTCGGCCGCCCCCGGCGGGCGGCCACCCGCTCGTCACACCCGTCACCAGCCGTACCGGTCTGACGTCAGCCTCGACATCGGCCTCGACATCATTTGAAGGACACCATGCGCACCGCCGAGATCCGCAAGCGTTGGCTCGACTACTTCGAGTCGAAGGACCACGCGATCGTGCCCAGCGCACCCCTGGTCTCGCCGGACCCGTCGATCCTGTTCACGATCGCGGGCATGGTGCCCTTCATCCCGTACATCCTCGGTACGGAGCCGGCGCCGTGGCCGCGGGTCGCGAGCGTGCAGAAGTGCATCCGCACCAACGACATCGAGAACGTGGGCCGCACCACGCGGCACGGCACGTTCTTCCAGATGAACGGCAACTTCTCGTTCGGGGACTACTTCAAGCGCGAGGCGATCGACTTCGCGTGGGAGCTCCTCACGACCGACCAGGGCCAGGGCGGCTACGGCCTCGACGGCGACCGCCTCTGGGTGACCATCTGGGAGGAGGACGCCGAGGCCTTCGACGCGCTCACGAAGGGCGTCGGGCTCGACCCGAAGCACGTGGTGCGCCTGCCCCGCGAGGAGAACTTCTGGGACACGGGCCAGCCCGGCCCGGCGGGCCCCTGCGCCGAGTGGCACTACGACCGCGGCCCCGCGTACGGCCCCGACGCCGTGGGCGGCACGGTCGACCCGGGCGGCGACCGCTACCTGGAGATCTGGAACCTCGTCTTCGACCAGTTCGTGCGCGGCGAGGGCCAGGGCAAGAACTACCCGCTGCTGGGCGAGCTCGAGCACAAGAGCATCGACACCGGCGCGGGCCTGGAGCGCATCGCCTACCTGCTGCAGGGCAAGGAGAACCTCTACGAGATCGACGAGGTGTACCCCGTCATCGCGCGTGTCGAGGAGCTGACGGGCAAGCGCTACGGCGCCGACCCCGAGGACGACGTGCGGATGCGCGTGATCGCCGACCACGTCCGCTCGTCGCTCATGGTGATCGGGGACGGCGTGCGCCCGTCGAACGAGGGCCGCGGCTACGTGCTGCGCCGCCTCGTCCGTCGCGCCGTGCGCGCCGTGCGCCTCCTCGGCGTCGACGAGGTCGCGCTCCCCTCGCTGCTGCCCGTGTCCAAGGACGCGATGAAGGCGTCCTACCCGGAGGTGGAGGCCGACTTCGCCCGCATCAGCGACGTCGCGTACGCGGAGGAGGACGCCTTCCGCCGCACGCTCGCGCAGGGCACGTCCATCCTGGACACGGCCGTGGGTCGCGCGAAGTCGCGGGCCTCGGACGGAGCGGACGGCGGCACCCCGGTGCTCGGTGGCGCCGAGGCGTTCCAGCTCCACGACACGTACGGCTTCCCGATCGACCTCACGCTCGAGATGGCGGCCGAGCAGGGCGTCCAGGTGGACGAGAAGGCGTTCCGCGACCTCATGGCGGAGCAGAAGCAGCGCGCCCGCGCCGACGCGCTCGCGAAGAAGACGGGCCACGCCGACCTCCGCTCGTACGAGCACCTGAACAAGGAGCTGTCCGCGCCGGTCGAGTTCCTCGGGTACACCGACACGGAGTCCGCGGTGACGGTGGCCGGTCTGCTCGTCGACGGGGTGCCCGCCCCCGCGGCGACCGCGCCCGCCGACGTCGAGGTCGTCCTCGACCGCACGCCCTTCTACGCGGAGGCCGGCGGCCAGCTCGCCGACCAGGGCACGATCGTGCTCGACGGCGGCGCGACCATCGAGGTCGACGACGTGCAGCGCCCGGTGAAGGGCCTGTCCGTGCACCGCGGCCGTCTGGTCGAGGGCACGGTGGCGCTGGGCGACCCCGGCACCGCGACGATCGACGTCGCGCGTCGCGTCGCGATCAGCCGCGCCCACTCGGCCACGCACATGATCCACAAGGCGCTGCACGAGATGGTCGGGCCGGACCGCACCCAGGCAGGTTCGGAGAACGCCCCGAGCCGCGTGCGCTTCGACTTCCGGTCGCCGACGCCGGTGGCGGCGGACGCCCTCGGCGAGATCGAGGAGCGGGTCAACGGCCGCCTCACCGAGAACCTCGAGGTGACGGACGCAACGATGCCGATCGCCCGCGCCCGCGAGCTGGGTGCCATGGCGCTGTTCGGCGAGAAGTACGGCGACACCGTGCGCGTCGTCTCGATCGGCGGCGACTGGTCGCGTGAGCTGTGCGGCGGCACGCACGTCAAGGCCACCGGGGAGGTGGGTCGCGTCGCGCTGCTCGGCGAGGCCTCGATCGGCTCCGGCGTGCGTCGCGTGGACGCTCTCGTGGGCGACGGCGCGTACGGCTTCCAGGCCAAGGAGCACGCCCTGGTGGGCCAGCTCACCGGCCTCCTGGGCGCGCGCCCGGACGAGCTGGCCGACCGCGTGGGCTCGCTGCTCACGCGCCTGAAGGACACCGAGAAGGAGCTGGCGGGCCTGCGCCAGGACCGCATCCTCGCCGCGGCGGGCACGCTCGCCGCGCAGGCGGAGCGCGTCGGCGACGTGCGGGTGGTGGCGCACGACGCCGGCGAGGTGGCCTCGGCCGACGACCTGCGCGCCCTCGTGCTCGACGTGCGCGGGCGCCTGGGCGACGCGGAGGCCGTGCTCGTCGCCGTCGGCGGCGTCGCGGGCGGACGTCCCCTGGTGGTCGTCGGCACGAACGCCGGGGCGCGCGACGCGGGCCTGCGGGCCGGCGACTTCGTCAAGGTGGCCGCGAAGGCGCTGGGCGGCGGGGGCGGCGGCAAGCCGGACCTGGCCCAGGGCGGCGGCACCGACGCGTCGGCGCTGCCGGCCGCGCTGGCCGGCGTGTCCGAGGGCGTGCGCGCGGCCCAGGCGGGCGCGTGACGGGACCGTCGCCGGAGCCGGACGCGCCCCGCGGGCTGCCGCGGGGCGCGCGCCTCGGGGTGGACGTCGGCAAGGCGCGCATCGGGCTGGCGGGCAGCGACCCCGACGGCCTCGTCGCGACGCCGGTCGAGACCGTGCCTCGCGTGCTGGAGGTGCCCGCGGGCGCCGACGGCGCGCCCACGATGACGCCCGACGTCGCGCGGATCGCGACGGAGGCCGAGGAGCGGTTCGCCGCGGTCGTGTACGTCGGGCTGCCGCGGCACCTGTCCGGGGCGGAGGGCGCGGCCACCGCCGACGCGCGCGACTTCGCCTCCCGGCTGGCGGCCGCCGTCGCGCCCGTCGAGGTGCGTCTGGTGGACGAGCGGATGACGACCGTGACGGCGCACGCGCAGCTGCGGTCGGCGGGGCGACGCACCAAGACCCACCGGTCTGTCGTCGACCAGGCCGCAGCCGTTATCATTCTGCAATCTGCACTCGACGTGGAGCGGTCGGCGGGGGAGCGCGCCGGCGAGCTCGTCGAGCTGCGGCGACCGGGCGCCTGACCAGCCCGGACGGCAGAACCCGACCCACCGTGCCCACCCCAGGCCCTGTCAGAAGGAAGAACCCGGCGTGACGGACCTCTTCGAGCACCCCGCCCTCCAGGAGGCGCCTGCGGCACCCTCGCGGCGCCGCTCGGCCGCCGGCCGGAGGGCCGCCGCCAAGCGCAAGCGCCGCCGCAGGCAGCGCACCGCGGTTGTCTTGGTCGTGGTGCTCGCGTTCGTGGGCGCGGGTGCCTACCTGCTCTGGGACCGCATGGACTCGCTCGTCGGCGACCTGCCCTTCATCGGCTCGCAGAACGACGACTACCCGGGACCGGGCGGGGACCCCGTCGACGTCGTCATCCCCGAGGGGGCCACCGGCGGCCAGATGGGCACGGTGCTGCAGGAGGCCGGCGTCGTGGCCAGCGTCGGCGCGTTCACGGACGCGTTCGGCCAGAACCCGGCCGCCGCCGGCATCCAGCCCGGCACCTACCAGCTGCAGGCCGAGATGAAGGCGTCGGACGCCGTCGCCGCGCTGGTGAAGAACGAGAAGCTGCAGACCAACGTGACCATCCCCGAGGGGTACACGGTCGCGCAGGTCGTCGACAAGGTCGGCTCGGTCACGGACATCACGCCGAAGGAGCTCGAGAAGGCGCTGAAGGACCCGGGGTCGTTCGGGCTGCCGAAGCAGGCCGACGGCAACGCCGAGGGCTGGCTGTTCCCGAAGACGTACACCGTCCAGCCGGGCGACGACGCCACGACCCTGCTCACGGCGATGGTGGACCAGACGAAGAAGGAGCTGGAGTCGCTCGGGGTCGAGAAGTCCGACTGGCAGGACGTCCTGAACAAGGCGTCGCTGGTCGAGAAGGAGGCGCCGGACGGGTACCGGGGCGAGGTCGCACGCGTGATCGAGAACCGCCTGGACCGCGACGAGGCGCTGTACCTGGACGCGATCAACTCCTACGGGCTCGGCAAGCCGGCGGACGAGATCACGAAGTCGGAGTTCGCAGACGCGAGCGATCCGTACAACTCCCGCAAGAACACCGGGCTCCCGCCCACGCCGATCGCCAACCCGGGTCGGCCGTCGGTCGAGGCCGTCCTCGACCCGCCCGAGGGCGACTGGAACTGGTACGTGACGGTGAACCTGGACACCGGCGAGACCAAGTTCACGGACAACTACCAAGAGTTCCTCGAGTACCGCGCCGAGTACCAGAAGTGGGCCTCGGAGAACGCCGGCTGACATGACGGTCACCCGACGAGCGGCGGTGCTGGGACACCCCGTCGCGCACTCCCTCTCGCCCGTCCTGCACACCGCCGCGTACGACGCCCTCGGCCTCGAGGGGTGGGAGTACTCCGCGATCGACACGACCGTGGCGGACCTCCCGGCGCTGGTGCGAGGGCTGGACCTCGGCTGGGCCGGACTGAGCGTCACGATGCCGCTCAAGCACGCGGTCATGGACCTCGTGGACCACGTCGACCCGCTCGCCGTGGCCGTGGGCGCCGTCAACACGGTGCTCGTCGGCCCCGCGCAGTGCGGCGTGACGCTCACGGGCACGAACACCGACGTCTACGGCCTGGTCACCGCGCTGCGCGAGGGGTTCGCCGCCCAGGGGCGTTCCGGCGCCGGCGCGCAGAGCGCCGTCGTCCTCGGCGGCGGCGCCACGGCCGCGTCCACGCTGGCTGCGCTGGGCGAGCTCGGCTGCACGACGCCGCGCGTCCTGGTCCGCTCCCTCGGCCGGACGGCGGGCCTGCAGGAGGCGGCGGCGCGCATGGGCGTGTCCCCGCGGTTCGAGGTGCTCGACCCGTCGGCGTCGCTCGGCGCGCTGCGGGACGCCGACGTCGTCGTCTCCACCATGCCCGCCTACGCCGCCGACCCGGTCGCGGCCGCGCTCGCCGCCCACGGCGGCACGCCCGCCGGCGTGCTGCTCGACGTCGTCTACGACCCGCGTCCCACCGCCCTGTCGACCGCCTGGTCGGACGCGGCCGGCACCGTCGTCGGGGGCGAGCGGATGCTGCTGCACCAGGCGGTGGAGCAGGTGCGCCTCATGACCGGGCGCACGGCCCCGGTCGCGGCCATGGACGACGCGCTCGGCCGGGCCCTGACGGCGCCGGCGTCCGCCCGCTGACCACCGGACGGATCGGCGGCGCGAGCGTGGAAGAATCGCAGGCATGCTGCGCTGGATGACGTCGGGGGAGTCGCACGGTCCGTCACTCGTGGGGGTGCTGGAGGGACTGCCCGCCGGCGTCGAGGTGGTGACCGCGGACATCCAGGCCGCGCTCGCCCGCCGGCGGCTCGGCTACGGCCGCGGCGCCCGGATGAAGTTCGAGCAGGACGCGGTGCGCGTCCTCGGCGGCCTGCGCCACGGGATCACGCAGGGCGGCCCGCTGGCCTTCGAGATCGGCAACACCGAGTGGCCCAAGTGGACCGACGTCATGTCGCCGGACCCCGTCGACCGCGAGGCGCTGCTCGTCGACGCCGGCACCGGTGACGAGCGGGAGATCGCGCGCAACCGTCCGCTCACCCGGCCGCGCCCGGGCCACGCCGACCTCGTCGGGATGCGCAAGTACGGGTTCGACGACGCGCGACCGGTGCTCGAGCGGGCGTCGGCGCGCGAGACCGCGACGCGCGTCGCGCTGGGCCTGGTCGCGGCGAAGTTCCTCGAGCAGGCCGTCGGCGTCCGGCTGGTGTCGCACGTCGTGGCGATCGGCCCGGTCGAGGTGCCCGAGGGCACCGACCTGCCCGCGCCCGAGGACGTCGCCGCCCTCGACGCCGACCCGGTGCGCTGCTTCGACGCCACGACGAGCGCGGCGATGGTCGCGGAGATCGACGAGTGCCGCAAGGACGGCGACACGCTGGGCGGCGTCGTCGAGGTGCTCGCCTACGACGTGCCGACCGGCCTCGGCAGCTACGTGCAGGGCGACCGGCGCCTCGACGCCCGGCTGGCGGGCGCGCTCATGGGCATCCAGGCGATCAAGGGCGTGGAGGTCGGCGACGGCTTCCGCACCGCCCGCCGCCGCGGCTCGGCCGCGCACGACGAGATCGAGCGCGGGGACGACGGCCACATCCACCGCCGCTCCAACCGTGCGGGCGGCATCGAGGGCGGCATGTCGAACGGCGAGGTGCTGCGCGTGCGCGCCGCGATGAAGCCGATCTCCACCGTGCCGCGCGCCCTGGCGACGGTCGACGTCGCGACGGGCGAGGCCGTCACCGCCCACCACCAGCGCTCGGACGTGTGCGCGGTGCCGCCCGCCGCCGTCGTCGCGGAGGCGATGGTGGCGCTCGAGCTGGCGCAGGCCGTCGTGGAGAAGTTCGGCGGGGACTCGGTGGCCGAGGTGCGGCGCAACGCCGAGTCGTACCTGGCCTCGATCCCCGAGCTGCTCCGATGAGCGCGGGCGTCCCTCGCGCCGTCCTCATCGGCCCGCCCGGCAGCGGCAAGACGACCGTCGGCCGCCTGCTCGCGCAGCGGCTCGGTGTCGCGTTCCGGGACACGGACGCCGACGTCGAGGACACCGCGGGCAAGCCGGTCGCCGACATCTTCGTGGAGGACGGCGAGCCGCGGTTCCGCGAGCTCGAGCGGGAGGCCGTCACCACGGCCCTGGCCTGCCACCCCGGCGTCCTCGCGCTCGGCGGCGGCGCGATCATGGACGAGCACACCCAGCGGGCGCTCGAGGGCTACGTCGCGGGCGGCGGCACCGTCGTCTTCCTGGACGTCTCCCTCGCGCACGCCGCGCCCCGCGTCGGCTTCAACCAGTCCCGTCCGTTGCTCGTGGGCAACCCGCGGGCGCGGTGGGTCGAGCTGATGCAGGCGCGTCGGCCCACCTACGAGCGCCTCGCCACGGTGCACGTGGTCTCCGACGAGCGTCCCGCGCACGAGGTCGCCGCGCAGGTGCACGCCGGGGTGACGGGCGGCTCGGCACAGCAAGGCGCGGCGCAGCACGACGCGGCCGCGGGCACATCGGCACAGGAGGTCCAGTCATGACGGTCCGCGTGACCGTGCAGGGCAGCACGAACGAAGCCCCGTCCTACGACGTCGTCGTCGGACGACACCTGCTCGGCGAGCTGCCGGGCCTGCTCGGGGACGGGGTGCGGCGGGTGCTGGTCATGCATCCCGCGTCGCTGCAGGCCACCGGCGAGGCCGTGCGCGAGGACCTCGTCGCGCAGGGCTACGAGGCGTTCGCCGTCGAGCTCCCGGACGCCGAGGAGCAGAAGACCGCCCAGGTGGCGGCGTTCTGCTGGCAGGTGCTGGGGCAGGCCGACTTCACGCGCTCGGACGCGATCGTCTCCGTCGGCGGCGGCGCGACGACCGACCTGGCAGGGTTCGTCGCGGCCACGTGGCTGCGGGGGATCAAGGTCGTGCACGTGCCGACCACGCTGCTCGCGATGGTCGACGCCGCCGTGGGCGGCAAGACGGGCATCAACACGGCCGAGGGCAAGAACCTCGTGGGCGCCTTCCACCCGCCCGCCGGGGTGCTGTGCGACCTGGCGGCCCTGGAGACCCTCGACCGCTGGGACCTCGTCGCCGGCATGGCGGAGGTCGTCAAGACGGGCTTCATCGCCGACCCGCGCATCCTCGAGCTCGTCGAGGAGCACGCCGACGAGCTCCGGGAGTGGAAGGGTTCGGACGCCTCGCCCGAGACCTGGGCCGTGCTGACCGAGCTCATCGAACGGTCGGTGCGCGTCAAGGCCCGCGTGGTGGGGGAGGACCTCACGGAGCAGGGGCTGCGGGAGATCCTCAACTACGGGCACACCCTGGGGCACGCGATCGAGCTCACCGAGCGCTACCAGCTGCGGCACGGCGCCGCGGTCGCGGTCGGGATGGTCTTCGCGGCCGAGCTCGCCCGGCTCGGCGGCAAGCTCGACGACGCCGTCGTGGACCGGCACCGGTCGATCCTCGACTCGCTCGGCCTGCCGACCACCTACCGCGGCGACCGCTGGGACAAGCTCCTCGCCGCCATGCAGCGGGACAA
Source organism: Isoptericola sp. NPDC019571 (assembly GCF_044389385.1). NCBI lineage: Bacteria > Bacillati > Actinomycetota > Actinomycetes > Micrococcales > Promicromonosporaceae > Isoptericola > Isoptericola sp. NPDC019571. The sequence continues at coordinate 218,192 of NZ_JBIRXZ010000005.1, forward strand.
GAAGACGCGCGGGAACCTGCTGCGCTTCGTCGTGCTGGACGACGTCGCGAAGCCGACGCGCCTCGAGGGGCCGGACCCGACCCTGCTCGCCGCGGCGTACGCGGAGATCTCGAAGGAGCCGCCGGCCGGCCGGCCCGGCGTGACGGTCCAGCTCGGGCTCTAGCGGTAGCCGGCCGTCCCGCCGGCCGTGCGCGCGGACTCGCGGTCGGCGTCCCACGCGCGCACCACGTCCCGGCATGCCGGGAGGTCGTCGTCCGCGACGAGCAGCACGAGGTTGCCGTCGTGGTCGCTGTACAGGGTCCGGACCACGACGCCCGCCTCCGCGAGGCGGCGCGCGAACGCGCCCATCTGCCCGGGGACGTCCTGGGCGAGGCGGGTGGTGACGACGTCGCGGGCGACCGCGGGCCCGAGGCCCGCCGCCACCAGCGCGGTGACCGCGCGGGGCCCGTCGTCGACGAGGAAGTGGGCGACGCGGCCGCCGTCGAGGCCGGTCACGCCGCCGCCCTCCAGGCTGACGCCGGCGCGCCCGAGCGTCTCGCCCAGGTCGGCCAGGGCGCCGGGCGTGCCGGGCAGGCGGACCTCGAGGTCCTGCGGGGCGGGGGCATCAGAGGCGGTCATGCGGCGACCGTAGACCCGGGACGTTTCGGCGTCCGCCGAGGCGTCGTCGCCGTATCGTCGGGGTCATGGGTGGTGACGGGCGGGACCGGGACTTCACCGACGTCGGGCGGGCGCTGTCCGCGCCGGCGCGGTCGGCGATGGTCGGGCTCCTCATGGACGGCACGGCACGCCCCGCCGGGGAGCTGGCGAGGGCGGCGGGCGTGGGCGCCCCCGCTGCGTCGGAGCACCTGGCGGTGCTCGTCGCCGCCGGGCTGGTGACCGGCCGCGCCCGCGGCAGGCACCGGTACTACGCCCTCGCGGGACCCGACGTGGCCGACGCCCTGGAGGCGCTCGGCGCGCTGGCGCGCCCTCTGCCCGTGGCGGGGCTGCGGCGCAGCCGGGAGGCCGACCGGCTGGCGGCGGCCCGGTTCTGCTACGACCACCTCGCGGGCCGGCTCGGCGTGGGGCTGGCCGAGGCGTGCGTCGCGCGGGGGTGGCTGGACGATCCCGACGTCCTCGCCCTCACGGACGCGGGCGCCGACGGGCTGCGCGGTCTCGGCGTGGACGTGGACGGCGCGGCCGCCGCCCGCCGCCCGACGACGCGGGCCTGCCTGGACTGGACCGAGCGCCGCGTGCACCTGGCCGGTGCGCTCGGCGCCGCCGTCGGCGCCCGCTTCCTCGACGCCGGATGGGTGGCGCGGACGAGCGGGCGGGGGCTGCGGCTGACGTCTGACGGGCGGGACGTGGTGCGCGAGACGTGGGGCGTCGAGCTGGTGCCGCCGTCCGGCGGTGGCGCGGGCCCTGAGCGGGCCTGACCGGCGGGACGCTCAGGCCCACAGGCCGCGCGCGACGAGCACGTCGCGCAGCAGGTCGGCGCGGTCGGTGACGATGCCGTCGACGCCGAGGTCGAGGAGGCGGCCCATCTCCCCGGGGGTGTTGATCGTCCACACGTGCACCTGCCGCCCGGCGCGGTGGGCGGCGGCGACGGTCCTCGCGTCGACCACGGGCACGCGGCCCTCGGAGACGGGGACCTGCAGGGCGTCCACGTCGCGCAGGGCGCGGCGGGCGAGTGCGTCCACCCGGAGACGGGCGCCGGCGAGGAAGCCCGCCACCTCGCGGCGGCCGGCCGACGTCGCGACCGGGCGGGTCAGGCGGGCGAGGGTCGCGCGGCGGCGCCCGACGTCGAACGACGTGACGCAGACCCGGTCGTGCGCGCCCGTGCGCTCGATCGCCGCGGCCGTGGGCTCGACCCCGGAGTCCTCCTTGACGTCGACGTTCACGCGCAGGTCGGGCCAGGTGCCGAGCACCTCGTCGAGGCGGGGCACGGGCTCGCTGCCGCCGATGCGCGCGTGCCGCACGACCGACCACGGCAGGTCGGCCACGCGGCCGGTGGCGTCGGTGGTGCGGTCGAGGGAGGCGTCGTGCAGGGCGACGGCGACGCCGTCGGAGGTGCCGTGCGCGTCGGTCTCGACGTACCGGAAGCCCAGGTCGACCGCGGCGGCGAACGCGGCGAGGGAGTTCTCCAGGTTCTCCCGGCCGTGCGAGAAGCCGCGGTGCGCCAGAGCGAGGACGGGCAGCGGTGCGCCGTCGGCGCCTCGAGGGTCGAGGTACGGGTGCGCGGGGGTCGGTCTCACGGCTGCTCCTGGTCCTCGTGCGTGTCGACGGTCGTGCCGTCGGTGACGGCGCGAGGCGGCTCGACGCCCGGGGGACGGACGTCCGGCAGACGGGCGTCGAGCCACGCCAGGACGCCGTCGAGGTAGGCCCGGCGGGGGGCGTCGGCGGACAGGGAGAGGTCGTGCACGCCGCCGGGCACGACCAGCGGCGCCGTGTCGGGCCCGACCCGGGGCCTCAGGGCCGCGATCCGCCCGACGTCGAGCACGGTGTCCTGCGCGTCGAGGCGCGGGTTGTCGGGCCGGTCGGGGCCGGAGGAGTCGCTGCGCGCGACCAGGACCGGCCCGGGGACGGCGAGGCCGCGGGCCAGGCGGGCCTGCGCCCGCGTGACCGTGCGGAGCCAGCCCGCGCGCGCCGGGAGCCCCTCGGGGCGCTTGAGCGTGGTGTCGAAGTCCCACCGGCCGCCGCGGGAGGCGTGCTGGGACGCGGCGTACACCGACGGGTTCGCACTGACGACGGCCAGCGGGCGACGCCGCCCCAGCACCTCGAGCACCGCGGAGCGGCCCGCGTCCGCGAGGCGCGAGCCGCTGAGGGAGAAGAAGGGCGAGTTCAGCACCAGGAGGTCGGGCCCGTGCGCCGGGTCGTGCCGGACGGCGTGCGCCCACAGCGCCGCGCTCAGGCCGCCCGTCGAGTGCGCGTGCACCACGAGCGGCAGCCCGGGCTCGATCTCCCGGACGGCGTGCGCCGCGGCGGACAGGTCGGCGCCCGCCTCGCGCAGGCTCGCGACGTAGTGCGGGGGCAGCGGGTCGCCGGCCCCCGGGCCGGCGGCGAGGTCGGTGTCGGAGTCGCTGTCGAGCAGGGAGCGCCCCGCGCGGCGCAGGTCGACGGCGTGGAACGCCAGGCCGCCGTCGACGAACGCCCGCGCGAGGTGCGCCTGGAAGAAGTGGTCGTTGTACCCGTGCACGTGCAGCACGACGGCGCGGGGACGCTCCGGTCGGTCGACGGCCCGCACCAGGGTGGCGGGGCCGAGCGGCCGCTCCTCGAAGCCGGGGCCGAGGAGCCGGTCGGGCTGCCACCGCCCGGCGGGACCGGGGTGCCGAGGTGGTCGCGGGGCGGGAGCGTGCACGGCGCGATCGTATCCGCGGGGGCCGGCCGCGGCGCGCCGTCGACCGCGCTGCGACGTGCCCCTCCCGCCAGGGCCCCCGCGTCGGGCAGACTGCGCCTCATGAGCGACCGACCGGCGGTGCCGGAACCCGTACCCGACGCCGTGCCCACCGCCCCGCACGGGTCGCCGCACAGCCCGCCTCACGGCCCGCTGCACGGCGGCGCGGCGGGGTCGGACGTCGCGGAGGCGCCGGTGCCGCGCCGTCAGGTCGTCTCGTGGGCGATGTGGGACTGGGCGACGCAGCCGTTCAACACCGTGATCGTCACGTTCGTCTTCACGGCGCTGTACCTCACGAGCGACGCCTTCCTGACGCCGGAGGTGGCAGCGCTGCCCGCGACCGACCCGGTGCACGAGCGCGCCCAGGCCGGGCTCACCAGCGGGCTGGGCCTCTGGATCACGATCGGCGGGCTGCTCGTGGCGCTCCTCGCGCCCGTGCTGGGGCGGCGCGCCGACGTCGAAGGGCGCCGCAAGGCCTGGGTGGGCGGCGCGACCCTGGTCATGGTCCTGGCCATGGCGGCCCTGTTCGCGGTGCGCGCCGACCCGGCCTGGTTCGTGCTCGGCGCCGCCCTGGTGTCCCTCGGCAGCGTGGCGAGCGAGATCGCCGGCGTGAACTACAACGCGATGCTCGTGCAGGTGTCCACGCGCGCCACCGTGGGGCGGGTGTCCGGCCTCGGGTGGGGGCTGGGGTACCTGGGCGGGATCGTCGCGCTCGTCCTCGTCGTGGTGGCGCAGACCTTCGACTGGTGGGGCATGCCGACCGACGACGGCCTGGCGTACCGGGTCATCGCGCTCGGCTGCGCCCTGTGGGCCGTGGCCTTCGCCTGGCCGCTGTTCCGGTACGTGCCCGAGGCGCCGCCGGCCGAGGACCGGCCACGCGTCGGGTTCTTCGCCGGTTACGTCGTCCTGGTGCGCGACGTGGTCGCCCTGTACCGGCACGAGCGGCCGACCTTCTGGTTCTTGCTCGCGAGCGCCGTCTACCGCGACGGGCTGTCCGCCGTGTTCACGTTCGGCGCCGTCATCGCCGCGGTGTCGTTCCGCTTCAGCGACGACGCGGTGATCGCGTTCGGCATCGCCGCCAACCTGCTCGCCGGCCTCAGCACGATCGTCGCCGGGCGCCTGGACGACCGGTTCGGGCCCCGCGCGGTGATCATCGGCTCGCTCACCGGGCTCGTGGCGTGCGGGCTGCTGGTCGTCGCGCTGCACTCGTTCGGGTCCGTGGTGTTCTGGGTGGCGGGGCTGGCGCTGACCTGCTTCGTCGGCCCCGCGCAGGCCGCGTCCCGCTCCCTGCTGGCCCGCGTGGCGCCCGCCGGGCGCGAGTCCGAGATCTTCGGCCTCTACGCCACGACAGGACGCGCGGTGTCGTTCCTCGCCCCCTCGATGTGGACGCTGCTCATCGCGCTCACCGGCGCCACCATCTGGGGCACCCTGGGCATCGTCGCCGTGATCCTCGTGGGACTGGTGCTCATGCTCAAGGTGACGGTGGGCCGTCGGGAGCCTGCGCGTCCCGACGGCGCCGCCCCGCGGCCCTGATCTCGGCGGCGACCGCCTCCAGGTCGGCCAGCGGGGCCAGGTGCTGCAGCTTCTCCGGGTTGATGACGCCGTCGATCCGGGAAATGCGGCCGCCGGAGAACTGCAGGGCGTACGTGCCGATGACGCCGCCGCCCACCGAGTCGTCGGCGTACGCGATCATGCCCGGGCTGCCGTTGACCACGGTCGCCTCGATGCGCGCCGGCGCGCCCCGCCTGGCGAAGCCCGACAGCAGCCTGGCCACCGCCACGTTGCCCGACACCGGGCGCGACACCGCCAGCCCCACGGGCACGTTGCCGCCGCTGTCGCCGGTGAGCGCGACGTCGTCGGCCAGCAGCTCCACCAGCGCGTCGACGTCGCCCTCCTCGGTCGCCGCGATGAACCGCCGCACCAGCTCCTCCGCGTGCGGGTCGGGCGACCCCGACCGGACGGGACGCGCGTCCGTCGCGGCGTCCTGCCGCGCCGCCACGCGCCTCCGCGCCCGGGACGCGAGCTGCCGCGCCGCCAGCTCCGTCGTCCCGATCACCTGGGCCGACTCCCGGTGGGGATAGCCGAACACGTCGTGCAGCAGGAACGCGGCCCGCTCCGCCGGGGTGAGGGTCTCCAGCAGCACGAGGAACGCCGTGGACAGGTCGTCGGCGAGCTCGGCGTGCGCGGCGGCCTCCCGGCCCGCCGACCCGGCGGCGACGACGTCCCCGACCAGCGGCTCGGGCACCCACTCGCCGACGTACGACTCGCGGCGCACCCGCGCCGAGCGCAGCACGTCCAGCGCGATCCGCGTCGCGACCGTCGTGGTGTACGCGGCCGGGTTCACCACCACCGGGTCCACCATCCCGACCGGGGCCACGCGCAGCATGGCCTCCTGGGCGACGTCCTCCGCCTCGGTGACGCTGCCGAGCATCCGGTACGCGGCGCCGAACGCCACCCGGCGCAGGTCCTCGAGGTCGACGGCACCGTCGGGTGCGCGCCCGGCGCGTCGTCGGGCGGGGGTGTCGGTGCGTGGCATGCTGCCCATCCTTCCGCGGGGCGGGCGATCCACCCCGCACTGCCGACGACGTGGCGTGGCGCGACGTGACAGCGGGCCGCACGATGGACCCGTGGGAGACGTCGAGGACTACCTGGCCACCCTGTCCGGACCGGAGCGCGCCGCCGTCGCGCGCGTCTACGAGCGGGCGCGGGCGCTGGTGCCCGACGTCGAGGAGGGCCGCAGCTACGGCATGCCGGCGCTGCGCTACCGCGGCAGCCCCCTGGTCAGTGCCATGGTGACGCGCACGCACGTGGGCCTCTACCCGTTCAGCCCGGACGTCGTCGCGGCGCTCGCGGGCCACCTGGACGGGTTCGGCACCACCAAGGGCTCGGTCTCGTTCCAGCCCGACTCGCCGCTTCCGGACGACGTCGTCGACCGGCTCGTGCTCGCGCGCCGCGACGAGATCGACGCGCGGGCCGGCTGACCGTCGCCCTCGCCCTCCTCGCCGTCCTTCCTTACGCCGGCGGCACGTTGACGTTGCCACGGAACAGGTTCTGCGGGTCGTACCGGCGCTTGACGTCGCGCAGCCGGTCCCAGGTGGCGCCGGGGTAGGCGGCCTGCGCGACGTCGATCCCGCCGTCGAGGCTGAAGTTCACGTACGCGCCGTCTGCGCCGCGCAGCCGGTCGGCCAGCGCGTCCACCCAGGGCCGGTACCCGGCGGCGCCGGCCGCGTCGCGGGCGACCGCCGCGACGTTGCCCACCAGGCGTGCCCCGCGGTGGGCGTAGGCCGTCGCGTCGGCGGGGACGTCCGCCACCGCGCCGCCGAGCACGCGCAGCTGGGCGGCACGCATCAGCGCGTCGGAGCCCTCCAGCTGCTCCAGGAGGTGGGCCGCGGCGGCCTCGTCCAGCCCGTCGGCGAAGAAGGTGCGCCCGGTCGCGACGAGCGGGCCGCCCTCGGGGCCGCCCTCGAGCAGGCTGGGGTACGGCGCGGCGCGCAGGCCGTCCAGCAGGGCGCCGCCGGCACGGGCGGCGACGTCGCGCAGGGGGGCCAGTGCCGCGTCCGCACGGTCCAGGTCGCCGGACCAGCAGGCGTTGGCCATGACCACGAGGCGCCCGTGCCACTCCGCAGGGATCATCGACATCGGGGGCGCCGGCATGACCATGACCACCATCGTCAGCTCCGGCGGCGCGGCGTCCGCGGCCGCGATCACCCCGGCCACGCTCTCGGGCGTGGCCGGCATGAGGAGCACGCCGCCGACCACCTGGGACACCTCGTGCAGGGCGAACCGGAACCGCGTCACGACGCCGAAGTTGCCCCCGCCGCCGCGCAGCGCCCAGAACAGGTCGGGCTCGCGGTCGGCGTCGGTGCGTACGACCTCGCCGTCGGCGGTCACGACCTCCGCGCCGAGGAGACTGTCGACGGTCATGCCGAGCGAGCGCGACAGCAGCCCGATGCCGCCGCCCAGCGTGATGCCCCCGACACCGACCGTGCCGGTGTCGCCGAACGGGGTCGCGAGGCCGTGCTCGCCGGCGGCGCGCGAGTACGCGCCGGCGGTGATGCCGCCGCCGGCCCAGGCGGAGCGGCCGTCGACGTCGATCTCGACGGCGTCGAGGCCGCGGAGGTCCAGGGTGACGGCGCCGTCCGCGGCGCCCAGCCCGAACACGGAGTGCCCGCCGGACCGGACGGAGACCTCGGCGCCCGCGTCGCGCGCGACGCGCACGGCCCGCGCCACGGCATCGGCGTCGGCGGGCCGGACGACGGCCACCGGGCGCTGCTCGACACCGCCCGGCTCGATGGCCCGGGCGGCGCCGTAGCCGGCGTCGTCGGGGGCGACGACGGGCGAGCCGTCGCCGAGGGCGGCGCGGAGCGCGCCGACGGGTACGGCGGGGGACGTGGGGGGACTCGACGGCTGGGACATCGTGGCTCCTCGTCGGGACGACGGTGCGGGGGAGCGGGCCGAGGTGCCGGCCCGGTTCGTGCGGAAGGGCGCGCGGACGCTCGCCCAGGACGGTGCACTCAGGAGGACCGGGCGGGGATCGCATCCTCATCGGCAGCATCCCGTACACCCGACGGGAAGTCGACGGAATTCGTGACGGAGCGCGCGCCGGCAGCGGGCCGGGTGCGGCCCACCAGGGCGGTCGCCGTGAGCGCGAGCGTCGCCGCGAGGCCGAGACACACCGCGTAGGCGGCCGCGCCGACCCGGTCGTGCAGGGCCCACAGCAGCGCGCCCGTGCCGGTGAGCGCGAGCGCGGAGGCCGTCGCGTCCGCCACCTGGAGCACCGACATGGACACGCCCTGCGCCGAGGACGGCGCGAGCTCGAGGACGAGCAGGTTGAGGGTGGGGAACACCAGCCCCATCCCGAGCCCGCTCAGCACCCACGGCGCGGCCGCGGCGACCACCGGCACGCCCGGGACGACCAGCAGGGCCACGCCCGCGGTCCCCAGCGCGAGGGACGCGCAGCCGACGCGGAGGAAGCCCGCGTGCGACAGGCCGCCGCGCCCGCGCGCCCACGACCCCGCCGACCAGCCGAGCACGTGGAGCGTGAGGACGGCCCCGGCGAGCGCCGGGGCGAGACCCCGCTCGCGGGTGAGCGCGAGCGGCAGCAGCACCTGCGCCCCCACGAACGCGGCGGCCACGAGCGCCCGCACCAGCACGACCGTCCCCAGCCCGCGTGCACCGCGCAGCACCTGTCCCGCGACGTCCCGCCACGGCGTGGTGTCCCCGCCGTCGGCGACCGGTCCGTGAGGGCCGGTCCGGCCGGCCGCGAGCGCCGGCCGCAGGGTCAGCAGGGCGGGCACGGCCAGCACGGGCACGGCGAGGAACACCCACCGCCACCCGAGGTACTGCGTCATCGCCCCGGCGAGCAGCGGTCCCACCACGCCGGGCACCACCCACGCGGCGGCGAACCACGCGAAGACCTTCGGTCGTCGCGCCTCGGGGAACACGCGCGCCACCAGCACGAAGATCGCGACCCCCTCGATGCCGCTGCCCGCGCCCTGCACGGTGCGGCCGGCCAGGAGCACGGGCATGCTCGGCGCCAGCCCCGCGACGAGCAGCCCCACGAGGAACAGCGAGATCCCGGCCAGCAGCGGCGGTGTCGGACCTCGCCGGTCCGTCCACCGGCCCGCGACGAGCATCCCCACCACGCCCGCGGCGGAGCCCGTCGCGAACGCGAGTGTGTACAGGCGCAGGCCGTCCAGCTCGGCGGCCACCGTCGGCATCGCCGTCGAGACCGCCAGGGACTCGAACGCCCCCAGCGCGACGTACGCCACCATGCCGATCAGCACCGTGCGCTGCGCCCGCTCGGCCAGCAGCCCGCCGCGCGACCCGTCCGCCGCACCCCCGGCCGACGCGCCGGTCACCCGAGCACCACCTTGCCGACCGTGCGGCGCTCCTCGAGCTCCCGGTGGGCCCGCGCGGCCTCCGCGAACGCCACCCGGTGGGTGAGCACGCGCCACTCGCGCGACGCGGCCCGCTCCAGGGCCCGCCGCTGGTAGTCGCGGAGGTCGCCGAACGCGGGCGCGCCCGGGCCGACGACGGCGCGCACCTCGACCGGATGCCCGTCCGGCGTGACGGCGCTCGCGGTCACGGGGTTCGGGCTCCCGGAGGCCCAGCCCTGCACGACGAGCCGCCCGCCCGGGCCGAGCAGCGCGGCGGCGTCGGCGCCGAGGTCCCCGCCGACGCCGTCGATCAGCAGCGTCGCGGCGGGCGCCCGCAGGCGCCCGAGCGCGGCACGCGCGTCCTGCGGCCAGGACGGCGCCGCGACGTCGACGGCGGCGAGCGACTGCCCGGCGTCGGGCGCGAGGCCGCGCACGGCCCGGACCTTGCGCGGGCCCCCGGCCAGCGCGAGCACCCGGGCGCCCGCGGCGAGGGCCGACTGCACGAACAGCGAGCCGAGCCCGCCGGCCGCGGCGGTGATCACCACGACGTCGTCCGGCCCGGGCCGCGCGACCTCCAGCGTCATGAGCGCCATCCGGCCGGTGCCGATCATCGCGACGGCGTCGGCGAGGTCGAGACGGTCGGGGAGGCGGTGGAGGGTGTCGACGGGCGCGACGGCGAGACGGGCGTACCCGCCGCCGTCGGGCGTGGCGCCCAGGTGGGCGGCGACGCGGGCCCCGAGCCAGCCGTCCCCGACGCCCGGGCCGACGGCGACCACCGTGCCGGCGACCTCGCGTCCGGGGATCGCGGGGAGGCGCGGCGCGGGCAGGGGGCCGGTGGCCTCGCCCCGGCGGAGGGTGGTGTCCAGCAGGTGCACGCCGTGCACGCGGGCGGCGACGAGCACCTGGCCTGGACCGGGCACGGGGTCGGGGACCTGCTCGAGGACGAGGGTCTCGGGCGGGCCGTAGGTGTGGTGGCGGATGGCGTCCATGCCGTCATGCTGTGACCTGAACTATGGTTGAGGTCAAGGGTCGGGAGGCCGCTGCGCGGGAAGGGACACGGATCGTGCCGGAGCACGCGACCGAGAGGGTCCCGTGGGACCACGTCGAGCTGACCGTCGGGGAGGTGGCCGCGCGCAGCGGCGTCGCCGTCTCCGCGCTGCACTTCTACGAGCGGCGCGGGCTGATCGCCAGCCGTCGCACGTCGGGCAACCAGCGGCGCTACCGGCGTGACGTCCTGCGGCGGGTCTCGTTCATCCGGGTCTCCCAGCGGGTCGGCATCCCGTTGGCGCGCATCGCCGAGGCGCTGGAGACCCTGCCCGCCGACCGCGCGCCGAACGTCCGCGACTGGGAGCGCCTGTCCAGGGCCTGGCGCACCGACCTCGACGCGCGGATCGCGCAGCTCGAGCGACTGCGCGACGACCTCACCGACTGCATCGGGTGCGGCTGCCTGTCCCTGAGCCGGTGCGTGCTCGCCAACCCGCACGACGCCCTCGGGGACGACGGCCCCGGCCCACGCCGGCTGCTCGTCGACGACCCGGAGTGAGCGGACCGGAGCGACGCCAGGGTCCGAGGGCGGTGCCCTTCCGGTGGTGCCGCGACCGCGGACGGCCGGGACGGGGGCGCTGGTGCCGCCGTACCCTCGGGCCATGACTCACGTCCTCGTCCTCAACGGTCCCAACCTCGGTCGGCTCGGCGTGCGCGAGCCCGAGATCTACGGCCACGCGTCCATGGCCGACCTCGAGCGGGAGGCCGCCGTCTGGGGGAGCGAGCTGGGCGTCACCGTCGACGTGCGCCAGACCGACGACGAGTCCGAGCTCGTGGGCTGGCTGCACGAGGCCGTGGACGCCAGCGCGCACGTGGTGCTCAACCCTGCGGCGTTCACCCACTACAGCTACGCGCTGCGCGACGCCGCGGCCCAGGTGACGACCTCCGGGCTCCTGCTCGTCGAGGTGCACCTGTCGAACCCCGCCTCGCGCGAGTCGTTCCGGCACTACTCGGTGGTGGCCGGCATCGCGACGGGGACGGTCGCGGGCTTCGGCTTCGACTCCTACCGGCTCGCGCTGAGCGCCCTGGCTCGCAAGCTTCAGCCCTGAAGTTCGTCCTCTCCAGGTTCAAGGGTTGACAGGAGTCAAGCCCAGAGTCTTGATACGTATCGCACAAGCGCTTAGCCTTGAGTGATGATCGTCGTGACGGCGGACCAGCGGGGCAGCACCCGGGGGCACGACCGCGTGCCCGAGGCGCTCGCGATCGTCGGCTCGCGAGCGGCCGGGAGGTCCGGCGTCGTGCTGCCGTTCGACCGGACGGTCGGGGACGAGCTGCAGGGCGTGCTGGCCGCGGACGACGACGGCGCCGCGCTGGCCGTCGACCTGGTCCTCGACCTCGTGCGCGACGGCGGCTGGTCCGTGGGGATCGGGCTGGGTGCCGTCGACCGACCGCTGCCCGCGGCGTCGCGGGAGGCGTCCGGGCCGGCGTTCGTGCGGGCACGGGCGGCCGTCGACCGGGCGAAGCGGCGCGGGCGGGGCAGCGTGCCCCTGGCCGTGGTGGGACCGGACGAGGAGCCGCGCGCGACCGTCTCCGCGGACGCGCAGGCGCTCCTGCACCTGCTCGGGGCCGTCGTCGCGCGCCGTTCCGCGGCGGGATGGGAGGCCGTCGACACGCTCGTCGCGCAGCGAGGCCCGGCGCCGCAGCGGGCCTCGGCGGCGGCGCTGGGGGTCAGCGAGCAGGCGGTGAGCCAGCGGTTGCGTGCCGCGCTGTGGGCCGAGGACGCGGCCTCCCGGCCGCTGGCGGCGCGCCTGCTGCGTGCGGCGGGCGCCGACCGGGACGATGTCACCGACGACGAACCGGACGACGAACCGGACGACGAACCGGACGACGAGGCAGGAGAGGGGCACGCGCGGTGAGCTTCGGAGCGGTCGCGGCGGACGTCGCGGTGTGGGTCGTGGGCCTGGCCGCGAGCGTGGGCGGCGGTGCCTGGCTCGTGCCCTGGGTGCTCCGGCACTCCGAGCGCGAGCCCCAGGCGGCGGCGGAGGCGGTCGCCGTGCTGCGCGGCGGCACCTGGATCGGCCTGCTCGAGCGGCTGTGCGTCACGGGCTCGCTGCTCGCCGGCTACCCGGAGGGCGTGGCCGTGGTCGTCGCGGTCAAGGGGCTCGGCCGGTTCCCTGAGCTGCGCGAGCACCCGGTCGCGAGCGAGCGGTTCGTCGTGGGCACGCTGGCGTCGCTCGCCTGGTCGGCCGCCCTCGGTGTCGCGGGGCACGTGCTGCTGGTCGCGCTGTAGAATGTTCCGGGCCCTCTGCGGCCCGGCACGTCGACTCTCGCAGACATCCGCTGTCATCCGCTCCGTACCCGACCCCGAGGACGAACAAGAAACGTGGCTACCTCCAACGACATCAAGAACGGCACCGTGCTCCGCATCGACGGTCAGCTCTGGACGATCATCGAGTTCCAGCACGTCAAGCCGGGCAAGGGTGGCGCGTTCGTCCGCACCAAGATGAAGAACGTCGTGTCCGGCAAGACGGTCGACAAGACCTTCAACGCGGGCACCAAGATCGAGACCGCGAACGTGGACCGCCGCGACTTCCAGTACCTGTACATGGACGGCGCCGACTACGTGTTCATGGACACCGACACGTACGACCAGATCACCGTGCCCGGCGCCACCGTCGGCGACGCGAGCAACTACATGCTCGAGGGCATGAACATCATGGTCGCGTCCAACGACGGCACGCCGCTGTACGTCGAGCTCCCGTCGTCCGTGGTCCTCGAGATCACCTACACGGAGCCGGGCCTGCAGGGCGACCGCTCCACCGGCGGCACCAAGCCGGCCACGCTCGAGACGGGCGCGGAGATCCAGGTCCCGCTGTTCCTCGAGCAGGGCACCAAGGTCAAGGTCGACACGCGTGACGGGTCGTACCTGGGCCGCGTGAACGACTGACGGGCGCCTGCTGACATGGGTGCACGCACCAAGGCGCGCAAGCGCGCCGTCGACATCCTCTTCGAGGCGGAGCAGCGCGGGATCGACCCGCAGGTGCTCGTCGCGGACCGGGTGATCGAGCCGCACACCGAGGCCGCCGTGCCGCAGTACACCGTCGACCTCGTCGAGGGCGTCGCCGCCCACCGCGAGCGCATCGACGAGCTGCTGGCCACCTACTCCCAGGGGTGGACGGTGGAGCGGATGCCCGCGGTCGACCGCGCGCTGCTGCGGATCGGCACCTGGGAGCTGCTGTACAACGACGACGTCCCCGACGCCGTCGCGGTGGACGAGGCGGTCGACCTCGCCGGGCAGCTCTCGACGGACGACTCGCCGTCGTTCGTCAACGGCCTGCTGGGCCGGCTCGTCGACATCAAGCCGACGCTGCTCATCTGACGCCGGCCCGTCGCCGAACAGGCGGTGGCGCACGCATTCGGGCCTGGATGCGTGCGCCGCCGCCTGTGGTGCGTTCCGGCGCCAGGCGTGCCGGTCGTGTGACGTACGCCGCGCCCGCATCGTGGGCACGCTCACGGGCGGTGCGGGGGCGACGGGATAGGGTGGAGGGCGTCAGAACGACACCCCGGGACAGCCTCCCGAGGGGCAGGAGAACCGACACCCTTTAACACCGTCCCGTGAGGCGGAGAAGGAGGTCGCCAGTGACTGCTGGCACCGGCATGCCCGGAACACCCGATCCGCGCGACGTCCCCGAAGGGACCGTCGTGCTCGGCGCGAGCGACGTCGCCCGCGCCCTCACCCGCATCGCGCACGAGATCGTCGAGCGCGCCAAGGGAGCCCAGGACGTCGTCCTGCTCGGCATCCCGACCCGCGGGGTCACCCTCGCCGCCCGCCTCGCGCAGCGGCTCGCGAGCATCGACCCCGCCTTCGACCCGGAGCGCGACCTCGGCGAGCTGGACGTCACGATGTACCGCGACGACCTGCGCCGGCAGCCCACCCGCGCGGTCGGCGTCACGCGGCTGCCCGCCGCGGGGATCGAGGGCAAGACCGTCGTCCTCGTCGACGACGTCCTCTTCTCCGGCCGCACGATCCGCGCCGCGCTCGACGCCATCGGCGACCTCGGCCGCCCGCAGGCCGTGCGTCTCGCCTGCCTGGTGGACCGCGGGCACCGCGAGCTGCCGATCCGACCCGACTTCGTGGGCAAGAACCTCCCGACCGCCCAGACGGAGCGGGTGCGCGTGCTGCTCGCGGAGGTGGACGGCTCCGACGCCGTGGTGATCAGCGGGCGCGAGCCCGGCGCCGCGGCCCCGGGAGAGGGGGACCAGCGATGAGGCACCTGCTCTCCACCGCCGACCTGGCCAAGGACGAGGCGATCGAGCTCCTCGACACCGCCGCGCAGATGGCCGCGACGCAGTCCCGCGAGATCAAGAAGCTGCCGACGCTGCGCGGCCGCACCGTGGTGAACCTCTTCTTCGAGGACTCCACCCGCACCCGCATCTCGTTCGAGACGGCCGCCAAGAGGCTGTCCGCGGACGTCATCAACTTCTCGGCCAAGGGGTCGAGCGTCTCCAAGGGCGAGTCCCTCAAGGACACCGCGCTCACCCTGCACGCGATGGGCGCCGACGCCGTGGTGGTCCGCCACTGGGCCTCGGGCGCCCCGTACCAGCTCGCGCACGCGGGCTGGCTCGACGCGGCCGTGCTCAACGCCGGCGACGGCACGCACATGCACCCCACGCAGGCGCTGCTCGACGCCTACACGATCCGCCGGCACCTCGGCGGTCACGGCGGCGGGCTGCGCCGAGGGGGCGACGACGGCGTCGGCGCCGACCTGGCGGGCGTGAAGGTCGCGATCGTGGGCGACGTCCTCCACTCGCGCGTCGCCCGGGCCAACGTGTGGCTGCTGCGCACGCTGGGCGCCGAGGTGACGCTCGTGTCGCCGCCCACGCTGCTGCCGGTCGGGGTCGAGTCCTGGCCGTGCCGCACGTCCTACGACCTGGACGCCACGCTCGCCGACTGGCAGCCCGACGCCGTGATGATGCTCCGCGTGCAGCGCGAGCGGATGTCCGGGGGAGCGGGGGCGTTCTTCCCGAGCCCGCTGGAGTACACCCGCTACTTCGGCCTCGACGGCCGCCGCCTGGCGCTGCTGCCCGCGCACTCGATCGTCATGCACCCTGGCCCGATGAACCGCGGGCTGGAGATCTCCGCCGAGGCGGCCGACTCCGACCGCGCCGTCATCGTGGAGCAGGTCGCGAACGGCGTCGCCGTGCGCATGGCCTCGCTCTACCTGCTGCTGTCCGGCACCGCCTCGTCGGCCGCGGTGCCCGCCTCCCTGCCCGCCCCTGTCTCGAGCACCACCGAAGGGACCGCCCTGTGACGACCACGACCTATGTGCTGCGCGGGGCCCGTCCCCTCGGCGGCGAGCCCGCCGACGTCGTCCTCGCGGACGGCGTGATCACCCAGGTCGCCGCCCCGGGTGCCGTGGACGTGCCCGCCGGCGACGACGTCGTCGAGATCGCGGCCGACGGGCACGTGCTCCTGCCTGGGCTGGTCGACCTGCACACCCACCTGCGCGAGCCGGGCCGCGAGGACGCCGAGACGGTCGCGTCCGGCACCCGCGCGGCCGCGGTGGGCGGCTTCACCGCCGTGCACGCCATGGCCAACACGTCGCCCGTCGCCGACACCGCCGGCGTCGTCGAGCAGGTGTGGCGCCTGGGTCAGGAGGCCGGCTGGGTCGACGTGCACCCGGTCGGGGCCGTCACCGTGGGCCTGGGGGGCGAGCGTCTCGCCGAGCTCGGCGCGATGGCGGACTCCGCGGCTCGCGTCCGGGTCTTCTCCGACGACGGCAAGTGCGTGCACGACCCGATCCTCATGCGCCGCGCGCTGGAGTACGTCAAGGCGTTCGACGGCGTCGTCGCGCAGCACGCGCAGGAGCCGCGCCTCACCGAGGGCGCCCAGATGAACGAGGGCGTCGTGTCGGCCGAGATCGGCCTGGCCGGATGGCCGGCGGTCGCCGAGGAGGCGATCATCGCCCGCGACGTGCTGCTCGCCGAGCACGTCGGCTCGCGCCTCCACGTCTGCCACCTGTCGACCGCCGGCTCGGTCGAGATCGTCCGCTGGGCCAAGGGCCGCGGCATCGACGTCACCGCCGAGGTGACGCCGCACCACCTGATCCTCACGGACGAGCTCGCCCGCACGTACGACCCCACGTACAAGGTGAACCCGCCGCTGCGCACCGCCGAGGACGTCGAAGCCGTGCGCCAGGGCCTGGCCGACGGCACGATCGACATCGTCGCCACGGACCACGCCCCGCACACCCGCGAGAACAAGGACTGCGAGTGGGGCGCCGCCGCGTTCGGCATGACCGGGCTGGAGACGGCCCTGGCGGTCGTGCAGCAGACCATGGTCGACACCGGCCGGCTCAGCTGGGCCGACGTCGCGCGCGTCCTGTCGACCAACCCCGCCCGGATCGGCCGGGTCGCGGACCACGGCCGGCCGGTCGAGGTCGGGGAGCCCGCCAACCTCACGCTGGTCGACCCGGCTGCCTCGCGGACGGTCGACGGCGCCGCCCAGGCCACCGCGAGCGGCAACACGCCCTTCGCCGGCCGCGAGCTGCCCGGCCGCGTGGTGGCGACGTTCCTGCGCGGCCGCGCGACCGTGCTCGACGGCGCGCCCGTCGAGCCCGCCGCCGCGCCGGCAGCCCAGCGGGGAGGCGCACGATGAACCTCCCCATGCCCGTCGCGGTCGGGATCTGGGTCGTCATCGGCGTCCTGCTCCTGCTCGTGATCCTCACCGGCCGGCGCCGGCTCGCCGCCCGCACCCGGGACACCGTCCCCGTGCCTCCTGCCGTCCCCGAGGACCTCGGTGCGCTGCGCCTCGGCCCGCTCGACGCCACGTACGTCTCCTCGACCCTGGCGGGGGACTGGCTGGCGCGGGTCGGCGCCCACCACCTCGGCGACCGCTCCACCGCACACGTGTCCGTGCACGACGCCGGCGTCCTGGTCGAGCGAGACGGTGCCCCCGACGTGTTCGCGCCCGTGGCCGCCCTGCGCGGCGTCGGGCTGGCCCCCGGCATGGCCGGCAAGTACGTCGGCGCCGACGGCCTGGTCGTCGTGACCTGGGAGGACCCGGAGCGCGACGGCGTGCCGGCGGTCGCCCTCGACACCGGCCTGCGCACCCGCCTCGCGCCCGACCGCTCCCGCCTGGTCGACGCCGTGCGCCACCTCATGACCTCCGCCCCCGCACCGAAGGACGAGCAGTGACCTCCAGCTCCCTGACCAGCTCCGCGTCGAGCGGCCCCGTGCCGAGCCGCGCGCCCGTGCCGCACGCGGCCCTCCTCGTGCTCGAGGACGGCACCGTGGCCCGCGGCCGTGCGTACGGCGCCCGTGGCGCCACCTTCGGCGAGATCGTCTTCTCCACCGGCATGACCGGCTACCAGGAGACCCTCACCGACCCCTCCTACCACCGCCAGATCGTCGTGATGACGGCCCCGCACGTCGGGAACACCGGCATCAACGACGAGGACCCGGAGTCCGGCAAGATCTGGGTCGCCGGCTACGTGCTGCGCGACCCCGCCCGCCGCATGTCCTCCTGGCGTGCGGACCGCTCCCTCGAGGAGGAGCTCACGGCCCAGGGCGTCGTGGGCATCAGCGACGTCGACACCCGCAAGCTCACGCGCCACCTGCGCGAGCTGGGCGTCATGCGCGCCGGGATCTTCTCCGGCGACGCCCTGGTGCGCGAGGTCGCCGGCGGCACGCTCGTCGAGAGGTCGGTGCCCGAGCTGGTCGCCGAGGTGCAGGCGTCCCCTCAGATGGCGGGCGCCAACCTCTCCCCGGAGGTCACGACCGACCAGGCGTACGTCGTCGAGCCCTCGGGCGACTTCGCCGGGCGGGAGCCGCTGGCGACCGTCGTCGCCGTCGACCTGGGCATCAAGGCCATGACCCCGGCGCGGCTGGCGCAGCGGGGCGTGCGCGTGCACGTCGTGCCCCAGTCGGCCACGATCGCCGACATCGAGGCCCTGCTGCCGACCGACGGCTCGCCCACCGGCGTGTTCTTCTCGAACGGCCCCGGCGACCCGTCGTCGGCCACCCACGAGATCGAGCTGCTGCGCGGCGTGCTGGACCGGGGCATCCCGTTCTTCGGCATCTGCTTCGGCAACCAGCTGCTGGGCCGCGCCCTGGGGTACGGCACGTACAAGCTCGGGTACGGCCACCGCGGCATCAACCAGCCCGTCATGGACCGCACCACCGGCAAGGTCGAGGTCACGGCGCACAACCACGGCTTCGCCGTCGACGCGCCCCTGGACGCGGTGTCCACCGCGCCCCACGACGCCGAGCGCGCCGACGGCCGCGCCTACGGCCGCGTCATCGTGTCCCACGTCGGCCTCAACGACCAGGTGGTCGAGGGGCTGACCGCGCTCGACGTGCCGGCCTTCTCCGTGCAGTACCACCCCGAGGCCGCCGCCGGACCGCACGACAGCGCCTACCTCTTCGACCGCTTCGTCGAGCTCATGACGAGCCGCGAGCCCGTGACCGTCCCCGCCGCCACGCTGGCCGCGCTGAAGGAGAACTGATGCCCCGCCGTTCCGACCTCTCCTCCGTCCTGGTCATCGGCTCCGGCCCGATCGTCATCGGCCAGGCCTGCGAGTTCGACTACTCCGGCACGCAGGCATGCCGCGTGCTGAAGGAGGAGGGCCTGCGGGTCGTCCTCGTGAACTCGAACCCGGCCACGATCATGACCGACCCGGAGTTCGCCGACGCCACGTACGTCGAGCCGATCACCACCGAGGTGCTCACCTCGATCATCGCCAAGGAGCGCCCCGACGCCCTCCTGCCCACCCTCGGCGGCCAGACGGCGCTCAACGCCGCCATCGCCCTCGACGAGGCCGGCGTCCTCGAGCAGTACGACGTCGAGCTCATCGGCGCGAACATCCCCGCCATCCAGAAGGGCGAGGACCGCCAGCAGTTCAAGGACGTCGTCGCCAAGTGCGGCGGCGAGTCCGCCCGCTCCGTCATCGTGCACACCGTGGAGGAGGCCGTCGCGGCGGCCGCCGACCTCGGCTACCCGATGGTCGTGCGCCCGTCCTTCACGATGGGCGGCCTCGGCTCCGGCTTCGCGTACGACGAGACCGAGCTGCGCCGCATCGTCGGCCAGGGCCTGCACTACTCGCCCACCACCGAGGTGCTCCTGGAGGAGTCCATCCTCGGCTGGAAGGAGTACGAGCTCGAGCTCATGCGCGACAAGGACGACAACGTCGTGGTCGTCTGCTCGATCGAGAACGTGGACCCGGTCGGCGTGCACACCGGCGACTCGGTCACCGTGGCCCCCGCGATGACGCTCACCGACCGCGAGTACCAGAAGCTACGCGACATCGGCATCGCCGTCATCCGCGAGGTCGGCGTCGACACGGGCGGCTGCAACATCCAGTTCGCCGTCGACCCCGACACCGGGCGCGTCATCGTCATCGAGATGAACCCGCGCGTGTCGCGCTCCTCGGCCCTGGCGTCGAAGGCGACCGGCTTCCCGATCGCGAAGATCGCGGCCAAGCTCGCCGTCGGGTACACGCTCGACGAGATCCCGAACGACATCACGCGCGTCACGCCGGCGAGCTTCGAGCCCACGCTCGACTACGTCGTCGTCAAGGTGCCCCGCTTCGCGTTCGAGAAGTTCCCGGCCGCCGACCCGACGCTCACCACGACCATGAAGTCGGTGGGCGAGGCCATGGCGCTGGGCCGCAACTTCACCGAGGCGCTCGGCAAGGCCCTGCGCTCGATCGACAAGGGCGGGGTCTCGTTCCACTGGGACGGCGACGCGCCGTCCGGGGCGGAGCTCGACCAGCTGCTCGCCGAGATCGTGCGACCCACCGAGCACCGCATGGTCGGCGTGCAGCAGGCCCTGCGGGCGGTCGTCGCCGGGCACACCACGCTCGAGGCCGTCTTCGACGCGACGAAGATCGACCCCTGGTTCCTCGACCAGATCCTGCTGATGAACGAGGTCGCCGCCGAGGTGGCCGCCGGCCCGACCCTCACCGAGGACGTGCTGCGCCGCGCCAAGCGGCACGGCCTGTCCGACGTGCAGGTCGCGCGGCTGCGCGGCATGGGCCCGGCGGGGGAGGCCACCGTCCGCGAGGTGCGGCGCGCGCTCGGCGTCCGGCCGGTCTACAAGACGGTCGATACCTGCGCCGCCGAGTTCGCGGCCCGCACGCCGTACCACTACTCGTCCTACGACGAGGAGACCGAGGTGGCGCCCCGCGAGCGCGAGGCCGTCATCATCCTGGGCTCCGGCCCGAACCGGATCGGCCAGGGCATCGAGTTCGACTACTCGTGCGTGCACGCCGCCCTGACCCTGTCCGAGCGGTACGAGACCGTCATGGTCAACTGCAACCCGGAGACCGTCTCGACGGACTACGACACCTCCGACCGCCTGTACTTCGAGCCGCTCACGTTCGAGGACGTCCTCGAGGTCTACGAGGCCGAGCTCGCCGCCGGCCCGGTCAAGGGCGTCATCGTGCAGCTCGGCGGGCAGACGCCGCTCGCTCTCGCGCAGCGCCTGGCGGACGCGGGCGTGCCGATCCTCGGCACCTCGCCCGAGGCCATCGACGCCGCCGAGGACCGCGGCATCTTCGGGCAGGTGCTGCTCGACGCCGGCCTGCCCGCGCCCGCGTTCGGCACGGCCCGCTCGCTGGGCCAGGCCCGCGAGGTGGCCGAGACGATCGGCTACCCGGTGCTGGTGCGCCCGTCGTACGTGCTCGGCGGCCGCGGCATGGAGATCGTGTACTCCGCCGAGCAGCTCACCGAGTACGTCGAGCGGGCGCTCGCGGCCGCCGCCGCGGACGAGCGCACGGCCGGCGGCCTGCTGCCCGCGCCGCTGCTCATCGACCGATTCCTCGACGACGCGATGGAGATCGACGTCGACGCCCTGTACGACGGCGAGGAGATGTTCCTCGGCGGCGTCATGGAGCACATCGAGGAGGCCGGCATCCACTCCGGCGACTCCGCGTGCGTGCTGCCGCCGGTCTCGCTGTCGACCGCGGAGATCGAGCGCATCCGCCGCTCCACCGAGGCGATCGCGAAGGGCGTCGGCGTGCGCGGCCTGCTCAACGTGCAGTACGCGCTCGTCTCGGACGTCCTGTACGTGCTCGAGGCGAACCCGCGCGCGTCGCGCACCGTCCCGTTCGTGTCCAAGGCGACGGGCACCTCGATGTCCAAGGCGGCGGCCCGGGTCATGGTCGGCGAGTCGATCG
This sequence comes from Isoptericola sp. NPDC019571, assembly GCF_044389385.1. Classification (NCBI taxonomy): domain Bacteria; kingdom Bacillati; phylum Actinomycetota; class Actinomycetes; order Micrococcales; family Promicromonosporaceae; genus Isoptericola; species Isoptericola sp. NPDC019571. Next base: position 239,602 of record NZ_JBIRXZ010000005.1, read on the forward strand.
CCGAGCTGCGCGCAGCCGGCGTCCTGCCCGCCGAGGGCGACGGCGGCACGCTCGACCTCGGGGCGCCGCTGGCGGTCAAGGAGGCCGTGCTGCCGTTCAAGCGGTTCCGCACCGCCGAGGGCCAGGTCGTCGACACGGTGCTCGGCCCGGAGATGCGCTCCACCGGCGAGGTCATGGGCTTCGACAAGGACTTCCCGCACGCGTTCGCGAAGTCGCAGGCCGCCGCGTTCGGCGGGCTGCCCACCGAGGGCCGGGTGTTCGTGTCGGTCGCCGACCGCGACAAGCGCTCGATCATCTTCCCGGTGAAGCGGCTCGCGGAGCTGGGCTTCGAGGTGCTCGCCACCTCCGGCACGGCGCAGGTGCTGCGGCGCAACGGCATCGGCAGCACGGTCGTGCGCAAGTTCTCCGAGGGCCGGGGTGCCGACGGCGAGCCGACGATCGTCGACCTCATCAGCGACGGCAGCGTCGACCTCGTGGTCAACTCCCCGTCCGGCCAGGGCGCTCGCGCCGACGGCTACGAGATCCGCGCCGCGACGACGGCGGCGGACAAGCCGATGATCACCACCGTGGACCAGCTCGCCGCAGCGGTGCAGGGCATCGAGGCGGTCCGTGGCGGCCCGTTCGACATCGCGAGCCTCCAGGAGCACACGACGGCGACGCGGGAGCGGCTCGGCGCCGCGGCGGCGGGGTTGCCGGCATGAGCGCCGCGGCCACGCCCCTTGCCACCTCGGCGCCGTTCGGCGCGCGGCTCGCCGCGGCGATGGACGCCCACGGGCCGCTGTGCGTGGGCATCGACCCGCACGCGTCGCTGCTCTCGGCCTGGGGGCTGGGGGACGACGCCGCAGGGGTCCGCGAGTTCGGCCTGCGGGTCGTGGACGCGCTCGGCGGGCGGGTGGCGGCCTTCAAGCCGCAGGCCGCGTTCTTCGAGCGCCACGGTTCCGCCGGCGTCGCGGCGCTGGAGGACGTGATCGCCGCCTCCCGCGCCGTGGGCACCCTGACGATCGTCGACGCCAAGCGCGGCGACATCGGCTCGACGATGGGTGCCTACGCCGACGCGTTCCTCGCGGACGGCTCGCCCCTCGCCGGTGACGCCGTGACGGTGTCGCCGTACCTGGGCTTCGGCTCGCTCGCGCCGGCCGCCGAGCTGGCCGCGCGCACCGGGCGCGGCATCTTCGTGCTGTGCCTCACCTCCAACAAGGAGGGGCACGAGGTGCAGCACGCCGTCGGGCCCGACGGCGTGAGCGTCGCGGCGTCGGTCGCCGCCCAGGCGGCCGTGCTGAACGCCGGCGCCGTCGCCGAGGGGCTGCCGATGGGCTCGGTCGGGCTCGTCGTCGGTGCCACGGTCGGCGACGCCGCCCGTGAGACCGGCACGGACCTCGTGGCCGTGCACGGCCCGCTGCTCGCGCCCGGCGTGGGTGCCCAGGGCGCGGGGGAGCGGGAGCTCGCCTCCGCCTTCGGGGACGCGCGGCGACAGGTGCTCGCCTCGTCGTCCCGCGGCGTCCTCGCGGCGGGGCCCGACGCCGAGGGGCTGCGCGCGGCCGCCGCGTCCGCAGCGGCGGACGCGCGGGCCGCGCTGCGTCCCTGACGCCGGCCGTCCGCACGACGGGCCCGCCCCTCCCGGGGGGGCGGGCCCGTCGCCGTCTCCGTGGCCCTCGCGTCAGGTGGCGGCGTCAGGACCCGGAGACCTGCCAGACGGACACGTGCCGCTCGCTGTCGGCGGTGAAGGGCGTGCGGTCCCAGTCCTCCCAGCGGTGCACCAGGCGCATCCCGGCGATCCGCGCCATGAGGTCCAGCTCGGCCGGCCAGACGTACCGGAACGGCAGCCACCGGAACCGACCCGAGCCGTCCGGCCCGACGGTCACGTGGTTCGACGTGAAGCGCTGGGTGACGACGTCGATCCGGTCGAAGCCCGCGTACCCGCCGCCGGCGTCGTCGGGCGCGACCGTGAACGGCACGGTGTCCTGCCCGGGCGGCATGCGGCGCAGGGGCGGCACCCCGACCTCGACGACGAAGTGCCCGCCGGGGCGCAGGTGCGCCGCCGCGGTGCGGAAGCAGTCGACCTGGCCGTCCTGCGTCGTGACGTTGCCGATGGTGTTGAAGACGAGGTACGCGACGGCGAACTCCCCGGGCACGCGGGCGGTCGTCATGTCGCCGATCGTCACCGTCACCCGGTCGCCGCCCGGCTTGTCCGCGACGCGCGCCGCCATCGCCCGGGACAGCTCGATCCCGTGCACGGGCACGCCGCGCCGCGCGAGGGGAGCCGCGACGCGGCCGGTGCCGACGGCGAGCTCGAGGGCGGCGCCGTCGCCCGCGAGGCCCGCGAGCAGATCGACCGTGCGTCCGACGACCGCCGGGTCGAACTCGTCGTCGGTCGACGAGTCGTAGGAGGCGGCGACGCTCTCGGGGAACCACCCGTCCTCGACGGCGTCCGGGGTCGTGCTCGGGTCCGTCGGCATGCACCGACCGTAGGCCTCGGCGCACGAGCCGCGGGAGCCCTTTTCCGTGCAGGCGTGCGACCTGCGACGATGTCCTGACCCGAATGCCGCTTTCCTCCCGGTCGGACGGCGATCCGTCCTGCGCTACGGATTGCCGCCTCCGCAGGTCGTGGCTACTTTCGAGGGAGCAGTTCCCTCACAGGCGGACCGACAGAGTAGGTGACTTGCGTGGCTCTCCCCCCTCTCACCCCGGAACAGCGTGCTGCGGCCCTCGAGAAGGCGGCCGAGGCTCGGCGCGTCCGCGCGGAGATCAAGAACCGGTTGAAGTACTCCCAGGGCTCCCTCAAGGACGTGATCGAGAAGGGGCAGAAGGACGACGTCGTGGGCAAGCTCAAGGTCGTCTCGCTGCTCGAGTCGCTCCCGGGGGTCGGTAAGGTGAAGGCCCGGGCGATCATGGAGGAGATCGGGATCGCCGAGACCCGCCGGGTCCGCGGCCTCGGGCCGCACCAGGCTTCGGCGCTCATCGAGAGGTTTGGCTGACATTTCCGCACGATCCGCCGGCAGTCCGGCACCGCAGCAGGCCCCTGTCACGGCGGACGCGGGAGCGACGTCGGCGCGCCTGACCGTGCTGGCCGGGCCGACGGCCGTCGGCAAGGGCACGGTCTCGGCCGACGTGCGCGCCCGCTACCCGCAGGTGTGGCTGTCGGTGTCGGCGACGACCCGGCCGGCGCGCCCCGGCGAGGTGCACGGCGTGCACTACCTGTTCGTCTCGCCCGAGGAGTTCGACCGGATGGTCGCCGACGGGGAGATGCTCGAGTGGGCGGTGGTGCACGGTCGGCACCGGTACGGCACCCCCCGGGGGCCGGTCGAGGAGCATCTCGCCGCCGGCGTGCCCACCCTGCTGGAGATCGACCTGCAGGGCGCGCGGCAGGTGCGCGAGGCGGTCACGGCGAGAGGGCTCGCCGCGCAGTTCGTCTTCCTCGCCCCGCCCAGCTTCGACGAGCTCGTGCGGCGCCTTGTCGGGCGCGGCACGGAGGACGCGGAGGAGCGTGAGCGACGCCTGACCACGGCGCGGACCGAGCTCGCCGCCGAGGCCGAGTTCGACGTGACGATCGTCAACGACGACGTCACCCACGCCACGGACCGGCTCGCGCGGGTGATGGGTGTGACGTCCGCCGCACCCCGGGTCGCCCTGGAGGGCACCGGCTGGGGGTCCGCGCCCGAGCGCAGGTAGGATGGACCGCTGACCCCCTGACATCGCGTCACCGCAGCTGTCAGCGAACCCGTCACCGAACTTTGTCTGGAGTGTGACCCATGGCCGGAACCGTGGCCCAGCCCATCGGCATCACCGACCCGCCCATCGACGAGCTGCTCGAGCGCACCGACTCGAAGTACGGCCTCGTGCTGTACGCGTCCCAGCGCGCCCGCCAGATCAACGCCTACTACTCGCAGCTCAACGAGGGCCTGCTCGAGAACGTGGGCCCGCTGGTCGAGACCCGCAACCAGGAGAAGCCGCTCTCCATCGCCATGCGCGAGATCAACGAGGGCCTGCTCACCTCGACCCCGGTCGAGGAGAAGCCCGAGGCCGCCGCGGAGCCGGTCGCCGAGCCCGGCGACGAGATCACCTTCTGACGGCACGGCGCCGGTCGGCGACCGGCGTCCCCCTGCGGCGACGAGGTAGCGCGCGATGAGGATCCTGCTCGGCGTCAGCGGCGGCATCGCCGCGTACAAGGCCGTGCTGCTGCTGCGGCTCCTGCGCGAGGACGGCCACGCGGTCCGGGTGATCCCGACCGCGTCCGCCCTGCGCTTCGTGGGCGCGCCGACGTTCGAGGCGCTCTCCGGCGAGCCGGTCACGGACGAGGTCTTCGAGGACGTCGCGCACGTCCCCCACGTGGCGCTCGGACAGGGCGCCGACCTCGTCGTCGTGGCGCCCGCGACGGCGGACCTGCTCGCCCGGGCGGCGACCGGCCGGGCCGACGACCTCCTCACCTCGACCCTCCTCACCGCCCGCTGCCCGGTCGTGATGGCCCCCGCCATGCACACCGAGATGTGGGAGCACCCCGCCACCCGCGCCAACGTGGCGACGCTGCGCGAGCGGGGCGTCACGGTGATCGAGCCGGAGAGCGGCCGTCTCACCGGCGCGGACACGGGCCCGGGGCGCCTGCCCGAGCCGGAGGAGATCGCGCGTGCAGCCCTCGCGGCCGCGGCGTCCGCCGGCCCCTCGACTCCCGGGGACGGGCCTCCCGGCGACCTGTCCGGTCGCACGGTGGTCGTCTCGGCGGGGGGCACCCGCGAGCCGATCGACCCGGTGCGCTTCATCGGCAACCGGTCCAGCGGGCGCCAGGGCGCCGCGCTCGCCGAGGCCGCCCGCGCCCGCGGCGCCGCGGTCACGCTCGTGGCCGCCAACCTGGACGACGCCGTGTGCGGGGCCGCGCGCGCGGCCGGCGTCGTCGTCGTGCCCGTGGAGACCACGGCCGAGCTGCGCGACGCCGTGCGTGCGGGCGCGTCGGAGGCCGACGTCGTCGTGATGGCGGCGGCGGTGGCCGACTTCCGCCCGGCCGACGTGCCGGACGCCAAGATCAAGAAGGTGCCGGGCGAAGGCCCCGCGCCCCTCACGCTCGTCGAGAACCCGGACGTGCTCGCCGAGCTCGCGCACGACCGGCTGCGCCCCGGCCAGCTCGTCGTGGGCTTCGCGGCCGAGACCGGCGACGCGGACGGCTCCGTGCTCGAGCACGGGCGCCGCAAGGCGCTGCGCAAGGGCGCGGACCTGCTCGCGGTGAACGCCGTGGGCGCCGGGCGCGGCTTCGGCGCCCCCACCAACGCCGTCACGGTGCTCGACGGCCGCGGCGAGGTCGTGACCGAGGCCGCCGGGTCGAAGCGCGAGGTCGCGGACGCCATCTGGGACGCCGTGACGAAGACGCTGCCCGGCATCTGAGATTCACCCAGCATGTGAGACATTTCCCGTCTCGAGGGCCCGATGGGGCGGCCTGTTCCCCGTAGGCTGTCCGCCATGACCGATGCGCTGCGCCTCTTCACGTCCGAGTCCGTGACCGAGGGCCACCCGGACAAGGTCTGCGACCAGATCTCCGACGCGATCCTCGACGCGCTGCTCGCACAGGACCCGCGCTCGCGCGTGGCGGTGGAGACGATGGTGACCACGGGCCTGGTGCACGTGGCGGGCGAGGTCACGACAGACGCGTACGTCGAGATCCCACAGATCGTGCGCGAGGTGGTCCGCCGCATCGGGTACACGTCCTCGGCGATCGGGTTCGACGGCGACTCCTGCGGCGTCTCCGTGTCGATCGGGCAGCAGTCGCCCGACATCGCGCAGGGCGTCGACAAGAGCCTCGAGGAGCGCGACGACGCCTCCGGACCGGGCCTCGACCGCGACCCCCTCGACGCGCAGGGCGCGGGCGACCAGGGCCTGATGTTCGGGTACGCCACCGACGAGACGCCGTCCCTGATGCCGCTGCCGATCTGGACGTCGCACCGGCTCGCGGAGCGGCTGTCGGCCGTGCGGCGCTCGGGCGAGCTGCCCGGCCTCCGCCCCGACGGCAAGACGCAGGTGACGGTCGCGTACGACGGCGACCGGCCGGTGCGCATCGACACCGTGGTGCTGTCCACGCAGCACGACGCCGACATCGTGCAGGAGAAGCTGCAGCGCGAGGTCGCGGACGTCGTCATCGCGCCGGTGCTGGCCCAGGTGGCCCAGGAGACCGGCGTCGAGACGGCGGACGCACGCCTCATCGTCAACCCGACCGGCAAGTTCGTCGTGGGCGGACCGCAGGGCGACGCCGGCCTCACCGGCCGCAAGATCATCGTCGACACCTACGGCGGCATGGCGCGGCACGGCGGCGGCGCGTTCTCCGGCAAGGACCCGTCGAAGGTCGACCGGTCCGCCGCGTACGCGATGCGCTGGGTCGCGAAGAACGTCGTCGCGGCGGGGCTGGCGCGCCGGTGCGAGGTGCAGGTCGCGTACGCGATCGGCAAGGCGCACCCGGTAGGGCTGTACGTCGAGACGTTCGGCACGGAGACGGTGCCCACCGAGCGGATCGCCGCGGCCATCGAGAGCGTCTTCGACCTGCGCCCGGCGGCGATCATCCGCGACCTCGACCTGCTGCGCCCCGTGTACGCCCAGACGGCCGCCTACGGGCACTTCGGCCGCGACCTGCCCGGGTTCACCTGGGAGCGCACCGACCGCGTCGACGCGCTGCGGGCCGCGGTCTGACCCACCGTTCCGGCCTTCGGTCGCGGCTGAGTGGTGCGAAGGCACCTTGCCATCACGTGCTCCTCTCGTCCGGCGGCGGCGTCGGTCGAGCCTGGTGTCACCGTGCTCGGCTGCGTCCGTGGGGCGTGATGGGATGGCCTCGTGACTGAGACCCCCGAGCCCGAGCAGCCCGCGCTGCTCGGGCTCGACGACGTCCCGGCCCCGCGCGACGCCGGCGCGAAGGGGCGTCGCAAGCCCGGGAAGGGCGGCAAGGCCGCCCTGGGCGCCACCCCCGTCGCCGACGAGCTCCCCGTCGCCCGGGTGGTGCTCGACCTGCAGCCCGCGCACCTGGACCGCCCGTACGACTACCTGGTGCCCGCCCCGATGGCCGACGACGCCCGGCCGGGCGTGCGGGTGCGGGCCCGGTTCGGGCCGCAGGAGGTGGCGGGGTACGTGGTGGAGCGTCGCGAGACGTCCGACCACGACGGGCGGCTGGTGCCCCTCAGGCGCGTGGTCTCGGCCGACGCCGTGCTGTCGGAGCCGGTGCTGCGGCTGGCCCGCGCCGTCGCGGACCGGTACGCGGGAACGCTCGCCGACGTGCTGCGCCTCGCCGTGCCGCCGCGGCACGCCCGCGTCGAGAAGGAGGTGCTCGCCTCCCTGACCACGGCTCCGGACGGGGCGGCGCGGGTCGCGTCGAGCGGCGAGCCGGCCGATACCCAGGGCGACAGCACCCAGGGCCTCGCTCAGGAGCCCGTGGAGGGCGTCCAGGACGCCCCGGAGGACGTCGGGGAGGGCGCGGACCGTCCCGGCCCCGTACGGCTCGTCTCAGCGGGCTCGACGACCGCATGGGAGTCCTACCTGGGCGGGGAGGCGTTCTGTCGTCACGTGCTCGCCGGCGGCGCTCCGCGGGCCGTGTGGACGCCGCTGCCCGGCCTCGCGCCCCCGGCGGGCGACGGGCCGGCGCGCGTACCGCACTGGGCGTCCGCCGTCGCACAGGCGGCCCGTGCCGCCGTGGCCGGCGGACGGCGCGTCCTCGTCGTCGCGCCCGACGCCCGCGACGTCGAGCGCGTCGTGGCCGCCCTCGGCGAGGCCGGGCTCGACGACGTCGTGCGGCTCCTCGCCGACGACGGACCCGCCCCGCGCTACCGCGCCTTCCTGCGCGCCCGGCACGGGCTGGCCGACGTCGTCGTCGGGACGCGGGCCGCCATGTTCGCCCCGGTGCCGGACCTCGGTCTCGTGGTGCTGTGGGGCGACGGCGAGGACACGCTCGCGGAGCCGCACGCCCCCTACCCGCACGCCCGAGACGTGCTCGCCCTGCGCAGCGACCTGGAGGACGCCGCCTACCTGCTGGGGTCGCCGGGCCGGACCGTGCAGGCGCAGGCCCTGCTGGCGTCCGGGTGGGCGCGCGAGATCGCCGCGCCCCGAGACGTGCTGCGCGCCCGCGCCCCCCGTGTGCGCGCCCTCACGTCCGTCGAGCTCGCCGCCGAGGGGCCGGGAGCCGCCGCCCGGCTGCCGACCGCCGCCTGGCGGGCCGCCCGCGACGGGCTGACCCGCGGGCCCGTCCTCGTCCAGGTGCCCCGCACCGGCTACCTGCCCGTCGTCGCGTGCGCGCGGTGCCGGACCGCCGCCCGCTGCGCCGCCTGCCACGGCCCGCTCGGCATGACCCGCACCGGCAGCGCGCCCCAGTGCTCCTGGTGCGGCCGGCTCGCCGGCGGCTGGCGCTGCGAGGAGTGCGGCGACACCCACCTGCGTGCCGTCCGCGTCGGGTCGGACCGCACCGCCGAGGAGCTCGGCCGGGCGTTCGCGGGCACTCCCGTGCGCGTGTCCGCGTCCTCCGCGCCCGCCGGGGTGCTCGACCGGGTAGGTCCCGAACCGGCCCTCGTCGTCGCGACACCCGGCGCCGAGCCCGTCGCCGACGGCGGGTACGCCGTCGCTCTCCTGCTCGACGCCGCCGTGGCCACCGCGGGCACGGGCCTCGCCACGGCGACGGAGGCGCTGCACCGTTGGCTCGCGGCCGCGGCCCTCGTGCACCCGTCCCGCGCCGGCGGACAGGTGCTCCTCGTCGGCGACGGCGCCCCCGCCCCGACCGGGGCGCTCGTGCGCTACGACCCCGGGGGCCTGGCCGACCGGGAGCTCGCCGAGCGTCGCGAGCTCGCGCTGCCGCCCGCGGTCCGTGTCGCGTCCGTCACCGGGGACCGGGGCGCGGTGGACGCCGTCGTGGGCCGGGTGGCGCTCGCGGGCCCCGACACCGTCCTGGGGCCCGTCGAGCAGCCCGACGCCGACCCGCGCCGCGGCGCCACGCTCGAGCCCCAGGTGCGCACCGTGCTGCGCGTCCCCCTCGCCCAAGGCGGCGAGCTCGCCGCCCAGCTGCGCGCCTCCCTCGCCGTCCGGTCGGCCCGGCGGGAGGGCGGCGCCGTGCGCGTCCAGGTCGACCCGAAGGAGATGCTCTGATGGCTCCTGGCCCCGCCGAGGCCCTCGTCGACACGGTGGTGCTCGACTTCGGCAACGTGCTCGTCGGCTGGGACCCCTACGGGGCGTTCCCGGGGCGCACGCGCGCCGAGGTGGACGCCTGGATGGCGGACGTCGACTTCCCCGCCCTCAACCTCGCCCAGGACGCCGGGCGCAGCTGGACCGACGCCCGCGCCAGCCTGGCCGACCGGCCCCACCTGCAACCGCTGCTCGACGAGTACGTGGCGGGCTTCCCCGGCACCCTGACCGGGCCCGTCCCGGGCTCGGCGGAGCTCGTCGACGAGCTGGCGGCCGCCGGCGTGCGCCTCCTCGGGCTCACCAACTGGTCGGACGAGCTGTTCGGGCACGCCGCCGGGGCGGCCCCCGCGACGACGCGCATGGAGCACGTGGTGGTGTCCGGGCGGGTGGGGCTCGCGAAGCCCGACCCGGCGATCTTCCGGCACCTGATGGTCACGCACGACGTCGACCCCGCGCGCGCCGTCTTCGTCGACGACAGCCCCGCCAACGTCGAGGCCGCCCGCGAGCTGGGCTTCCACGCCGTCCGCTTCACCGACGCCGCGGCGCTGCGCGCCGCCCTGCGCGACCTCGGTCTCCCTGTCGGCCGGTAGCCGGCACGAGCACGAGGGAGGACGTCGACCGGACGGTCACGATGCCGGTCGGCGCCCACGACCTCTCGCGACCACGGCCGGGCCACGCCGCTGCATGACGCTCGACGGCACCCCGGCGCTCGCGGACCGGGACCCGCTCGCCCGACTACGATCGGGTGGTGCGCCTGCTCTTCGCCGGAACCCCTGACCCTGCCGTCCCGTCCCTGCGCGCCCTGCTGGCGTCGCGCCACGAGGTCGTCGCCGTCCTGACCCGGGCGGACGCGCCCGCCGGACGCGGCCGCCGGCTCGTGCCCAGCCCGGTGCGCCTCGCGGCCGAGGAGGCCGGGATCCCGGTCCTCACCGAGCGCCCGCGCGGGGAGGAGTTCCTCGCGACGCTGCGCGAGCTCGACGTCGACGCCGCCCCCGTCGTCGCGTACGGGCACCTCCTGCGCGCCGACGTGCTCGCCGTCCCGCGCCTCGGCTGGGTCAACCTGCACTTCTCCGTCCTGCCCGCGTGGCGCGGGGCCGCCCCCGTGCAGCACGCCGTGCTCGCCGGGGACGAGGTCACCGGCGCGACGACGTTCCTCCTCGACGAGGGCATGGACACCGGCCCGGTGCTCGGCACCGCCACGGAGACGATCCGCCCCCGCGACACCTCCGGCGACCTGCTCGGCCGGCTGGCCACCAGCGGCGCCGACCTGCTCGTCGCGACCCTCGACGCCCTCGAGGACGGGACGCTCGCGCCCCAGCCGCAGCCCGCGGACGGCGTCTCCCTCGCGCCCAAGGTGACGACCGACGACGCCCGCGTCCGCTGGGACGACCCCGCACTCGCCGTCGACCGACGGATCCGCGCCGTCACCCCCGCCCCCGGCGCGTGGACCACCCTGCCGCCCACCGCCGGGCTCGACGCCGCCCCGGGCGCCCGCCTCGGCCTGGGTCCCGTCACCCCGCGACCCGACGTCGCTGACCTCGCCCCCGGCGAGGTGCGCCCCGGCAAGAAGGAGGTCCTCGTCGGGACCGCCACGCACGCCGTCGCGCTCGGGCACGTGCAGCCCGTCGGCAAGAAGCCGATGCCCGCCGCGGACTGGGCACGCGGCGCGCGCGGCCTCTTCACCGGGGACGCCGGCGACGCCTCCCTGCGCCTCGGGCAGGACGCCCGATGAGCGACGACCGCCGGGACGAGCGCCGCGCGCCCGCCCGCAACAGCAAGGGACGCCAGCGCAGCGCCGCCCGCACCCGCGGCGAGACGCACCGCAGCGCCCAGGCGCCCGGCGAGCGCCGCCGCCGCACCGACCCGGCCCGCACCGCGGCCTACGACGTGCTGCGCCAGGTGGACGGCTCCGACGCCTACGCCAACCTCGTGCTCCCGCCCCTGCTCCGCGAACGCAGGATCGCCGGCCGCGACGCCGCGTTCGCCACCGAGCTCGCGTACGGCACCCTGCGCCTGCGCGGACGCTACGACGCGATCCTCGCCCGCTGCGTGACCCGCCCCCTCGACCAGCTCGACCCCGAGGTGCTCGACGTCCTCCGCCTCGGCACGCACCAGCTCCTGGGGATGCGCGTCCCGTCCCACGCGGCCGTCTCCGAGACCGTCGCGCTCGCCCGCGACCGCGTGGGCGCCGGGCCGGCCCAGATGGTCAACGCCGTCCTGCGCGCCGTCGGACGCACGCCCCTCGAGGAATGGCTCGCCCGCCTCACCGAGGAGGCGCCCGACACCGTCACCGGGCTCGCCACGGTCGGCTCGCACCCGGTGTGGATCACCAGGGCCCTGCGCGAGGCGCTCGCGGGCCACGGACGCGGCCCCGACGAGATCGCCGACCTGCTCGACGCGGACAACGCCGCGCCCCGCGTGACCCTCGTCGCGCGCCCCGGCCTCGCGGCGCCCGACCTGCTCCAGGAGCAGGCCCACGACGCCGACGTGCGGCTCGAGCCGGGCCGCTGGGCGCCGACCGCGCTCGTCCTCGCCGGCGGCAGCGACCCCGCCGCGCTGCCTGCCGTCGCTGATGCCCGCGCAGGCGTCCAGGACGAGGGCTCGCAGCTCGTCACCCTCGCACTCGCAGGCGCCCCGCTCGACGGCGCCGACGCGCGCTGGCTCGACCTCTGTGCCGGGCCGGGCGGCAAGGCCGCCCTCCTCGCGGCGCTGGCGGGGGAGCGAGGCGCCACCCTCGTCGCCAACGAGGTGCAGCCGCACCGCGCCCGCCTCGTCGAGCGGTCCCTGCGCGCCGTGCCGGAGGGCGTCGTGGAGCGCGTGCGCACCAGCGACGGCCGGGAGGTCGGCACCGAGGAGCCCGCCGCCTACGACCGGGTCCTCGTCGACGCCCCCTGCACCGGGCTCGGCGCCCTGCGCCGGCGTCCCGAGTCGCGCTGGCGCCGCACCCCGGCCGACCTGGGCACACTGACGGTGCTGCAGCGCGAGCTGCTCGCCTCCGCCCTCGACGCGGTGCGTCCCGGCGGTGTCGTCGCGTACGTCACCTGCTCCCCGCACCTGGCGGAGACGCGGCTCGTGGTCGACGACGTGCTGCGCCGCCGGGACGACGCGGAGCGCATCGACGCCCGGTCGGCGGTGCGCGACGCGCTGGTGCCCGGTGCGGACATCGATCTCGGCGCCCCGGACGGCGGCGCGCACGGGCTGGACGTGCAGCTGTGGCCGCACGCGCACGGCACCGACGCGATGCACCTCACGCTGCTGCGCCGGGTCGCGCGCTAGATGTCGGGATCTTCTTGCACTGCCCGGTGTTGCCAGGATATGGTGGCGCCACCCAGGGGGGTCAGGAAATCCCGACGCAACGAGGTGGCGACATGAACGGCGAACGATGGACGGTAGCGCGAAGCCCGCGCGACATCGGACGCTTCGTCCAGCAGACACGCAAGCGCGAAGGCCTGAGCCAGGGGGCGCTCGCGGACGAGCTCGGGCTGACCCGACAGTACGTGTCCGAGGTCGAGTCGGGTGTCGAGAACCTCTACATCACGCGACTGTTCGAGATGTTCGACGCCTTGGGCGTCGACGTGCGGCTGGCGGAGAGGGCGGGCCGTGCCGGCGAGTGAGCTCGACGCGTGGCTGTACGGGGTCCGGGTAGCCCGGTTCGTCGGGCGTTCGAGTCCACGGGGGACTCACCGGGTCGACCTGGAGTGGGACGCCGGAGCGGTCGCGCGATGGGGATACGGCGCGCGCGTGCTGTCCCACCTCCTCCCCATGGACCCGGACGCACCGCCGTCGTCGGCCCGGGTGACGGCCTGGCTCGACGGGCTGATGCCCGAGGGGCGCGTGCGTGACTCCATGGCGATGGAGGCCGGCGTCGACCCCGAGGATTCCGTCGGCTTCTTCGCCGCCTTCGGAGGTGACACCGTCGGTGCCCTCCTGCTCGTACCTCCTGGGGCCGACCCGGAACCGGCGGCACGACCGGCGACCCGTCTCGACGACCGAGGCGTGGCGACGCTCCTTCGGGAGAGCCTGGCACGTGCCGGCGGGCATGGACGCAGCAGGCACCTGACGAGCTCCCTGCCCGGCATGGAGCCCAAGATCGGGCTGGTACGCGACGAGCGCGGCTGGCTCCGTGCGTCGCCCACCCAGCCGACGACGCACATCCTCAAGGTGGCGCGCGAGGCGGGCTCTCCCACGGCCGACCTGGTCGATACTGAGGCCGCCGCGCTCGACCTGGCCCGCCGCGTGGGTCTCACGTCGATCGACGCCGAGGTGGTCACATTCGACGACGTTCGCGCGATCGTCGTCTCACGCTACGACCGCGTGCCCGACGCGGACGCCCCGGGCGGTCAGCGACGGGTGCACCAGGAGGACGGGGCGCAGGCGCTCGGCATCAACACCCGCGACCCCGAGCGCAAGTTCCAGCACGGGCGCGCGCTGCCCTCCCTGGCCCGGATCGCCCGCACGCTGCGCGACGACGGCGCCCGGCCCGACGGCCTGCTCGCCCTCACGACCCTGAACCTGGCGGTCGGGAACACCGACGCGCACGCGAAGAACGTCTCGGTGCTCCGGCGCGCGGACGGCACGGTCGCGCTCGCGCCCGCCTACGACGTGTCCATGCACCTGCACCACGCGCACGCGTCGCGGGTCTTCGCGATGGACGTGTCCGGGGAGCGCGACATGGACCGCATCACGGCCGAGCACCTCGTCGAGGAGGGGGAGTCGTGGGGGCTGCCCCGCCGCCGTGCCCTGCGCGCCGTGGCGGCCACGCTCGACGGCCTGCGCACCGGGCTCGAGGAGATCGACCGCGACGCGCACCCGGGCGTGGGCCCCGAGGCGTGGCGGACCGTGGAGGACCGGACCGACACGCTGCGTGCCGGGCTGCACTCCTGAGGCGCGCAGGCGCGTCAGGCGAGGGTGAGCTGCAGCAGCGTGGTGCTCACGGTGCGGCCGTGCTTGACCCCGACGTCGCGCAGCACGCCGGCGACCTCGAAGCCGAACCGGCGGTGCAGGGGCAGGGAGCCGGCCGCCGCGGGGTCGTCGGCCACGACGGCCACGACCTGCCGCACGCCGGCGCGCGAGCAGGCCTCGAGCAGCGCCGTCATGAGCAGGGAGCCGACGCCGCGTCCCTGGGCCGCGGGGGCGAGGTAGATCGTGTCCTCCACCGTGTACCGGTAGGCGGCCTTGGGGCGCCAGGGGGACGCGTACGCGTAGCCGACGACGGCCCCGTCGACCTCGGCCACGAGGAACGGCAGGCCGCGGGCGTCCAGGTCCACGAGGCGCTGGCGCCACGCCGCGACGTCGGGGGCCTGCTCGTCGAACGTCACGGCCGTGCCGGTGACGTACGGCTCGAGGATGGCCGCGACGGTGGGCAGGTCGTCGGCGACGGCGGCACGCACGACCGGGGGCGCGACGGCCGTCGTCGGCGACGGCTCGGTGGGGGAGGGGAGCGGTGGCACGGGGCGAGCGTAGTGGCTGCGCCGCCTACGCTGGGCGCATGCCTGCGCTGATCAACCCGAGCATCCTGTCGGCCGACTTCGCGAACCTCGAGCGCGACCTGGGGGCCATCGCCACCGCCGACTACGCCCACGTGGACGTCATGGACAACCACTTCGTGCCGAACCTCACGCTGGGCCTGCCGGTCTTCGAGCGGCTCGCGCAGGTCTCGCCGGTGCCGCTCGACGCACACCTGATGATCGAGGACCCGGACCGCTGGGCGCCCGCGTACGCGGAGGCCGGGGCCGCCTCGGTGACGTTCCACGCGGAGGCCGCCACGGCTCCGGTCCGCCTCGCGCGGGAGCTGCGGCGTCTGGGGGCGAGGGCGGGCGTCGCGCTCCGGCCGGCGACGCCGGTGGAGCCGTTCCTCGATCTCCTGCCGGAGATCGACATGATCCTCGTCATGACCGTGGAACCCGGCTTCGGCGGGCAGTCGTTCATCGACGGCACGCTGCCGAAGATCCGGCGCGCCCGGCAGGCGGTGGGGGAGTCGGGGCTGGACGTGTGGATCCAGGTCGACGGGGGAGTGTCGCGCGACACGATCGAGCGCGCGGCGGACGCGGGGGCGAACGTCTTCGTCGCGGGCTCCGCCGTCTACGGGGCGGAGGACGTACCGGCGGAGATCGAGGCGCTGCGGGATCTGGCGTCGGCGCACGCCCACTGATCCTCGGGGGGACTGGTCCCGGGTCCGCTTCTCCTCACAAAAATAGTGTGCCAAGCGCCATGAACGACTGGAACTCACCGTCCCGAGGGACGAAACCCCGCCCGGAGCCCGGGGTCCCGGCGTCTAGGCTGAACGGGTGAAGACGTTCGACTCCCTGTTCGCCGAGCTGACCGAGAAGGCCACGACCCGCCCCGCCGGGTCGGGGACCGTGGCCGAGCTGGACGCCGGCGTGCATGCGATCGGGAAGAAGATCGTGGAGGAGGCGGCCGAGGTCTGGATGGCCGCCGAGCACGAGACCGACGAGGCGGCCGCGGAGGAGATCTCGCAGCTGCTGTACCACCTGCAGGTGCTCATGCTGGCCAAGGGGCTGACGCTCGAGGACGTGTACGCGCATCTGTGAGCGCCCGGACCGGGGTCGCACCGTCACGGTGCGGCCCCGACGTCCGTCGCGCGCGCCCAGCCGCCCGACACGTCCCGACCTGATCAGAACGAGGTAACGCAGTGCTCCGTATCGCCGTCCCCAACAAGGGGTCCCTCTCCGTCCCGGCCTCCGACATGCTGCGCGAGGCGGGCTACCGCCAGCGCCGCGACACCCGCGAGCTCGTGCTCGCCGACCCGGACAACGGCGCCGAGTTCTTCTTCCTGCGCCCGCGCGACGTCGCGGTGTACGTGGGGTCCGGCACCGTCGACGTCGGCATCACCGGCCGCGACCTGCTGCTCGACTCGGGGGCGGACGCCGTCGAGCACCTGCCGCTGGGCTTCGCCGCGTCGACGTTCCGGTTCGCCGCGCCGGCGGGCACCATCACCGACGTCGACCAGATCGCGGGACGCCGGGTGGCGTCCTCGTACGACACCCTGGTCCGGTCCTACCTGCGCGAGCGGGGGATCGAGCCGTCGGCGGTGGTGCACCTCGACGGCGCGGTGGAGAGCTCCGTGCGCCTGGGCGTCGCGGACGTCATCGCCGACGTCGTCGAGACGGGCACCACGCTGCGCGCGGCGGGCCTGGAGGTGTTCGGTGAGCCGATCCTGCGCTCCGAGGCGCTGCTCATCCGCCGCAGCGACGTCGCGGAGCCGGCCGGGCTGGACGTGCTCACCCGGCGCCTGCAGGGCGTCATCACCGCGCACGAGTACGTGCTCATGGACTACGACGTGCCGATGGAGCTCGTGGACGCCGCCGTGGCGGTGACCCCCGGCTTCGAGTCGCCCACCGTGTCGCCGCTGCACAACGGCGAGTCGGCGGCGGTGCGGTCGATGGTGAAGCGCTCGGAGACGAACCGCGTGATGGACGCGCTGTACGAGGTGGGGGCGCGCGGCATCATCGTGACCTCCATCCACGCCAGCCGCCTGTGACCTGGCGGGTCGGCGCCCGCCGGCCTGTCGAGCACGCGCGCGCGGTGGCAGCGTGGTCGGCATGAGCGCGTCACGCTTCCGCACGTTCCGCCCGCTGTGGGGCCAGGTCTCGGCCTGGTTCGTGTGGGTGGTCGCCGCGGTCGGGAGCGTCGTGGTCGGCCTCAGCTCGAACGGGCCGATGGGCGCGGCCGCGGTGAACAAGGTCTCCTTCATCGTCTTCGCGCTCGGCGTCACCTGGCTGCTGTGGCGGCTCGGCGGCGTGCATGCCGTCCCGTCGGAGGAGGGTCTGCGGGTCCGCAACCTCGTCCGCTCCCGGACGCTCGCGTGGGCGGAGATCGTCGAGGTGCGGCTCGGCCCCGACGACCCGTGGGTGCGGCTCGACCTCGCCGACGGCGGCACGATCGCCGTCATGGGCATCCAGCGCGCCGACGGCGAGCGGGGGATGGCGGAGGCGCGGCGGCTGAGGTCCCTCGTCGTGAGCCTCGGCGAGGCGCCGGACCGCACCTGACCGCCTTCGCCACCGCCGCGACACGACGAAGCCCCGCGAGCCGTGCGGTTCGCGGGGCTTCGTCGTGTCGCGGGCAGGCCGCCCGGTGCGTCAGGCCGTGCGGGCCGGACGACGGTCGGTGCGGGGCCGCTCCGTGCGCGGGGCGCGGCGCTCCGGCGCGCCCTTGTCGACGGAGATGCGGAGCGCCTTGCCGGCCACGTGGGCGCGGCCGATCCGGTTCATGTCGGCGTCGTCGAGCGGCCGCGTGATGTCGACCAGCGAGAAGTTGCCGAAGATGTCGATCTTGCCGATGTCGCTGCCCGACAGGCCGCCCTCGTGCGTGAGCGCCCCGACGATGCCGCGCGGCTGCGCGCCGTGCGTGTGGCCGACGGAGATGCGGTAGCGCGTGCCGGCGGCAGGACGGCGGATGCCGCGGCCGCGGTCGTCCCGGTCGCGGTCCGAGCGGGGGTGGCGGCCGGTGCGGTCGCCGTCGCGCTCGGTCCGCTCGGCGCGGTGCGTCTCGCGGGTGCGCCCGCCCTTGGCCTCGGCCCGCTCGCGCTCGTGCTCCTCCTGGGCTGCGCGCTGCTGGGGGCCGTCGTCCCCGACCGCGAGCGCCAGGAGGGCGGCCGCGACCTGCAGGGCGTCGTCGCCACCCTCGACGGGGGCCGGCGTGCCCTCGGCGTCCGCGGCGTCGGACGCGGAGCCGGCGCGCTCCTGGAGCATCCGGGTGTACAGGTCGAGGCGGCCGGCCTCGATGCGCGTGCCGACGGCGTCGAGGAGGCGACGGGCGCGGTGCTCCGAGACGTCGCGGGGCGAGGGGATCTCGACCTCGGCGAGCGTCGTGCGGATGGTCCGCTCGATGTGCTTGAGCTTGCCGCGCTCATGGGGCGTGACGAACGACAGGGCGCGCCCGGTGCGCCCGGCGCGGCCGGTGCGCCCGATGCGGTGCACGTAGGCCTCGGGCTCGCGGGGGATGTCGAAGTTGACGACGAGGCCGATGCGGTCGACGTCGAGGCCGCGGGCGGCGACGTCGGTGGCGACGAGCACGTCGAGGGCGCCGGACTTGAGGCGCTCGACGATCTTCTCGCGCTCCTTCTGGGCGACGTCGCCGGAGATGGTGGCGGCGGAGGTGCCGCGCTCCACGAGGGCGGCGCCGACCTCCTCGGCGTCCTTGCGGGTGCGGGTGAAGACGATGGTGGCGTCGGCGTCGGAGGTGGCGAGCACCCGGACGAGGGAGCCGATCTTGTGCCGGAAGGGCACGACGGCGTAGGTCTGCTCGACGGTCGACACGGTGGAGGACTGACGGGAGACGGCGATCGCGACGGGGTCGGTGAGGTGGGTCTCGGCGACGGCGCGGATCGCGGGAGGCATGGTCGCGGAGAACAGGGCGACCTGTCGCTTCGCGGGCGCCTGGCCGAAGATCGTCTCGACGTCCTCGGCGAAGCCCATGCGGAGCATCTCGTCGGCCTCGTCGAGGACGAGGAACTTGACCCCGTCGAGGGAGAGGGTGCCCCGCTCGAGGTGGTCCATGACGCGGCCGGGGGTGCCGACGACGACGTGCACGCCGTCGCGCAGGGCGCGCTGCTGCGGCTGGTAGGGGGAGCCGCCGTACACGGAGGTGACGCGCACCCCGGGCAGGTGGGTGGCGAACGACTCGACGGCCTCGGCGACCTGGAGCGCGAGCTCGCGGGTGGGGGCGAGGACGAGGGCCTGCACGTGCCCGCCGGCGACGGAGGCCTGCGGGTCGAGTGCGGCGAGCAGCGGGATGCCGAAGGCGGCGGTCTTGCCGGTGCCGGTCTGGGCGACGCCGGTGATGTCGCGGCCGGCGAGGAGCTCGGGGATGGCGCGCGCCTGGATGGGCGACGGCGTCGTGAACCCGAGGTCGTCGACGGCGGCCTGCAGCGGTGCGGGGAGGCCGAGGTCGGCGAACGTGGGGTCCTGCCCGGTGGTCTGCCCGGAGGTGGGCTCGGTGGGCAGGGTGGAGTCAGGGGTGCTCAAGAGGGGTCACCGTTCTGTGGGTGGTGGGGGAGGAGTCCTGTACCGCCGAGGAGGCGGCACGGTCGCTCGGTCCCGGACACACACCAGCCCCGCTCTGAGCGGGGCACAACGAACACGCGGGAGGCACGACGAACTCCGAAGGTGGTCCCAGTCTACCGGCCGGGGCCGGTGGTCGTCCGGCGGGTGCCGGTGAGTTCGGCCACTGGGCGCAGGGCTCGTGCGTAGGATGTGCCCCGTGCAGGAGGGCCAGGAGATCAGCAGCCGGGTCTTCACGATCCCGAACCTGGTGAGCTTGCTGCGCCTGGCCCTGGTGCCGGTGTTCGCGGTGCTGATCGTGGTGGGCGAGGACGTGTGGGCCCTCGCGGTCCTGGCCTTCTCCGGCTTCACGGACTGGCTGGACGGCGTGCTGGCGCGGCGGCTGCACCAGGTGACGCGGCTGGGGCAGATGCTCGACCCGGCGGCGGACCGCCTCTTCATCTTCGTCACCCTGATCGGCCTGACCTGGCGGGACGTGATCCCGCTGTGGATCCTCGTGGTGATCGTGGCCCGGGACGTGATGCTCGCGTGCCTGCTGCCGGTGCTCGCGCGGCACGGGTACGGGCCGCTGCCGGTGAGCTTCGTGGGCAAGGCCGGGACGTTCGCGCTCCTGTACGCGTTCCCGCTGCTCCTCCTGGCGACGGTGCCGGGTGGGGTCGGCGCGGCGGCGCACGTCGTGGGCTGGGCGTTCACGTGGTGGGGCGTCGGCCTGTACTGGGTGGCGGGCGTGCAGTACCTGCGGCAGGCGCGCGAGCTGCTGGTGGCCGCGAGCGCCGGGCCCGACGTCGAGGGCTCGGGGGGCGAGGCGTGACGGCGCCGGTGCGCGCGCCGGGGCGCCGTCGCCCGGACGAGTCGATGACCCTGCTGGTCGAGGTGATGGAGAAGCCTCTCGACCCGGGGTACGCGGAGGAGGCCGAGCGGCGCGCGGAGGCGGCGCGGGCCGGGCGCCCGACGGGACGGCGGGGGCTCTCCGTCGTGCTCCTGCTGCTGCTGGCCGCCCTGCTGGGTCTGCTGACCGTGTCCGCGGCGCGCCAGCTGCGAGCGCCCCAGGCCGAGGTGGCGGCGGCGCGCGAGGTGCTGGAGACGCAGATCGTGGACCGGCGCGACGAGGTGGACGCGCTGCAGGCCCGGTCGGTGGCGCTGAGCGACGAGATCGAGGCGTTGCAGCACACCGCTCTCGCCAGCGAGGACCCGGGCCTCCTGCAGACGCTCCAGCGCGACGGCGTGGTGAGCGGGTCGGCGGCGGTCAGCGGTCCGGGCCTGGTGGTCTCCCTGTCCGACGGTGACGCCGCGCAGTCCGAGTCCGACCCCGACGCGAGCGCCCGGGTGCGGGACGCGGACGTGCAGACCGTGGTGAACGCCCTGTGGGCTGCAGGCGCGGAGGCGATCTCGGTGGACGACCAGCGGCTGACGTCGCTGTCCGCGATCCGCAACGCCGGTGACGCCATCCTGGTGGACCTCGTGCCGCTCCCGGGGCCGACCTACACGATCCGGGCGATCGGTGACCCTGACGACATGCAGACCGCGTACGCTCGCTCCGGCGCCCCGGCGTACCTGCAGCTGCTGGGGTCGCGCTACGGGATCCAGTCGAGCGTGACCCCGCAGAGCGACCTGTCGCTGCCGGGCGTGGGGAACCAGACCCTGCGGTACGCGTCGCCGTCGGGTGCGGGGGAGTCCTCGCAGCCGGGCGACGACGCCCAGGGGGCACCGCAGAGCACACGTGAGAGCACATCGCCGGGGACGTCGCAGAGGACGTCGTCGTCCGACACCGAGGAGGAACGCTCATGATCGCCGCGATCGGGCTCGTGATCGGCGTGATCGCCGGGCTGGTGCTGCAGCCGACCGTGCCGGTGGCGTTGCAGCCCTATCTTCCGATCGCGGTCGTGGCCGCGCTGGACGCCTTGTTCGGGGGCCTCCGCGCCAAGCTCGACGGCCTGTTCGACGACAAGGTGTTCCTGGTGTCGTTCCTGTCGAACGTGGTCGTGGCGGCGTTCATCGTGTTCCTGGGCGACCAGCTGGGCGTGGGTGCGCAGCTGTCGACCGCGGTCGTGGTGGTGCTGGGCATCCGGATCTTCTCGAATGCGGCGGCCATCCGCCGCCACCTGTTCAAGGCGTGAGCGGCGGATGAGCGACCCGAAGGGCGACCGCCCCGACACCCCCGACGTCGCCGGCACCGACGACGACGCCACCGCCGGGACCCCGTCGTCGGGCGCCACGGATGGTGGCATCGACGACGGCGCGGGCACCGCCCCGAGCGCCGGGCCCTCCCAGGACCGCGACGCCCGCGAGACCCCCGGCGCGGAGGACGAGCAGTCCGACGTCGCGGAGGAAGCGGATCTCCCGGAGGAGGCCGCGCCCCTTGCCGTCCCTTCCGACGAGGCACCGGTCGACGTCCCCTCCACGCAGGCCGACACCTCTGCGGAGGGCGCTGCCCTCGGTGCCGAGCCTGCGGACGACGAGGAACCGGTGACCAGCGCCGCGCCGCTCGTCGACGCGTCCGTGCCGCCTGCGGACGACGGCACGGACGACGAGACCGACGGGGCGCCGCCGCCCCCGATCGAGACTCCGGCCGTGATCGAGACTCCGGCCGTGACGGACGTCGGACCGGGGCACGACGAGCAGGGGCACCATGAGCCGGAGAGCGCGGACCCCGCCGACGAGAGCCCGGCCGGGGGCACCGAGGCGCCGGCTGGTGCGAGGCCCCTGACCGGGACTCCGACGAGCGAGCCGGCGACCGAGCCCACGGCCGACGGGACCGACGGGACCGCGGACCCCGCACCGAGCGGCTGGCGCCGGCTCGGGGCGGCGCTGCGCCCCCGGGCGAGCCGGTCCCAGGTGCTGGCGGGCGTGCTGTGCGCCGCGCTGGGGTTCGCGCTGGTCGTGCAGGTGCAGCAGTCGGCGTCGGACCAGCTGTCGTCGGCCCGGCAGGAGGACCTGGTGCGCCTGCTCGACGAGGTCACGGACCGGGCGCAGCAGCTCGGTGACGAGGTCTCGGGGCTGGAGGCGACGCGCGACGAGCTGGAGTCCGGCTCCGGGCAGGCGCGGTCGGCCCTCGAGCTGGCGGAGCAGCGTGCGGAGTCCGAGGGCATCCTGTCGGGACGGCTGCCGGCGCAGGGCCCGGGCGTGCGGGTCACGATCCAGGACCCGGGCGCCGCGCTGAAGGCGTCACAGATGTTCAACGTGCTGGAGGAGCTGCGCAACGCGGGTGCGGAGGTCGTCGAGCTCAACGGGGTGCGGCTCGTCACGTCCACCTGGTTCGAGGACGAGGGGAACGCGATCGTCGTCGACGGGACGTCCCTGTCCTCCCCGTACGAGTGGACCGTCATCGGCGACCCCGAGACGATGGACCGCGCGCTGGAGATCCCGGGCGGCGCGCTCGCGACGGTGCGCACGGCGGGCGCCGAGGCGTCGACGGCCCGCGAGGACGCGGTGAAGATCACGGCGGTCACGCCGCCGCAGGAGCCCGAGTACGCCCAGCCGGAGCGCGAGCGCGGCTGACGAGTCCGACGTGCGGTCGGGCGTGCCCTCCGGAGGTGGGCGGGCTTCCCGCCCGTGCCCCGGTCGGGGTAGGTTTGTCGGACGACGGCGCACGTCGGACGCACAGTCGGCCTTCCGGGGGCACCGGTCTTCGGGCCGGCCGGCAGCGTCGCCCGACCCACCGGCCCGACCTCACAGGAGGACTGATGACGGACCCCCGCTCTCTTCCGCCGCACCAAGCGGCCGCGGACACCACCGCGCACCTGGGGCGCGTGGGCGCGCCCGCGGAGGAGCAGGCGTTCCGGATCCCGCTCACCGCCGAGGAGGCCGCCGCCGTCGCGGCACTGCCGCGGCACTCGGCGCTCCTGGTGGTGCAGTACGGCTCCGGAGCGGTCGGGGAGCGTTTCCTGCTGGACTCCGACCGCGCGGTCGCCGGCCGCAGCGAGCAGGCCGACATCTTCCTCGACGACGTGACGGTGTCGCGCAAGCACGCGGAGTTCGCCCGCGAGGGCGACCGCTTCGTCGTCCGGGACATCGGCTCGCTCAACGGCACGTACGTCAACCGGGAGCGCATCGACGCGGCGCCGCTGACCACGGGCGACGAGGTGCAGATCGGCAAGTTCCGCATGTCGTTCCACGCCAGCCCGCAGGCGCCGCGGGACCCGCAGGCGCCCGCGTCGTGACGGCGGCGCAGGCCGCGCAGGGCGAGGAGCCCGGCGGTGCGCCGGAACCCTGGCCGCGGGGGATCTCGCGCCAGGCGACGATGCGGATCTCCGACGTGCTCGCCCAGCTGGGCCCGGAGTTCCCGTCCGTCTCGCACTCCAAGCTGCGGTTCCTCGAGGACCAGGGACTGATCGACCCGGTGCGCACCCCGTCGGGCTACCGGCAGTACAGCCCCGCCGACGTCGAGCGCCTGCGGTTCGTGCTGACGGAGCAGCGGGACTCGTACCTGCCGCTGAAGGTCATCAAGGAGCGTCTCGCCGAGATGGACGCGGGGGAGCCCGCGCCCGGCCCGGCCCCCCGGCTCGCCGACGCGGGTGCCGCGACAGAGGTCGCCCGGCGGCGGTGGACGGTGGAGTCCGTCGCCGAGGCGACCGGCACGACGCCCCGTTTCGTGCAGGAGCTGGTGTCCGCGGGCGTGCTGCAGGCCCGGGCCGGCAGCCGGCTGGACGACGGCGCCCCCGACGTGGTGCGGATCGCGGCCCGGCTCGCGGAGCACGGCATCGAGCCGCGGCACCTGCGGTCGTTGCGCGCGTCGGCGGACCGGCACGTGGGCCTGGTCGACCAGCTGGTGGCGCCCTACCGCAGCCAGCAGACCCCGTCCGCACGCGCCCAGGGTGCGGAGCTGGCGGCCGAGGTGGGCGAGCTGCTCGCCCGCCTGCACTCGACATGGGTGCGCCAGGGGTCGAGCGACCTCGTCTGACCGGCCCGTCGCGGTCGCGGGCTGCGCCGTCGCGATCCGGCTCGCCCCCGGGCGACGTGCGGCACCGTGCGGACGTACCGTGGATCGGTGGAACCCGACGACGCGAGCGACGCCCCGATGGTCCCGGTGGAGGTCCTCGGGGTGCGGCAGCAGCAGCACGACCAGGAGATCGTCGTGCTGCTCCTGGACGCCGCCGCGAACCTCGCCGTCCCCATCGTCATCGGGGCGCGCGAGGCGTCGGCCATCGCGATGGCGCAGGCCGGGCTCGTGACCCCGCGCCCGATGACGCACGACCTGCTGCGGGACCTCCTCGGCGCGGTGGGCGTCGAGCTCGAGCGGGTCGAGATCGTCGCGCTCGACGGCGGGGTGTTCTTCGCCGAGCTCGTCCTGTCGAACGGCACCCGCCTCGACTCGCGCGCGTCGGACGCCATCGCCCTGGCGGTGCGGACGGGGAGCCCGGTGCTCTGCTCCGCCGAGGTGGTCGCCGTCGCCGGCGTCGAGGTGGTGGACGTCGAGCAGCAGCGCGAGGTGGAGAAGTTCCGCGACTTCCTGGACCACGCGACCGCGGCGGACTTCACGGCGCCCGGGGGACCGCACGAGCCGGGCACCCCACCGAACGGTGGGGAACGGCCTGACGACGCGCCCCCCTGACGTCGCCACGCCCGGACCGACCCTCGACCTCCGGTTGACGGTCGGACTCGGTTACCGTAGGAGCCGAACCCTCAAGTCGTGATCGACAGTTGAGGGACGGGCGCAGGCCCCGGCGCGGGGGCACGGCAGCGCGACACGCGGTCCCGCTCGGCGCCGACGTCGTTGACGACCCCCCAGGGGCGTCCTAGCGTGGAGTCGAACACCAGGAGGCACAGTGAACAGCAGCGGTGAGGCAAGCGTCCCCACGGGTGCTTCGGTGCCGCACGGCGCCCAGGGGCTCCTCTTCGGCGAGGACCTCACGGAGCAGGACGCCGCCACCGGGTACCGCGGCACCACGGCGTGCCGGGTCGCCGGGATCACCTACCGCCAGCTCGACTACTGGGCCCGCACCGGGCTCGTGGAGCCGTCCATCCGGCCTGCGACCGGCTCGGGCACGCACCGCCTGTACAGCTTCCGCGACATCCTCGTGCTCAAGGTGGTCAAGCGACTCCTCGACACCGGGGTCTCGCTGCACCAGATCCGCAGCGCTGTCACGCACCTGCGCGAGCGCGGCGTCGAGGACCTGGCGCAGATCACGCTCATGAGCGACGGCGCGTCCGTCTACGAGTGCACGTCGCCCGACGAGGTCGTGGACCTCGTCCAGGGCGGCCAGGGCGTGTTCGGCATCGCCGTGGGCCGCGTGTGGCGCGACATCGAGGGCACCCTGTCCGAGATGCCGACCGAGTCCCTCGAGGACGAGGAGCCCGCCGCGCACGAGGGCGACGAGCTCGCCGCCCGGCGCCGCGCACGCACCGCGGGCTGACAGCGTCAGCGTCCGCCAGCCGCCCCCCTCAGCGGGATCAGAGGAAGGGGCGCAGCGGTGACATGAGCCGCTCGGCGACCTTCGAGAGCGGGTGCCGGCGCTGCCACTCCGCGAGGGTCAGCTCCCGCGAGTTCGACTGGTCCATACGGAACGCGTCCTCGAGCTGCCCCGCGAGACCGTCGTCCACGACCTCGAGGTTGATCTCGTAGTTGCCCGTGAGGCTCAGCCGGTCGATGTTCGCGGTGCCGACCGTGGTCCAGCGCCCGTCGATCGTCGCGGTCTTCGCGTGGATCATCGCCCCCTGGTAGAGGAGGATCCGCACGCCGCCGCGCAGCAGCGTCGAGTAGTGGCCGCGGGCGAGCCAGTCGGCCACCACGTGGTTCGACCGTTCCGGCACGAGGACGCGCACGTCGACCCCGCGCGCCGCGGCCGCGAGCAGCCCCGCCTGGATGTCCTCGTCGGGGATGAAGTACGCCTGGGTGATGTACACGTGCGAGCAGGCGCGGTCGATCGCGTCGAGGTAGATGCCCCGGATGGGGAAGACGAGCTCCGAGGGCGCGTTGCGCGCCGCCCGCAGCTCGGGCAGCCACAGCGAGGAACCGACGTCCTGCAGGACCGGCAGGCGCGGCCCGCGCCACCGGTTCCAGAAGTCGACGAACGCGTTCCGCAGCTCCCACGCCGACGGGCCCGTGAGGCGCAGGTGCGTGTCGCGCCACTGCGTCGCGTAGAGGGAGCCGATGTTGTACCCGCCGACGAACGCGGTCTCGTCGTCGACGACGAGGATCTTGCGGTGGTCGCGGCCCGAGCGCCGCACGTCGAGCATCAGCAGCCCGGGCCGCATCGCGGGGAAGCGCAGCACGTGCACGCCGGGCAGGTCGTAGAAGCGCCGGGAGATCACGAGGTTCGCGAAGCCGTCGTAGACGACGTAGACCGCGACGCCGCGGGCCGCCGCCTCCACCAGAGCCTGCTTGAACTGGCGGCCGACCTCGTCGTCCTTCCAGATGTACGTCTCCAGGAAGATCTCCCGCTGCGCGCCGCGGATCGCCTCGAGCATCGCGTCGTAGAGGTCCGCGCCGTACGTGTAGAGCGTCGCGCTGGTGTCCTCGATCTCGGTCGACGACGGCGGGGCCGTGGGGAACGGCTCGTCGAGCGGGTACTGGTGGCGGCGGAACCGCTCCAGCCCCATCACCGTGGCCGCGGCCGCCACCGGGACCGCCGCGGCGAGCACCGCGCCGCGGGTCGCGTACCGGCGCAGGGCAGGCCAGTCGATCTGGACGCGGACGGGCTTGCGGAGGCGGCGGAAGCGAGGCGGCACGAGGCTCACCGTAGTCACGGGGCGTCGGCGCCGCGCGCCGAACTGTCGGGTACGTCGGTGATGTCACCCGCCGCCGCGGCGGTCGGTGCCTCTGCCGCGGTCGACGCGGGTGCGGCGAGGCCGGCCGAGAGCGGGTGCGATCGGATGGCCGCGGCAAGCTCGCCCTCGATCCGGTCGAGGTACACGCCGGTGGTGGCGATGGACCGGTGCCCGAGCAGCTCCGCGACGACCTTGACGTCCCAGCCCTCGGCCACCAGGAGGGTGGCCGTGGTGTGCCGCAGCGCGTGCGGCGTCGCGGGCCGGCGGTAGGGGGCGGGCATCCGCTCGACGGCGCGCGCGAGCAGGGCCCGCACCGTCTGCGTGTCGACGCGACGGCCGCGCCAGGTCAGCAGCAGGGCGCGCTGCGCGTCCGGGTCGTCGGCCCGTCGGGCCGCGAGCCGGGGCCGCAGCTCGTGCAGGTACTCCTCGAGCGCCGCGGCCAGGGGCGCGGAGAGCGCGACCGTCCGGATCGACCCGCCCTTGCCGACGATCCGCCACCGCGTCTCCTCGGGCTCGCGCGTGAAGTCCGCGACGTCCGCGCGGGCCAGCTCCGACACCCGCGGGCCGAGCACGAGGAGCAGCGCGACGACCAGGCGGTCGCGCAGCGCCAGCGCCTGGTCCGACCGCGCGGCGCGCGTCCCGGTCCCTGCCGCGGTCGCGGGCCGGTCGGGCACCGCTGACGCCTGCAGCAGGGCGCCCGCCGCCGACGCCGACAGCGCCGTCCGTTCCACCCGCAGGCGGTCGCGGGAGCGGGCGGGCGGCGCCGCCCACTGCATCGGGTCCGCCTGGACCCAACACTGCCGGGCCGCATGCGCGAAGAAGCGGCTCACCGACTGCCGGAACCGGTTGACCGTGGCGACCGAACGTCCGGGGGCACCCTTACGGCCCGGGTCGCTGTACCGGCCGTCGGGGCTGGCCTGGTAGCGCACGAGCGCGTCGTCGACGTCCTCGCCGGTCACGTCGTCGAGCACGCGGTCGTCGCCGACCAGGGCGGCGAACTCGCGCACGTCGCGCTCGTAGCTGCGTGCCGTGGCGGGCGAGAGGACCCCGCGCACGCTCTCCACCTGCACCGACGCGAGGTAACGGTCGGCGGCCGCGGCCACCGTGAGGCGGTTCAGACGGGGAGGGGCGACCACGGGACCAGGCTAGGCGGGCGCACCGACACGACCGGTGCACGGCGCCGAGCAGGGCCGCGAGCGCCGTGGGGTCGCCGGGCAGGACGTCGCCGCGCCAGGCGACGTGCTGGTCCTGGCGCGCGATGACGTACCGGGTGGCGTAGGAGGCGGGCACGAGGTCGTCGGGCACGACCACCGGCTCGATCGGCAGCCCGGCGGACCGGGCGGCGGTGACCCAGTCCTCCACTCGGCGTCGTGCTGACCGGAGCGGCCCGGCCGCGACGAGTGTGTACCACGGGCCCAGCCGGCTCTCCTGGGCGTCGCGGGGGAGCGGCGGGCTCAGACGTCGAAGAGGGTGGGGTGCTCGAGGTGCACCCCCTCGGCCTCGAGCATGCGCAGCTTGGTGCGCCGCCCACCGCGCGCGGAGAACCCGCCGACCTGGCGGCCCGCGGCGAGCACGCGGTGGCACGGCACGATCGGCGGGAACGGGTTGCGCCCGAGGGCCTGACCGACCGCCTGCGCCGCGCCGGGGGCGCCGAGCCGTGCCGCCACCTCGCCGTAGGTGAGGGTGTCGCCTGCCGGGATGGTGCGCACCACCTCGTACACGCGGCGGTCGAAGTCCGGGACGGCTGCGAGGTCGAGGTCGACGTCGGTCAGGTCGCCGGCGCCCGTCCCGAGCAGGCAGGCGACCTCGGCCACGACGCCGGCGATCGCGGGGTCCGGGTCGCTCTCGCGGGCGGCCGGGTACCACCGCGTGACGGCGGCGCGGGTGTTCTGCGCCGAGCCGTGGGGGAGTGCGGTGCCCACGACGGTGCCCGGCGCGCGCCACACGAGGGCGCAGTACCCGATCGCGGTGGGGAAGACGCAGAAGGCGAGCCCGCCGGGGGGAGTGGCCATGTCGCTCACCGTAGTCACGCCGTCCGACACGACACCGGCGGGGAGCGGGAGGGCGATCCTGCGGGGGTGCGGCCAGCCGATGCCGTGATCCGCGCGAGACCACTGTGTTGTGTCATACACAATGGTTTGAGGTGTATGTCCGAATCATCCTACCGCGCACCATGATGGATGGCGAGAGCCTTGCCGTCCGGTCGTCGTGAGCCCCGAGCGCACAAGGTCGGTGCGGCGCACCGTCTCGACGCCGCGGCGCGCCGCCGCCCGGGGGATCGGAGAGCGTTCGAGGACGAGGGGATCTCGTACGGCGTCGCCGGTGCGTATCGGACGCGCCGGACGAACGATTCGGACGGACACGTCAGGAAGAATCTGTACGCGCCGACGACGTCGTCGATGTCGGCGTGCGACGTCGTCCATGCCGGCGAGCCGCCGGACCCGCGCCGTGCATCGCGGCGATGTCGTCATCGCGGTCGTCGCCGCGCGCCCTGCGTGCACCCGTGGCGCGAGCTGCTCGTGCAGCGGTGGTGGACCGCACGCAGACCTGCGGTGACGGGTGTCATGCGAGCCTCGTCCCGCCGCCGCGAGGGAGGGGGTCCGGGCGGCTTCTTCTCGCGTAATGACATAATGTGCATTATCGGTTAACTGCATCGGGGCCTACGGACCCCGCTCGATCCCCAGAAACCGGCCCGGGTCGGCGGCACCTCGACCGCGATATGGGCGTCGGGACGCCGGCCGCTGTCCGACCTTGCGACTGTTCGGCGACTGAGTCCTGCGCGGGTTCGACGCGGATCGCCGCCGGCCCGATGAGCTTCGTTGCGGGACGGTCACCGTGACGCTCCAGCTGCCGCCGTCGTCGGCGGCAATGTCGCGAGGCTGGTCGTCAGGCCGCTCGGTACCCAAACCACCGCCGATCCCCATGGCGGCCACGCCCCTCGTCGGTGCCTGATGCCCGGCTCTCATCGCGCCCCTGACCCGCGTGCGACAACCGCGTCGGCCCCCAGGAGTGACTCCCCCACGAGGCGTCGTCGCAGGGCCTCTCCCCTGCCGTGCGGCCGTCGGCTCCGCCTGCAGATCGGTGTGTGTTCGTGTGAAAATTCCTTCACCGCGCAGAGCAGACCGCGGTAACTCTTGACGCAGACCGGGGCCGGTCCTAGCGTCCAGGACAGGCGCACCTGGACAACGACGTCCAGCGGTCCCGCACCGTCGCGCCGTCCCCACCGAGGAGGACCTCGTGAAGGATCCACAAGAACGGCGCCTGGTGCGCGCCACGGCGGCGGTCGCGGGCGCGGGCCTGCTGCTCGCCGTCATGGCCCCCGCCCAGGCGGACACGACCGACACACCGGCGGGCACGTCGAGCGTCGACGTCGGCGCGATGGTCGACGCGATGACGCTCGACCAGAAGATCGGCCAGATGACGTGGACCCACGTCTACGGCTCGTCCGCCCACGACACCTCGATGGCGGCGAGCAACCGGGCCCGCTACGGCGTGGACACGCCGGCGCAGGTCGTCCAGAAGTACGACCTCGGCGGCGTGCTCTACTTCGCCTGGTCGGGCAACACGGCCAACCCGCAGCAGGTCAACGGCCTGTCGAACGGGCTCCAGGAGGCCGCAATGGACGACGGCGGACCCGGTGTCCCGCTGGCCGTCACGATCGACCAGGAGGGCGGGCTTGTGGCCCGCGTCGGGCCGCCGGCCACGGCGCTGCCCGGCAACATGGCCCTCGGCGCCACCTTCGACGCCGGGCTCGCCCGGGCGCAGGGCGACGTCCTCGGGTCCGAGCTGAAGGCGATGGGTGTCAACGTCGACTTCGCGCCGGTGCTCGACCTCAACACCAACCCGGACAACCCGGTCATCGGGATCCGCTCGATGGGCGCGGACCCCGACGCCGTGAGCAAGCTCGGCGTCGCGCAGATCGAGGGGATCCAGCGGCACATCGCGGCCACCGCGAAACACTTCCCCGGCCACGGCGACACCGAGACGGACTCGCACTACGGCCTGCCCGAGGTCAGCTACGACCGCGCCACCCTGAAGAAGCACCTGCAGCCGTTCCAGGCCGCGATCGACGCGGGGATCGACATGATCATGACGGCGCACATCGTCGTCGACGCGATCGACCCCGACCTGCCCGGCACTCTCTCCCCCAAGGTGCTCACCGGCCTGCTGCGGGAGGAGATGGGCTTCGACGGCATCATCACGACCGACGCGCTCGACATGGAGGCCATGACCGACAACTGGTCCCAGGAGGAGATGTCGGTCATGGCGATCCAGGCCGGCTCCGACATCCTGCTCAACTCCCCCGACGTCGACGCGTCGGTCGCCGGGGTGAAGCAGGCCGTCGCGGACGGGACGATCACGGAGGCACGGCTCGACGAGTCCGTCACCCGCATCCTCGAGTGGAAGGCGGAGCGCGGCATCCTCGCCGACGCGTACGCCGACCCGGCCGAGGTCGGGACGGTCGTGGGGTCCGCGGACCACCTGGCCACGGCCGCGACCATCGCGGACCGGTCCATCACCATGGTGCGCAACGAGGACCGCCCGCTGCCGCTCCGCCCGGGCGAGGACTCGCTGCTGGTGGTGGGTGCCGGCGCGGCGTGGCCGGAGCGGCTCGCGCCGATGCTCGCCGACCGCGGGTTCGACGTCACGACGGAGCTCGAGAACGGCACCTCGCCGTCCGCTGCCTACCGGGCGCGGGCCGTGGCGGCCGCAGCGGGCGTCGACGCGGTCGTGTTCACGTCGTACAACGCGAGCGGCAACACGGCGCAGCAGGCGATGGTGGACGCGCTGGCGGCGACGGGCACGCCGGTGGTCGTGGTCGCGGCGCGCAACCCGTACGACGTCAACGTCTTCCCGACGGCCGACGCGGTGCTGAACAGCTACGGGTACGGCGTGGTCAACTACGCGGCGGTCGTCCGCGCGATCGCGGGCGACATCAACACGCTGGGCAAGCTGCCGGTGGCGGTGCCGACGGCGGACGGCGACGAGGTGCTGCTGCCGCTCCGGTTCGGGCACCGGTACCCGGGATGGCCGCACGTACCAGGGTCGGGCAAGCCGGGACGCTGAGGTGGGGAGCGCCCGCCGGTCGCCTCCTGCAGAGGCGATCGGCGGGCGCGGCCCAGCACGCTCGTCTCAGCGCTCTCCCCCGCCCCCGAGGGACTCGAAGCGTGCGAGCGGGCCGGCGAGGACGCCGCCGTCGACGGGCAGCGTCACACCGGTGATCCAGGCGGCGTCGTCGGAGCCGAGGAACGCGATGGCGGCAGCGACGTCCTCGGGCTCGCCGATCCGGCCGAGGGGGTAGAGCGCCGCGAGCCGGTCGGGGTCGGAGCGCTGGTCCCACGAGCGGGTGCGGACGGTCCCGGGCGCGACGACGTTGATCCGCACCCCCCTGCTCCCGAGCCGCACCGCGAGGTTCTGCGCGAGGGACACGAGCCCCGCCTTCGCGGCCGAGTAGTCCTCGTCCCCGAAGGCCTGCAGACCGTTGACGGAGCCGACCAGCACGACCGATCCCCCCCGCGGCAGGTGCGGGGCCGCGGCCCGGACGCAGCGCGCCGGTCCGGCGAGGTTGAGGTCGACGCCGGCGGCCCAGGTGGCGTCGTCCATACCGTCCAGGAGGCCCGGGTGCACGCCCGTGCCGCCCGCCACGCCGACGAGCACGTCGAGGCGGTCGTGCCGGTCGAGCGTCGCGGCCACGGCGGCCTCCACCGACGCGGTGTCGGTGATGTCGCACGCGACGGCCGAGGCGGGCGGCCCGCCGGCGGGGAGGCCGTCCGCGGTCCGCTGCGCGGCGTCCGCGTCGAGATCGGCGACCACGACGGTGGCACCCTCCGCGTGCAGGCGTCGCACCGCGGCCGCGCCGATCCCGTGCGCGCCGCCGGTGACCAGCGCCACGCGGCCGCCGAAGCGTCCTGCCGAAGGTCCTGTCACGTCCGTCCTCCTCGTCGAGCCTGTGGTCGTCCCGGTCGCCGCCGCGTCAGAGCCGCGTCAGAGCGTGAGCCGGTAGTAGTTCTCCTCGCCGTACCGCTCGAACCCCGCCCGGCGCAGGAGCCGGGCGGAGGTGCTGACCCGGCCCTTGACGAGGGCGAGCGACGCGCCCGCGGCGGCCGAGAGGCGCAGTCGTTCCTCGAGCACGGCTCGGTAGGCGCCGCGGCCGCGACGGTCGGGCACGGTGCCCGCGCCCCACAGCCGGGCGACGGTGCCCAGCTCGGGTCGGGGCGCCGGCGCGAGCGTGACCCCGGCGGACGCCACCGGCTCGCCGTCCTGGTAGGCCACGACACGGATCTCGCTGCTGTCGTCGGACAGCAGCGTGCGCGCGGCGGCCGCGAGCCGGTCGTCGTCCATGGGCTGCTGGTCCCACACCGCGGTGTCGACGCGGTCGGCGTCGCGCAGCCCGTCCACGTCGGTCACGCGTCGCACGACGAGGCGCCCGTCGCGTTCCGGCGGCTCGCGGAGCCCCTGCTCGAGGGCGCGTGCGAGCACGTCCACGGTGTCCTCGAGCAGGGCGCCGCGGGAGAGCAGCAGGTCGGTGAGGTCGGGGGCGCTGCTGGCCGAGACCCAGACGCCGAGGGTGTCGCTGCCCCAGGCGCGCGCTCGCTCGACGGCGTCGCGCAGGACGTCCTCCGGCGCGCGGGCGGACGCGAGCCCGGTGAGCACGACGCGGCCCTGCGCCCAGGCGGGCCACCGGGTGAGGGTGACGTCGGTGACGACACAGTCCGCGTCGGGCGGCACCCACGACCACTCGGCGGCGGCGCGCAGCACGGTCGGCGGGTCCCAGGCGTCGCTCATGACGGCAACCTAGCGAACCGGCGTGCGGCCGCGGCGGTGCCGCGCGCGGGCGTCACAGGTCGGCGGCGAGGGCGCGGACGACGTCGGCCGCGGGCCCGGTGGCGGCGCTGCGGTGGCCGGTCCCGGCCCACAGGTGCAACCGGTCGGCGTCCCCGGCGGCGGCCGCGCGTCGGCGCAGCTCGCGGGTGAGGTGGTGCACCTGCGGGTAGGCGACCGGGGCGTGCGCGTCGTGCCGGTCGAGGAAGCCGTTGCGCAGCGCCCGGGCGGGACGTCCCGTGAAGGCGCGCGTGACCGCCGTCGTCGTGAACCGGCGGTCGCCGAGGGCGTCCCGATGGGTCCGGGAGGTGCCGGCCTCGTCGGTGCGCAGCAGCAGCGTCCCGACGGCGACGGCCTGCGCCCCGGCCCGCAGCAGCCGGGCGACGGCCGCGGGTCCGTCCACTCCCCCGGCGGCGACGACCGGGAGGCGCGAGCGCGCGACGACCGCGGCGACGGCGTCGTCGGTCGTGCCGTCGACGACGGTGCGGCCCGGGTCCCACGTGCCGCTGTGCCCGCCCGCGCGGGGCCCCTGGACCACGAGACCGTCGGCCCCGAGCGCCTCCGCGGCCGCGGCCTCCTGCGGCGTCGTGACCGTGACCAGGACGACGGACCCGGCGGCGCGCAGCGCCGCGACGTCGGCCGCCGGCGGGGGCCCGAACGTGCACGACACCACGGGCACGGGGTCGCGACGCAGCAGGTCGACCTTCGCCGCCCATCCGTCGTCGTCGATGGCCGGAACGGCGGCCAGCGCGGCGTCGAGGTCGACGCCGTGCGCCGCGGCGTCCGGCGCGATCCGTCGCGCGTAGGCCGCGAGCGCCGCGGGGTCGGGCGCGGGCGTGGTGGCGGGGACGAAGAGGTTGACGCCGAAGGGGTGTGCCCGCTGGTGGGCGCGGTGGACCAGGTCGGCGAGGGCGTCAGGTTCCTGGTAGCCCCCGGCGAGGAAGGCGAAGGCTCCGGCGTCGGTCGTGGCGGCGAGGAGGTCGAGCGTGGTGGCCCCGCCGGCCATGGGCGCGGCGGCGAGGGGCAGGTCGGTGCCGAGGAGCGTGGTGCGGGCCGTGTCTCGCATGTCTCGCATCGTCTCGCATCGTGCCACCGGCGGGCGCGGTCGTCGCGAGCCGGTCTCATCTGACGCTCATGCGGGCCTGGCACGCTGGGCGCCCCGCCGGACGGCGGTACGGGGATCGGTACGGAGAGGGGTGGGTGCGCCGCATGACGACGGTGGTACGCGAGCGCTCGGCGGTGCGGGCGGCGGGCGTGGCGACGTTCGTGCTGGTGGGCGGTGTGCCGGGGGCCGGCAAGAGCACGGCGCTCGCGCGGGTGGCGGGGTGTCGTTCCGGGGTGCGGGTGCTGGACAGCGAGGCGGCGCGTCGTGACCTGCGGGGGCGGGTGCCGCGCGGGGTGCCGTACGCGGTGTACCGGCCGGTGGTGCACGTGCGGCACCTGGCGGGGGTGGTGCGGGCGGTGCTGGGTGGCCCGCGGGACGGCGCGGGGGTGCTGGTGGTGCACGACCCGGCGACGTCACGGGTGCGGCGGTGGTGGTGGGCGTGCCTGGCGCGTCGGGCGGGGTGGCGTCCGGTGCTGGTGATGGTGGACGTGGGGCGCGGCGAGGCGTTGTCGGGGCAGGAGGCGCGGGGGCGGGTGGTGCGGGGACGGGCGTTCGCGCGGCACTGGCGGCGGTGGGCAGCGCAGCGTGCGGGCCTGGTGGCGGCGTCGGGCGGGTCGAGGGAGGGCCCGGCCGACGGGTGGTCGCAGGTGCGCGTGGTGGGCCGGGGTGAGGCCGTGTCGGTGCTGGTGGGGGTGGTGGACGCGGCGTCGCCGGTCGGGGTGCGCGGTGCCCGCTAGGGTCGCGGTCATGACGTCGTCGGGGCTGTCGGGTGGTGCGCTGGAGCGGGTGGTCGCGCAGGTGCGTGCGGTGGGCGACGGCGTGGTGTCGTCGCTGGGCCCGGGCGGCGCCCCGCAGGCCGCGTACCTGACGCTGGCGGTCACGGAGCGGGGCGAGCTGGTCTTCGACGCGCGGGAGGGGTCGCGCAAGGTGGCCAACCTGCGCCGCGACCCGCGGGTGGCGGTGGTGGTGGGCGGCCCGGGCGGGACGACCCTGCAGGTCGAGGGCGTGGCGGACGTCCCGGACGTCGCGGACCGGGAGCGGTGCGCGGAGGCCTACCGGTCGGCGTTCCCGCACTTCGCGGCGTCGTTGGACGACCCGGGGATCGTGGTGGTGCGGGTGGTGGTGCGGTGGGCGCGCTGGGGCGACCACCGCACGTCTCCCCCGGTGGTCGTGGAGCTCGTGGGCGGTGGGCGTGCCTGAGCTGCCCCGGGTCGTGCGGTGGGTGGACCCTGAGGGGGTGCGGGTCCTGCCTCGGCGTCCGGTGGGGACGGGGGCGTTGGTGCTCGCCGGGTCGAGCGGCCGGGTCGACGAGGGTCGGGCACGTCTGCTGGCCGGACGCGGGGTGCTCGCGGAGTCGGTGCGATGGTTCGGTGGCCCCGGTCAGCCTGCGGGGCCGTGGGACGTCCCCGTGGAGACGTTCGTGCGCCGCGTCGAGGCGCTCGCGGCGGAGTGCGACCGCGTGGTGCTGGTGGGGACGTCGTTCGGGGCCGAGGCCGCGCTCGTCACGGGGGCGCTGGCCGCGGGGACGGGCGTGCCGGTGGACGCCGTGGTCGCCTTCGCACCGTCGGACGTGGTGTGGGCGGGGGTGGCACCGGGTGGTCGGGAGACGTCGCACTGGACGTGGGGCGGGCGGCCGCTCCCGTTCGTCCCGTTCGTGCCGGGGTGGGCTCCGGTCGACGACCCGCCGGCGTTCCGTGACCTGTACCTGCGGTCGCGGGAGGCGGACGCGGCCCGCACGACGGCGGCAGGTATCGCGGTCGAGCGGATCGCGGAGGTGGTCCTCGTGGCGGGCGGGGACGACCAGGTGTGGCCCGCGGTGCGGCACGCGGAGGAGATCGTCCGGCGCCGGGAGGCGCACGGGCTGGCGACGACCCTGGTGACGGACCCGGAGGCCGGCCACCGCGCGACGCTGCCCGGGGAGCCGCGGGTGTCGGCGGGCATGGCGATGCGTCGTGGCGGCAGCGAGGCCGCCGACCGCCGTCTGGGCGAGGCGGCGTGGGCGGCGCTGTGTCGGGCGCTGCGCCTGCCGGACGACGCCGCCCCGTGACGTCCTTCGTGACGTCCCTCGTGCCGTCCCTCGTGACGTCCCTCGTGCCGGCAGGCGGTGAGTGCGCTCAGCGCCAGCCGAGGGCGGGCGCGACGTGCCGGACGACGTTCTCGACGAGGTGCGCGTTGTACTCGACGCCGAGCTGGTTGGGCACGGTGAGCAGGAGGGTGTCGGCCGCGGCGACGGCCTCGTCCTCGGCGAGGTCGGCGACGACGTCGTCGACCTCGCCGGCGTAGGTCTTGCCGAAGCGGGCGCGGACGCCCTCGAGGACGCCGACCTGGTCGGTGCTGGCGGTCTCCAGGCCGAAGTAGGCGCGGTCGCGGTCGTCGGTGATCGGGAAGATGCTGCGCGACACGGACACGCGCGGCTCCCACCCGTGGCCGGCGTCCGCCCAGGCGTCGCGGAAGCGCTGGATCTGCTCCGCCTGCAGGCGGTGGAACGGGACGCCCGTGTCCTCGGACAGGAGGGTGGAGCTCATGAGGTTCATGCCCTGCGCGGCGGTCCACTCCGCGGTGGCGCGGGTGCCGGCGCCCCACCAGATGCGCTCGCGCAGGCCCTCGGAGTGGGGCTCGACGCGCAGCAGCCCGGGCGGGTTGGGGAACATGGGGCGCGGGTTCGGCTCGGCGAAGCCGTCGCCGTCGAGCACCTCGAGGAAGCGGGCGGTGTGCCGGCGGGCCATGTCGGCGTCGGACTCCCCCGCCCGCGGCTCGTGCCCGAAGTGGCGGAACCCGTCGATCACCTGCTCGGGCGACCCGCGGCTGATGCCGAGCTGCAGGCGGCCGCCGGCGATGAGGTCCGCGGCGCCGGCGTCCTCCGCGAGGTACAGGGGGTTCTCGTAGCGCATGTCGATGACGGCGGTGCCGATCTCGATGCGGCTCGTGCGCGCGCCGACGGCGGCGAGCAGCGGGAACGGGGACGCGAGCTGGCGCGCGAAGTGGTGCACGCGGAAGTACGCGCCGTCGGCGCCGAGCTCCTCCGCCGCGACGGCGAGGTCGATCGACTGCAGCAGGGCGTCGGACGCCGAGCGTGTGGCGGACTGCGGGTGCGGCGTCCAGTGGCCGAAGGACAGGAACCCGAGGTGCTTCACCTGCTCAGTCAAGCCCACGCGGCGCGGTCACGCGCGGTCGACCGGCAGGGGGGTCGGTCGGGGTCCCGGACCACCCGGGGTGGAGCAGGGCGACCGCCTGCAAGAATGGCCCCGTGAACGACACCGTCGGGGACTCCCCGCGCCCGCTGCCGTCCCTGGCCCACGACGTCGCCGGCGACGCCGGCGCCCCCGCCGTCGTCCTCCTGCACGCCGGGGTGGCCGACCGCCGCATGTGGGACGCCGTCGCCCCCGCCCTGGCGCACCGGTTCCGCGTGGTGCGGCCCGACCTGCGCGGCTACGGCGACTCCCCGCTGCCCACCGGCGGCGGCCCGTACACGAACGCGGGCGACGTCGCCGCGCTGCTCGACCAGCTCGGAGTCGCCGACGCCGCCGTCGTCGGGTCCTCGTTCGGCGGGAAGGTCGCGCTCGAGCTCACGACCGCGCACCCCGAGCGGGTGCGGGAGCTCGTGCTGCTGTGCCCCGCCGCCCCTGGCGTGCCCGACACGGAGACGTCCGACGCGTTCGACGCCGAGGAGGCCCGCCTCCTGGCCGCCGGCGACGTCGACGGCGCGGTGCGGCTCAACGTCACGACGTGGCTCGGCCCGGACGCCGACGACACCGCCGCGCAGGCGCTCGCCGTCATGCAGCGCCGCGCGTTCGAGGTGCAGCTCGCGGCCGACGCGGCCGCGAGCGCCGCCGGACTGCCCGAGCCCGGCCCGGAGGGCGTCGAGGTGGACCTCGCCGGCATCCGCGTGCCGACGTTCGTCGTCGAGGGGGCGCACGACATGGACGCGCTGCGGGCGTGCGCGCAGCACGTGGCGGCGTCGGTGCCGGGGGCCGAGCTGTCCCTGCTGGCGTGGGCGGGTCACCTGC
Source organism: Isoptericola sp. NPDC019571 (assembly GCF_044389385.1). Classification (NCBI taxonomy): domain Bacteria; kingdom Bacillati; phylum Actinomycetota; class Actinomycetes; order Micrococcales; family Promicromonosporaceae; genus Isoptericola; species Isoptericola sp. NPDC019571. The sequence continues at coordinate 278,394 of NZ_JBIRXZ010000005.1, forward strand.
CGGTGCTGGAGCGGCCCGACGCGATCCTGGCGCTGCTGCTGGACGTGCTGCGCGACGACCCCACCGTGCACACGCCCTGACCGGGCCGACCGTGCCCGGCGCGGGTCGCCCGGCCTAGGTCAGGCGGCGAGCAGCCACAGCACGTGCCCGAGCGCCCCGAGCAGGGCGAGCGCGCCGAGGTCGCTGCCGATGCTGACGACCTTGGCCGTCGCGGATCCGCGCAGGAAGTCGGTGCCGAGCGCGCTGACGAACAGCGCGACCAGCAGCACGCCCGCGTGGAGCCGACCTCGTCCGGCCCCGCGCGGGCGCGGGTCCTCGAAGTGCTGGACACGAGCTGTCGAACGAGTGGCGTCGGGTGCGTGACACGTGCGCGAAACACCGGGGCGCGAGGATGCCGGGGTGATCATCGCCCCGGAGTCCCCGGTCGCCGCCGACGTGCGCGCCCTGCTGGCCGAGCACCTCGCCGACATGTACGCCACGTCGCCCGCCGAGTCGGTGCACGCCCTCGACCTCACGGCGTTGCTCGCCCCGGCCGTGACCTTCCTGACGGCGCGCGACGACGACGGGACGCTGCTCGGCTGCGGCGCCCTCAGCGAGCTGCGGCCCACCACCGCGGCGTCCGCCGGGCAGGGCGAGGTGAAGTCGATGCGCACGGCGGGCCCCGCGCGCGGACGCGGCGTGGCGGGCGCCGTCCTGGAGCGTCTGGTCGCCCTGGCCCGCGAGCGCCGGTACGCCTCCGTGAGCCTGGAGACGGGGCCGCAGGAGTACTTCGCGGCCGCGCGGCGCCTGTACGCGCGGCACGGGTTCGTGCCCTGCGGCCCGTTCGGCTCGTACTCCCCCGACCCGTGCAGCGTGTTCCGCACCCTCGACCTGACGGACGACCGCACGGACGCGGCTGTCGGCCCGGCCGCCTAGCCTCGCGGGATGACCGACACCCCGACCTGCGACGCGCCGGAGACGGCGCCCCTGCTGGACCGGCGGTTCGCCTGGCGGGGCCGCGAGGTCGCGTGGACGGCGTTCGGCTCCGGCCCGCCGCTGGTGTTCTGCCACGGCACGCCGTGGTCGTCGTGGCTGTGGGAGCCGTACGCACGCGCCCTGGCCGGCGGGTTCACCGTGCACCTGTGGGACATGCCGGGCTACGGGGCGTCGTCGAAGGACCCCGCGCACGACGTCCACCTCGGGACGCAGGGCGAGCTGTTCGCCGACCTGCTGGAGCACTGGCGGCCCGCCTGGGCCACGACCGGACCCACCGGGCCCGACGGCGAGGGCGACGGCGGCACGCCGCCGCTGCCGCACGTCGTCGCGCACGACTTCGGGGGCGCGGTGAGCCTGCGCGCCGCGGTCCTGCACGGCGCCCGGTACGCGTCCCTGTGCCTCGTGGACGTGGTGGCGCTGCGCCCGTGGGGCTCGCCGTACTTCGCCCTGGTGCGCGAGCACGCCGACGTCTTCGCGGCCACGCCCGCGGCCGTGCACCGGGGCGCGCTGGAGGCGTACGTGCACACGGCCGCGCACCGGCCGCTGCGTGAGGAGCACCTGGCCGCGCTCGTCGCCCCGTGGACGGGCGAGGCAGGGCAGGCCGCGTTCTACCGGCAGATCGCCCAGGCCGACGAGCGGTACACCGCCGAGCTCGAGCCGCTGCTCGGCGACCTCGACGTCCCGGTGCGCGTGCTGTGGGGCGAGGAGGACGCGTGGATCCCGCCGGACCGCGCGCGGCGGCTGGCGGAGGCGCTCCCGGACGCCGACGTGCGGCTGCTCCCGGGCGCCGGGCACCTGGTGCAGCTCGACGCACCCGTCGCGCTCGCCGTCGAGCTGCAGCGCTGGTTGTCCGCGACCCGCTGACGGTCGGTACCGGCCAATACCAGTCAGTACCGCTCAGTACCAGCTCGCCCGCGCGTGCTGGAAGATGAGGTTGGTCTCGGTGAGCGCCACGTCCGGGTCGGTCGACAGGTGCTCGATGACGAACTCGTTCAGGGCGTCGGAGTCCGCCGCGGCCACGTGCACGAAGAAGTCGTGCGCCCCGCCCAGCAGGAAGACGTTCAGCACGCCGGGCAGCTCGGCGAGGCGCTGCAGGTAGCCGCTGAGGCGGGTGCGCGCCGCGCCGCGCATCTGCACCGCGATCATCGCCTGCAGGGGGTGCCCCGTCCGCGCCGGGTCGACGTCCGCGTGGAAGCCGCGGATCACGCCGCGCTCGCGCAGCTGCCGCACCCGCGTCAGGCAGGTGGACGGCGCGATCCCCGCTCGCGCCGCGAGCGCGTTGTTCGGCAGCCGCGCGTCGTCGGCGAGCGCCGCGAGGATCCGCTGGTCGACGTCGTCCAGCCGTGCGGGAGCGGGGCCTCGCCGTTCGAGCCCCCACGACGGGTCCGACCGGGCGTCCGCGGGCCGGACCTCCTGCGTGCGGACGTCCTGCCCACGCCTCTCCCCGGATCGAACATCCTTCGCGCGGGGCTGACGTGGCACGGGCTGAGCCGGGCGTCGTGTCGACATCCTGGCAATCTACCGAAGGATGTGCGGATTCGTGGCGTAGTGCCGAATCGGCCCGTCAGACTGGGACGTGAGCGGGGTCACATGCCCCGCGCCACGCACCCGCCGTCCCCCGGCCACGAGTCGGGGCCGGCGCCGAGCCACGAAGGCGGACTCACCCATGCGCATCGGCGTCCCGAAGGAAGTCAAGAACCACGAGTACCGGGTGGCGATCACGCCGGCCGGCGTGCACGAGCTCGTCGCCCGCGGGCACGACGTCGCCGTGGAGGCGGGCGCCGGGGCGGGGTCCGCGATCACCGACGACGAGTACCGCGCCGCCGGGGCGGAGCTCGTCGCCGACGCGGACGAGGTGTGGGCCGGCGCCGAGACGGTGCTCAAGGTCAAGGAGCCGGTCGAGCAGGAGTACCACCGGCTGCGGCCGGGGCTGGTGCTGTTCACCTACCTGCACCTCGCGGCCGACAAGGCGCTCACCGAGGAGCTGCTGGCCCGCGACGTGACCGCCGTCGCGTACGAGACGGTGCAGACCCCCGACGGGCGGCTCCCGCTGCTGGCCCCCATGTCGGAGGTCGCGGGACGGCTCGCGCCGCAGGTCGGGGCCGCCACCCTGCTGCGCGCCGCGGGCGGTCGCGGGGTCCTGCTCGGCGGCGTGCCCGGCGTACCCGCCGGGCACGTGGTGGTCATCGGGGCGGGCGTCTCGGGCATGGACGCCGCCCGGATCGCCGTCGGGCTGGGCGCCCGCGTCACCCTCCTGGACACGAGCGCCGACGCACTCAAGGCCGCCGACCGGGAGTTCGGCGGCCGCGTGCAGACCCTCGCCTCGAACCGGCTCACCCTCACCGAGGCGGTGCTCGAGGCCGACCTGGTGGTCGGGGCCGTCCTGGTCCCCGGCGCCAAGGCGCCCGTGCTGGTGGCGAACGACGTCGTGGCGCGCATGCGGCCGGGCGCCGTCCTCGTGGACATCGCGATCGACCAGGGCGGCTGCTTCGAGGACTCCCGCCCCACGACGCACGCCGACCCCACGTTCCCCGTGCACGACACGGTCTTCTACTGCGTGGCGAACATGCCCGGCGCCGTGCCCCGCACCTCCACGTACGCGCTGACGAACGTGACGCTGCCGTACGCCGTGGCGCTCGCGGACCACGGCTGGCGCGAGGCCCTGCGCCGCGACCCGGCGCTGGCCCGCGGCCTCAACGTGCACGACGGTCGCGTCACCAACGCGGGCGTGGCCGAGGCGCACTCCCTCGACCACGTGGACGTAGCCGCCGTCCTCTGACACGCGCAGGAGGGTCGGTCGCGCCGCGAGGCGGCACGCTCAGCGGGCGAGGGCGGCGATCGCCCGCTCGAGCGCAGCGACCGACTCCGGGCCGCCGTGGCCCTCGTCGAGGACGACCAGCTCGCTGCCGGGCCACGCGCGGTGCAGCTCCCAGGCGGTGCGGGCGGGGCTCGAGACGTCCCTGCGGCCGTGGACGAGGACGCCCGGGACGCCGTGGAGGCGGTCCATCCGCCCGAGGATCTCGTCGCCGCCGAAGCCCGAGTGCGACCAGTAGTGGGTGACGAGGGTGGCCAGCACGTCGCGGGACGGGGAGGTGTGCCAGCGCGGGTCCGACCGCCAGCCGGGCCCGAGGGAGACGTGCACGTCCTCCCAGCGACCCCAGGCCGCCGCGGCGCGCGCCCGCACGCGCGCATCGGGGTCGCGCAGCGCCCGGGCGTAGGCGTCCACGACGCGCTCGCCCGGCGCGCGGTCCACGGCCGCGGCGAAGACCTCCCACTCCTCCGGGAACACGCGCCCCATGTCCTCGGTGACCCATTCCACCTCCGACGTCGACGTGGTCACGACGGCGAACAGTGCCAGCCCCGTGACGCGCTCGGGGTACGCCTGCGCGTACGCCAGCGCCAGGGTGCTGCCCCAGGACGCGCCGGTCACCAGCCAGCGGTCGACGCCCAGGTGGCGGCGCAGGGCCTCGACGTCCTCGATCTGCGCGGCCGTCGTGTTCTCGTCCAGCAGGTCGAGGCGTTCGGTGACCAGCGGGCGGCTGCGGCCGCAGCCGCGCTGGTCGAACGTGATCGCCTGCTGCCGTGCCGGGTCGATGCGGCGGCGGTGGCCGGTCCCGGCGCCGCTCCCGGGCCCGCCGTGCAGCCAGAGCACGGCCGGGCCGTCGGGGTCTCCCACGGCCTCGTAGTACAGCTCGTTCCCGTCCGCCACGCGCAGGCGCCCCGTACGGAGCGGGGGCTCAGGAGGCATCCCGCGAGCCTACCGAGGCCGGGTGCGCGGCGGCACGGGCACCCGGTCGAGGTCCGCCGCGACGGTGAGGCCGCCGTCGAACACCTCGCGGGCCTTACGCTCGAACTCGTCGGGCAGCTCGTCGGGCACGCGGTAGCGCTGGGAGAAGTGCGTGAGCACGAGGTGGCGCACGCCGGCGCGCGCGGCGACGATCGCGGCCTGCCGGCACGTGAGGTGCGCCCACCGGGCGGCCAGCTCGGCGTCGCGGTGCAGGAACGTCGACTCGACGACGAGCAGGTCGACGCCGTCGGCGAGCTCGAGGACGGCGTCGCACAGGCGGGTGTCCATGACGAACGCGACCGACTGCCCGGGCCGCGCCACGGAGACGGCGTCGCGGCGCACGGTGCGGCCGTCGTCGAGGACGAGGACGCCGTCGCGCAGCAGCCGCCCCACCGCCGGGCCGGCGGGGACGCCCGCGGCCGCGAGCGCCGCCGGGTCCAGGGACACGCCGTCCGGCTCGTCGAGGCGGTAGCCGACGGCGTCGACGCGGTGGTCCAGCGGCCGCGCGGTGAGGACCGGCGCGCCGTTCGTGTCACTGCCGGCGCCGCGCTCGCCGTCCACGCGGGGCAGCGTCACCACGGGCGACGGACCGGGCGACCGACCGGGCGACGCGACGGGGAAGGCCACGGGCTGCAGCGCGACCCGCTCGTGGTGGTCGTAGGCGCTGGCGTCGAGCAGGTGGCGCACCCAGGGCTCGCCGGAGGCGGGGAACGAGATCGGCACGGTGTGGCGCACCTGGTCCCCGGACAGGCGCTGCACGACGCCCGCGAGGCCGAGGGAGTGGTCGCCGTGCAGGTGGGTGATCGCGATGCGGGTGAGGTCGGTGGCGGACACCCCCGCGAGCGTCATCTGTCGCTGCGTGCCCTCCCCCGGGTCGAACAGGATCGCCGCGTCGTCGAAGAACAGCACGTACCCGTTGTGGTTGCGGGTGCGCGTGGGCACCATGCTCGCGGTGCCGAGCACGACGAGCTCGCGTCGTGACACGCCGCCGCGCTCAGCGGCCGAGCGCGCGCCCGACGACGCGCACCAGCCCCGTGGTCACGTGCTGCACGGGGTGCCACAGGTCGCGGTCGAACACCGCCGTGCGGGTGGCGGGGCCGCGGCGCAGCCGCCCCGCGAGGCGGCTCGTGGCGGGCGCCGGCGCGGAGGGCGCGGGCTTCAGGGACGGCAGGCCGGCGAGCACGGACGGCCGGTAGCGGGCGCCCGGGTCCCACCGCGGGTGGGGGCGCTGCCTCGCGTCGTCGGGGGTCGGGGCCTGCATGAGGTCATCGTGGCGCGGCGGCGTGGCCGCCGCAAGGCCGGGGACTTCCCCGGGACGCTCAGGCGCCGGGGTAGCCCTGCGGGTTCTCGGACTGCCAGCGCCAGGTGTCCGCGCACATGTCGTCGATCGTCTTGACGGCGCGCCAGCCGAGCTCGGTCTGCGCGCGCGTGGGGTCGGCCCAGAAGGCCGCGAGGTCGCCCGCGCGGCGCGGCCCGACCTCGTAGGGCAGCTCGCGGCCCACGGCCCGCTCGAACGCGTGCAGCATCTGCAGCACGGACGTGCCGGTGCCCGTGCCGAGGTTGAAGGCGCGCACGGGCTCGGCCATCGCGTCCAGGTGGTTCAGCGCGGCCACGTGCCCGGCGGCGAGGTCCTCGACGTGCAGGTAGTCGCGCTCGCACGTGCCGTCCGCGGTCGGGTAGTCGTCGCCGAACACCACGAGCTTGTCCCGCTTGCCGACGGCGACCTGCGCCAGGAACGGCATGAGGTTGTTCGGGATCCCCTGCGGGTCCTCCCCGATCCGGCCCGACGGGTGCGCGCCCACCGGGTTGAAGTAGCGCAGCAAGGCGACCTTGAGCCCGCCGACCGCGACCGCCGCGTCGGCCGCGATGCGCTCGATCATCACCTTCGTCTGCCCGTACGGGGACGACGACGACAGGTACTCGTAGTCCTCGCGGTAGGGCACGGGCGCCTTCTCCCCGTACACGGTGGCCGAGGAGGAGAACACCAGGCGCGGCACGTCGTGGCGGCGCATCGCCTCCAGCAGCGACAGCGTCGAGTCGAGGTTGTTGCGGTAGTACTCCAGCGGCTTGGCCACCGACTCGCCCACGGCCTTGAAGCCGGCGAAGTGCACGACGGCGTCGAACCTCTCGTGCGCGAACAGCCGGTCGGTCTTCTCCGCGTCGGTGAGGTCGATCGCGTGCACCGGCACGTGCGCCCCGGACAGGGACTCCAGACGACCCATCACCGTGGGCTTGCTGTTGGAGAAGTCGTCCACCACGACGACGTCGTGCCCGGAGGCGACGAGGGACAGGACGGTGTGGGAGCCGATGTACCCGGCGCCGCCGGAGACGAGAACGCGCATGGGCCCAGCCTAGGGCGTGGTCACGCCGTCCTTCGACGGCGTCCGCACCCCGGGCCGGGCCCGTGCGCGCCGGGTCGTGTCAGCTGCCGCCGAGGAGCTCCGTGAAGCTCGGCGTCGCGGCGAACGGGTCGGCCGGGCCGTCGTTCTCGCGGCGCGCCACCCGCTGCGCCAGGTCGCGCCCGGCGCGGGCGATCCGCCTCGGCAGGCCGGCGCCCGGGTCGTCGGCGCTCGCGGCCCAGTCGTCGGTGGCGGCGAACACGCTGGTCGGCACGACGTCGGCGCGCAGGTACGTGAACAGCGGCCGCATCGTGTACTCCAGCGCCAGGGAGTGGCGGGCGGTGCCGCCGGTCGCCCCGAGCAGGACCGGCATGCCGGTCACCGAGTCGGGGTCGACGACGTCCCAGAACGACTTGAACAGCCCCGAGTAGCTCGTCGTGAACACGGGCGAGACCGCGATGAGCCCGTCCGCGCCCGTCACGGTCTCCAGCGCCCGGGCCAGGTCGCCGGTCGGGAACCGGGTGAGCATCGCGTCGACGACGGCGTGCGCGAGGTCGCGCAGCTCGATCGTCTCCACCCGCACGGTGTGGCCGGCGTCCTCCAGCTCCCGCACGGTGGCGTCCGCGAGCCGATCGGCCAGCAGGCGCGTCGACGACGGCTGGGACAGTCCCGCCGACACGACGGCGAGGGTGCGGGTGGGGCGGATGCCCGAGGGCCCCGAGGACATGGTCATGCGCGTGCCTCCTGCGATGCGGCGGGCTGGGTGCCCTCGGCAACGGTACCGGTGTACGGGTCGGCGGTGTCGCCGACGTGGGTGGCGCCCGCCTCGCCCGCGGCGCGGGCGGCGGCGACGCGCTCGGCGTGCGTCGGCGGGTTCAGCGGGACGTCGTCCGCGGGGCGCTTGGCCTCGACGATCTTGCGCAGCTCGGGCACGACCTCCTCGCCGAGCAGGTCGATCTGCTCGAGCACGGACTTCAGCGGCAGGCCCGCGTGGTCCACGAGGAACAGCTGGCGCTGGTAGTAGCCCACCTCGTCGACGAACGACGCGTACCGGTCGATGACCTGCTGCGGCGAGCCGACCGTCAGCGGCGTCTCGCGCGTGAAGTCCTCCATCGACGGGCCGTGCCCGTACACGGGCGCCTCGTCGAAGTAGGGCCGGAACTCGTTCCACGCGTCCTGCGACCGCTTGCGCATGAACACCTGGCCGCCGAGGCCGACGATCGCCTGGTCCGCGCGCCCGTGACCGTAGTGCTCGAAGCGCTGCCGGTAGAACCGCACCATCTGCCGGGTGTGGTGCATGGGCCAGAAGATGTTGTTGTGCAGGAAGCCGTCACCGTAGAACGCGGCCTGCTCCGCGATCTCGGGGCTGCGGATGGAGCCGTGCCACACGAACGGCGGCACCCCGTCCAGCGGGCGCGGCGTGGACGTGAAGCCCTGCAGCGGGGTGCGGAACTTGCCCTCCCAGTCCACGACGTCCTCGGTCCACAGCCGGCGCAGCAGCGCGTAGTTCTCGATCGCGAGCGGGATGCCCTGGCGGATGTCCTGCCCGAACCACGGGTACACGGGGCCGGTGTTGCCGCGGCCCATCATGAGGTCCATGCGCCCGTCGGAGATGACCTGGAGCATCGCGTACTCCTCGGCGAGGCGCACCGGGTCGTTGGTCGTGATGAGCGTGGTCGCCGTCGACAGGGTGATGTGCTTCGTGACGCCGGCCAGGTAGCCCAGCATCGTCGTGGGGGACGACGCCACGAACGGCGGGTTGTGGTGCTCGCCCGTGGCGAAGACGTCCAGGCCCGCCTCGTCGGCGTGCCGCGCGATGGTGAGCATGTTGCGCACCCGCTCGGTGTCGTCCGGGGTGTGGCCCGTCGTGGGGTCGGTGGTGACGTCGCTGACGGAGAAGATTCCGAACTGCACGGCTGCGCTCCCTGTTCGTGGTCTCTTGCTGCTGGGCTCTGACGTGAGGCCCAGGTTCATGCGTTTGCATGTACATGGCGGTGAACCGTGCACCACTCCCGGTTGTTCCCGGTTGTTCCCGGCAGTTCCCGGCCCTCACGCGGGCCGGCGGGTGACGTCGCGCACAAAGGGTGCCCGCAGGGCGGTCTCGAGTTGCGCACGGCGCGCCGACTGGCCAGCCTGGGTGCAACCGTCACGTCCCGCCACAGTGCCCGACCGCTCTCCCGGTCGGTGGCTCCGGTGTGGACCGTGCTTCACGGGACCTTCACGGACCGCCGGAACAACCCCCGGCAGGGCCGCGTTGGAACCTCAGGCCCCTTCCCACCGACCTCCAGGAGGACGACATGCCCGACCGGTCCCTGCGCGGCATGAGCATCGGCAGCAAGAGCATGGAGTCCGACGAGGGCGTCGACTTCGCCCCCCGGTTCCAGGCGCACTACGACTGCCCCAACGGCCACACCATCATCCTGCCCTTCTCCACCGAGGCCGAGGTGCCGCCGGTGTGGGAGTGCCGGTGCGGCGAGGAGGCGCTCCTGCGCGACGCCGAGCGCCCCGAGGTGAAGCCCGGCAAGCCGCAGCGCACCCACTGGGACATGCTGCTCGAGCGCCGCACCGTCGCCGAGCTGGAGGAGCTCCTCGACGAGCGCCTCGAGCTGCTGCGCGCCGGCAAGCTGCGCCGCAGCGCCTGACACGCGACACGCTCAGACCGCACGAAGGGCGGGCACCCCACCGGGTGCCCGCCCTTCGTCGTCCCCGTCGTGCCTGCTCGGCGGGTGTCAGCGCCGCCGGGCGCGCACCGCGGACACGATCCCGCCGACGACGAGCACGACCGCCGCCGCGCCGACCCCCCAGCCGGGCCAGTAGCCGGCCCGCACCGCCGGAGTCAGCTCCGTGCGCAGCGGCAGGTCCGCCACCCAGTGGTCGGCCGTGAAGAGCTGCGTGCGCGCCACCAGGGTCCCGTCCGGGGCGACGACGCCGCTCACGCCCACCGTCGAGACCTGCACCGCCGCCCGGCCCGTCGTGATCGCCTGCAGCCGCGTCATCGCGAGCTGCTGCGTCGACTCCGCTGTGTACCCGAACGACGCGTTGTTCGTCGGCACCACCAGCACCTGCGCGCCCCGCCGCACGGCGTCGCGGATGATCTCGTCGTACGCCACCTCGAAGCAGATCACCGTCGCCATCGGCACCGTCGTCGGCCCGGTGCCGCGCCCGATCGCCGCGCCGTCCACCGGCAGGTCGACCACCGCGGGCTCGGTGCCGGGGATCATGTCCGTCGTCACCCGGTCCACCTGGGCGCTGAACAGCCGCACGAAGGAGCGGATCGGGATGTACTCACCGAACGGCGCCGGGTGCTGCTTCGCGTACCGCTGGGTCACGCCCTTCCCCGGCTCCCACAGCAGGGCCACGTTGTACCGCCCGCCCGTGTCCGGCCACTCCTGGGCGCCCACGAGGATCGGCGCGCCCACCGCCTGCGCCGCGTCGTCGATCGCCACGCCCACCTCCGGCGTCGTCTGCGGGTCCAGGTCCGAGCCGTTCTCCGGCCACAGCACCACGTCGACCGCGTCGCCCGGCTGGTCGCCGAACGCGCCGGACGCCTGCTCGTCCGCGATCGCGTACGTGCCCTCCAGGTGGTTGTTCAGCACCTCCGCCCGGTTCGCGAACGACCCCTCCCCCGGCTCCGACACGTTGCCCTGCACCGCCCCGGCGCGCAGCACGCCCGCCTCCGCGGTGCCCGTGCCCGCGTCCACCACCGTCCCCGCGCGGCCCGGGTCCTCCGCGTCCGTCACCTCGCGCGTGCCCGGGTCGTGCGCCAGGGGCAGCAGCAGCGGCACGGTCACCAGGACGGCCGCGGCCAGGACGAGCACGGCGGCGCTCGCGGCCGAGCGCGCCCGGCGTCGGGCGTCGCGCCACGGCGTGCGCAGCAGGCGCCCGACGGCGAGCGCGAGCAGCACGCCCGCTGCGGCCACCAGCAAGGACACCAGCGTGGTGCCGCCGAGCCAGGCGGCGCGTCCGGTCGGCGCGCCCGCCATCGCCCACGCGAGGCGGCCCCAGGGGAACCCGCCGAACGGGATCTCGGAGCGCCACTGCTCCACCGCGACGAACACGACGGCGAACACAGCGGCCTGGGCGCCGGCGTGCCGCCGCACCCAGCCCCAGCGGCGCGCCCACGTCCACAGCGACCCGAACGCGGCGAGGAACAGCGTCTCCAGCACGGACAGCGCCACCCACGGCACGGTGTCCGTGGCGAAGTTCGCCCACCAGATGTGCGGCAGCCAGAACGTCAGCCCGGCGACGAGGCCGACGAGGAAGTTCCAGCCGGCGGCCCGGCGCCCGTCGCGGCGCAGCGCGGCGAACAGCAGGGCGACGCCGACGAACGCCAGCGGCCACGCCCCGACGTCCGGGAACGAGGCCCACAGCGCGGCCCCGGCCGCGACGGCGAGCAGCAGGGTCGCGGGACGGCTCGCCCACCGGTCGGCGGGCGACGTCCGGCGCGGGGTGGAACCCTCGTCACGGCTGACGTCACGGGTGACGTGATGGCTGTCGTCGACGCCGGGGGCGGCTGACCCGTCGGAGGGCTCCTCGACCGGGCCCGGGCTCACGTGCAACACCCCCGCAGGGTACGTGACCCGGCGCCGCGGCCGGGCTGCCGGGAGCCCGTCGAGCAGGCGATCCGTCGCGGGAGCCGGGTGGTCGCCGCGCCGGGTCGCTTCCTCGAGGGCATGGGACGGCCGGGGTCAGTCGAAGGTGTCGTGCAGGACGACGCCGTCGCGCACGGTCTGCAGGCACACGGGGTCGGGCTCGCCCTCCGACAGGTCGGGCAGCAGCGGCTGGCCGGCGCGCGCCTCCGGGTTCCACGCCGACAGGCGGTCCCCGGGGGCCTGGACGGACAGGGTGTCCGCACGCCAGACGGCCAGGTGCGCGGGCGCGCCGACGCGCAGCTCGCCCGCGCCGGTGTGGTCCATCCCGGCGAGCCGCCACCCGCCGCGGGTGTGGGCGCGGAACGCGGCCCGCGCGGAGATGCGCTGCATGCTGTCCTCGTGGGTGAGGGTGGCGCGCACCGCCTGCCACGGGTCGAGCGGCGTCACCGGGGTGTCTGAGCCGAACGCGAGCGGCACGCCCGCCCCGGCGAGGTCGGCGAACGGGGACAGGGTCGACGCGCGCCCCGGCCCGAGCCGGGCCGCGTACATGCCGAGGCTGCCGCCCCAGGCGGCGTCGAACGCGGGCTGCACGGACAGCGCCACCCCGTACAGCAGTAGCGCGGCCAGGGCGGACGCGTCCACGAACAGGGCGTGCTCGAGGCGGTGGTGGCCCGAGCGCAGCAGGCTCGTGCCGTGCTCGGTGGCGGCGAGCTCCAGCCCGCGCACCACCTCGTCCATCGCGCGGTCGCCGATGACGTGAAACCCACCCTGGGTGCCGGCGGTCGAGCAGGCGGCCAGGTGCGCGGCGATGTCCTCGCCCGTGAGGAAGAGGCGGCCCGTGGGCTCGGCGCCGCCCGGTGCGGCGAGCAGGTCGCTGTAGGGGTGGCGCAGCGCCGCGGTGCGGGAGCCGATCGACCCGTCCGCGCACAGGTCGCCGGCGATGCCGGTGAGGAACGGCAGCTCGGCGAGCATCTGCCGCGCGTCGTCCGCCGTCGCGCACAGCTCGCCCCGGTAGGCGACGACGTGCGGCAGCCCGCCCGCCGGGTCCGCGGTGAGCCCGACCAGCTCGGCCAGGCCCTCGCGGGTGTCCATGGTGGGCTCGCTCATCTCGTGCACGCCCACGATGCCGCGGGCGGCGGCGTCGGCGAGGGCGCGCCGGTAGGCGCGCGTCCGGCGCGCGGGCGAGACCTGGCGGACCGCGGCCGCCGCCGCGTGGTGGGCGTCCGACGTCACCATCCCCGACGCCTCCCAGCCGGGCGTGCGGTCGATGCCCACTGCGCGGGCGAAGGACCCGGACACGACGGCGGAGTGACCGTCGACCCGCGCCGCGTACACGCGCCGCCCGCCGCAGGCCGCGTCGAGCTCGTCCGCCGTGGGGGCACGCCGCTCCGGCCAGGTCTGCTCGTCCCACCCGAACGCGAGCAGCACCTCCTCGCCGCCCGGGTCCGCGGCGTCGAGCTCGCGAGCGCCGCGGGCGAGGGCGTCGAGCGCCGCCGCGAGCGACGTCGCCCCGCCCGCCGCGGTGAGGTCGACGGACTCGGCCGCGAGGCCGGTCTCCAGCAGGTGGACGTGCGCGTCGACGAACCCGGGCGCCACGAGCGCGCCGTCCAGGTCGATGACGCGGTCGGCGCGGGCCGCGAGCCCGGCGGCGGTGTCCTCCGCGCCGAGCCAGGTCACGACGCCGTCGTCGACGAGCAGGGCCTCGGCGAACGGGTCCGCGGGCGAGTGGACGACTCCGTTGCGATACAGGGTGGACGTCACGGCCTGCACTCTATGGCACCGCTGCCCACCGCACCCCCACACCTGCCGCACGGATTCCTCACACCTGGCCTCACACCTGGCCCCGCACCCGGCGACGCGCGCGGCGACGCGCGCGGCCGCCGCCCGTCACACGCTGGAGTAGGCGACGACGCCGCGCAGCACGGCGGTCTGCGCCTTGCGGGCCGTGGCCCGCAAGGCGGGACGCGGAGCCGCCTTGGCCAGCTGGTCCAGCACGTCGAGCACCTGCTTGCACCAGCGCACGAAGTCCCCCGCCGCCACGTCCGTACCGCGCAGCACCGCGTCGAGGTTCTTCCCCGACGCCCACCGGTGCACCGGTGCCACCAGGCCCAGGTCCAGGGGGCCCGTCGCCTCCAGGCGGTGCGCCGCCTCGAGGTCGGTGACCTCGGACCAGGCCCGCGTGGTGGCGTCCAGCGCGCGGGCGAGCCGCCCGTGCGGCCCGCCCGGCACGAACGGCTCGGACGCCTCCTCACGGCGCCCCGAGTACACGACCGTCGACACCGCCGCCGCCAGGCCGGGCGCGTCCAGGTCGTCCCAGATCCCGCGGCGCAGGCACTCCGCGAGCAGCAGGTCGTCCTCCGCGTACAGGCGACCCAGCCACCGCCCGTCGTCCGTGACCGCCAGGGTGCCCGGCGTCCCGCCGTCGGGGGGTGTCGAGGTGGCGTCGTCGGCGCGTGCCAGGTAGCCGAGCCGCTCGAGGACGTCGCAGGTGCGGTCGAACGTGCGCGCGATCGACCCGGTGCGCCCCTCGACCCGGCGCACCAGCTGCTCGTGCTCGGCGCGCAGCCGCTCCCACCGCTCCGCCCAGCGGGCGTGGTCGTCGCGCTCCGGGCAGCCGTGGCACGGGTGCGCGCGCAGCGCGTCGCGCAGGCGCTGCAGCTCGGCGTCGGACGCCGCGTCCGAGCGCCGCCCGCCGTGCCCGCCCCGGTGCCCGCCCGTGCGACCGTCCTGGTGCCCGCCCGCCGACGCGCCGCGCCGGGCGCCCGGGTGCCGGCCGGTCCCGCCGTCGCCCGAGAACGCCCCGAGCGCGTTGCGCAGGCTCGAGGCCAGGTCGCGCCGCTGGTCGGGGCGGCGCGGGTTGAACCCCTTCGGGATGCGCACGGTCGTCACCACCTGCACGCCGCCCGGCGCGTCCGCGAGGGTGAGCTTCTTGACCTGCTTCTCCTGGGTGAGCACGGTCGGCCGCGGCCCGTCGAAGCCGCGGTCGTCGCGGCCCGGGTCCAGGATGACGACGTACCCGCGCCGCCGCCCCGACGGCACCTCGACGACGTCCCCGCGCCGCAGCTTCTCGAACGACGCGACCGCGTCGGCCCGCCGGGCACCGGACACCGCGCGCGACAGCTCCTTCTCCCGGTCCTTGATGGCCCGCCGCAGGCCCATGTACTCGGCGAAGTCGCCCCGGTCGCACGCCATCGCCTCGGCGTACCCCTCCATCGCCTCCGCGTGCGCCTGCGCCTGCTTCGCCAGACCCACCACGCCGCGGTCGGCCTGGAACTGCGCGAAGCTCGTCTCCAGCACGTCGCGGGCCCGCTCGCGACCCACCTGGCCCACCAGGTTGACCGCCATGTTGTACGTGGGCCGGAAGCTGGAGCGCAGCGGGTACAGCCGCTTGGACGCGAGCCCCGCCAGGGCCACCGGGTCCAGGCCCGTGTGGTCGACGACGACGGCGTGCCCCTCGACGTCGATCCCGCGCCGGCCGGCGCGGCCGGTGAGCTGGGTGTACTCCCCCGGCGTCACCGGCTGGTGGGCGGTGCCGTCCCACTTCACCAGCTTCTCCAGCACCACCGAGCGGGCGGGCATGTTGATGCCCAGCGCCAGGGTCTCGGTGGCGAAGACGACCTTCACCAGGCCGCGGGAGAACAGCTCCTCCACGGTCTCCTTGAACACCGGCAGCATGCCCGCGTGGTGCGCGGCGATCCCGCGCGACAGGGACTCGGCCCACGACCAGTACCCGAGCACGTCGAGGTCCTCGGTGGGGATCGTGGCGGTGCGCTCCTCCACCACCCGCCGGATCTGCGCCTCCTCCTCCCCGTTCGTCAGCCGCAGGCCGGCGCGCAGGCACTGCTGCACCGCCCCGTCGCACCCGGCGCGGGAGAAGATGAAGTAGATCGCGGGCAGCAGGGCGTCCGCGTCGAGGGAGTCCACGACGGCGAACCGCGGCGGCGTGCGGCGGTGCGCCACCGGCCCGCCGGCGCCCGGCCGGTTGCCGCCGCGACCCCGGTAGCCGCGGTCGCCCCGGCCCCGGTGCCCGTGCCGGCCGTGCGAGGACTCCGCCCGCGCCGCGACGCGGAACATCGCCTGCAGGTCGGGGTTGATCGGCGGGTTCGTGCCCGGGTCCGTCGGGTCGACGTGCCCCGCGTACAGGTCCATGAGGCGCGGCACGCCGCGCGGCTCGGGGGCCGAGACGACCACGTGCTGCCACAGCGGCACCGGCCGGCGCTCGCTGACCACCACGGCCGTGTCGCCGCGGACGGTGGCGAGCCAGTCGCCGAACTCCTCCGCGTTCGACACCGTCGCGGACAGGGACACGAGCTGCACGTGGTCGGGCAGGTGGATGATGACCTCCTCCCACACCGGGCCGCGGAACCGGTCGGCGAGGTAGTGCACCTCGTCCATGACGACGTACGCCAGCCCGTCGAGGGCGGACGACCCCGCGTAGAGCATGTTGCGCAGCACCTCGGTGGTCATGACGACCACGGGCGCGCCCGCGTTGATGGACGTGTCCCCGGTGAGCAGGCCGACGTTCGCGACCCCGTGCCGGGCGACCAGGTCGGTGTACTTCTGGTTGCTCAGCGCCTTGATCGGCGTCGTGTAGAACGCCTTGCCGCCGCGCGCGAGCGCGAGGTGGACGGCGAACTCCCCCACGACCGTCTTGCCCGCGCCCGTGGGGGCGGCGACCAGGACGCCGCGGCCCTCCTCGAGCGCGACGCAGGCGTCCACCTGGAACGGGTCGAGCTCGAACCCGACCACCTGACGGAACAGTCGCAGCTCACCCTCGGCGTCGGCCTTGTCGCGGGCGCTGCGGGACCGGGAGGCGGCGTACCGCTCGGCCGGGCTGAGGACGTCCTGGCCGGCGTCGGGGCGGGGGTGGGCGGTCATACCGTCAGCCTAGGCGCCGGAACCGACCCCTCGTCCTGCGGTGCCGGCCGCGTCCCGGGCCGGGTGCTGTCCGACGCACGGGGCACTCCGGCGACGCCTGTGCCCGACAGCTTGGCACACAGCTCGGCACACGCGTCAGCGGGGCTCGACCAGGACCTGCAGGGCGCGGGCCCGCACCTCGACGCGCAGCGGCAGGGCCCCGAGGCGCTCGCCGTCCGCGTGCGCGACCGGCAGGGGTCGCTCGCCCGCGACCCAGGCCTCCGGCCCGGGCTCGATCGTCACGGCGCGCGCCCGCACGACGTGCACCTTGCGGCGGCGCACGTGGCCGCCGGTGAACATGCTCGGGAAGACGGCGAGGGCGCCCGCCCTCGACAGGTCGGTGGCGACCAGCACGTCCAGCAGGCCGTCGTCGAGGGACGCCGACGGGGCGACGCGGATGCCGCCGCCGATCTGCGGGCCGTTGGCCGCGGTGACGAGCGCCGCACGGCCCGTCCACGTCGCGGTGCCGGCCGGGCCGGGCCGCAGTCGCAGCCCGGTACCGGCGTCGGTCGCCGCTGCACCGGTCGTCACCCGGTCCACGGCGCCGTCGAAGGTGAGCCGGTACGACCAGGGCCGGTAGCGCACCAGCTCGAGCGCCGCGGCCACGGTGTACCGGGCGCTGCCGCGCGGGTGCCGCAGCAGGTTGGCGCGCGCGTTCACCGCGGCGTCGAGCCCGGCCGAGACGGCGCCGGCCACCCAGCGGGGGCCGGCGCCGGTGCCCGGGGCGAGGCCGGGGCCGGTGACGAGCGCCGCGTCGACGTGGCGGCGTCCGGCGGGGCCGGCGTCCAGCGCCCGGCAGAGTGCGGCGCCCGCCGCCGCGGGGTCGCGCACGGGCAGCCCGAGCGTGGCCGCGAAGTCGTTGCCGGTGCCCACGGGCACGATCCCGAGCGGGACCTCGGTCCCTGCGACGGCCTGCGCCCCGAGGTGCACTATCCCGTCGCCGCCCACGACGACGAGCGCGTCGACGGGCCTGCCGGGCGCGTCCACGGCGGCGCGCGCCCGCGCGAGCGCGGCGTCCGCGTGCGGGCCCGACAGGTCGACGACGTCGTGCCCGGCCCGGCGAAGCCCGGCGAGCACGCCCTCGCCGGCGTACGCGGCCCGCCCCTTGCCCGCGGTGGGGTTCACGACCACGCCGAGGCGCAGCGGACGGCTCGCCCCGGCCGGACCTCGCCGCGACCGGTCCCGCTCAGACAGTGGGGGCGACCCTGCGCTTGTCGACGCGCCGGTCGTGCAGCACGCACAGTCCGAGGGCGCCGAAGTACAGCACGCAGATCGGCAGGGCCACGAAGATCATCGTCAGCGCGTCGGGCGTCGGCGTCATCACGGCCGCGAACACGAACGCGACGAGCACCGCCCACCGCCAGCCCTTGGCGAGGACCTCGTGCCGCAGCACGCCGGCCATGTTCAGGCCGACGAGGAACACGGGCGACACGAACGCGATGCCGAACGCCAGCACGAGGCGCATGACGAAACTGAGGTACCCCTGCGCGTCGGTGAAGTTCACCGCCCCGTCGGGGACGAACCCCGCGAGGATGTCCACGGCGTGCGGGAGCACCCACCAGGCGAGCGCGGCGCCGCCGAGGAAGAGAGGCACCGCGGCACCGAGGAACCCGTAGGCGTACCCCTTCTCCCGCCTCGTCAGCCCCGGGGTCACGAAGGCCCACAGCTGGTAGAGCCACCACGGGCACGTCACGATGACGCCGAGGAAGAGCGAGACCTTGATCTTCATGTCGAGCGCCGACGCCATGCCCGTGAAGTTGAGCGCGATCGTCTTGCCCTGCTCGAGCGCGGCGACCTTCAGGGGCGCCTGGAGCGCGGCGAGCAGCGGTTCGTACAGGACCCATCCGGCGGCCGCACCCACGACGAGGCCGCACGCGGCGAGGAAGAGCCGCTTGCGCAGCTCCAGCAGGTGCTCGCGCAGGGGCATGCGCCCCTCAGGGTCCCGGGTGTCTCCGGGCACCGACTACGCCCGCGGCTGCTTCGGGTCGATGAGACCCGGGATCTGCTCGCCGTCGCCCGTGCTCGTCGCGGTCGACGACGTCGTCGAGGAGGACGCGGTGCCGGTGGACGGCGACGTGGTGTCGGCCGGCGGCTCGTTCGAGTCGTTGAGCTTGCCGTCGTCCGTGAGGTCCTTGACCTCCTTCTTGAAGATCTTCAGCGACTGGCCGACGCTGCGCGCCAGGTCAGGGAGCCTGCGCGCCCCGAACAGCAGCAGGATCACGACCACCAGCACGATGATGTGCCAGGGCTTGAGCATGCCCATGAGAATGGCTCCTCGTTCTCGTCCGCCCGTGAGCGGGGGTGTGTCGGGGTCAACCCTAGTGGGTCCCCGGGGTCGCGGAGGTGACGTTCGGGTGACGACACGGCCCGATCGGCGCTGCGACCGGCGGATCCGGTCAGAACGGAGAGCCCTGCACCCGGGGCTGCACCGTCACCCACTGCGTCTCGGTGAGGGCCTCCACGTCGGCGTCGTGGCCGCCGAACCGGGCGCCGGTGCCCGAGGCGCCGACCCCGAGCACCCCGGCCGGCAGGTCCGCCTCGTCCAGCACGGCCGCCCGCCGCAGCACGGCGGCCCGCTCCTCGGCGGGTCGCCCTGCCCGCCCGGTCGGTGTCCGCCGGGGACGCCGGCGAGCGTAGCCCCCGTGGCCGGGGAGACGACCGGCCGGGTGCCGGTCAGCGGGGGTCCAGCCGCCGATGAACGCGGCGCCGTCCCAGGTGTGCGAAGAACGTCATCGTTGCCTCCCGGGTGGTGCAGCGGGTGCTGCGCCGGGCAGCGCAGCCGGTGGTCGGGGCTAGCGCCTCCGCGCCCGGGTGCGGGACCTCAGGTCGGCGTGCGCGGCCTTGTCGGCGGTGCGGGCGGCGAGCCAGCTCTCGTCCTGCCACCGGCGCCACGTCGCGGCCCGGCGCTCGCGGCGTGCCGCGGCCCGCTCGGCCGTGAGGCGGCGGCGCTCGGCCACGCGCTCGCGCAGCACGACCGGGTCGTCGAAGAGCGTGGGCGACGTGTCGACGCGGTGCGCCTCCGCCTCGGCGACGGCGGCGGAGATGCGGTCGGCGGCGGACCCGAGCACCTCCCCGGCGCGGGACGCCTCGCGCAGGGCGCGCACACCGGTGCGCCACAGGTGGCGTCCGAGGAAGAAAGCGCCCACGAGAGTCGCAACGACGAGCCCCGCCCAGATCCAGCCCCACATGCCGGTCAGCCTACGGTCTCGTCGGAGCTGGTCTCGTCGGTGCCGGACACGCTGCCGCCGGGCCCGTCCGCGGTGGTCGAGGCGTACACGGCGAGCGCGGCCCGGGCGGACTGCGCGACGTCGTGCGCCACGTCGGGCGGGTCGACGGCGACGACGTCGGGCGCGTTGGCCAGCAGGAGCCGCCGCAGCCATGCGGGGTTCGTGACCCTCAGCCGCACCTCGACCGTGCCGTCGGGCAGGTCGCGGACCGACTCGGCGGGCACCTCCTCCGCGACCCACCGGGCCGCGGACGCGAGCCGCAGCGTCGCGGCCGGGGCGCCCCGGTGCGCGACGGACGCCCACACGTCGGCGCCCAGGTCGCCCGCGACGGCGACGTCGCGCTCGGCGACCGGCTCCTCCAGCACGTGGGCGTCGAGGATGCGGTCCACCCGGAACGTGCGGCGCCCGTCCACCCGCAGGCACCAGCCCACGAGGTACATGGCGCCGTCCTGGGTGAGCAGGCGCAGCGGGTCGACGTCGCGCTCCGTGGTGACGTCGGCGGCGTTGACGTAGCGCAGGTGCAGGCGGCGGCCCTCGGCGAGCGCGGTCGTGACGGCGGCGACCACCTGCGGGTCCCCGTCGCCCTCGAGCTGGACGTCGACGGCCCCCGCGGCCTCGCCGGTCGCGGCGGTCAGCTTGTCCAGGGCGGAGGCGACGACGGCGGCCCGCCGCCGGTCCGCCTGCACCGCGGGCGAGGCGTGCATCGCACGCAGCGCGGCGACGAGCGCCACGGCCTCCCGGGTGCCGAGCCGCAGCGGGCGGGTCATGCCGCGCGCCTGCGTGAGGGTCACGACGCCGTCCTCCAGCGAGAACGCGTCGAAGTCGATGAGGTCGTCCGGCATGTACCCGGGGGTGCCGGACACCCACAGCGCGTCCACGTCCTCGCGCACCTGGCGCGGCGTCACGCTGAAGCGGTCCGCGAGCTCCTCCACCCGCACCGGCCCCGCACCGTCGAGGAACGCCACCAGCCCCAGCAGCCGCACCAGCCGGTCGTCCGCCCGCTCAGCCATCCGTCGTCTCCCCCGCCGTGTCCGTCACCCCGCCGGCCGAGCCCGCGTCGCCCGCGGCGCCGGCGGCGTCGAGCCCCGCGGCCGCCTCCAGGCGGCGCAGCACGTCCGCGCGCAGCTGCGGCGGCTCCAGCACCACGACCGCGGGCCCGTACCCCGCCACCTCGTCCGCGAACGCCGACAGGCTGCGGAACTCGACCTCCAGCAGGTCCCGCCCGTCGCGGCGGCCGCCCCGCCGCCCGCCGTCGCCACCGTTCTCATGGTCGGCAGCGTCACCGCCGTCGGTCGCGGGCACCGCGCGCGCCCGCAGCGCCTGCGCCCGCTCCGGCACCACGGCCAGCCGCGCCCGCTGCAGCGCCCCGACCCGCTCCCCGAGCATGGCGTCCACGTCCACCGCGTCGGGCACGTCGAACGCGCCCGCCTGCGACCCCACGCGCACCTTGCCCGAGATCCGCGACAGCCGGAAGACCCGCGCCGCGCCGCGCGCCCGGTCGAAGCCCACCAGGTACCAGCCGCTGCCCCGCGCCGCGATCCGCCACGGCTCCACGTGCCGCGTCAGCTCCTGCCCCGTGCTCGCGGCCCGGTACCGGAACGACACGTCCCGCCGCTCCGAGACCGCCTCCAGCAGCGGCACGTACGCGTCGCCCGCCGCCCGCACCCGCGGCGCCAGCCCGGCCACCGCGTCCCCCGCGACCTCTCCCGCGCCCGCCGCCCGCAGCTTCGTCATCGCGCGCGACATGTCCGTGCGCAGCGTCTTGTCCGACCACAGCTGCGCCGCCAGCGCCACCACGCCCAGCTCCGCCGGCGTCAGGTCCACCGCGCCCAGCGCGTACGCGTCGTTGTCGATCCGGTACCCGACCTCGTCGCTGTGCCCGCCCGCGTCCACCGTGACGATCGGGATGCCGAGCGCCCGCAGCGTGTCCTTGTCGCGCTCGAACATCCGCTCGAACGCCTCCGTCGACGGCGCGTCGCCGTACCCCGCCACCCCCGCGCGCACCTGCTGCTTGGTCATCGACGCGCTCGTGTTCACCAGCGCGATGACGAGGTTCAGCAGACGCTCGGCCGGCGGGGTGCCCCGCGACGACGGCGCAGGGTCGGACGGCGCGGCGACGGGCGGGCCGGAGGCCGGTTCCACGGGGTTCGCAGGCATCGGCACCAACCTAGTCGCCGGTAGCCTCTCGTGGGTGACGACAGCGCCGAACCAGCCCCAGCCCCGCACGCCCCGCGACGCCCGGGACGACGCGCCCACCGGGCACGTCACCTGGCGCACCGGCACCGTCACGGCCCGCGGCGCCGGCTGGACCGGTGCCCGCGAGGTCACCCTCCGCCTCGACACCCCCCTGCCCTCGCGCGACCTCACCACCGCGCCCTGGGAGGTCCGCGGCCTCGCCTACACGACCCTCGTCGGAGACCCGGACGTCGGCGACCGCCTGCTCCTCAACGTCTCCGCGCTCGCCCGCGGCCTCGGCACCGGCGGGTACGCCCTCGTCGTCGGCCCCGCCGGGGACGCCACCGCCCTGCCCGCCGACCCCCACGCCGGCCCCGGCCACCTCGTCAAGGCGCGCTACACCCCGCTGCAGGCCATGGTCCTCGGCGTCGACGAGCAGGAGTCCGCCCACCACGACACCCTCCGCGACGCCGACGACCTCGCGGGCCTCCCCGTCGTCGTCGCCGACCTGCACTCCGCCCTGCCCGCCGTCGTCGCCGGCGCCCGCCACGCCGCCGACCTCGCCGGCCGGCCCCACCCCCGCGTCGCCTACGTGATGACCGACGGCGGCGCCCTGCCCGCCGCGTTCTCCCGCACCGTCGCCACCCTCCGCGACGCCGGCTGGCTCCACACCACCGTCACCGTCGGGCAGGCCTTCGGCGGCGACCTCGAGGCCGTCACCGTGCACACCGGCCTCCTCGCCGCCCGCCACGTCATGGGCGCCGACCTCGTCGTCCTCGCCCAAGGCCCCGGCAACCTCGGCACCGGCACCCGGTGGGGCTTCTCCGGCGTCGCCGCCGGAGAGGCCGTCAACGCCGCCGCCACCCTCGGCGGCCGCCCCGTCGCCTCCCTGCGCGTCTCCGGCGCCGACCCCCGCGACCGCCACCGCGGCGTCTCCCACCACAGCCTCACCGCCTACGGGCGCGTGGCGCTCGCGGCCGCCGACGTCCCCGTCCCCGACCCCACCGGCGACCTCGAGTCCCTGGCCCCGTGGGGCACCGAGCTCACCCGCCAGGTCCGCGACCAGGCCGGCACCCTCGCCCCCCGGCACCGCCTCGTCGACGTCCCCGCCGACACCGCCCTCCTCGACGCCCTGCGCGGCTCCCCCGCCCGCCTGTCCACCATGGGCCGCTCCCTCGACGGCGACCCCGCCGCCTTCGTCGCCGCCGCCGTCGCCGGCATGCACGCCGAGCACCTCACCCACGAGCACCTCACCCACGAGGACCCCGCCACCCGATAGCGTCGGCGCATGGCCCCACCGACGCGGACCCGGCACGCGGCACGCCGCGCCCTCGCACCCCTCGCCGGGGCCGCGCTCGCCCTCCTCGTCGTGCTCGGCGCCGCCACCGCCACCCCCTGGCGCTTCCGGCTCCCCGACGTCGCCCTCCCTCAGCCCGCGGCCTCCGACCCCGTCCAGCCCCAGATGCCCGGCGAGATAGTCCCCGGCGACCAACCCCCGCCCTCCTACGACGTCATCACCTGGATCGTCGTCACCCTCTCCGTCGCCGGCGCCCTCCTCGTCGCCGTCCTCCTGTGGCTCCTCGCCCGCCGCGTCGTCCGCGCCCTCGCCACCCCCGAGGACGACGACGCCGACGGCCTCGCACCCGGCCACGCCACCACCGCCACCATGGCCGACCTCTCCCTGCCCGAGCTCCAGGACGCCGTCGCGACCGCCCTCGCCCGCATCGACGACGCCGCCACCCCGCACGACGCCGTCGTCGCCGCCTGGGTCGCCCTGGAGGACGCCGCCGCCCGCCACGGCACCCGGCGCGACCCCGCGCAGACCGCCACCGAGTTCACCGCACGGCTCCTCACCACCCGCCGCCAGGACGGCCGCGCCGTCCCCGCCCCCGACGTGGACACCCTCCGCCGCCTCTACCAGCACGCCCGGTTCACCGACCGGCCCGTGCACCCCGACGACGTCCACGCCGCCCGCACCGCCCTCTCCCGCATCGCTCGCGCCCTCGACCCCGCCCCGCACGCATGACCCCCACCCGACCGCCGCGTCCCACGCCGCTGCGCGCCCTCCTCGTCGTCGGCCTCCCGGCGCTCGCGGCCTGCGCGGCGCTCATCCTCACGGGCGTGCTCGACCCGCTGCACGCCGCGCTGCTCGTCGTCGTGGCCGCGACGGCCGTCGCGCTGTGGCGACGCCTCGACGACGGCGACGAGGCCCCGTGGCCGGACGTCATCCAGGACCGCCGCGAGGGCGCGCGGAACGACGTCAGCGAGCTGGGCTGGGCCACGTTCACCCGCAGCGGCGCCGTCGGCGACCGCGTGCTGCGCCGGGTCCGGGACCTCGCGGCGGCACGGCTCGCCGAGCGTGGCGTCGACCTCGCCGCGCCCGGCGGCCCCGAGGCGGCCGCGCAGCTCCTCGGCACCGACGTCGTCGACGGGCTGGTCGCCCGCCGCGCGGTGAGCAGGGTCGAGGTGCACCGCTGGCTCGATGCGATCGACACGGTGCCGACGACCACCGCTCCCGCCACCGCTCCGTCACCCTCCCCGTCCCCCGACCGTCCCGCAGGAAGGCCCCCGAGATGACCGTCGACCCGCCCGACGCCCCCACGCCGAGGACTCCGGTGCACCCCCTCCCCGTCGCCGAGGTCGCGGCCCAGGGCCGGCGCGTCCTGGACGAGGTCGGGACGGCCGTCGTCGGCATGCGCGGCACCCTCGAGCTCGCCCTGGCCACCGTGCTCGCGGGCGGGCACGTGCTCTTCGAGGACGTGCCCGGGCTCGGCAAGACGCTCGCCGCACGCTCGCTGGCCACCGCCCTCGGCCTCGACTTCGCGCGGCTCCAGTGCACCCCTGACCTGCTGCCCAGCGACATCACGGGCTCGTCGGTGTTCGACCCCGCGAGCCGCGAGTTCGTCTTCCGCCCCGGCCCGGTGTTCACCGGGCTCTTCCTCGCGGACGAGGTCAACCGCACGCCGCCGAAGACGCAGTCCGCGCTGCTCGAGGCGATGGCGGAGCGGCAGGTGTCGGTCGACGGCGCCAGCCGGCCCCTGCCGCGCCCGTTCCACGTCATGGCCACCTCCAACCCCGTGGAGTACGAGGGCACCTACCCGCTCCCGGAGGCGCAGCTCGACCGGTTCATGGTCCGGCTCGAGGTCGGCTACCCGGACCGGGCCCAGGAGCGGGACGTGCTGCTGCGCCGCGTCGCGCGGCGCGAGGAGGCGGCCCCCGTGCGACCCGTCGTCGACGCCGCGACCGTCCTCGCCATGCAGGCCGGCGTCGAGACCACCGAGGTGGACCCCGACGTCGCGGGCTACTGCGTCGACATCGCCGCCGCCACGCGCACCCACGGGGCGCTCGAGGTGGGCGCCTCGCCCCGCGGCTCGCAGAACCTCCTGCTCCTGGCCCGCGCGGTCGCCGTCCTCGACGGCCGCGACTTCGTGCTGCCCGAGGACGTCAAGCGGGTCGCGGTCCCGGTGCTCGCGCACCGCCTCACCCTCACGCCGACCGCGTGGGCGTCGGCGGTCCGCGCCCAGGACGTCGTCTCCGAGCTCCTCGGCTCCGTGCCCGGGCCCGCCACGGTGGGCCGGCGGGGGTGACGAGCGCATGAGCGGGCCCACCACCACGAGGGCGGCCGCGGCCGTCTGGCGACGCAGCCCTCAGGCCGCCGCCGGGCTCGGCACCGGGGTGCTCGTGCTCGGCCTGGGACTGCTGGCGGGCCGGGCCGACGTCGCCCTGCTCGGCGTGGCCCCGCTCCTCGGCGCGCTGTGGGCCGGCCGACCCGGGTCATGGCGCTCGGGCGCACCGCGACGGGGCACCGGTGTCGTGATCGTCCCGACCTCCGCCGCCGCCGCGCCCGGGGATCTCACCGCCGTCCTGCGCCTCGACCCGGCACCCGGGACGGAGCTGGTGCACGCGCGGGTCTCCGCGCCCGGGCACCGCACGGCCGGGGTCGTGATCGCCGCCGGCCCGCGCGACCTGCCCCTCACCCTGAGCACCGTGCGCACCGGCCCGCAGCGCACCTTCCACGTCGACGCACGCGGCTACGGCGCCGGCGGAGCGACGACCGAGGACCCCGTCTCCGTCACCGCGCCCGACCGGCTCGTGCTCCCCACGGCGATGCCGCTCGGTCGCGTGCCCGTGCCCCGCCGTCTGCGAGGGCTCACCGGTCCGCACACCTCCCGGCGGCTCGGCGACGG
Source organism: Isoptericola sp. NPDC019571 (assembly GCF_044389385.1). Taxonomy (NCBI): domain Bacteria; kingdom Bacillati; phylum Actinomycetota; class Actinomycetes; order Micrococcales; family Promicromonosporaceae; genus Isoptericola; species Isoptericola sp. NPDC019571. Next base: position 304,593 of record NZ_JBIRXZ010000005.1, read on the forward strand.
CGACGAGCTGCGCGACGTGCACCCCTTCGCGCCCGGCGACCGGCTGCGGCGCATCGACTGGCACACCAGCGCGCGGCGCTCGCCCGACCTGTCCACCCTGTACGTCCGGCGCACCTACGCCACGGCCGAGGCGACCGCGGTGCTCGTCGTCGACTCGCGCGACGACGTCGGCCCCGACCTGCGCACCTGGCGCGGCACCGGCCCGCAGCGCGTCGACGAGCCGACGTCCCTCGACCTCGCCCGGCACGCCGCCGCGTCCGTGGCCGGCGCGCTCGTCGCCGCCGGCGACCGCGTCGGGGTGGACGACCTCGGCCGGCGCCGTCGCCCGCTCCTGCCCGCCGCGGGCCGCCGACAGCTGCGCCGCGTCCTGCACGCGCTCGCACTGAGCAGCCCGGTCGGGTCCCCCGCCCGGCGGCTGCGCGCGCCGCAGGTCCCCGCGGATGCCGTCGTGTACCTGTTCAGCACCGCGCTCGACGACGAGCCGCTCGCGCTCGTGCGGGCGTGGCGCGCCGTCGGGCACCCCGTCGTCCTGGTCGACACGCTGCCCGACGTCCGGGGGGCGCACGAGGAGCACATGCGGCTCGCGTGGCGGGTCACCCGGGCCGAGCGGGACGACCGGCTGCGCCGCATGGCGGCCGAGGGCGTGCCGATCGTGCGCTGGGCAGGCGACGCCCGCCAGGACGCCGCCCTCCGCTTCGAGGCCCTGGTCCGCGCCGACGAGCGCCACCGGCGGGGCGCGGTGGGGGCGCGATGAGACGCTCCCTGCCCGCCCGGGTCCGGGCCTGGTGGCGGTCGCGGTACGAGACGGGGCGCCCGCTGCCCGTGGTCGGCGTCGAGCTGGGACGCCGGCTGCCCGGCGTGGTGCTCCGGGTCGCCTTCGTCGTCGCCGTGGCCGCCCTCGTGGTCGCGGCGGGCGCGCGGACGGACCTGATCGCCGAGGTGGTCGTCCTTCTCGCAGGCGTCGTCACCGTCTGGGCCGCGGTCCGCCCGGGACCGGCCCCCGCGCACGTCGCCCTCGTGACGGCGGCCCTCGAGCTGCTCGGCTCCGGCGCCGCGCCGTTCGACCCGGCCGTGCTGTGGCTCGCCCCGCTCGGGTACGTCGTGACGCGCCTCGGGTGGTGGGCGTCGCACGTGACCGCGACGGACCGCGTGGAGCTCGCGGCGCTGCGGCACGGCCTGGCGCGCGACGGCGTCGTCGTCGCGGCCGCGCTCGCCGTCGGGGGCGCGGCGTGGGCGCTGGCGGGGCGCCAGGTGTCCTGGCTCGTGGCCCTCGGGGTCGTGGCCCTCGCCGCGCTCGCGTGGATCGCCGTCCGGCGTGACGATGACGAGGCGCGCTGACCTCCCGGCCGCGCCGACCCCGACGAGGACGGAGACCTCCCGATGGCTGACCGCAACACCCCGCGCTACACGGTGCCCTCGCTCACGCCGCAGCAGGGCGCGAAGGTGGCCGCCATCCTGCAGGAGCGGCTGAACTCCCTGACCGACCTCCACCTGACCCTCAAGCACGTGCACTGGAACGTGGTGGGTCCGCACTTCATCGCGGTGCACGAGATGCTCGACCCGCAGGTCGACGCCGTGCGCGCCATGACCGACGCCATCGCTGAGCGCATCGCGACGCTCGGCACCTCGCCCGTCGGCACCCCCGGCGCGCTCGTCGCCGCCCGCACCTGGGACGACTACTCGCTCCGCCGTGCGTCCGCGATCGAGCACCTCGGCGCGCTCGACGAGGTCTACGAGGGCGTGATCACCGCGCACCGGAAGGCGGCGAAGGACACCGAGTCGCTCGACGACGTGACGAACGACCTCCTCATCGGTCACCTGCACGAGCTCGAGCTGTTCCACTGGTTCGTCCGCGCCCACCTGGAGAGCGCCGGCGGCGAGCTCTCGACCGCGGGTGCCACCACGGAGAAGGGCGCCGCGCAGAAGGCGGCAGCCGGCGCCCGGGCGACCTCGACCCGCAGCGCGGGCGCGAAGGCCGCACCGAAGACGGCAGCGGCCAGGACTTCGTCCGCCAAGACCACGACCGCGCGGAAGAAGAAGTAGGCGCAGCACCCGCCGCGTGCCCGTCCCCTGCGGCATGATGACCCCCGTGATCCGCCTCTACCGCGACACCGACCGGGCCGCCGTCGCCGAGATCTGCGTCCGCACCGCCGCCGCCGGCTCCGACGCCCGCGGCCTCTACTCCGACGACCTCCTCATGCCCGAGGTGTTCGCGCTCCCGTACCTGGAGTACGCGCCCGAGCTCGCGTTCGTCGTCGTGCGCCCCGACGAGGAGCCGGCGCGCGAGGCCGCCCCCGCCGACGCCGCGGACGACGTCCTGCGCGTCGACGACGGCCGACTCACCGGGTATGTCATCGGCGTCGCCGACACCCGCGACTTCGTGGCGTGGTGGGAGCGGGCCTGGGGCCCCGGGTTCGCCGAGCGCCACCCGGGGGCCGGCGCCTCGCCGTCCGGGCGCGAGCCCGGGTTCTCGGAGGCGGCCCTGCTCGACGCCGGGAAGGACCCCGGCCGCATGGTGCGCGGCATCACCGCCGGCGAGCTCGACCGGTACCCCGCGCACCTGCACATCGACCTGCTGCCCGAGAACCAGGGTCGCGGGCTCGGTCGCGCGCTCATGGACACGCTGCGCGCGGCGCTCGCCGCGCGCGGGGTGCCCGGCGTGCACCTCGGCATGGACCCGAGCAACACCCGCGCCCGCGCGTTCTACGACCGGTACGGCTTCCAGGAGCTGCCGTCGCACTCCCCCGGTGCGCCGCTGCTGGGCATCGCCACCGCCTGACGCACGGCCCGCGTCCTCACGCCCACGGGCCGGCCTCGTACGCCGCGGGGCCGGCCCGCTCGCCCCTGCTGCCGTGAGGTCTTCGCGGCCGCATCGCGTGTTTCGAGACGCTTGGCACACTATTTTTCAGAAGAGTCCGTGGATTCCGGTGGGTCCGAGGCCGGCGCCAGGTCCCGACCGAGGTCCGGCACGCCCGCGTCCACCCACGCCCGACGCACCTGCTCGAACCGCGTAGGCAGCGGCGCCCGCACCGCCCCGTAGCGCGCGTTGGTGCGATGGACGAAGCGCCGCCAGGACAGCACCAGCCCCTGCCGCGTGATCGGCAGCCCGCTGGAGACCGTCGTGCCGTGGTCGTGCGTGTGGTGCACCGTGAGCAGCAGTGCGCGCGGCACGGAGCCCTCCAGCTCGGAGGCCAGCTCCTCACGCACCACCATCCAGTGCCGCAGCAGCAGCACCATCTCCGGCGGCAGGCGGTGCTCCCGGAGGGTCCGGTGCTTGCCGTGCCGCAGCAGCACCCTCCCCTCCCCCGGGTCCCGCGTACCCCCGACCCGCCCGCGACGCGCGGCGGCGTCCGGCTCCGGACCCAGGTCGAGGTCCTCCGCCCGCACGCGCAACAGGTCGCCGTAGCGCGCCCCGGTCGCCCGCGTCAGCCCGGCGATCACGGCCAGGCGCACGACCTCCGGCTTCCCGCCCGGGCGCAGCGCCTCCACGGACAGCTCGCGCCACACCCACTCCGCCTCGTCCAGCGTGACCGTCGGCCGTGGGTACCTGGCGACCGGCGTGGCGTCGGCGCCGTCAGCCTCTGGGGCGGGGGGCTCCCCCGTGCTCTGGGTCATGGGCCCATCGTGGCGCTTGGCACACTTTTTCTTCGGAGGGGCGCTCGGCGTGTCGGCGGGCGTCGTAGCCTCGTGCGGTGAGCCGACCCGACAGCCCCGCCCCCACGACGCCGCAGGGTGGGCCCCGGGGCGGGCTCCCCGGCACGCTCGCCGCCCCCGTCGACCACGAGCTCGTGGTGAAGAAGTCGCGCTTCCTCGCGCACCTGGCCCCTGCGCCGTCGGTCGAGGCGGCGGACGCCGTCGTCGCCCGCCTCCGCAAGGAGCACTGGGACGCCCGCCACCACTGCCTGGCGCTGGTCGTCGGCACGCACGCCGACCAGCAGCGCTCCTCGGACGACGGCGAGCCCTCCGGCACCGCGGGCGTGCCCATGCTGGAGGTGCTGCGCCGCCGGGAGCTCACCGACGTCGTGGCGGTCGTGACCCGGTACTTCGGCGGCGTCCTGCTCGGCGCCGGCGGCCTGGTGCGCGCCTACTCCGGCGCCGTCGCCGAGGCCCTGGACGTCGCCGCGGCCGACGGGCTGCTGCGCCGGCGCGAGGTGCTCACGGAGGTCACCGTCGACGTGCCGCACGCCGACGCCGGCCGCGTCGACCACCTGCTGCGCGACTGGGCGCAGTCCCACGACGCCGTCCTCGAGGAGCCGACGTACGCCGCCGTCGCCCGGCTGGCGCTGCTCGTGCCGCCGGCCCAGCTCCCCCACCTGCGCGACGACCTGGCCGCGGCGTCCGCCGGCACGCTCACACCCGTCCCCGGCGCCGACCGCGTCGTCGACCTGCCGAGATAGAGAACCCGGACCCGCGAGATAGAGAGGCCGGGACGGCACCGCAGGTGGTGGCGTCCCGGGTTCTCTATCTCGCGGGTCCGGGTTCTCTATCTCGGCGGTCAGGGCTGGACGCCGTCCGCGGTGACGGTCGCGCCGTCGGGCACGGTGGCGGCCTCGCCGGCGTCGGCGAGCACCGCGTCGCCCTCGGCGCGCACGCGGGCGCCGAAGGTCCAGTCCCCCTCGACCGTGAGCGACGACGCCGCCCGCAGCGACGGCGCGCCCTGGGCGAACCGCGCGTCGAAGCCTGCGATCTGCTTGTAGGTCGTCGAGAGCTTCACCAGCGGCGCGTCGACCTGGGCGACCAGCCGGTAGTCGTCGGTGAGCTCGTAGACGTCCGAGCGCATGAGCAGCAGGTCGCTCGTCGTCTTCACCGGCAGGAACCGCTCGCGCCCCACCTCGATCGCCGTCGCCCCCTCGAAGACGGCCACGGCCGCGCCCATCGCGGACTCGATCTGGACGACGGCGGGCGACGACGCGTCCGTCGGGTCCACGGTCTTCTCGTTCCGGATCAGCGGGAGCTCGAGCACCCCGCCGGTGCGGTCGAGCTCGGCCGCGAGCGCCTCGAGGTCGAACCACAGGTTGTTCGTGTGGAAGTAGCGGTGCACCGTCGGGTCGAGCGAGACGTCGACGTCGTCGGGGTGCGTCTGCGCCGTCTCGCGCTGCACGATGCGGCCGTCGCTCTTGCGCACGACGAGCTGGCCGCCCTTGACGTCGGCGGGCGACTTGAGGCACATCTCGGCGGCGTACGGAGCCCCGGACGCCGCGAACCAGGCGGCGATCGCGCCGTCGGGGGCGGCGCCGAGGTTGTCGGAGTTGGAGACGCTGGCGTAGCGGAAGCCCGCGTCCAGGAGCGCACGCACGACGCCGGACGCGTGCAGGGCCGGGTAGAGGTCGCCGTGCCCGGGCGGGCACCACTCCAGGGTGGGGTCGGCGGGCCACTCGACGGGCTCGAGGGTGTCGGCGCGCAGCTTGGGCTCGCGGTTCTGGAGGAAGTCCAGCGGGAGGCCGTCGACGGCGATGTCGTCGTAGGGCGCGAGCGCGGCGAGGGTGTCGTCGCGGGTGCGGAACGAGTTCATCAGCACGAGCGGCAGGCGGGCGCCCGTCGCCTCCCGGGCGGCGCGCACCTGGCGGACGATGACGTCGAGGAAGGTGAGCGCTCCGCCCTCCTCGCCCCGTGCGTCGTCACGCACCGTGAGCAGCGACTTCGCCTTGTCCATGCCCATGGACGTGCCGAGCCCGCCGTTGAGCTTGATGATCGCGGTCCGCGCGAGGGCGGCCTGGGCGTCGGCGTCCGGGACCGCGAGGTCGGCGTGCCGCGGCAGGTCGGTCAGGGGGTCGACGTCGGCCTCGCGCACGAGCCCGGTCTCCCCCGACTCCAGCAGATGGTAGAAGCGGGTGAAGGTCTCGATCGCGGCGGGGGCGACGCCCTCCGCCTGCATCTTGGATCGGGCCAGGGCAAGTCCGCGGTCGCTCATGGGCAGCACCCTAACCGCGCCCGGGGAGGCCTGCGGGGAGCGTCCGGCCGCCCGGGACGCCTGCCCGGGGTCGGTGCTCGGACCCTTACTCGAAACGGGACGGGTCGCCGGCCCCGACGCGGACGACGTCGGGGTATCCCTCGGACCAGTCGACGACGGTCGTGGGCTCGGCCAGGACCTCGCCCGCGTCGACGACCGCGTCGACCACGTGGTCGAGCTCCTCCTTGACCTGCCAGCCGTCGGTGAGGGGCTGTTCGGCCCCCGGCAGGATGAGGGTCGACGACAGCAGCGGCTCACCCAGCTCGCGCAGCAGCGCCTGCACCACCCGGGAGTCGGGGATGCGCACGCCGATGGTCTTCTTCTTGGGGTGCGCGAGTCGCCGCGGGACCTCCGGCGTGGCCGGCAGGATGAAGGTGTAGGGCCCCGGGGTGGCCGCCTTGATGGCGCGGAAGGCGCTGTTGTCGAGGCGCACGAGCTGGCCGAGCTGGGCGAAGTCCGCGCACACGAGGGTGAAGTGGTGACCGGCGTCCAGGTGCCGGATCTGGCGGATCCGCTCCGTGCCGTCGTGCTGGCCGACGCGGCAGCCGAGGGCGTACCCGGAGTCGGTCGGGTAGGCGATGAGGCCCCCGTCGTTCAGCAGCGCGACGACCTGGCCGATCGCCCGGGGCTGCGGGTCGACGGGGTGGACGTCGAAGTAGCGGGCCATGCCGGGCAGCGTATCCCCGGGCCGTGCCACCCCACCCGGTGAGCGGTCGCCGCGCGGCGGTCGAGTCAGGCCGCCAGGGCGCGGCGGAGCTCGGTCTCGCTGGCGTTGCCCCCGGAGCAGACGACGCCGACGCGTCGCCCGGCGAACGCGGCGGGGTGGCTGAGGACGGCGGCGAGGGCCGCGGCGCCGGCGCCCTCGGCAACGGTCCGCGCGCCGGTGAGGTAGTGGCGCTGCGCGGCGGCGATGGCGTCGTCGTCCACGAGCAGGAAGTCCGCCAGCCTCTCGCGGAGCACGGCCTGGGTGAGGGCGAACCCGCACCCGACGGCGAGCCCCTCCGCGCGGGTGGCGTTGGCGGCGGTGCGCAGCTCACCCGCGCGCCAGGAGTCGTGGGCGGCCGGCGACGCCGCGGCCTGCACGGCGACCACCCGCAGCCCCGGGGCGAGCGCGCTCGCGACGAGACAGGCAGCTGCGGCGCCGGAGCCCCCGCCGACGGGGACGACGAGCACCTCGAGGTCCGGCGCCTGCTCCAGGAGCTCGAGCGTCGCGGTGGCCACGCCGGCGACGAGGACCGGCTCGTTCGCCGCGCCCACGAGACGCGCCCCGGTGGCGGCGGCCACCTCGCCGGCGCGGGCCCGGGCGTCGTCGAAGGTCGCCCCGTGCAGCACGACGTCGGCGCCGAGGTCGCGCACGGCCCGCTCCTTCAGGGGGTTCGGGTGGTCGGGCATGACGATCGTGCAGGCCGTGCCGGTGCGGCGGGCGGCATGGGCCAGCGCCTGGGCGTGGTTCCCCGTGGAGTAGGCGACGATGCCGCGCCGGCGCTCGTCGTCGTCGAACCCGAGCAGGAGGTTCAGCGCCCCGCGCACCTTGAACGCGCCCGTGTGCTGCAGGTTCTCGTGCTTGACGACGAGGCTCGCTCCGGCGGCGCCGGCCGACGCGGCGGCGCGGTCGAGCTCCGGGTGGGCCAGGGCGGGCGTGCGGACGACGAGCCCCTCGATCCGCCGGGCGGCGGCCAGCACGTCGCGCATCGTCGGCGGCGCGGGCACCTCGTGGGCAGGCTGCGGAGTCGTCGTCATCACAGCAGGATCGCCCCGTGTCGATCGATAGGTCCAATGCCTGTTCTGACTGTCCGTCATCGATACGGCCGATGATTGGTCGTAGGCTGGCGCCGTGTCCGTCGAACCCGCTCCCCCGCCCCACCTCGACCTCACGCGCCTGCGCGTCCTGGCCGCCGTCGCGCGCACCGGGTCCGTGACCGCGGCGGCGCGCGAGCTGCACTACGCCCAGCCGTCGGTGAGCCACCACCTGGCGCGGCTCGAGGCGGAGGCGGGGATCGCTCTGCTGCAGCGCGCGGGCCGCGGCGTCCGCCTCACCGAGGCGGGCCGCCTCCTCGCCGCACGCGCGGAGGAGATCCTCGGCCGCGTGGAGGGCGCACGGCGCGAGCTCGACGCCCTGGTCGGCCTCCGCGCCGGCCGCGCCCGGCTCGCCGCGTTCCCCTCCGCGCTCGCGACCCTGGTGCCCGCCGCCGTCGCCGGGCTGCGGGCCGCGCACCCCGGGCTGGGGGTCGGCCTGGTCGAGGCCGAGCCCCCGGAGGCGATCGCCGCGCTCCAGGCCGGCGACGTCGACGTCGCCCTCGTCTTCCGGCACACCGACGCCCCGAACGCCCGGCCCGGCGCGGACCTGTCGCGGTTCGAGGTGACCGTCGTGCACTCCGAGCCCATCGCCCTCGTCCGGCGGACCACCGACGCGACCCCCGACGGACCGGACGCGTCGAGCCGCTCCGGCGACGTCCCGCCGCCGCTGGCCGACCTGCGCGACGCCGCCTGGATCGCAGGGTGCGAGCGGTGCCGCGCCGACCTGGTCGCGCGCTGCGCCACCGCCGGGTTCGCCCCCCGCATCGCGTTCGAGACCGACGACTACGTGGCCGTGCAGGCGCTCGTCGCGTCCGGCGCGGGGGTGAGCCTGCTGCCGTCGCTCGCGTTGCGGGCGCACCGGAACCCGGACGTCGTGGCGCAGCCCCTGCCCGGCGCCACCCGCGAGGTGCTCGCGCTCACCGTCGGCGCGCCGACCCCGGCGGCGCACGCCCTCGTGCAGCGGCTGGTGGAGGCGGGTGACGCCGCCCGCGACTAGCGTGGAGGCGTGCCTGAGCAGCTGGGACGGCAGCTGGAACAGCTCGGTGGCTGGTGGGCCACCGCCGACTACGACGTCGCCCGCGAGGTGCTGCAGCGCGGCGTCGGCGCGCTGCTGTGCCTGGCCTTCCTCCAGGCCCTGGGCCAGTTCCGCCCCCTGCTCGGGGACCGCGGGCTGCTGCCGGTGCGGCGGTTCACGGCGCGGGTGCGGTTCCGCGACGCGCCGTCGCTGTTCCACCTGCACTACTCCGACCGCCTGCTGGTCGTGGTGGGGGTGCTCGGGGCCGCAGGGGGCGCCGCCGTGGTCGTAGGGCTGCCGCAGGCCGGGCCGTGGTGGGTCACGACCGTCGTCCTGCTCGCGCTGTGGGCGGGCTACCTCTCGCTCGTCTCGGTCGGCCAGCGCTTCTACGCGTTCGGGTGGGAGACGCTGCTGTGCGAGCTGGCGTTCCTGGCCGCCTGGTTCGGCTCCCCCGCCGTGCCCGTGCCGTTCCTGCTCGTGCTCGCCGCCCGCTGGCTGCTGTTCCGGCTGGAGCTGGGCGCGGGCCTCATCAAGTGGCGCGGCGACCCCGCGTGGCGCGACCTCACCGCCATGGACCACCACCACGAGTCGCAGCCGATGCCCGGCCCGTTCAGCTGGCACGCGCACCACCTGCCGCGCTGGTGGCACCGCACGGAGGTGGTCGGCAACCACGTCACCCAGCTGCTCGTGCCGTGGCTGCTCTGGCTGCCGCAGCCGTTGCCGAGCGTCGCGGGCGGCGTCGTCGTCGTGACCCAGGGCTGGCTGGTGCTCACCGGCAACTTCGCGTGGCTGAACTGGGCGGCGATCGTGCTCGGCGCGGCCATGGTGTCCGACGACGCGTGGCGCGCGCTCCTCGGCGGCCTCGCCCCGGACCCGGCCGCCGGCCCGGGGACCGCGGTAGCCCCGGGACCGACCGGCTACCTGGTCGCCGTCACGGTCGTCGTCGTGCTCCTCGCGGCGCTGTCGGTGCGCCCCGCCGTCAACCTCGCCTCGTCGCACCAGAGGATGAACGCGAGCTTCGAGCCGCTGCGGCTGGTGAACGCGTACGGGGCGTTCGGGAGCGTGACGCGGCGCCGCGACGAGGTGATCGTCGAGGGCACGCTCGCCGACGAGCCCGGGCCCGACGACTGGCGGGAGTACGGGTTCCGCGGCAAGCCCGGGGACGTGGGCCGGCGCCCGCCCCAGGTCGCCCCGTACCACCTGCGCCTGGACTGGGTGCTGTGGTTCGTGCCGCTCGGTGCGCCCGCGCCGTGGCTCCCGACGCTGTGCCGGCGGCTGCTCGAGGCGGACCGGGCGACGCTCCGCCTGCTGCGCCACGACCCGTTCGACGGCGCCAAACCGCGCTGGGTGCGGATGCGGCTGTTCCGCTACCGCTACACGACGCCGGAGGAGCGGCGACGCTCCGGCGACTGGTGGGTGCGGCGCGAGCTCGAGGTGCTCGTCGACCCGATGGACCTCGCCCTCTTGTCCCGGCTGCGGCGGTCGTGACACGATGCCGAGCGACGGGGAACCGGTTTCTCAGCGCTCGGTCCCCGGCGTACCCCTCGCACCGCGGGTCGACGGCGACCCGCCCGAGCCCCGGAGGCGACGTTGCCCGCACCGCACGAGAGCTCCCACCCGTCCCCTGCCGACCGTCCCGCCTCGGACCCCACGTCCGCGCCCCGCACCGTCCGACGCCGGTCGGTGCTGGCCCTGCCCGGGGCGCTGGCCCTGGGCGCCGTGCTCGCCTCGGCCACGCCCGCGTCCGCGGGCGGCCGCGGCCCGCGCCCGGCCGCGGCGACACGGATCGTCGTGGCCGCGGACGGCACGGGCGACGCGACCACGCTCCAGCAGGCCGTGGACCTCGCGCCGGCCGGGTCGGCCCAGCGGGTCGAGATCCTCGTGCGACCCGGCCGGTACCACGGCCGTGTCGACGTCGGGTCGGACAAGGTGAACCTGACGGTCGTCGGGTCGACGGGCGACCCCGAGGACGTCGTCTTCACCGACGACCGGGCCGCCGAGACCCCGAAGCCCGGCGGCGGGACCTGGGGCACGACCGGCAGCGCGTCGGTCACGGTGTCCGGTGCCGGCTTCGAGGCCCGGCACGTCACCTTCGAGAACGCGTTCGACGAGGCCGCCCACCCGGACCTGCCCGGCCACCAGGCGGTCGCCGTCAAGACCCGTGCCGACCGCGTCGCGTTCGACCACTGCCGCTTCCTCGGCAACCAGGACACCCTCTACCTGGACACGCCCAGCGCCGACGTGCCCGCCCGCGTCTACGTCACGAACAGCTGGATCGAGGGCGACGTCGACTTCGTGTTCGGGCGCGCGACCGCCGTCATCGAGGACTCCACCATCAAGGCGCTGCGCCGCGACAGCACGCCGTCGGGGTACGTGTTCGCACCGAGCACCTCCTCGGGGTTCGCCCACGGCTTCCTCGTCACCGGGACCCGGTTCCTCACCAACGCCGGCACCGGCACGTACTACCTCGGCCGCCCGTGGCACCCGAGCAGCAACCCCGACACCGACCCCCGCGTCGTCGTCCGCGACTCCTGGCTGGGCGTGCACCTGCGGCGCGACGACGTGTGGACCACCATGTCCGGCTTCGACTGGGTCCCGGGCAGCAACGCCGAGCACGCCAACACGGGCCCGGGCGCCCTCACCGGCCCCGGGCGCCCGCAGCTCACCGCCGCGCAGGCCGCCGCGCACACGCGTGAGACCTACCTCTCCGGCGACGACGGGTGGTCGCCGTGTCACGCCCGCTGAAGCCTCCGTACTACCTCGCCGCAGGCTGGACTACCTCGCCGCGATGAGTACCACCTCGCGGGAATCCGTACTACCTCGGCCGAACGGGCGTCCCTCACGGCCGTGAGCCGACGGCGGACGGGTCGGCCGAGAGGTTCTTCGCGGGGACGTATCCCTCCCGAAGTGGAGGGCGCCCTGGCGCCCGTGAACGCGTCCCCGCGAAGAACCTCTCGGCCGGCCCGTCCCCCAGCCACGGACAGCAACCACGTCGCAGGACTACACCAGCGAGTCCTGCCACGCCGCGTTGAGGGCCGCATAGTGCCCGTCCCCCGCCGCCAGCTCGTCGGGCATGCCGTCCTCGATCACCCGGCCGTGCTCCATGACGAGCACGCGGTCGGCGATCGCGACGGTCGACAGCCGGTGCGCGATGATGATCGCCGTCCGGTCGGCCAGCAGGGTCTGCAGGCCGTGCTGCACGAGCCGCTCGCCCGGGATGTCGAGGGACGACGTCGCCTCGTCGAGCACCAGCACCGCCGGGTCGGCGAGGAACGCCCGCGCGAAGGAGAGCAGCTGCCGCTGCCCCGCCGAGACGCGGCCGCCGCGCTTGTTGACGTCGGTGTCGTACCCGTCGGGCATGTCCATGATGAACTCGTGCGCCCCGACCGCCCGTGCGGCGGCCTCGATGTCCGCCTGGGGGGCGCCGGGCCGCCCGAGCGCGATGTTCTCGCGCACGGACCCGCTGAACAGGTAGGCCTCCTGGGTGACCATGACCACGGCGCGCCGCAGGTCCGTCGTCGACAGGTCGCGCACGTCGACGCCGTCGAGCAGCACGCGGCCCTCGCTCGCGTCGTAGAACCGGGTCACGAGCTTGGCGAGCGTGGACTTGCCCGCGCCCGTCGTGCCGACCAGCGCGACCGTCTGCCCCGCCGGGAGCGTGAGGTCGAGGTCGGGCAGCACGACCGGGCCGTCGCCGTAGCGGAACGTGACGTGGTCCAGCCGCAGGGCGCCGCGCGCGTGCGGCAGCGCCACGGGGCGGCGCGGCTCGACGACCGTCGGCTCCTCGGCCAGCAGGCCCGAGACCTTCTCCAGCGCTGCCGTGGCGGACTGGAAGGAGTTGTAGAAGTTCCCGAGCTGCTGGATCGGCTGGAAGAACCGCTTCACGTACAGCAGGGCCGCCACCAGCACGCCGACGTCCAGCCCCCCGGAGTAGACCCGCCAGCCGCCGATCGCGAGCGCGATCGCGACCGCGACGTTCCCGATGAGCACGAGGCCCGGCTGGTAGCGGCCGTTGAGCCCCATGGTGTTGAGGTTGGCGTCGCGGTACTGCTCGCTCAGCCGGCCGTACTCCGCCTCCGTGGTCGACTCCCGGCGGAACGCCTGCACGGCGCGCATCCCCGTCATCGTCTCGACGAACTTCACGATGAGCCGCGCGGACGTGGTGCGCTGCTCGCGGTAGAACACCTGCGAGCGCTTCTGGAACCACCGGGTGAGCAGCCAGGCCGGCACGAGGGCCACCGCGAGCACGAGGCCCGAGCGCCAGTCGAGCAGGAACAGGCTCAGCCCGGTGAAGACCATGAGCATGAGCGAGGAGACGACGCCGGTGAGCCCGCCGTCGAGCAGCTCGCGCAGCGCCTCGAGGTCGGACGTCTGGCGGCTGATGATGCGGCCGGACGTGTACGACTCGTGGAACTCCAGGCTCAGCAGCTGCGTGTGCCGGAAGACCCGACGGCGCAGGTCGAGCAGCACCCCCTGGGCGATGCGCGCGGCCTGGCGGACGTAGGCCCCGGCGCACAGGCCGCCGACGACGGCGGCGACCAGGTAGACGGAGCCGACCAGCACGAGGGTGCCCACGTCGCCGTCCATGAGGTCGGGCACCGCGGAGTCGATGGCGAGGGACACGAGCCACGGGCCCGCCACCTGGCCGAGCGTCGACACCACGACCAGGAGGCCCGCGACGGCGAGGGCCCCGCGGCGCGGCCTCAGCAGCGCGCCCAGCAGGCGCAGCGACCGGGACCTGACGTCGCGGGACGCCTCGGCGTCGAGCCGGGTGGCATCGTCCGCGCTCGCGTCGGTGGGGCGACGGCGCTCGTCCGGCCCGGACGTCGCGGGCCGGGGCGATTCCGGCGTGCTGGGGCGGCTCACCGCTGGACCTCCTTCTCGTCGTGCCCGGTCCGGGCCTGCTCGGGGTGTTCCTGCTCGGCCTGGGCGCGGCCGGGCTCTTCCCGGCCTGAGTGCTCGGCGCACTCCTCCCAGTCCTGCTCCAGGCTGGAGATGACGTGCCGGTAGTGGGCGTCGGTGGCGAGCAGGTCGCGGTGGGTGCCCACGGCCGTGATCCGGCCGTCCTGCAGCACGGCGACCCGGTCCGCGAGCGCCACGGTGGACGGCCGGTGCGCGATGACGAGGCTGGTCGTGCCGTCGAGGACGTCGCGCAGGCGCGTGGTGACGGCCTCTTCGGTGGCGACGTCGAGCGCGGACAGCGGGTCGTCGAGCACGAGCACGGCGGGGTGTGCCGCGATGGCCCGGGCGAGCGCCAGCCGCTGCCGCTGCCCGCCGGACAGGGACAGCCCTTCCTCCCCGATGCGGGTCTCGACGCCCTGCGGCAGGTCGGCGACGAAGCCCGCCTGCGCCACCTCGAGCGCCTCGTGCAGGCGCCGCTCGCGCTCCTCCTCCGGCACGGCGTCGGGGCCGGCCTCCGGGACGCCGAGCAGCACGTTGTCCCGCACCGACGCGGAGAACAGCGTGGGGTCCTCGAACGCGACCGCGACGGCGCGGCGCACGTCGTGCCGTCGCAGGCGCCGCACGTCCACGCCGTCGAGCAGCACCTCGCCGCCGGTGACGTCGAAGATGCGCGGCACCACCATCGCGAGGGTGGACTTGCCCGAGCCGGTGAGGCCGACGAGCGCCGTCGTCGTGCCGACGGGGAGCTCGAGGTCGACGTGCGCGAGGACCGGGCGCGCCGCGTCCTCGTAGCGGAACGTGACGTCGCGGAGCTCGACGTGGCCTCGCGCCGGGCCGGGCTCGGCGGGGTCGGCCGGGTCGGCCAGCGGGTTCGGGGTCTCCATCACCTCGAAGAAGCGGTCGACGGCGGTGCGCGCGTTGAGCGTCATCGACAGGGTCATCCCGAGGTCGACCACGGGGCCGTTGATCACGGCCGTCGTCAGGAAGAAGGCGACGAGGCCGCCGACGGTGATCTGCCCCTGGGCGGCGAGCACCGTGCCGAGCACGAGGCAGACGGCCAGCGTGACCTCGGGGATGAGCTGCAGCGACGTGGTGACGGTGGCCTGGTTGCCCGCCTTGCGGATCTCCGTGCGACGCAGCTCCTCCGCCTGGTCGGTGAACGAGTCGAGGGCGTCGCGCCCGCGGCCGAACGCCTTGAGCACGCGGATGCCGTGCACGGACTCCTCGACCGTGGTGGCGAGGTCGCCCGACTGGTCCTGCGACAGGCGTGCGATGACGCGGTACCGCCGCGAGAAGCGGAACGCGATGACCGTCACCGGGATCGCGCCCGCGAGGTACACGAGGCCGAGCCAGCCGGCGGTGGCCAGCAGGATGCCCACGCCGACCACGATCGTCACGATGCTGACGACGAGCTGCAGGACGCCGAAGACCAGCCAGCGGCGCAGCAGGCCGAGGTCGCCCATGATCCGGCTCAGCAGCTGCCCGCCGGGCCACCGGTCGTGGAACGCGACAGGCAGGTCCTGCAGGTGGCGGAACAGCGCCATCCGCAGCTCTGCCTCGACCCGCGTGCCGGGGTACATCACGAGGTTGCGGCGCAGCAGGACGAACCCGGCCTCCGCGATCCCCAGCACGAGCACGAGGAGCACCGGCACCACGAGGGCGCCGAGGTCGTGGGCGGCGGCGCCCTCCGCGAGGGGGCCCTCGACGAGGGCCTGCAGCACGCGGGGGATCGCCAGCGCGGCGAGGCTCGCGCCGAGCGCCGAGAAGAGGCCGCCGACCATGCGCGGCAACGCGGGCCGGACGTACGGGTAGAGCCGGCGCACGGACGCGAACGTGGAGAGCTCGGAGCCCGCGGGGGCGACGGCCGCCACGGGGGCGACGGCGGCCGCGGGGGCGGCGCCCGGCCGGCCGGGCGGGCCCTCGGCGCGACCCGGCGGCGTGCCGGGCGCGGCGGGACGGCGGGGAGCGGAGGAGGCGGGGCTCCTCCTGGGACTTTCGGAGGGATCGGCGCGGCGTGCGCCTCGGCTGCGGCTGCGCGAAGTGCGCTTCGTGTCGGGCATCACATCCATTCTGTCACTCGCCTCCGACACGCTTGCCCCGATCACGCGGTGGGTCCCAGAACCGGGTCACCGCTTACCGCCGCGTGATCCCGCCGTCCGGCAGGACGGCGGGGCCCGCGACCGGCCCCACGACGGGGCCGGCGAGGCTGCGGTCAGCCCACCGCGACGCGGTCGGCGGGGCGCCCGTCGACGTCCTCGGCCGCGCCTTCCGTGCCCGCTGTGCCGGGGAGGCCCGTCTGGTCGAAGAACGCCAGCTCGTGCTCGCACGCCGCGCGGAACGCCGCCGCCATCCGGTCCCGGGTGGACGCGTCGGACGCCGCGGCGGCGCGGCGCAGGATCGCGACGGCCTCCCGCGTCGCGCCCGCGAACGCGTCGTCCGCGTAGGTGCCCAGCCACTCAGCGTACGGGTGGCCCGCGTGGTTGCGGGCGGCCAGCCGCTCCCCCACGTCCTGGTAGATCCAGTAGCAGGGCAGGACGGCGGCCACGAGGGTCGCGTAGTCGTCGCCGGCCGCGCGCAGGTGGTCGAGGTAGGCGGCCGTCGTGGCGCTGGCGGGCACGTCCTGCGGCTCCCCGCCCAGCCAGCGCGTGTGGAGGTCGAGCTCCGTCACCAGGGCGCCGTGCGCGCCACCGGCCCAGAACGCCTGCTCGGCCCGCGTGGGCGCGAGCTCGCTCGCCCGCGCGAGGCAGCGCGCGTAGTCGCGCAGGTAGAGCGCGTCCTGCTCCAGATAGGTGCGGAAGTGGTCGGGGTCGAGGGTCCCGTCGCCCAGCGACCGGACGAACGCCAGGTCGTCGATCGCGGCACGCACGTCCGCGGCGTCGTCCCACCACCGGGCGACGACGTCCTCCGCGCCCGCACCGGCCGCACGGGACGGCGCCTGGGGTTCCGCGCCGCCCGCGCGCAGCCCCACCAGGTGGTCGACGGGGCCGTTCCCGCCGCCGACGCGCAGGGCCTCCCCCGCCCGGATCGCCGCGGTCAGCCAGGCCTTCGTGCCGCGCAGCGCCTCCGCCCAGTCGCCCGTGCGCGCGTACCGGGCGGCCAGCCCGCTGGACAGCGAGCAGCCGGTGCCGTGGGTGGAGGTGCTGGTCAGGCGCGGGCCGGGGAGCTCCACGAGCACGCCCTGCGGGCCGACGAGGGCGTCCGGGGCGCCCTCCTCCCTCGCGTCCGGACGCGCGAGCAGGTGGCCGCCCTTCGCCACCACCAGGACCCCGTGCCGGGCGGCCAGCCGTCGCGCCTGCTCGAGGGCGGCGGGCCAGTCCGCGGCGGGGGGCTCCTGCGCGAGGACCGCGAGCTCGGGCAGGTTCGGCGTCACGACGTCCACCCGGCCGAGCAGGTCCCGCACGGCGTCCTCGGCCGCCGGGTCGAGCAGCCGGTCCCCGCTGGTCGCCACCATGACCGGGTCCAGGACGACGGCGGGGCGCGCGGTCGTGCCCGACCGGTCGGACGTGGCGTGCGACAGCGCGTCGAGCCACGCGGCCACCGCCCGGGCCACCGGGGCCGAGGCGAGCATCCCGATCTTCACGGCGTCGACGGTCACGTCGTCGGTGACGGCGTCGAGCTGCGCGGCGAGGAACGCGGGGGGCGGCACGTGCACGTCGCGCACGCCACGGGTGTTCTGCACGGTCAGGGCCGTGACGGCGGCCATCCCGTAGCCGCCCGCGGCCGCGATCGACTTGAGGTCGGCCTGGACGCCCGCGCCCCCGGACGGGTCGGACCCGGCGACCGCCAGGACGCGGGGCCTGCTGCCCGTCCGGAGCGCCCTCGTCGGCGACGAGACGGGAGCGGGGGCGGCGTGAGCAGGGGTGGTGCTGCCGGCGCGGCCGGCGGAGCTGTCTTCAGGTGCGCGCGCACTCATGTCGACATCCCTTCGCTAGTACGAGCTAGATCAGGTTCGACGGGTGTGTTCTCAGCGCCCGCCGGCCGGCCGTGACGAAGTCGCGGCGATGACCGGTCGGGACGCACCCCGTGTCGTGGCGCCCACCGTAGCCCAGGTCGGCACCGGCGGGTCCGGCGTCCCGCGCGGGTGCGTCGTTCCTGGCTCCGCCGTCGTCCGGGCGGCCGCCCGGGGCGAGACTGCAGGTCCCGGCCGACGCCGCGGTAGGGTGCGGGGGTGCCCGTGGTCGTCCGTCGTGTGCGCGAGCTCCTCGTCGCCGGCACGACGCTCAGCATCGCGGCCGCCGCCCACCTGCTGGCCGGCGGCGCGCTCCCCGGGGCACCCCTCGCCTGGCTCGTCGTCGCGGCGCTCACGGCGCCGCTCGCGGTGTGGACCGCGCGCCGCAGGCTGACCCTCCGGCGCCTCCTGCCGGCGATGGTCGCGCTGCAGCTCGTCCAGCACACGACGTTGTCCGTGCTCGGCGCGGCGGGCACGGGCGCTCCCTCGGCACCGCTCCCGACCCCGGGCACCACCCTGGACGGGCACGCGCTCCACGCCATGGGCCCGGGCTCCCTCGCGCCAGCGACGGGCGGCGGGCTGCTGCATCACGCGGGCGACGCCGGGACGACGTCCTGGATGCTCGCCGCGCACGCCGCCGCGGTGCTGCTCACCGCCCTGCTGCTCGCGGCGGGCGACCGGGCGGCCCTCACCGTCGTCGGGCACCTGCGGCACGTCGCGCTCCTCGTGCAGGAGCCGCCGGCGCTGCCGGTGGTCCGCGAGCCCGCCGTGGTCGTCGGGCGCACCTGGCGCCCCCACCCGGCCCGCGTCCGCCGGCGCACGCCCCCACGAGGACCCCCTCTGCTCCCGGGCGCCCTCGCGCGCGCCGCCTGACCCTGCCCTGGTCCGTCGTCGGACGGGGGCGGGTCCCTCGCCGTCCCACGACCGCCTGACACACCTGACAGCCAGGAGCAGAAGAACCCATGTCCAGGACCACCCCTGTCATCACCCGTGCCCTCCGCCCGCGCCGCCTCGTCGGCGCGGCCGCGCTCGCCCTCCCCGCCCTCGTGCTCGGCGCGACCGCCGCGTCCGCGCACGTGACCGTGACCCCCGACGCGGCCGAGGCCGGGTCGTACGCCACCCTCACCTTCAAGGTCCCGAACGAGTCCGCCGAGGCGTCGACCACCGCGGTGCAGGTCGACCTGCCCACCGACACCCCCTTCACCAGCGTGTCCGTCGAGCCCGTGCCGGGCTGGACCGCGAAGGTCACCCAGGCGCCCCTGCCCGAGCCCGTCGAGGTGCACGGCACCACCGTCACCGAGGCGCCGGCGAGCATCGAGTGGACCGCCGACGACGCCGACGCCGGCATCGCGCCGGGCGAGTTCCTCCGGTTCACCGTGTCGGCCGGCGCGGTCCCGGACGGCGTGGCGGAGATCGTCCTCCCCGCCACCCAGACCTACTCCGACGGCGAGGTCGTCGCCTGGGACCAGGAGGCGTCCGGCGACGCCGAGCCCGAGCTCCCGGCCCCTGTCCTGCAGGTCGTCCCGGCCGCCGAGGACGGCGGCCACGGCGCGGCGTCGGCGGCCGGTGCCGGCGACGCCGCCACGGACGCGCACACCGACGCGGCGGCCGAGGACGGCGGCTCCGGCACCCTCCCGCTCGCGCTCGGCGCCGCGGGCCTCGGGCTCGGGCTGGTCGGCGCCGTCACCGGCGTGACCGCCCTCGCCCGGACGCGCGCACGGGCCACCGACACGGACGGCACGGACGGCACGGACGGCACGGAGCAGCGATGAGCGCGCCGGACGGCCGCCCCGCCGCGCGACGCGCCCTCGCCGCGGCCGGGTCCTTCGCGCTCGCCCTGGGCCTCGGCGCGGCCGGCGTCGTCGGCGCGGCGGGGCCCGCGAGCGCCCACAACGTCGTCGTCGGGACCTCGCCCGCCTCGGGGACGACCGTGACCGAGCCGCCGGAGTCCGTCGACGTGACGTTCGACGACGTGGTGCTCGACCTGTCCGCCGAGGGCTCCAGCACGGTGATCACCGTGACGGACGCCGACGGCACGGACCACGCGACGGGGTGCCCCACGACGCAGGACCGCACCGTGTCCGTCCCCGTCGCGCTGGGCGAGGGCGGCGAGTACACGGTCGACTGGCGGATCGTGTCGGCCGACGGGCACCCCACCAGCGGCGAGTACTCGTTCACCTACGAGCCGCCCGCCGGGACCGAGGCGGCCCCCGCGGCGGACGTGACGCCGTGCGCCCCGGCCGGGGGCGCGGACGAGGCGTCCGACGGTGCCGCGGAGGGCGCGTCGGCCGCCGCGGACGCCGGGGGCGGCGACGCCTCCGAGCTGGTCGTGGTGCTCGGCATCGCGGGCGGCGTCGTCGTGCTCGCCGGCGCGGCGGTGCTGGTGGCGCTGCGGCTCGCCCGACGTCGCGGCTGACGCGCCGCACCCGCGACCTGTCAGGGCCAGGGCCGGAATGACCGCCGCGCCCTGGCCCTGACGGGTCGCCGTCGTGATGCTCCCGGGCGTCCGCGTCGTCGTCGGGTCGTCGTCGGGTCGTCGTCGGGTCGTCGTCGGTCGTCCCCGGACCCCGCCGGAGCCGCCTACGATGCCGAGCATGGATGCGGGGCAGATCGTCGGGATCGTGACGGGCCTGGTCGTGGTGGTCGTGCTGGTCACGGCGGTGGTCTTCTGGGCGGCACGACGCCGCAGGGCGGCGCGCGGGCGGGCACAGGACCTCGAGGCGGAGCTGCAGCGCCTCGGCCTGGAGGCGGGCTCCGCCCTGGTGCGCGCGGACGAGCGGGCCCGCCTCGCGGAGGACGAGCTCGCCTTCGCCCAGGCGGAGCTCGGCGACCGGGAGACGCGCGAGCTCGCGCCCACGCTGCGGCGGGCACGCGAGCGCCTCTCCGAGGCGTTCCACCACAACCAGCTCCTGCACGACCACGTCCCGGACACCGACCAGCAGCGCCGGGAGTGGTCGGCGCGGATCGTCGACCTGTGCCGGTCGGCCGACGCGTCCTTGGACGAGCTCGACCGCGGGCTCGCCGCCCTGCGGCAGACGGTCCGCTCGACCCCCGACGCCGTCGACCGGGTCGACGCCGAGCTGGCCCGGGTGCGCGAGGCCGTGCCCGCGGCACGCGCCGACCTCGAGCGGCTGCGCGAGCAGTACGCCGAGCGGGCCCTGCTGCCCGTCGCGGACAACCCCGAGCAGGCGGAGCGCCTGCTCGAGTTCGCGGGTCGCAGCACGGCGGCGGCCCGCAAGCGCCTCACGACCCAGCAGGTCGCGGAGGCCGGTGCCGCGGCCCGCGCGGCGGAGGAGGCCGTGCGCCGCGCCGAGGGGCTGCTGCGCGCCGTCGACGACTACGAGGCCGAGGCGCTGCGCGCGGAGGCGGCGCTCGGCGCGATCGTCGCGGAGTCCCGTGCCGAGCTCGCCCAGGCGCGCGCGCTCCCGGCGGCCCAGCGGGCGGGGCGCATCGACGGCGCCGTCACCGCGCTCGAGGACGCCCTCTCGGCGCTGCCCGCCCCGGGCGACCCGGGCGACCCGGTGGGCTCCCTCACCCGCGTCCGGGAGGCCAACACCGCCCTCGACGACGCCGTGGCCGAGCGGGCGGAGCGCGACGAGCGCGCGCGCCGGGCGGCGTCGCGGCTCGGGCCCGCGCTCGACGACGCCGAGCGCCAGCTCGCGGCGGCGCGGTCCGTCGTCGACGACTACCGCGCCCCCGTGGGCCCCGACGCCCGCACGCGCCTGGCCGAGGCCGAGCGCGAGGTGGCGCAGGCCCGCGCCGCGGAGGACCCCGAGCGCGGGGTGGCCGCCGCCCGCCGGGGCGCGGCGCTCGCCGCGGAGGCCGCGACCCTGGCGCACCGCGACATCGCCCGGTCGGGCCAGGGGCAGCGCTGGGACGGCGGCTACAACGGCGGACCGGACGGGTACGGCGGGGGGTACGGCTGGCAGGGCGGCCGCCGCCCTGGCGGCCGGGGCGGCTCCGACGTCTTCGGCGCCGTCCTGGGCGGGATGGTGCTGGGCGGTATCCTCGACGACATCGGGGACATCGGGGACATCTTCGACTGACGTGGACGGCGCCGCCGGGGTACGCGCGGGGGACGACGGCGCGGGGACGGCGAGCACGGGAGGGCGGATGACCACCACGGTGCGGCGGCGGGTGCGGGTGCACGGCCGCGTGCAGGGCGTCGGGTTCCGCTGGTCGACCCGCGAGGCGGCCCGCCGGGCGGGCGTGGGCGGGCTCGTGCGCAACCTCCCCGACGGGACGGTCGAGGCGGAGGTCGAGGGCACGCCCGACGCGGTGGACGCGATGCTCGCGTTCCTCCGCGAGGGCCCGCCCGGGGCCCTCGTCACGGGGGTCGACGTCGAGGACGTGCCGCCGGTCGGCGAGACCGCCTTCGACGTCAGCGGCTGACGCCCCGCACGGTGGCCGGCACGCGCGCCGCCACGAGCTCGACGACGCCGGCCCGGGTGCGCGCGTGCTCCTCGATCGCGAGCCCCCGGTCGAGCACCCACCGCATCGGCCGGCGCCGGAAGTGCTCCCCGGCCAGCGGGACGCTCACCGCGTCCGCGAGCGCCTGCAGCGCCCGCACCGGCCAGGCGCTCGAGGCGACGTGGTCGGCCAGCAGCAGCAGGCCGCCAGGGCGCAGCACCCGCGTCATCTCGGCGAGGGCCGCGCGCTCGTCGGCGATGCCGCACAACGAGAACGTGCACACGACGGTGTCGAACGCGGCGTCGGGCAGGTCGAGCGCCTGCGCGTCGCCGACGCGGAGGTCGGCGTCCGGGTCGATCCCGAGCCCCAGGCGGGCGGCGCGGCTCCGCGCGACGTCGAGCATCCCGGCGCTCTGGTCGACGCCCACGTAGCCGTCGGGCCGGGCGGTCACCGCGGGCGGGAAGTGCTCGAGGTTGAGCCCCGTGCCGACCGCGACCTCGAGGGTGCGGCCCTCGGCCAGCGCGCAGAGCCTCTCCCGCACGCCGGGGAACATGCGTCGCTCGGCGGCCGTGAACGCCCGGTCGTAGCCCGCGGACTCGCGGTCCCACCGCCGCCGCAGCCGCGCCGCACGCCCGCGCTCTGCGCGCCCGTGCTGCGCGCCGTCGTCGCTGGTCACCGCCCCAGGTTCCCACGGCCGCCGGGACCCGCGACAGGGCCGCGGACCACGTAGCATTTCGCAGGTGACGAGTCCCACCCATGCCCGACCCGCCCGACGCCGCGGCGCCGGCAGCGCGATCGTGGGCGGCGTCGGCGAGATCCTCATCACTCTCGGGGTGGTGCTCGGGCTGTTCGTCGTCTGGCAGCTGTGGTGGACGTCCGTCGAGGCCACGGCCCAGGCCCAGCAGGTCATGCAGGAGTTCGAGGCGACGCTGCCGCCCGCCAACCCCGAGCCCGCCGAGCTGCGCACGGACGACCCGCCGGTGCCCGACGCCGTCGGCTACGGGGAGACGATCGGCACGCTCATCGTGCCCGCCTGGTACGGCCTGACGAACAACGCGATGCCGATCGCGGAGGGCACCGGCATGGACGTGCTCGACCGGGCCATGGCGGGCCACTACGAGACGTCGCAGCAGGTGGGCGACATCGGCAACTTCGCGCTCGCCGGGCACCGGCGCACGCACGGCAACTCGTTCCGGCACGTCGACAAGCTGGAGGAGGGCGACCAGATCATCGTCGAGACGGCGAAGACCTGGTACGTCTACGAGGTCACCGACCACGAGATCGTCACGCCCGACCAGGTGGACGTCGTGGCGCCGGTGCCCCACCACCCGGACGAGAAGCCCACCGAGCGGCTGCTGACGCTCACCACGTGCCACTCGCTCACCCTGGGCGAGTACGGCAACGACCACCGCTGGATCACGTACGCGACCTTCGTCGGCTGGATGGACCGCGCCGACGGCACCCCCGACCAGGTGCGCTGACCGGTCCGCTGGAGCTGGAGACGACATGTACGCGTGGATCTTCCACCACCTGCCGGGCAACGTGTTCTGGCGCGTCCTGCAGTCGCTGGTGCTGGTCGCCGCCGTCGTGGCGGCCCTCTTCCTGTGGGTGTTCCCCGCGATCGCCCCGTACCTCACGCTGCTGGAGGGCGACCCCGCGGTGGGCTGACGCCCGGCCCGACCACTCAGCTGCTCGCGCGCACCACCAGCTCGGGGTCGAACAGCACCTCCTCGGGCGCCGACGCGGGGTCGTCGATCTCCCGCAGGAGGATCTCCGCGGCGGTGGTCCCGATGGCCTCGGCCGGCTGGCGCACCGTGGTCAGCGGGACGGCGCCGGTGGTCGCGAACGGGATGTCGTCGTAGCCCACGAGCGCGACGTCGTCCGGCACCCGCACCCCGCCGTCCAGCAGGGCGCGCACGAGGCCGAGGGCGTGCATGTCGTTGCCGGCCAGGACGGCGTCCGGTCGCCGGCCGGGGGCCGCCGCGGCGATGCGGCGGCCCACCTCCGCGCCCTCGGCCATGCCCAGGTCCGCCGAGTGCACGACCTCCAGCGTCGCCCCCGCGGTGCCGTCCACGACCTCCTGCATCCCGGCGAGCCGCCGGCGGACCTGCTGCACCCGGGCCCGGCCGGTCGCCGCGAGCAGCCTGCGGCGGCCGCCGTCCACCAGGTGCTGCGCCGCGAGGCGGCCGCCCTCCCGGTGCCGCAGCGAGACGGTCGACAGCCGCCCGGCCGGGTCCTGCTGGTCGACCACCACGACGGGGCTGCCGCGGTCCTTGCGCGCCGTCAGCGCGACCATCTGCGCGTCGTGCGGGGCCACCACCATGCCGTCGAAGCGCAGCTGCTCGAACAGGGCGACGAGGCGCTCCTGCTGGTCGGGCGACTCGTGGGTGCTGCCCGTGACGAGGGTGAGGTCCGCGCCCGCGACCACGCGCTCGACGGCGGTCACGACGTCCGCGAAGAACGGGTTGGACGCGTTGATCACCGAGACGCCGACGATCCCGGACCGCTGCCAGCGCAGCTGCCGGGCCGACAGGCTCGGCACGAAGCCGAGCTGCTCCACGGCGGCCCGGATGCGCGCCGTCGTCGCCGGCGCCACCTTCTCCGGGCGGTTGAGGTAGTTGGAGACGGTCGCCGCCGACACGCCGACGTGCCGCGCGACGTCGTGGATGGTCACCACCGGGGCTCACCCGCCAGGACGGTGCGGTGCAGGATGGGCGGATGGACACGCGACCGACGCCCCGCGCCCCGCTGCGCTTCGGGGTCAAGCTGACGCAGGACGCCCCGGTCGACACCTTTCGCCAGGTCTGGCAGGTCGCCGACGAGGCCGGGTTCGACCACGTGTGGGTGATGGATCATCTCGCCTCCCTGGGCGCGGACGACGACCGTCCGATCTTCGACGCGTGGGCCATGCAGGCGGCGATGGCCGTGGCCACCTCGCGGGTGCGGATCGGCTGCATGGTGTCGGGCAACTCCTACCGCCACCCGGTGATGCTGGCCAAGCTGGCCACGACCGTCGACCACCTCTCGGGCGGCCGGCTGGAGCTCGGGATCGGCGCCGGCTGGAACGAGCACGAGCACACGATGTACGGGCTCGACCTCGGCACCGTGCGCGAGCGCATGGACCGGCTCGAGGAGTCGCTGCAGATCCTCACCTCGCTCTGGACCGAGCCGCGGACCACGTTCGACGGCGCGCACTACCGCCTGGCGGACGCGGTCGCCGAGCCGAAGCCCGTGCAGCGCCCGCACCCGCCGATCTGGGTGGGCGGTTCCGGGCCACGGCGCACCCTGCGGCTGGTGGCGCGGTTCGCCGACGCGTGGAACGACACGTCCAGCACGCCGGAGCAGGTGGCGGCGCTCGGCGAGGTGCTCGAGCGGCACTGCGCCGACGTCGGCCGGGACCCGGCCGAGATCCGGCGCACCGTGCAGCTGCGGCTGCGCGAGCACCCGCTCGCCGAGCTCCCGGGGCTGGTGGAGCGGTACGCCGCGGCGGGCGTGTCGGAGTTCGTGGTCGTGCTGTCCTCGGGCGAGGCGGCGCTGCGGGAGCTCGACGGCGTGGTCGCCGCGCTGCCCACGCTGCGCGGCGCCGCCTGAGCCGGCCCGCACTACGCCGCGCCCGCCTGCGCGGCGTGCAGCGCGGCGTACCGGGCCCCGCGCCGCAGCAGCTCGTCGTGGCTGCCGACCTCGACGACGCGGCCGTGCTCGAGCACGACGATGCGGTCCGCCGCGCGCACCGTCGAGAGGCGGTGCGCGACGACCAGGGTCGTGCGGTCGCGCATGAGGCGGTCGAGGGCGTCCCGGACGACCGCCTCCGCCTCCGGGTCGAGCGCGCTGGTGGCCTCGTCGAGGAACAGGACGCGCGGGTCGCGCACCAGGGCCCGCGCGATGGCGAGGCGCTGGCGCTGGCCGCCCGACAGCCGGGCGCCGCGCTGCCCGACCACCGTGTCCCAGCCGTCCGGGAGCGCGTCGACGAACTCGAGGGCGTTGGCGTCGCGCAGGGCGGCGCGGACCCGGTCGTCGGTGGCGGCGTCGTCGTCCAGCCCGTATGCGACGTTCTCCCGGATCGTGCCCTCGAACAGCACCGACTCCTGCGGCACGACCGACACCCAGCGCCGCACGCTGCGCAGGTCGAGCCCGGCCATGTCCGCGCCGTCGAGCAGGAGACGGCCGGCGGTGGGCCGCACGAACCCGAGCACGAGGTTGAGCAGGGTCGACTTGCCGGAGCCGGACGGCCCGACGAAGGCGACCGTCTCCCCCTCCCGGACCTCGAGGTCGACGTCGTGCAGCGCGTCCTGCGTCGCGTCCGCGTACCGGTGCGACACGTGCTCCAGGCGCAGGTGCCCGCGCACCTCGTCGACGCGCCGGCGTCCCTCGTTGCGCTCGAGGTCGGGCTCCGCGAGCACCTCCGCGATCGAGCGCACCGACTCCACGCCGCGCGCGGTCACGGGCACGAGGTTGAGCACCTGGGTGAGCCCCTGGGTGAGAAGGCCGAAGTACGTCGACAGCAGCACCACCTCGCCGGGCGTGACGGGGATGAGCCCGGTGAGGGAGACGACGGCCGCGAGCACGAGGCAGCAGACGCCGAGCAGCTGCATCGCGACCCACGAGACGGACGCGACGCGCCCGTTGAGCAGGTCCAGCCGCAGGGCGGCGCGGCGCACCTCGTCGGCGCCGTCGGCGACGCGGGACACGGCCGTGCGCTCCAGGCCGTGGGCGCGCGTCACGGGGATGAGGGACGCCATCTCCCCCACCTGGGCCGAGAAGCCCTCGATCTCGCGGCGGAACTCCGCGTTGCGCGCCTGCGAGCGCCGCGACATCGTGCGCCGGATGACCAGCGCCGTCGGGATGGCGAGCGCGTAGACGGGCAGGAACTCGGGGACCTTCAGCGCCGTCATGGTGATCGCGCCGACCATCACCATCGCCGCCGACAGGAGGGGGTGCGTGACCTGCTGCAGCATGAGCTCGACGTTCTCGACGTCGCGCACGACCTTGCTCTGCACGACGGCGGAGCTGGCCCGGGAGTAGTAGCCGATGGACAGCTCCTGGAGCCGCTCGACCAGCGCGTTGCGCAGGGCGGCGCCCGTGTCGCGCACGACGGTCATGAAGTTCCGCGTGTACACGATGTGGTTCGGGTAGTTCTGCGCGAGGAGCACGACCGCCACGGCGAACCAGATCAGCACGGTCGTCACCGGCCCACCCTGGGCGACGACGTCGATCACGGCCCCCGTGATGACCGGCAGGAACCACAGGGGCGTCTCCTTCACCGCGAAGGCGAGGAGCGCCACCGTCATGCGGCGCGGCCGTGTGGCCAGCAGGCGCAGCAGCGAGCGCACCGGCCGTCGGCCGTCGAGGAGGGGCTGGTCGGACGTGCTGGCAAGGGCTTTCCGGCGCACGAATCGATTCTAGTCAGACCGGTCAGGCCCGTTCTCAGCGAGGCCCGTCGGGCCCGTAGGACCGCGACACGGTGGCAACGCGCACCTGATAGTCGGAGTACCAGGCGTCCCGGCCCCGCCGCTGCGCCACCACGTGCTCGGAGACCTGCTTCCACGCGGCGGCCGCGGCGTCATCGACCCAGTACGAGACCGTGATGCCCAGGCCGTCGCGGGCGGACTCGATGCCGAGGAAGCCCGGCTCGGCACGGGCGCGCTCCTCCATCCGTTCGGCCATGCGGGCGTACCCCTGGTCGCCCTCGGTGCGCAGCGACGTGAAGATGACGGCGGTGTAGGGCGGGGCGGGTGTGGTGGCGATCACGTCGGGATCGTAGCCGGACCGCGGGCGTGACGACGAGTCCCTGCGGTCCTCGCCACAGTCGGGCCCAGACGGTCGGAGGGCGCCCGCACCGCGACTAATCTGATGCCGTGGCTACCTTCTCGAGCGTGACGCGCCAGCACATCCTCCGGGCGATCGAGGAGCACGACGACCGCGGCCCCGACGCCTTCGTCGGCGTCTACGGGTTCACGCCGACGCCCGGCCACACCTTCGTCCACGAGGAGCGCACGTACGACTCCAAGGCCGTGCTCGGCGTCGCGCACAAGTACGCCACGGGCGTCCCGGCGCGCGCCGAGGACCTCGTCGACGCCAAGTGCGACGACGCCGCCCTCCTGCGCAAGCACGGCTTCGTGGCCACCGCCCCCGCGTCGGCCGCGCCGGCCACGGCCCGCAAGGCCGCCGCCCCGCGCCGCAAGGCCGCGAGCGCCCCGACCCGCAAGCCCGCCGCCCCGGAGCCCGAGCTCGCGATCTGCCCCACCTGCTTCACCGCGCTGCCCGCCACCGGCATCTGCGACGAGTGTGGCTGAGCCCCGCCCGCTGACCCGGCGGCCCGCGAACCCCGCACCCCCGCAGGCGCGGGTGCGGAGGGCTCGACAGCGGAGGGCTCGACAGCGGAGGGCTCAGCCGCCCTGCTGCCGCACGCGCGCGGCCTGCGCCGTCAGGTGCGTGCGCTCCGCGGTGCTCGTGGCCGCGTCGGCGGCCAGGGCGTAGCGCCGTGCCGCCTCGGCGAGGTCGCCCGCCCGCTCGTGCAGGAAGGCCGCAGCGGCGTCCCGGCGCGGGACGTCGGGCGGCAGGTCCTCGACCAGGCGCAGGCCGGCGAGCGGACCGTCCACGTGCCCGACGGCGACGGCGCGGTTGAGCTCCACCACCGGGTTGCGGGGCTCCAGCCGGACCAGCTCGTCGTACCACTCGAGGACCTGCGGCCAGTCCGTCTCCTCCGCCGTCGCCGCGTCGTCATGGAGGGCGGCGATCGCCGCCTGCGCCTGGTACGGCCCGAGCCGGTCGCGGGCGAGGGCGCGCTGCAGCAGCGCGACCCCCTCCGCGATCGCCGTCGTGTCCCACCGGGAGCGGTCCTGCCGATCGAGCGGCACGAGCTCACCCGCCGCGGTCGTCCGGGCGTCGCGGCGGGCGTGGTGCAGCAGGAGGAGGGCCAGCAGGCCCGCGGCCTCGGCGTCGTCGGGGACGGCACCGACGAGCTGGCGCGTCAGCCGGATCGCCTCGGCCGCGAGGTCGACGCCGTCGGCCCGGCCCGTGGGCCCGCCCGTGAAGCCCTCGTTGAAGATCAGGTAGAGCACGCGCAGCACGGCGCGCACGTCCCCGGGCTCGCCGAACCGCTCCCCCGCCACCGTCCGCTTTGCGCGCGAGATGCGCTGCGCCATGGTCGCCTCCGGCACGAGGAACGCGCGGGCGACCTGCGCCGTCGTCAGCCCGCCGACCGCACGCAGGGTGAGGGCCACCGCCGAGGCCGGGGAGAGCGCCGGGTGGCAGCAGCGACTGAGCAGCAGCAGGGTGTCGTCGGCCTGCTCCGCCGGGCCGGGCGGGGGCTCGAGCGTCACGCGGATCTCGCGCTGCGCGCGGGACGACGCCGACCGGCGCGCGTCCACGAACTTGCGCCACGCGACCGTGACCAGCCACCCCTTGGGGTCCGACGGCGCGCCGCCCGGGGCGTCCCAGCGACGCACCGCCTCCAGGAGCGCCTCCTGGACGGCGTCCTCGGCCGTCGCGAAGTCGGCGCCCCGCCGGACGAGGACGCCGAGGACCTGGGGGCCCAGGTCTCTCAGCGTCTCGTCCCGGTCGGTCGGCGTCATCCGGTGACCTCGGCGTCGTCCGTGAGGAAGGGCCGCACCTCGATCCACTCGTGCAGCGGACGCCCCCCGGGGCCAGGGGCCGAGGACAGGTATGCCGCGGCCTCGTACGCCCGGTCCTGGGAGTCGACGTCGATCGCCATCCACCCGGCGATGAGGTCCTTGGTCTCGGCGAAGGGCCCGTCGGTGACCGGCGGCCGCCCCTCGCCGTCGTACCGCACGAAGTCCCCGCGCGGGGAGAGCGCCTGGGCGTCCACGAACTCGCCGCGCTCCTTGAGGTCCTCGATCATCCGGCCCATGAACTCCATGTGGGCGGTGACCTCGTCGGGCGTCCACCGGTCCATCGGCACGTCCGTGCCGGGCACCGGCTCCGGGATCCCGCGGTAGTGCTTCAGCAGCAGGTACTTGGCCATGGTCCACATCCTGTCGTCGCGGGCGGCGCCTGTCACCGCCGACACCCCAGGGACGGAGCCGCGCGCCGGTTCTCGACATCCGCCCGGGCCTCCGCTCCGGCGGCGCGGGTCAGCGGCCGAGCAGGCGCGACAGGAAGCCGCCCCCGGACCTCGTGGACGGCTCGTCGTCGTGACCGGGGCACCACTGGCCCGCGGGGACAGCGCGGCGGACGTCGTCGACGTGCTGGCCGCAGCCGTTCCAGGTCGTCTTGCCGCACGTCGTGCAGGTCACGGGGTAACACACGGTGGGGGATCTCCTTCGGTGGTGCGGGGAGCCGCAGTCGCGGGTGCGCTGGGCGGGAGGGTCGGGACAGGCGCCGGCTCAGGCCAGCGTGAGGAAGAGCTTCTCCAGCTCCTCGGTGGTCAGGCCGTCCTCGCCGGAGCCGGCGTCCGGGTCGGCGAGGCACTCCTTCATCGCCGTCGAGATCACGGCGAAGCCGGCACGGTCCAGGGCGGCCGAGACGGCGGCGAGCTGGGTCACGACGTCGCGGCAGGAGCGCCCCTCCTCGACGGCCTCGATGACAGCGTTCAGCTGGCCGCGGGCGCGGCGCAGGCGGTTGGCGATGCGGCGCTGGGCGTCGCTGTCGGTGGTGAGCATCGGTCCTCCGTGTCGGGCGGGTGGCGGTGGGTCAGGCGTGGACGGGCACGACGAGCAGGTCCTCCGCCCGGTCGCCGAGGACGGCGCGCAGGGTGAGCGTCCCGCCGGAGAGCGAGGCGGAGTCGAGCCCCGCCTGAGCGAGCACCCGGTGGGCGATCGCCGACCGCACGCCGGACGCGCACAGGACGCGCACGGGCCGTCCGGCGGCGGCCTCCCGGACCTCGGCGAGCCGGCCGCGCAGCTCGGTGTGCGGGACGAGCAGCGCGCCGGGCAGGTGCCCGGTCGCGACCTCCTGCGGGGTGCGCACGTCGAGCACCAGCGCCTCGGCGAGGACCGCGTGCACGTCCTGCGCGTACCAGAGCCGCAGGGTGCCGTCGAGCACGTTGGAGCCGACCATCCCGGCGAGGTTGACCGCGTCCTTCGCCTGCCCGTACGGCGGGGCGTACGCGAGGTCGAGGTCGACGAGGTCGCCCACGGCCATGCGGGCGCGGAGCGCCGTGGCCAGCACGTCGACGCGCTTGTCGACGCCGTCGCGCCCCACGGCCTGGGCACCGAGCAGCAGCCCGTCGTCCGGGCGCACGTGCAGCACGAGGTGCACCTGACCGGCGCCGGGGAAGTACCCGGCGTGCTGGTGGGGGTGCAGGTGCAGCGTGCGGTAGGCGATCCCGGCGGCGTCGAGCGCCGCGCGGTTCGCGCCCGTCGTGGCCGCGGTCAGCTCGCCGACCCGCACGATCGCCGTGCCCAGCGGCGCCGGCAGGGGGCGGGCCGTGCGCGGGCGGACGACGTCGTCGGCGACCAGGCGGCCCGCGCGGTTGGCGGGGCCGGCCAGGGCCACCGGGCGCCTGAGGCCCGTGACGGCGTCGGCCTGCACGACCGCGTCGCCCACCGCCCACACGCCCGGGGCGGAGGTGCGGCCGTGCTCGTCGACGACGATCGCGCCGCGCTCGCACTCCAGCCCGGCGGCCTCGAACGTCTCCGTGTCCGGTCGGACACCCACGGACAGCACCACGACGTCGGCCGGCACCCGGGCGCCGTCGCCCAGCACGACGACGTCCTCGTCGGGCCCGCCCTCGACGGCCTCGGCGGCCACCCCCGTCCGCACGGCCACGCCGAGGCGGCGCAGCTCCTGGGTGACGGGGTGCGCGACCTCGTCCTCCAGCGGCGGCAGCACGTGCGGGCCGAGCTCGACGAGGGTGACCTCGAGACCGGCGGAGGCGAGCACCTCGGCGGCCTCGACGCCGATGAACCCGGCGCCGAGCACGACGGCGCGGCGCGCCCCGTCCTGCACCCGCTCCCGCAGCGTCCGGGCGTCGTCGACGGTGCGCAGCGTGCGCACCCGCGCGGAGCCGAGCCCGTCGATCGGCGGGCGCACGGCGCGCGCGCCCGGCGACAGCACGAGGGCGTCGTACCGCAGCTCGACGACGCCGTCGGCGGTGGTCGCGGTGACGACGCGCCGGTCGGTGTCCAGGGTGGTCACGTCGTGGCCGGTGCGGACGTCGAGGGCGAGGGACGCACGCAGGGACTCCGGGGTCTGCACGAGGAGCAGATCCGCGTCGGGGATCTCGCCGCCCACGTGGTACGGGAGGCCGCAGTTCGCGAACGAGACGTGCGCCCCGCGCTCGAGCACGACGATCTCGGCCGACTCGTCGAGGCGCCGGGCACGGGCGGCGAAGCTCATGCCGCCGGCCACTCCCCCGACGACGACGATCCGCCGGCGGGCGGGCGGGGCGACGGCGATCGGCGCGGTGCTGCTGTCGGTCATGGGTCGAGAATACCCCTGGGGGTATTGCGTGTGCCAATCCGCTGGTCAGCGCCGCGCGCGCCGCGCACCGACGTTCAGGCCTCCCCGTCGCGCTCCGCGTCCCGCGCGGACAACGGGGTCGCCACGTCCTCCAGGGAGCGCCGCTCGGCGCCGACGCCGAGGAACATCGCCACCACCCCGCCCGCGACCATCAGCGCGGCGCCGACGTAGTACCCCACCGCGATGCCGGAGATGTCCTGCGCCTGGCTCGCCGACTCGATCAGCCGCCCGAACAGCAGCGGCCCGGTGATGCCGCCGACGGCGGTGCCGATCGCGTAGAAGAACGCGATGCACAGCGCCCGGGTCTCCATCGGGAAGACCTCGCTCGCCGTGAGGTACGCGGAGCTCGCCCCCGCCGACGCGACGAAGAAGACCGCCATCCCGAAGAACGTCAGCGTCCACGCCGTGAGGCCGCCGAGCATCAGGCCCGCGACGGCGAGCAGGACCCCGGAGACGATGTACGTCCCGGAGATCATCCGCACCCGCCCCACCTTGTCGAAGAAGGGGCCGAGGACGAGCGCCCCGAGGAAGTTGCTCACCGCGAAGAGCGCGATGTACGCGCCGGTCTGCCCCACCCCGAGGAACGTCTGCAGCGTGTCGCCGAACGTGAAGAAGAACGCGTTGTAGAGGAACGCCTGCCCCACGAACAGCGCGAGGCACAGCACCGTGCGCCGCGGGTACTCGGCGAACACGGTGCGCGCGACCCGCGCGAGGCTCACCGTGTGCCGCTGCTTGACCGTGAGCGAGCCCTCGGGCTCCGCCAGCTCCACGCCGTCCTCCTCGGCCACCCGCCGCTCGATGTCGGACACGATCCGCTCGCTGTCCCGCTCGCGCCCGTGGATGAACAGCCACCGCGGGCTCTCCGGCACGTTGCGCCGGACGAACAGGACGCACAGCCCGAGCACGGCCCCGAGCGCGAAGCACAGGCGCCACCCGAGCCAGGCCGGGATCAGCTCGGGGTTCAGCAGCGGGATGGTCAGCAGGGCGCCGCCCGCGGCGCCGAGCCAGTACGACCCGTTGATGGCGATGTCGATCCGGCCGCGGTACTTCGCGGGGATCAGCTCGTCGATCGCCGAGTTCACCGCCGCGTACTCGCCCCCGATGCCCAGCCCGGTGACGAACCGCATCGCGAAGTAGTACAGCGGGTTCATCGAGAACGCCGTGAGCACGGTGCCCGTGAGGTACACGAGCAGCGTGAGGATGAACAGCCGCTTGCGGCCGAACCGGTCGGTGAGCTGGCCGAACACGAGGGCCCCGAGGCACGAGCCCGTGACGTAGACGGCGCCCGCCAGCCCGATGTCCGCGCTGGTCAGGCCGAGGCCGGTGTCGCCCTTGAGCGCGTCGGACAGGTTGCCGACGATCGTCACCTCGAGGCCGTCGAGGATCCACACCGTGCCCAGCCCGACGACGATCATCCAGTGCCACCGCGCCCACGGGAGCCGGTCGAGCCGGGCGGGGATGTCGGTGGTGATGGTCCGCAGCGTCGTCGCGCCGCCCTGGGTGGAAGGCATGCTCCGTCGTACGCCGCCCCCGGGATGCACGCACGACGACGGCTCATGCTTTGGTCCACGTGGTTGCTCACCCGAACGGACCACGGGTCCAGCGCGCCCGCACGTGAGGAGACCGACCACCGTGGGCATCGCCGCCGCGGCCCGGAACGTCTCGACGTCCGACGCGAAGGGCAAGGTCGCCGTCACCGGCCTCGGCACGCCGAACCAGATGCGGGAGTACGTCGAGGACGGCACGGTCACCGAGTTCGCGCTCTGGAACCCGGAGGACCTCGGCTACCTCGCCGCGTTCGCCGCCGACGCCATGGTCGAGGGCACCATCACCGGGGCCGAGGGCGACTCCTTCACCGCGGGCAAGCTCGGCGACTTCACCGTCGACGCCGACGCGACCGTGCTGCTCGGCGACCCTACCGCTTCACCAAGGACAACAGCGACGACTTCGACTTCTGACACCCGCCACCGAGGACGGTCCGCCCACGCCCGGTAGGTTGGCGGCGTGGACGGACCGGGCGGGGCAGACGACGACGCGGCGCCCCGGCGCGGCTACGCGAAGGGCGCGGCGCGCCGGGCGCAGATCCTGGACCAGGTGCTGCGGATGGTCGCGGAGCACGGGGTGGACGCGTCCTCGCTCCGGTCGGTGGCCGACGCCGTCGGCGTCTCGCACGCCACGCTGCGGCACTACTTCCCCTCGCGCGACGACCTGCTCGTGGCCGTCTACCACGAGCACGAGGTCCAGCGGGGCGACGCCGGCGGCCCGCCCACGTCGGCGGTCGGCGGGATGCGCGAGAGCGCCGTCCTCAACCGCGAGGTGCCCGGGCTCGTCCAGCTCTACACGACGCTCGCGGGCGACGCCGCGAGCGAGGGCCACCCGGTGACCCGCGAGTTCTTCCGCGAGCGCTTCGCGCGCCTGCGGGCCGAGCTGTCCGACCGGGTCCGCGCCGACCAGGAGGCGGGGCGCATCGACCCCGCCGTCGACGCCGGCGACCTCGCCGCGCTGGCGATCGCCGCATCCGACGGGATCCAGGTGCAGTGGCTGCTGGACCCCGACGCCGTGGACGGCGCGCGCGTGCTCGAGCTCCTCGAGCGGCTGGTGCCGCCGCCTCCTCCCGCGTCCTGACATGACGAGGGGCCGGGTCCGCAGGACCCGGCCCCTCGTCGCGGGTGGCGTCAGAAGGTCGACGCCGCCGGGTCGAAGTCCTCCGTCAGCGGCGGCGGCGCGTCGACCGTGGACGCGACGTCGACCGCCGTCCCGGACTCCGCGGCGTCGCGGATCGCGAGGAGCACGTCGAGCACGTGCAGCGCGACCGCGCCGGAGGCCCGCTCGGGGCGCCCCTCACGGATCGCGCGCGCCAGCTCGACGACGCCGGTGCCGCGGCCCCAGGTGGAGCCGGTCGCGGCGACCGTCTCGGGCTCCTCCTGCCCGTACCGCCACAGGGTCGAGTCGCCGTCGAACACGTTCGGGTCGGGCAGCACGATGGTGCCCGTCGTGCCGTTGATCTCGACGAACCCGGCGCGCGGCAGCGCGTGCTGGAACGAGAACGTCGACTGGGCCGACTGCCCGCCCCGGAACTGGATCAGCGCCGCGTGGTGGGTCGGCACCTCCACGGGGAAGGTCGCCCCGGCGCGCGGGCCGGACGCGATCGTGCGCTTCTCGAGCGACTTCGACGACACGGCCTGCACGCGGGCCGCCGCACCGAGGGCGTGCACGAGGGTCGTGACGTAGTACGGCCCCATGTCGAACAGCGGCCCGGCACCCGTCGCGTAGAGGAAGTCGGGGTCCGGGTGCCACGCCTCCGGGCCGGGGACGTGGAACATCGTCGTCGCCGTCAGCGGCTCGCCGATGTCCCCGCGGGCGATGGCCCGCAGCGCGGACTGGATGCCCGCGCCGAGGACGGTGTCCGGGGCGCACGCGACACGCAGCCCCTTCGCCTCGGCGGCCGCCAGCAGCGCGGCGGCCGACGCGTGGTCGGTCGCGATCGGCTTCTCGCTCCACACGTGCTTGCCGGCCGCGACGATCTGGTGCCCGACCTCGGCGTGCACCGCCGGGATGGTCAGGTTGACGACGATCTCGATGTCGTCGCGGGCCAGCAGCTCCTCCACCGTGCCCGACGACGCGACGCCGTAGGCCTCGGCCTGCGCGCGAGCCCGGTCGAGCAGCACGTCGGCCACCATCCGGACCTCGACGTCGGCGAACTGCGTGAGGTTCTCGAGGTACTGCGTCGAGATGTTCCCGGCACCGACGATGCCGACGCCCACGCGGCTCACTTGTCGTTCTCCTGCAGCCAGGCGAGGGACGCGGCGACGCCCTCGAAGACGTCGCCCGCGTAGGAGTCGAACTCCACGACCCGGATGGCCTGCGGCGCGGCGGCGAGGATCGCCGGCACGTCGACGTCGCCCTGGCCGGCGGGGACCTGGTTCTCGTAGGCGGCCTTGAGCGCCGGCGGCACCTCGAGCGCGCTCTCGCTGGAGGGCAGCACGGTCGCGATGTCGCCGGACACCTCGCCGTCCTTGACGTGGATCGCGACGACGCGGTCGCCGAGCGTCTTGAGCACGGCCGGGGCGTCGGCGCCGCCGACGGTGGCCCAGAACGTGTCGACCTCGAGCACGGCCTCCGGGTCGAGCTGCTCGGCGAAGATCTCGAAGACCGGCCGGCCGTCGACCTTGTTCGTGAACTCCCACTGGTGGTTGTGGTAGCCGAAGCGCAGGCCGTGGCCGGCCGCCCGGACGGTCAGCTCGTTGACGCGGTCGGCGAGCTTCTTCGCGTCGTCCGCCGTCTGCCACCGCTCGGTCGGGACGAACGGGTCGATGACGATGCCGATGCCGAGGCGGGCGGCGGCCTCGAAGACGACGTCGGGCTCGGCGACGTCGATGACGGCGGCGTGGCCGGACGGCGCGGCGAGCCCCGTGGCGGCGAAGGCGCGCTCGAAGTCGGCGACGCGCTCGACGAACGCGTACGGCTCGACGTTCTCGTACCCGATCTCGCGGACGCGCGTGACGGCGGCGTCCAGGTCGGCGGCGATGGCATCCCGCAGCGAGTACAGCTGCACGGACGTGATGGGCATCTGGGGGCTCCTTCGCGTGGTCTGCGGTCCGACTTCCGTCGATGCCCGTACAGAAGTACGCCGCACCGCGCCGGAAGCCGTGGACGAGCCTACCCCCAAAACCTCACAGTGGAAGGTTTCTCTCCCGATCTCTGTGCCGATGAGTTCTCCCGACCGACCCGGTCTCCCCCGTGAGCCGGCCGACCGTCCAGCGCCGGACGACCTCCGGAGGACACCATGGGACTCATCCACCTCGAGCTGTTCGCCACCCTCGACCTGGTTGCCCAGGCCCCGGGCGGCCCCGACGAGGACCCGCAGGGCTTCCCGTTCGGAGGCTGGCAGGCCCCGCTCATCGACGAGGTCGCCGGCGAGCAGATCGACGCCGCCTACGGCGAGGGGACGGACGCCCTCCTCCTGGGCCGGCGGACCTACGACATCTTCGCGGGCTTCTGGCCGCACCAGAGCGGCGACGGCCAGGACGGCGACATCGCGACCCTCTTCAACAGCATCCCGAAGTACGTCGCCTCTCGCGGCAACCCCGACCTCTCCTGGGCCGGCTCCACCCAGCTCGGCCCGGACCTGCCCCCCGCCGTGCGGGAGATCCGCGACCGGCACGAGCACGTCCGCGTCGTCGGGAGCCTCGATCTCGTGCAGACGCTCCTGCACGAGAAGCTGTTCGACCGCATCGACCTCTGGGTCCACCCCATCGTCCTGGGGGTCGGCAAGAAGGTCTTCGACGGCGGGGAGGTGCCGACAAACCTCCGGCTCCTCGAACCTCCCGTCGCCGGTCCCAGCGGCACCGTGTACCTCCACTACGGCCTCGCCGACGGCGTGCCCGCGACCGGCGACATGGCGGCACCCGACCGCGGCGCCTGACGACCGCCGTCCTCGCCGGTCTCAGTCCTGCGGCGGGCGCCGCATCCGCTTGACGCCCGCGCGACGCTTCTTCGCGTCGATGCGCCGCTGGGCCGACCCCCGGGTCGGGCGCGTCGGGCGCCGGCTCGGCCCGGGCGGCGCGAGCGCGTCGGCGACGAGCGCGGCCAGCCGGGTCCGGGCGGCGTCGCGGTTGCGCAGCTGCGCGCGGTGCTCGGACGCCACGACGGTCAGCACGCCGTCGGGCGCCCGCCGTCCGAGCCGCTCGAGGATCCGTGCGCGCTGCGTCTCGGTGAGGACCCGCGACGCCGTGACGTCCCACGACAGCTCGACGCGCGAGTCGGTCGTGTTCACGCCCTGACCCCCCGGCCCCGAGGAGCGCGAGAAGCGCCAGGACAGCTCCGCCTCGGGAAGGACGAGAGCTGGCGTCACGCGCAGGCCGCTTCGGGCGTCGTCGGGCATCCGACCATCATGCCCGGCACGCGTCCGCAGGGCGTCGCCAGTCACGTCGCCGCGGTGCGCCGACCGGTCCTCACCCCGCTCGCACGCGGGTCGGGTCGCGCTACGCCAGGACCAGGTCCGTGCCGTCGGCCGGATGGTCGGCCAGCGCGACGCTGCGGATCGCCGGGTCGTCGTAGGTGTTCCAGTAGTACGTCGAGGTCTGGGAGGAGAAGAGCCCCGTGTAGATCGTGATCTCGAACTCGCCCGAGCCCATCGCGGCGCAGCCGTCGACCATCGCCACCTGCTGCAGGGTGTGGAAGGCGCGGCTGACGTTCTCCGTCTCGCTCTCCCTGGAGGGGTAGTGCGCGTTGACGTACGCCGCGCGGACGAACCGGGACGGCGAGTAGTAGTCGCCGGGGATCCCGCGCATGTGCGAACCCGACCCGAACGGGCTGAGGACCGCCCTGCCCAGCGCGACGTCCTGAGGGAACTCCGGCGAGGTGTTGAGGTAGTTGCGCAGGTTCTCGTGGTGCCAGGCGAACCCGGGCTGGTTCGTCAGCACGTCGACGTCGTCGTCGAACACGTGCATGCCGTCGCTCGTGTGCTCCACCACGATCGCCCGCGTGCCGTCGCCGACGATCCAGTGGAGCAGCGAGCTGGGGTACCTGTCGTTGATCGGCCGGTCGACGATCACCACGTCCGCGAGCGCGGCCTCGACCTCGTCCACGCTCGCGAACTGCGAGCACACCCACAGGGGGAACTCGAACGCGGCGACGTTGACGGCGCCGTCCACCGGGGCGGGGGCGTAGGCCGCGTATCCCGGGAAGTTGAGCCCCGCGACCGCCAGCCCCACGTCGTTCCCGCAGTCGAAGTAGAGCGGTGTCGACTCTTCCACGATGCCCATGCCGATGGTGGCGTGCTTGATGTCGGGGACCGCACCGAACGGTGAGCTCGGCGCGAAACCCGTGGGCGTCATCACCACCTGCTGCCCGTAGCCCTCGTCCAGTCGAGGTTCCGCGCCAGGTAGACGCTGCCGTGTCCGTCGGAGAACCGGATTCCCGTGCACATGTCGTGTTTCCCATCGTCGTGCCGATGCGACGTGCCTGAGGCGTGCTCGCCCATGCCGTGTCCCGCCCCGTCTCGTGGCCATCGTGACCCGCAGCGGACATGCGCGCCCGTGGGGCGATGTTCGGGCCGAAGACGCGTCCGTCCGGTGGCGGCGTCAGGACACGTCGGCAGCAGGTCCGGCGGAAGCGAGTGTCGGCAGCCTGTACCGGGCGTACGAGCCCACGTGGATCGCGTGCAGCCCGCCCACGACGGCGGCGGGTATCAGGTACTGCCGCAGCTCGCCGTCGATGACGAAGAAATCGTCGATCTCGTCCGGGTCGTACGTACGCCGTTCGCCACGAGAGGTCGAGAGGTAGACCTTCCAGGTCGCGCCGGCGCGCGTGGTCGTCGTCTTCACCTGGACCCGGCGCGTGCCGGACCGGGTCGACACGAGCAGGTCGTAGCGAGCAGGTTCGAGCGGCCACGAGACATCGGCGCCGCACAGGGTGAACCACGCTGCGGCGAGGAGCGGCCCCGCACGGTCGAGGCGAGCGATATCGGGCCGCGGAGCACCCGTCACATCGACGTCCGACGTCGTGAGGTGGTCGGTATCCAGGCCGAGCCGCGCGGCGTGCCCCTTCGCCGTGACGATCCCGGACCCACCCCTGAGACCCAGTCGAACGGCGACATCCGTCCACGTGGTCGCCTCGCGGACCGCCGTCATCAGTTCGCCCTCGGTCCACCCGCGCTGCCCGGTGAAGTGGCGGTAGTCGAGGCCGAGCGCGTCCGCGCGCCCCCGCACCGATCTCATCGACCCCGCCGACGTGCCCGACATCCCGAGCTCTCGAAGGGTCCCGCGCCATGACCGCGCGCTCGCGACGGCCTCGGCGAGCTGCTCGTCGGTGTACCGGCGTTGCCGTCCCATGGGAGGACCGTAGGGCGCGGGACCGACGGGACCGCAGGGCCGACCGACGCGAACGACGAGAGGCTCGGACCACCTCCGGTCCGAGCCTCTCGTTCGCGTGCTGGTCGGGCTGACAGGATTTGAACCTGCGACCCCCTGGTGGAGATTCCGTTGAAGCGTCTGTCCTTCTGACCTGCAGGAAATCGCCCTGACCTGCATCGATGGTTCTTTGCGGATGCTCTCGTGGTGGTCGCTGATAGGCGTCCATGGGACTTGGTTGTCGCTGTTCTTGGACACTTTTTGGACACCGCAGCCGGAGGCGGCCTGCCACGCAGCGATCCGCGATCCAACCCCCTTCGGCCGCCCCGCTGGACCCCCGCATGACAACGCGAGGGATGGCCTCGGAGCCTGCGCGGGAGGGGACGGTGAGCATGCCTGGGATGCTAGCGACTGGCTCCGGGTGAGTCGCATCCTGCTGCTGGCGTCGGCGAGGATCACCCGACGCCACGTCCGTCCACGTGTCGTCGTGGCGTGCCGGCGGACGTTCAAGCACCCACTTTTCGTGAGGTGCTCCGGTGCCCGCCCGTCTGTGGGTGCTGCCGGCGCGGTCCTTGTGGCGGCCCCGATGTCAGGGCCGGTGCTGTACTCGTGTCACCGCGCGTGACGCGGCCGAGTGGAGGAAGTGGTCTGGATGGGCATGTCATCGAAGCTCTCCAAGTCCGCGCTGTCCAAGGCAGGCAAGACGCTTGCGAGCGACGGCTCTAGCAAGTCCACCAAGTCGAGGGCAGGTTCGATGCCGGGCAAGGGGTGAACGTCAGGCGGCCCTCGCCGACAGTGTAGTTCGGGCTGGCTGACCGTCTGAGGGGACGTTCACGCGCCTGCTCCAACCGCCACCGACGGTGCGCGCTGGCCCGTGACGACGATGCCAGTACCCGGCGGGGCTGGGGGGCGCGCGTGTCCGCGCTATCGCACCACCACCGCCAGTGGCGTCAGGGTGCCGCGGTACCAAGATGCACTCGAATCGGTCATGCCGACGTTGAGTGATCTAGTGCCTCGGGCGCCTCGGATACCCGTACCCCGCCGGGCGCGCGCTCTTGTTTGCACCTCGGACAGAAGAGATGCGGGTGGACCATCGCGGACCATGCCGTGCGGCACCGCCGGCATCCTTAACGCGGACCCGGCTCGCTCGCCTGGAAGCGCTGGCCCGGGTGAAATTCGCCGGTCGGCCACCTGGCAGCACGCCGAGGACGCCGCTGTGTCGGTGATTGTCCGTACGGTTCCTGTGTGGTCGCCGCGCGGACGCGGTCAGCCGAACCGTTGCGGAGGCGGTAGTGAGTGACGTCGTGGGGCAGTACGCCCGGGTGCGCGCAGCGTTCGACCAGCCCACCCTCACACTCCTCAACCGGCCCGGCGCCCCGGTGGCCGTCACGCTCTTGCGCACGTGCTTCTCACGCGAAGTCACCTCAATCGATACCGCCCGAATGCACCAGCTCATCTCTAACCACCTGATCGACCTGCGCGGCGCCGGTGCGACCCAGGTGCCCGACCTCGACGGTCGTGAACTGTGCATGCGGTGGGTCAAGGGAGAGTGGCTCTACCGCGACAACGCCGATGGCGGTGGGCAGGTCTACACCCTCACGTCGCACGCCCAGACCGCCCTCGCGCTCGTCGACAGCCTTGAGCACGATCGACCCACGCTCTCTGAGCACCGCATCGCCACGATTGTCGACACGGTGCGCCGATTCAACGCGTCTGCAAACCCATCACGCGAGGCTCGTGTGCTGATTTTGGACGATCGGATCAACGAGCTCGTCGCTGAGAGGGACCGGCTCGAGGCCGGAGGGGAACTCGCCCCCGTCACCGAGGACTACATGGTCCAAGGGTTCATCCACCTGCTCTCCCTCGTCGCAGCACTCCCCTCGGACTTCGCGCGGGTTACCGAACGATTCGAGGTCATCCGCAAGCAGATCCTGGACGACTTCCGCTCTGAGGAGCACGCCGCCGGCGCAGTTGTCGACGCGTACCTGCGCCGCGCGGACGAGTTGACCACGACCACAGCCGAGGGACGCGCATTCGAAGGCGCTTTCACACTCCTGCGTAACGACGCGCTCCTCCTCCAGCTACGTGAGGACCTCAACGCCCTGCTGTCCCACCCGCACGCCGACGCGCTCGATGATATGGAGAAGCGGGAGCTGCGCTCCACGGTCGCGGTCGTTCGCCGTGGCCTCGAGGACGTACTGACCCAGCGCTCCCGTGCGACCAAAGCGATCAAGGACTACATCACCACCCACGACGTCGTGCGCGACCGGCAGCTTGACTCGACCCTGCGCGCCTTGGACGCCGAGTTCGGGCCGTGGCTGGCGCGCACCGGTGTCCGCCACCGCGTCCCTGTCGAGCTGCTTCCCGAGCCCCTCGATATCGACTACCTCCCCCGAAAGTTCCACGACCCCGACGGCGCCGCTCCCCCAGCCCCACTGTCCGATCCCGCCGACGACGATGACGACGCCTCCGAGGAGTCCCTGGCCGACATGATCGCCTGGGGCGGACCGTCCCTCGACGCGCTCGCCGAGGCTCTCGCAACTGGCTACGGCGACAGCGTGGGCGAACTGTTCAACGCACTCGACCCGTCCCTGCGACGCCCGGTCGACGTCCTGGGGATCCTGCACCTGGCGGACTCCACGTTCGAGACCGACCCGGACGGCGCAGACCTCGAAGGGTTCGAAGCCGTGCGCCCCGACGGAACCATGCGCCGGTTCGCCACCGCGAGAACCGCCCTACCGACCTCACCCGACCAGGAGGCCACGCAGTGAGCACGATCGACGACCTCCCGGGTGACGTGAGCCCGTTTGAGACCGAGGACGTGCCGGGTATCGATACGGACGACCCGCGCGTAGGTGCCTGGGACGACCCCGACCTTGACGCGACCAGCAGCCACGCCGAGTTCGACGGCGACGTCGGCGGCCTAGATCCGGTCACCCGACGGGCCATGGTGCTGCTGATGAAGAACAGGTTCATCACCGCTCGCTCCCACCGCGCGGAGTTCGAGGCGCTGGTCAAGAACACCCACATGGTTCGCGCACGCCTCAACGACATGTACCTGACACTCGAGCTCGACCACGATCTCCAGGTCGCGTACAAGCGGCAGGTCGTCTCCGAGACGTCCGAGCGGTATCCCACTCTGCTGTACGCGACGTCATGGCCGCGCGAAGAGACGATCCTGCTGGTCCACCTGCGCACTCTCGTGCGTGCCAGCCGCGCTGCCGGGCGCCCCCGCACGTTCGTCGACCGGGCGGAGCTCCTCGACCGGCTCGCGGAGATCTCCACCGACACCGATCGGTCCGACACCACGAGGCGCGCCAACCGTGCCGTCGAGGCGCTCGTGTCCGCCGGAGTCCTCCTCGGGCGGATGGACGCCGACTCCTTCGAAATCGACCCCGCTGTCGAGGCGCTCCTCAACCAGCGTGTCCTCGAGCAGCTCCTGACCTGGATCCGCGCCCACGGTGCGCCCGAAGCCGCCCCAATTGGCGGAGGGCCCGGCAACGGAGCCGACCACGACCATCCGAGCACCGACAACTCCACCGACACGCGTGCCCCCGCCTGGGACCAGGAGCAGCAGCGATGACGACATTCGACGACCCGGTCCTCGACCTGGCCTTGCCAGCCAACGGCCCGCGCGACGCAGCGACCACACCGGTGGGCGAGGCACTCTTCTCCATCCCTGGAGGCACCGAGGGCACCACGCAGTGGAAGGTCCACGAGATCCAGCTGATCAACTGGGGCGGGTTCGACGGACCGACCACCATCACGTTCGACGAGATCTCCACGCTCTTGTCCGGTGCGTCCGGGTCCGGAAAGTCGACCCTTCTGGACGCGTACACCGTCGCGATGATGCCGACCGGCACGGCACTCAACGGAGCGTCGAACGCCGCGATCGGACGAGCGCGCGGACATGACCAACGCAACGTGGTCAGCTACGTGCGCGGGCAGACCGACGAGACCACAGATGATGACGGCGTCTCGCGCGAGCACGTGCTGCGCGGCGGAAAATCCGCCGCCTGGGGTGGCGTCGCGGTCGAGTTCGTCGACGACCACGGCAAGACATTCACGCTCGCCCGCCTGTGGTACGTGCCGCCGACCGCTCGCCTTGACGGTGAAACCACGATGCGTCTGCTCACCTGCGACGGACATCTGAACCTGCGCGACGCGCAGACGCTGGCCGAAGAGGTCTTCCCACCGCGCAAGCTGCGCGCCCTGTTCCCCGGCATCACCTACCACGAGACGTACGACTCGTTCGCGGCGCGGCTGCACACCCGGCTCGGGATTGGTGCGAACAACGACGGTTACAAGGCGCTGAACCTGCTCTACCGGGTCCAGTCCTCCATCCAGTTCCGTACCGTCGACGAGCTCTACAAGGAGACCGTCCTCGAGCAGCCCGTGACGTTCGTTCAAGCGGAGAAGGCTCTCGAGGACTTCGGGCACCTCGCCGACGCTTACCGCAAGATGACCGACGAGGCCCGCAAGGAGTCGATCCTCCAGCGCATCCCCGAGCAGT
Source organism: Isoptericola sp. NPDC019571 (assembly GCF_044389385.1). NCBI lineage: Bacteria > Bacillati > Actinomycetota > Actinomycetes > Micrococcales > Promicromonosporaceae > Isoptericola > Isoptericola sp. NPDC019571. The sequence continues at coordinate 349,404 of NZ_JBIRXZ010000005.1, forward strand.
GGGCGACACTCACGGACGCCCGGACCGCCATCGCGACCCTGGACGAGCTCGGGCTGACGACATCCGGGGTGACCCCGCTAGTGGTGTGGGAGACGAACCGCGAGGCCGACCTGCTCGAGATCGCCGAGGCTGACGCGTTTAGCCGCCGCAAGGTGGCCATCGAGGCCGAGCAGACGGCCGGGGCCGTCCTGAAAGAGGCCGGGGTGCGTGAGGACGAAGCCCGCGAGGAGTACAACCAGGCCGGCGGGAGCGAGGTCGCGATGCTCGACGTCGCGATCCGGCAGGCCGAGCTCGATGCCACCAACCGCGGAACCGTCCTGGCACAGCTGACCAAGGATGTTGCCGTGCTTATTGATCGCGACGGCATTGATCTTTCTGACCGTGCCCAGTTCGAGGCGCTCCGAGCTGAAGGGCGGGCCGCCGTCGAGAGCCTCACCGCCCGGCGCCGCGAGCTCGGCAATGCCATCACCGAGGCCGGCCTGGACGTGCGTGTCAAGGAGGGCGATCTCTCTGCCGCCAAGGTCGAGCTTGCGCGCCTCAAGGCGTCCAAGAGCCGCATTTCCGCCGATCTCGAGCACATGCGCGCCCAGGTGTGCGAGCTCGCCGGCCTACACATATCCGAGGCGCCGTTCCTCGCCGAGCTCGTCCAGGTGTCCGTCGCCGAGACGCGGTGGACGACCGCGATTGAGAAGGTCCTCGGGCCCGCCGGGTCGCGGATGATCGTTCCCGACGCGAAGCTCGACGCGTTTCAGGTGGCCGTCAACGACCTCCATCTGCGTGGTCGCGGCCTGCGCTTCGACGGTGCCGAGTCGAACCTTTCCGAGCCTGCACCCGCACCGGTGAACACGACCGCCGGCAAGCTCGATTTTGCACCCGGCCGCTACCGCGGGTGGGTCATGCGCAAGGTCGCGGAAGCTGCCAACAACGCCGTCTGCGTGGAGGACCCCGCGGACCTCGGAGGTGGCGGCTACCGCGTCACTTTGACCGGGCAGACCCGGTTCGGTCGCTCGGGGTCGCTCGGAGGTGGGCGAGAAGGGCGTCAGCTCGGCTTCTCGAATGAGGACCTGCGCGAGGAGACCGCTGCGCTTATCGCCAGGCTCACGGGCGAGCTGCACGACCTCGCGAAGATCAAGTCGGACCTCGAGGAACAGTTCGCCGCGCTCGACGACCGCGCCAGTGCGTACCGTACCTTTGCCAGCGCAGTATTCGAACTACTCGACGTGCGTGAAGCAGGCCAGCGCCTCACCGAGAAGGTTGCGGCGCGCCAGGCGCGTCTGGATGGCAACGACGTCCTCGCAGAGGCACAGGAAGCGCTCAACGCACGACACGCCGAGGCGATCGAGGCCGCCCGCGCGCACGGCGCCGCCCGTACCGCCGCCGCGGAGCTCGACGAGCTCTGGAACAAGGTCCTGAACCGGCGTGAGAAGGCCACAAGGATGCAGGACGCACACCTGCGTGACTACCCGGATTTGCTCGACGACGAGACCAACGCCTACCTCGACATGCAGTTCGCCGCCATGTGCGTCGGCGGCGACCCCAACGACCTGGACGCGTTCCCGCGCCGAGTCACCGCCATGCAAAAGAGCCTCGCTGAGGGAAGGGACAAGGCGGCCACGACGGTTGCCAAGATGACCACCGAGCTCGAGCGGACGTTCGACCAGTTCCTGACTCAATTCCCGTCGAACACGCTCACGGCGAGCCTTGGCGCCTACCACGACTTCGCGCAGATCCTCACCGACATCACCGTCATCGGCCTGCACGAACGCCGCCGTGCATGGCACGAGAAGCTCATGGAGTGGTCCGGGCAGCGGCTCTTCCTGTTGCACCAGGCCATGGACTCCGCCCTGGCGGACATCGACGACCGCCTCCACCCGATCAATGAGATCCTCGCGACCCTGCCGTTCGGGCCGACGAACGCACGCCTGAAGATGCGCGTCGACCGTGCCCACCGCGCCGACGTCATCACCTTCCGACGCAAGCTCAAGGAGCTTTCGTCCGTCGCGACCGCGGCGCTGCCCGAGCATCTGATGGAGACCAAGTTTCGTGAGCTCGAAGCGTTCATGGCGAAGCTGCGCGGCCCAAAGGACCCGTTGTACAACCCGAAGCTGTCCCAGCGTGACGACCTGCTCGACGTGCGCCGACACGTGACCGTCCGGGCCGAGCGCCGAGACAAGGACGGCAACCTCGAGGCGACATACAACTCGCTGGGGTCGAAGTCCGGCGGTGAGACCCAGGAGCTGATCGCCTTCATCGTCGGCGCCGCGTTGCGGTTCCGGCTCGGCGACGAGGACAAGGTCCGGCCCCGGTTCGCGCCCGTGTTCCTCGACGAGGGGTTCATCAAGGCCGACGCGCAGTTCGCGTCGCGTGCCGTGCAGGCCTGGACCGGCCTCGGGTTTCAGCTCATCGTCGGCGCGCCGATGGACAAGTTCGCCGCGCTCGAGCCGCACATGCACCGCTGCCTGCTGATCACGAAAAACCAGAGCACCAAGAAGTCGAAGATCCGCGCCATCACCGACACGGAACGAGGCGCCGTACGTGCAGGCGCGGCCAAGTGAGCACCAAGACACCCGCGGACGTCCTCGCGCTGCTCGAGAAGCGCCTGATCAAGGTGTGGGCGCGCGCAGCGGTTGGCGTCGACCACCAGTGGGGGGCCCGCATCCCGCTCGGCGCGCTCACCTCGACCGAACTCGCCCGCGACCTCGCCACACACGCGAAGTGGGCGCGCGACTGGGTCGCCTGGGCGGGCGACCACGACGTCGAACTCGACGTACGCCACCAACGCGTTGACGGCACAGTCCAGCAGATTCCCAACGCCGTGACCATCCCCGACGCCGATGCTGCCGCGCGACTCGTCGGCGAGCCCTGGCCCCTACGCCTCGCGCGCGGCCGGGCACGAGCCCAGCGAGTCCGCGAGGAGCTTCCCGCCACCGAGATGGACCTCATCGTGCGCGTCGTGCGCGAGACCGACGCTTGGACCGACCTCGACGTCGGCCACCTCATCACCGCCGCGCACTGGTTCACGGGCAACGACGCGACCGGGAAGACACCCCGGCAGGTGGCCATTGGCGGCCTGCACGCCAAGTGGCTCAACACTTCCCAGCACCTCGTCGCGGGCCTCGCCGGTCGCGACACGCTTGGCCTGTCCGGGCCTCACCCGTCCGTCATCCACTTCGCCTACCTGGATCCGGACTACCTGAGCACCGGTGGGCGCCGGTACGACTCGTACGCCGTAGCCGACAACTGGTCCCTGCCCTATAGCCCGCGCATCGTCCTGATCTGCGAGAACAAGGACTGCGTTGTCACGTTCGGCGACGTCCCCGGCGCGATCGCCGTCGAAGGCAACGGCGCAGGTGCGGCGCCATTCGCGGCGACCCCGTGGATCCGCGACGCTCCCCTGGTCGTCTACTGGGGTGACATGGACGCGGACGGTCTCGCCATCCTCGGCCAGTTCCGCGCCGCGGGCATTGTGAACGCCTCGATGCTGATGGACCTCGCCACGTACGAGGCGTACCAGGCGGACGGCGGCACCCGGTACGACAAGAACGGCAAGGAGCTGACCGCCGGGACACCAAACCCGGGCCTGGACCTCACCGACAACGAGCGAGAACTGTACGAGATGCTGCTCGATCCCGAGTACACCGGGTACCGACGCCTCGAGCAGGAACACATTCCCGACGATGTCGCCCACCGTGCACTCCTGGCCGTTGCCGCAGGCTGACGCTCTTGGGCGGCAAGTCGCTGCCTGCTACGTCAACCCGCTCGACGAGGCCGCCCAGCCGCGTCTGCACGTGCGAGATCAGGCATGACCGCAACCACAAGACAACTAACTATCCACGTTGTGCAGCGGATAACGCCGGCCTCAACCTCGCTCCCCCACCAGCGCGTCGAGCGCGGCGGTGACGTCTGGGGTGTTTCTCAGTTCCTCGATGTAGTACTTCTCGGTCACGGCCGGGGCTGAGTGGCCGAGCACCTTGGACGCGTCGGACACCGAGAACCCGCCGTGCGCGATCGCCGTGCCCACCGTCGAGCGGAAGAGGTGCGGGTGAACCAGTGCGGGGTCCATCCCGTATGCCTCCAGAGCCTTGTTGAGGGACCGGCGCATGTTGCCCGGCTGGATCGGCTTGCCGCTGCGTGATGCGAACACGAAGGCCTGCGGGTCGGTGTTCTCCGGCCGGATCGACAACAGGGCCCTGATTGCGAAGCCGGGAAGGATGATGCGCCGCTGGCCCGACTTCGACTTCGTCTCCGGCTGGTAGACGACCTTGCCTTCGAGTTCGACCATCGTCGCCGCGACGGTGATGTAGGGCTGCCCTGCCAGGTGCGCGAAGTCGCCCCAACGCAGCGCCAACGCCTCCCCGATCCGGATCCCGCTGCCCAGCATGACGTCCACGCACACGGGTAACTTGCCGTCCGGCCGCGGGCCCAGGTGCTGCTTGCCATCGTTGCGCCACAGTCGAACAGCCTCCCGGACCTCCCGGACCTCCCCCACCGACAAGGCCTGAGGCTTCCTCTGGTTGGGGATGGCGGGCTTGCGGGTCTTGCGGGCCGCGTTGTCGTGGACCACATCCATGCGCACGCACATGTCCAAGACCTGGCAGACCGTCTCACGGAACAACTGCGCCTTGCGATAATGGCCCTCCGCGACAATCTCGTACACAGCGCCCTCGATGCGCGACACCGTCATCTCCCCAAGCCGGAGCCTCCCGAGCCGAGGGACAGCCTGCGCCCGCAAGATCCGCTCGTAACGAGCCACAGTCTGCGGACGGCGTCGCCCACCGTTCCGCACGTCAGTCTGGGCCTGTTCGAGCCACACGCGCGCAGCAGACATGAAGTACGACTCACGCGTCAGGTCACCGGCGACGACGCCATCAGACCGCGACGCGATCCTCTCCTTGAGCTTCCGATCGGCCAGCACCTCCGTGCGCGCGATGGCACGCACCCTGCGCGCGACACCATCGCTGTCTCGAACGTGTACCGAAGCCAACACGGTTCTGTTGGCGCGGTGGGTGAAGCTGATGTGGCCGTACTGCCCGACCTTCGTACTGGGCCTGCCCGTAGCCATGACCCTGTCCTTCCATCGTCCCGAGATCAGTTCGGCAGGGACGACCGCATCCTGCGTCTGGGGGTCAGTCGGCCCAGAACGCTTCATCGTCCTTGATGGACCCGCGAGCCGCGGGCCTGCGCGAAGGCTCGACCTTCTGCGTCGGCGCCTGCACTTGCGCCTCGAGCCAATCGTTCACATCAGAGGGCCGGAAGCGGATGTGCCTTCCAACCTTGAACGACCTGGGGCCCTCGCCATACTTGCGCCAGCGGTAGATCGTGTTCACCGGCACGACGAGGAAGTCAGCCAGGTCCTCGATGGACCACAGACGCTCGGGTGCCGCGGTGGTGGTGTTGGTAGCCATACCCCCAATGTGCGCCCGCCTCGTCACCTGATCCAGACCGCGGGCGTAACCTCCTCCGAGCATCTGCATTCGTCACTTTTGGCACCCAGCCAGTCGGCGCTCTGGGAGCCAACGGACGTTGGGTCTCCCCACGCGCGGGATGCAGCCCCCCCCCCCCCCCCCCCCTTCTCGTCCCTCCGACCGCGTCGTTGGCTCTGCAAGGCCCCTCAAGGGGACTGGAAACGACCCGCCCGATACGAATCGGCATGCACCCCAGCCCGCGCCCGCAGCGCGCCTGCAGCAACTGCCGGCTGATTGCCCGATGAGTCGTTCAGGGCGCCGTGGTCAACGCTCGAGCCCAAGAGTGCCGGACGTCGAACCGATCGCGAGAAGAGCATCGTGAAGTCGCCGGCCATACCGGCGCGTAGGCCGACCTGCGATCGGACACCGACCAGCCGCGTTGCACCCTCACGTCCAACCTGGCGCTTCTCCTCGCGTGAAGCTCCACCCATCGATGGTCTGAGCCGCAACCGGCACGGTCTGGAGCCACGCCAGATCCGACGGCGGACTGACGGGGTTGAGCCGGAAACCTTCGAGCTGGTTCCAGATCATGTCGGAGTAGGTCTTGTTTGGAATGAGGACGAATGCGACGTCCTCAGGTGTGAAGTTCCAGCTCCACGCCGACGTTAGCTCAGCGGGCCGAGGGAATCCGCCACTCACGCTCATGCGTCCACTCGCTCACCCCAGAAACACTACGAGGCAGCAGCACGTTCGCCCACGGGTCGTCCTCGCTGGCCCCTGGCCACCAGCGCACAACCCGTGATCGAAACGCTTCGGACAGCAGGTCGTTGTCGTGTACGGCGTCATACTCGTCGCCCCGCACATACAGCACTGGCCCACCGCCTGCATCGAACACCGCCTGCGCATGAAATGCGATCCCGACGCCGTCGAACTGATGGGTTAATCCCGCAAGTGCCCGGCGCGTCGTATGCGTGAAACAGACTACCGGCCAGTCACTCCCGAACACCGGCGCCGCGTGCAGTTGACGGAGCCAGAGAATCGACGCCAGCCGCTGAGCTGAGTTGATCGCGACGATGCCTGGAAGCACACCGTCAGTCTTCTTCCCCCATCTGCCCGTCATGTGCAAGACCACGTCGGGCAGGTCGACGTTCGAGCTCGGACGCAACGGGTTGACCTTCATACCAATGAACCGTACCGAGCCACGAAGTGACTATATGGGCCGCGCCGGTCCTTGGCTCGAGCGCAAGCGAAGCTTTAGGCCCTCAGACCGTCTTCCGGTGCCGCTCTTCGTACTGACGCGGATCCTCGATCCAGGTGCCGAGCCCCAGCAGCACATCCTCCTCGTGCGTCGTCGCCCGCTTAGCAGGCGATGTCCAACGCGTCGGGTCGAAGACCGCTCTATAGGCGGCTATCGTGCGGCGAACACTCAGAGGTAGCGGGACACCATATCCTTGCGAGAACCTCTCCTCGGTCGCCTCGGCTCGACGACCTGCTCGCACACGAGAGATCAGGACGCGCGCCCGAACCTTGCCTGGGCTGCCTGCCGCGTCACCCCGAGCGTCCTGCCAACCTCCGCCCACGAGCGCCCCTCCCGCCGCGCGCTCGCGACGGCATCCCGTAGCTCCCGCTCCGCGTCCTCGATGGCTCGCTGGGCGAGTCCGACTCGACGAAGCTCGTAAGGATCCTCGACGAGCGGAGGCTCGATGCTGGGGTCGTGATGGTCAACCTCGAGGCTGTCGAGCCAACCTTCCGCTTCCGCGACCTCGTCGTCAGACTGGCCCGCGTGCTCGCTCGCCATTGCCTGATGGACGAGATCCGCGAAGCGTCGCCTCTGCTCGTCGGTGACGGGGCCGCTGATCACGTCCCCCAGCAACCAGTCGGACGACAGGATCAAGACCGGGATCCCCTCGATGGTCTCGACTCGACCGGGTGCGGTGCAGACGAAGTCCATCGCCCGCACCGAGCGGGTGAAGGCCAGAGGCAAGGACAGGCGGTCAGACCAGTCCGAGCCCAGTCCCGCTACACGACGCGGATGGAAGGCTCGGAGGCGTTCGCGCGACTCGGCGGTGGTCACATGCCCGGCACCGCTTCGAGGGGCCGTCGCACTGGTCTTGATCGTGGGGGCCTTCGGCATAGTCATCACCCTCTCAGAGGTAGCGGTAGAACTTCGGTCGGAGTCGCATCGCGTGGATCACGCGAGGGTCATCGCCGTCACGGTCGACCACGACAAGTTCGAGCAGCTGTCCCGAGCGGTCGGCCCCAATGACAAGTTCCTTACTGGGGGCTCGGTGCTGCTGCGTCACGACACTCATGGGCACCTGGAGTCCCTGCCTGATCTGCTCGGGAGTGATCCCGTGCTTCAAGGCGGACTCTGCGATGCGCACATGTCAATCCTAGTTTGACGTTCCGCTCACGTCAAAACAGCCTTGACGCGAGCAGGGCAAGTCCAACCCGCACGCCGCTCCAGCGCACTGCTCTGCGCAGGGGGCATCCGGCGCTCGCCACACGCAGCGGATGATGCGGGGAGCACCAGCCCGAGCCTGGAAGCGACGCACGCCGTGGGCAGCTCCGCCAGCATGGACGACCCTGCGGCGCGTAAAGCGAGACGAGCCAGCTTGCCGACGCTGGGGCAAGCGCGCGCCGATATAGAACACATAGTGCCGTTCGGCTTCAGAGCTCCAGCACCGACTGAACGAACCACAGGGCAACGTGCTCACCTTGCCGCCGCGAGAAGACCCGCGCCAAACTACAGCCCGACGCAGGCCGGCGAGCAAAAACTCGCCGCAGCAGTATTCTCCGTTCGTGAGCGGTCACGGCACCTTCGAGCCACCGTCCAAAATCGCCTGCGCGCCTGACAATCCTTGTTTCTCGGGCGGCGTCAGAGACATTGCCGCCGGCGCGGTCGTCCGGTCGAACTCGAGGAAGTAACCCGCGTACTCGTCTGGCGTATTGACGGTGAGCCTGTACCGCCCATCACCGAGTGAGGTCACATCGACGAATTCCTTGGCCGAGAGGTCCCCACCGACCGGTGCGGAAAACTCCGCCTCCGATTCTTCGCCTTGAGCCCGCTGGATCCCCTGAGCGATGCCCTCGACCGCCGACCTGACGAGCAGCGCGAGGTCGCCACCGAGGTCCAGTTCGTAGGCACACCAGTGCGCGACAGCGTCGATGTCGCCCGGCCCTGCCTCGGCGGCGCGCCGGGCAATCTCCCGCCCCTTGTCACCGTCAATTCCAAGCACGTCTTCAAGGGTGCCCTGCGGATGAAGCCATACGCCTGCCTCACGCCAAATCTCACGCACCTTGGCGCCCTTCTTGGCCTCCGTGGAGGCGTCTGGTCCTGTGGCTGCGAGCCACGCCGCCCTGCCCCGGGGGTTCCCGTCGTAGCCGGCGCCCCGTGCCGCATTCACCAGGTCGCGGATCACCGCATGCGTGCGCGGAGGGTTCACGAACAGGGTCTCCCGGTAGGCAGCAATCACTTCCGGATTGTCGTCCATCTCAGCGTGCACGCCGGGCGAAAAGAGTGCGTCGAGGTCTGCGATCGCACGGACATCGAGGCCAAGACGACGGGCAATCCCGTGCCACATGGCGGTGTTGCCCGCTCCCCCGCACTCCACCAAATCGGTCTGCGCGACGACCTCGGGCGGGCAAAGTCGTTGCAGAGCCGCGGTCAGTGCAGCAACGTCGGTCGGTCCCTCCACGAGAACCGGACGCGGAGAGAACGCGAGCAAGCTCACAAGCGACGGGTTTTGCGCGAGAGACGAATCGGCCCTGTCCCTGTCAGCCGGTCGCACTGCTTCGCCAAACCGTGCGGGGCGTTCTCCGGGCCGAAATACCCAGATTGCGTCCAGGTCGGAACTGGTTTTCGGCCGGAGCAGCGATGGCTCATGGGTCACGACTACCGCGCGTCGCCCCCGCCTCGCGCACTCCTGCGACAGTTCTGAGAGCCACAGGCGTGCCATCGACGGATGTAGGTGGAGCTCGGGCTCATCGATGACCAGTACGTTCCAGTCATCCCGGTAGATCTCCACGAGGAGCAGAATTAGTTCACGGAGGCCGTGGCCTTCGTCTCGGAACAGGGAGTATTCCTTCCCGTTCAGCCGCACGTAGGGATCGAGGTATCCCGCGCTCTCCCGCAGCTCGATCGAGCGGCCCAGCGCCCGCCGGAGAAAGGCCATCACACGCAGTCGAACGTCGGGCCGGTCATGGAGAGCGTGCAGCCCTAGAACCGCTTCCCCGCCTCCGTACCTCCGCGCCGCGTTCTGAAAGTCTTGAAGTTCCTGTGCCCCGAGAGGTACCCCGCGAAACTGTCCGGGAAGGTGAGCGCCGGACCAGGCGGTGAAGCCCATGATCCCCGTGAGCCGGTCGGTCGAGACGAACCGTCCACCGCACTTCACCGCCACCTCACGGGCTGTCTTCGACTTGCCGCTGCCGTTGCGGCCTACGAAGAACTGGACCCCTTTCCAGGACGGTGGAAGGCTCAAATAGACCTCCGCATGATCCGGTCCTTCAGCCGCCGGGAAGACGTCCTGCCACCGCAGTGAGATGGGCTCCAAAGCTTCGACGTCCTCAGTCATGGGTAGATCATGGCCCATTGGCTACGCGCCGGCGTCGCGCACCCGGCACTCGTTCTCGTCGTCGCCGATGCGCTACGCAGGATCCCAGGGTGCCGGCGCTGGCGCGGTGAAACCGGACGGTTCTTGGCTAGAAGCAGTGCAAGTGGTGATTGGAGACCAGCCTGGCGACGACGGGCGCTCCGGCGTCGAAGCGAAGGTGACTTGATGGCCGTACAGCGCCATGCCGCGGCCGAGATCGGGCACCGTGCCCCGCGAGGTCGCCCGCGGTGGGATCATCCACCCGTGAGTCTTTTGGAATGGCTTGGCAAACGTCGTAGCCCGCGCCCCGCCAGTCCGCTGCCCGCCACGCGCGCGGAACCCTCACCACCAGCGCAGCGCCCAACACTCACCATCAGCCTGTCCGGGAGTCCGCTGGTCAAGCTTGCCGGGACGACCACCTTCTGCGCCGAGGCAGCGCAGGGACTCGTTCGCCGACGAGGCCTCACCGGGCAAGGGCTGCTCGAAGAGACAGCTCTCCTCGAACGCGAGCCGAGCAACGCCGCAGATCCGAACGCTGTCGCGGTCCTCGTGGAAGGCGAACGAATCGGCTACCTCCCCAGCGGCGTTGCTGGCTCCCTGCGGCTCGACGAGCGAACAGCGCAAGCGGCGCCGATGCAACTGGCGTACATCGTCGACGGCGAGACTGCTCGCGTCGAGGCGTGGGTTTGGCTCGGGAGCGATCTGTCTCCTCGGTGGCAGTACACCGCAGAGAACCTGCCTCCGCTGACACCGCAGGAGAAGCGCACCGGCGAGCTCCTCGTCCGGCGCGAGATGGTTGCCGAGGCTCTGGCGGGTGGCGGTGACCGCGCGAAGGCCTTCGAAGCAGGGATGGTCAGTGGCGTTCACTACCTGGAACTCGTTGAACCCATCAAGCAACTCAAGCGCGACGATCGGCTCGAGGAGGCCCTCGAACTCTGCTACGCAGCGATCCAGGGCGCCGAGGGCGATCGCGCTGGCTCGACGCCCGCACCTTGGTACACCGAGCAAGCGGCGATCATCCACCGCAAGCTTCGCCAACCAGACAAAGAAGCCGCAATACTAGAACGCTGGCTTGCGTTCGTTCCCGTCGAGCAACGCGCATCAACCCAGCTCGGGCAGCGCCTCGCCAAACTGAAGAACTAACGCCACACCTGGCAGAACCCGTACACGCGGCGACGACACGCTCAACCCCTCACCTCGGCACGCCTGCGCAGCGCCGCTACGGTGGCCCGCTCGAATGCGCCGTCACGTCATCAGGCAGTCGTTCCGGCGCCTCAAGCCCACGCACTCCCCCGGAGGATACGGGCTGGCCACGAACGCGAGGCGGCGCCTTCGTATCGACCAGCCACGGGAAGGCGCGCGTGGGACGCGACCGCACGCCGCAAGTTCCCTCGTTGCGCGCCTGTTCCTGGGACTGCTGCAGGGCTGGTTGACACTCCATCTGTGGGACGCCGTCCCGCTGGAAGGATGTCTCTGTGCCCAAGAAGTTCCCGCCTGAGTTCAAG